>DATAKK010000052.1:0-6640 GCA_036261615.1 Propionibacteriaceae bacterium | reverse complement strand
CTCCGAGGCGCTCGGGTCGAACGGCTCGACCTCGATGGGCTCGGTCTGCGCGTCGACCCTGTCGCTGCTCGAGGCGGGTGTGCCGCTCAAGGCGCCGGTCGCGGGCATCGCGATGGGCCTCATGAGCGAGACCATCGACGGGCAGACCCAGTACGTCACGCTCACCGACATCCTCGGCGACGAGGACGCCCTCGGTGACATGGACTTCAAGGTCGCCGGCACCAAGGACTTCGTCACGGCGCTGCAGCTCGACACCAAGCTCAACGGCATCCCCGCCGCCGAGCTGGCCAAGGCGATGTTCCAGGCCCGCGAGGCGCGCTACACGCTGCTCGAGGTCATGGGCGAGGCGATCGAGGGTCCGGACGAGATGAGCCCGTTCGCCCCGCGGATCATCACCGTGAAGATCCCCGTCGACAAGATCGGCGAGGTCATCGGCCCCAAGGGCAAGGTGATCAACCAGATCCAGGACGAGACCGGCGCGAACATCTCGATCGAGGACGACGGCACGATCTACATCGGCGCCGACAACGGCGAGGCGGCCGAGGCCGCGCGCGCCGCGGTCAACGCGATCGCCAACCCGCAGATGCCCGAGAAGGGCGAGCGCTACCTCGGCACGGTCGTCAAGCTGACGACCTTCGGCGCGTTCGTGTCGCTCATGCCCGGCAAGGACGGCCTGCTGCACATCAGCAAGCTCAAGCAGCTCAACAACAACCAGCGCGTCGAGAACGTCGAGGACGTCCTCAGCGTCGGTCAGAAGCTGCAGGTCGAGATCAGCGACATCGACGACCGGGGCAAGCTCTCGCTCATCCCCGTCGTCGAGGAGGCCGCCGCCCAGGCGTGACCCCCGCGCCGCCCGCCGGCAGGATGTCGAACACCGCCACGGTTCTTCCGGGAACCGTGGCGGTGTCGCCGTTCCAGGAGGCGGAGCGGACCACCGGATCGGTCCCTGCGGCCTGCACCCGGTGCAGGGTCAGATCCCGGCCCGCGAGACTCGGCAGGTGCTGCCGGACGCCGGATCCGGTCGCGTTGAACACGACGAGGACGCCGGCCCGCTCCGGGTCGCGGGGCTCGCCCAGGGTGTCGTCGATGACCTCGGCCACCACTCCCGGGATCTGTTGGGGGGTGCCCGAGGCCGGGAACCCCACCTTGCGCCGGATCGCCGCCGCGTCCCCCAACCGGAAGAGCGGGCTGCTGAACCGGATGCGGAGCAGGTCGGCCGCGCAGGCGGCGGCGAACCGCACGTCGTCGGCGTCCGGCTTGAGGGACGGGTCGGCGAGCAGCGGGGCGGCCAGCGGCCAGCGTCCGCGGTTCTCGGGGGCGGGCGGCAGGCCGTGGCCGAAGCCGTTGTCGGCGCCGCTCCAGTCGAGGCGGTTGAACCAGTCGCCGGAGTCGAAGGAGTTGCGGTCGAGGCTCTTGCTGCGCAGCAGGTCGCTGCCGGCGTGCCACAGCACCGGGGTCTGCGCGAGCGTGGCGCAGGCCAGCGCGAGGGTGTTGAGCCGCACCCGGTCAGACATCGGGAGGCCGCGCGGCAGCTTGTAGGTGAGCGCGTCCCACAGGGTCTCGTTGTCGTGCGCGTCGACGTAGGTGATGACGTCCCACGGCTCGAGCGCGTAACCCGCCGGCTGCCCCTCGTAGACGAGGTGCACGCCGCTGGTGCGGTGACCGCGGGCGGACCGGAACGAGAAGTCGGCGAGGTTGCCCGCCAGCCCGAGCTGCAGCAGGTCGGTGGCGTGCGCGAGCCGGACGCCGGGACGCTCGGCGAGCCCGCTGGCGAAACCCGGCACCGTCGGGTCCTCGTCGGTGGGCCGGCCACCGCGCACAGCGTCCCGGAGCCGGTCGGTGAAGGTGGCGATCCGGGCCTCGTGCACCTGTCCCTGGGTCGCCTGGACGAATCGGGAGTTGTCGGCGACCTCGCCGAAGTTCCAGCCCTCACCGTACAGGTAGACCTGCCGGCCGTCGACGCCGTCGCGTTCCGGGACGAGGGCGTCGAGCGCCTCCCGGACGGCGAGCATGTTCGCCGCGCTCGAGTGGCCCATGAGGTCGAAGCGGAACCCGTCGACCCGGTAGTCGCGGGCCCACCGGACGACGAGGTCGACCATGAGCTTCTCGGCCATGACGTGCTCGGTGGCCACGTTGCTGCAGCAGGTCGAGTCGCAGACCCTGCCGAGGGCGTCGAGGCGGTGGTAGTAGCCGGGCACGACCCGGTCGAGCACCGCCCGCGGGTCGGGGCCGGAGGCGACGGTGTGGGTGAACACCTGATCGAGCACGACCCGCAGGCCGAGGTCGTGGAGGGCGGTGACCATCTGGCGGAATTCGCGCACCCGGGTGCCCCCGTGGGCGGCGGCCGAACAACTGGCGTACGCCCCCTCGGGGACCCCCCAGTGCAACGGGTCGTAGCCCCAGTTGAACCCGTCGGCGTCCGCGCACGCCCTGACGATCTCCTGCTGCCGGCGCGAGTCGGGCAGCTGGTCGGTGAGGCCCGTCGGATGCACCTGGGCGGCGACGTCCTCGTTCACCGACGCGAAGTCGAAGCAGGGCAACAGGTGCACCGTGTTGAGCCCGGCCCCGGCGAGGGCGGCGAGGTGGCGGCGTCCGAGGCCGTCGTCGGTGAAGGCGAGGTAGGTGCCCCGGTGGGCGGGGTGCACGAGCGGGTCGGACCAGCTGAAGTCGCGCACGTGCAGTTCGTAGACCGTGGCGTCGACGAGCTGGGCGAGCGGCGGGCCGCTACTGCTGGTGAACCCGGGCGGCGACCAGTGGGGATCGCCGAGGTCGGTGAGCACCGACCGGCGGCTGTTGAGCGTGAGGCCCGTCGAGTAGGGGTCCGTGACCAGGGCGGTCTCCCGTCCCGGCCGGCCGGGACGGGGGGCGATCACCTCGTAGAGGTACGTGCCGTCGCGCATGCCCGTCGGCAGGGACGCCGACCAGGTTCCGTCGTCGTCGCGGCGCATCGGCAGCACCACCGCGTCCGCGTCCGGAGTCTCGGGCCGCCACAGGTGCACCCGCACGTGTGCCGCTGTCGGTGCCCACACACGCAGGTCGATGCCGCGGCGACCGAACACCGGTCCGAGGACCCGCTCCCGGGCGCGGGCGCCGAAGACGGCGTCGATCACCGGCGCGATCTGGAGCGACGTGGCGTAGCGCACGTGACCCCCGACGCTGCCCACGAGCGCCAGCTGCCGGGTGAGCAGGTCGGGCACGACGACCGGCCCCTCGGCCCGCAGCCGCGCGTGGTGGGCGAGGTGGGGGAGACGATCGGGGGCCCACGGGCCGTGGAGGTCCGGAACCAGCGGCACCCGCTCGAGGTCGTCGCCGACGAGATGGTGCCCCGACAGCGCGATCGATCCGGTGGGACTCGAGACGAGCGCCCAGCTCGCCCCGGGGGCGTGCACCGTCCACTCGTGCGGCACGACGACGAGGCGGGGGTCGACCCACACGGCGCGGGCGAGGCTGAGATCCGCGTCGGGGGCCATCCGTCGAGCGTAGGACCAGTCATCGCCCGTCACCGGAGAAACCCCAGAACCCGCCCGACGCGTCATGAGGGACGCCGGCCCGGCCCGGTAGCCTGAACCGCGGAACGAGGAGAACGGGGTTGACGATGATCAAGGTGGCGGTGTTCGGGGCCGGCGGCCGGATGGGCGGCGAGGTGTGCCGCGCGGTGGAGGCGGACCCCGACCTCGACCTGGTCGCGCGGATCGATGCCGGTGACGACCGGGAACCGGCGGCGGCCGCCGATGTCGTCGTCGACTTCACCCACCCGGGGGCGGTGCTCGACAACCTGCAGTGGTGCCTCGACCGCGGGCTGCACGTCGTCGTCGGCACCTCGGGGTTCACCGCCGAGCGGCTGGAGCGGGTGCGGGCGATGCTCGGGTCCGATCCACGCTGCGGCGTTCTCATCGCGGCCAACTTCTCCATCGGCGCGGTGCTCATGATGTCGTTCGCCCGGCAGGCGGCCGCGCACATGACCTCGGCCGAGATCGTCGAGCTGCACCACCCGAACAAGGCGGACGCCCCCTCGGGCACGGCGATCGCCACCGCCCGCGGCATGGCCGAGGCACGGCAGGCAGCCGAGCTGGGCGAGATGCCCGACGCCACGACCGACGAGCTGGACGGCGCGCGGGGTGCGTCGGTCGACGGCGTCCGGGTGCACTCCGTGCGCCTGGCGGGGCTGGTGGCCCACCAGGAGGTGCTCTTCGGAAGCCTCGGGGAGACCCTCACCATCCGGCACGATTCCCTCGACCGGGTGAGCTTCATGCCGGGAGTCGTTCTCGCGGTCAAGTCCGTGCCGCAGCGGCCGGGCCTCACGTTCGGCATCGACGCCCTGCTCGGACTCGGCCAGCAGGACACCGATGGCCGCTAGGGGACGCCGGCGCCTGGTCGCCCTCCTCGTCAGCCTGGTGCTGCTCGTCGTGGTCGCGGCCGTGCTCGACGAGGTGGCCCGCCGGCTGGTGGAGCGGCAGGCGGCCACCCAGCTGCAGCAACTGGCGGGTACTTCGCAGCCGATCGCCGTCGACATCGGGGGCTGGCCGTTCGTCGCCGACGTCGTCACCGGCACCGTGCCCACGGCGACGGTCACCTCGCCGCGGCTCACCTTCCAGCGCGACGGGGAGGACATCACGGTGTCCGACGTCCGGGTGGACGCCCGGGACGTGCGGAACCTGCTGCATCCCCAGCAGGCCGTCGCGGGCACCCTCGACGTGTACGCCACGGCCTCGTGGGCGGTGGTGTCGCAGCACGGGCGAGCCCGGATCACCTCCGCGGGGGGCGATCGGGCGAGTTTCACCGGCACGGTCGACCTGCTCGGCGCCCAGGTGGCGGTGTCGATCAGCGCCGTCCCGCGGATCGATCCCACCACCCACCGGCTGGTGCTGAGCGAGCCGAAGGCGACGGTGGCCGGCGTCGACCTGCCGACCTCCGCGTTGGCGTCGGCGGCGGAGTCGCTCGCCCGCAGGATCAGCCTTCCTGCCCCTCAGGGCTTCACCTACCAGTCGGTGCAGGCGACCGACGGCGGGTTGCGGGTGCACCTCTCTGGCCGCGACGTGCCCCTCACCGGACTTCCCTGAACGGCGTCCGGGGTCACACGCCGGTGTGCAGGCGCACCTGCTTGACCCGCACCGACTCGTCCTCGGTGGCGATCTCGCGGTGCGCCCCGTCCGGGGCCCACCCGGTCTCGGTGAGCCAGGCGCGCAGCCCGTCATCGGTGCTGGCGAGCCACCAGGTGAGGCGGTGGTACCCGTCCGCGCGGGCGGTGTCGGCCACGGCGTTGAGCAGCCGGCCGTCGTGGCCCAGCCCCTCCGCGGGCGGGTCGATGACGAACTCGGCCACGAGGATGTCGTCGTCGTCGGCGTCCGGGTCGTCACTGGGCCCGAAGGCGGAGAAACCGCAGACGACCTGGCGCCGCGCGTCGTCGGCCGCGGGCTGGACGGCGACCAGCACCCGGTAGTGCGCCATCGGCGGGGCGAGGATGGCGCGCTCCCACGCGGACGCCGCCGCCTCGAGGTCGACCGCGGCGGCGACCGGGGCCATCACGGGGTCGCGCAGCCACGCCCGGCGCTGGATGGCCGCCACGGCGGGCGCCTCCGACGGCAGGGCGAGACGCACCGACGGCGGGGTCGAGGGGTGGTCGTGCGAGGGGGTCTGGCTCACCGGGCCAGCCTAGCGGCGCGCCCGGGGGTCGCTTCCTCCACGTTAGGCTGGCGAGGTGTCTACCGCGACGACTGGCCTGCGTACCCCACCACGACTGAAACCCGGAGTCCTGCGGATCGTTCCGATGGGCGGCCTCGGCGACGTCGGGCGCAACATGGCGAGTTTCGAGATCGACGGCGAGCTGTTGCTGCTCGACTGCGGCGTCCTGTTCCCCGAGGACGACCACCCGGGCGTCGACCTCATCCTGCCCGGATTCGATCTCATCGCCGACCGACTCGACGACGTCCGCGCGCTCGTGCTCACCCACGGTCACGAGGACCACATCGGCGCCGTGCCCTACCTCCTGCGGCAGCGCCCCGACATCCCCATCTACGCCTCGCGACTCGCGCTGGCCCTCGTCGAGGAGAAGCTGCGCGAGCACCAGATCCGCAAGTACGACCTGCGGCTGGTGCGCGAGGGCGACCGCGTCACCACGGGCGCCTTCAGCCTCGAGTTCCTCGCCGTCAACCATTCGATCCCCGACGCCATGGCGGTCGCGATCCGCACCGCGGCGGGCACGGTGCTGCACACCGGCGACTTCAAGATGGACCAGCTGCCGCTCGACGGCCGGATCACCGACCTCAACGAGTTCGCCCGCCTCGGCGACGAGGGCGTCGACCTCTTCCTCACCGACTCGACCAACGCCGAGGTGCCCGGCTTCACGACGTCGGAGAAGGACATCTCCCCGGTCCTCGAGGGCGTCTTCGCCAAGAGCGACCAGCGCATCATCGTGGCCTGCTTCGCCTCCCACGTGCACCGCGTCCAGCAGGTGATGGACGCCGCCGCGGCACACGGCCGCAAGGTGGCCTACGTGGGTCGGTCGATGGTCCGCAACATGGGGGTCGCCCGCGATCTCGGCTACCTCACCATCCCGCCCGGCGTGATGGTCGAGGCCAAGGAGCTCGCCGACCTGCCGGTCGAGCGCCAAGTGCTGATCTCGACCGGTTCCCAGGGCGAG
>DATAKK010000036.1:0-39671 GCA_036261615.1 Propionibacteriaceae bacterium | reverse complement strand
CATCGAGTCCCACGGCGACCGCGACCAGCGCAAGCTCACCGAGATCGGCGGGACGGGCGTGTTCGCGGTCGCCGTCCGCGAGGCCGTGCTCGACGGCACCGTCGACCTCGCCGTCCACTCGCTCAAGGACCTCCCGGTGGCGCCCGCCCCCGGACTCGTGCTGGTCGCGGTACCGGCCCGGGAGGACGCCCGCGACGTCATCGTCGGCCTGCCGCCCGAGCAGTGGGACGACGACACCGTGATCGGCACCGGGTCCCCGCGGCGCGAGCTGCAACTGGCCGCCCTCGCCGCCGACCGCGGCGTCAGCCCCCGCTTCGTCGCGGTGCGCGGCAACGTCGACACCCGCATCGACCGGGTGCGCCGCGGAGAGGTGCACGCCACCGTGCTGGCCGCGGCCGGCCTGCGCCGCCTCGGACGCCTCGACGCCGACGGCACGCAGGTGGCCGGCGTCCCGGCGCTCGTCCTGCCGATCGCCACGCTGCTCCCGGCCGCGGGTCAGGCCGCCCTCGCCCTCGAGTGCCGCGACGACAGCCCTGTGCGAGGGCTCGCCGCCGCCCTCGACGACCCGGCGACCCGGGCAGCGGTCACCGCGGAACGCCGGTTCCTCGCCACGCTCGAGGCAGGCTGCCTCGCGCCCGTCGGCGCCTTCGCCGAGGTCGCCGCCGGGAACAGCGGGGAGCAGTTGACATTGACGGTGGTAACTGGAAGAAAAGGTGCCTCGGGCGGCGTGCAGCTGATCGCCGACCAGTCGAGCGCCCCCACCGACGAGGCCGACGACCTGGGTGACCGGGCGGCCCGCCGGGTCCTCGCCCAGTTGACCGGGTAGGACGGACGACAGAACGGATGGGTGAGCGCATGAGTGCACTCCACGACCCCGACAGCCCGGCGTCCCGGGTGGTGTTCGTCGGGGCTGGCCCCGGTGACCCCCTGCTGCTCACGCTGGGTGCCCTCCAGGCGCTGCGCACGGCCGATCTCGTTCTCGTCGACGACCCGCGGCTGGTCGCCATGCTCGCCGAACCGATCGTCTCGCTCCCCGAGGGTGTCGCCGTGCGCCGGCTCGCCGGGGCCGGTCCCACCGAACGGGCCGCCGAGTGCCTCAACGCCCTGGCGGAGGCCCGGCAGGTGGTGCGGCTGTTCTGGGGCGACCCGTTCCTCGACGGCCGCGGCGCGGTCGAGGCGGGCAGTTGCGCGGCGTCCGGCGTGGACATCCACGTGGTGCCCGGCATCTCGCCCCAGACGGCGGTGCCGGAGTTCGCCGGGATCGACCTCAGCCGGTCCTGCGTCCAGCTGGTGCCGGACGCCGGTCGCGGCGGCCAGGGCCCGGGGCCGGGCAACCAGGTGATCTCCTCGACGGTCGCGGCCCTCGACGACGTCGTCGCGTGCGCGCTGCGCTCCGGGCGCACCCCCGACGAGGCGGTGATCGCCACCGCGAACGGCACCACCACCCACCAGGAGACCGCCCGCACCACCCTCGGGCGGCTCTCGCCCGACCTGTTCGACGCCGACGACGACGCGCCGGTCACGGTGGTCCTGGGGGACGCCGCCTCCGCCCAGCTCACCGAGTGGTTCGAGAACAAGCCGCTGTTCGGCTGGCGGGTGCTCGTCCCGCGCACGAAGTCGCAGTCGGCGAGCCTCATCGGCCGGCTGCGGATGCACGGCGCCTGCCCCGAGGAGGTGCCGCCGATCGCGGTCGAGCCGCCCCGCCAGCCGCAACTGCTCGACCGGGCTATCCGCGGACTCGTCGAGGGCAACTACGAGTGGGTCGTCTTCACCTCGGTCAACGCGGTCCGCGCGGTGCGCGACAAGCTCGAGGAGTACGGCCTCGACGCCCGGGTGTTCAGCGGCGTCCGGGTGGCGGTGGTCGGCGACTCCACCGCGCAGTCGCTGCGCGACTGGGGCATCGTGCCCGACCTCATGCCGGTCGGGGAGCACTCGGCGTCCGGCCTGGCCGCGGAGTTCCCCGCCTACGACGACCTGCTCGACCCCATCAACCGGGTGTTCTGCCCGCGCGCCGACATCGCCGTCGACACCCTGGTCACCGGCCTCACCGAGCTCGGGTGGGAGGTCGAGGACGTCACGGCTTACCGCACCGTGCGCGCCGCGCCTCCGCCCGTCGAGACCCGCGAGGCGATCAAGACCGGCGAGTTCGACGCCGTGATCTTCACGTCGTCCAGCACCGTGCGCAATCTCGTCGGCATCGCCGGCAAGCCGCACGCCTGCTCGATCATCGCCGCGATCGGGCCCGCCACCGCCGCCACCTGCGAGGAGCACGGCCTGCGGGTCGACGTGCTGGCGTCCACGCCGAGCGCCATCACCCTCGCCGACGAGCTGGCCGAGTTCGCCGCCCGGCGTCGCGCGGAGTTCCTCGCGCGGGGCGCGGAGGTCAAGAAGCCGTCGCAGCGGCGCAGGCGGCGGCGCAAGTCGTCGTGACCGGGGCCCCAGCGCGGCGGGGTAGCCTTGCCCCCGTGCCCAGCCCTCTCCCGATCCGTCCCCGACGCCTGCGCGCCACCCCCGTCATGCGGGCCATGGTCCGCGAGCACCGGGTGCATCCGGGTCAGCTGATCCTCCCTGCGTTCGTCGCCGAGGGCCTGCGCGAGCCGCGTCCCATCTCCTCGATGCCCGGCGTCGTCCAGCACACGCTCGACACCATCCGGCGCACCGCCGCCGACGCCGCCGAGGCCGGCCTCGCCGGGATCATGCTGTTCGGCGTCCCCGAGGTCAAGGACGCCGAGGGCAGTTGCGCGCTCGACCCGCACGGCATCCTCTCCGAGGCGATCAGCGCGGTGCGCGACGAGGTCGGCGACGACCTGCTGGTGATGAGCGACGTGTGCCTCGACGAGTTCACCGACCACGGGCACTGCGGCGTGCTCACCCCCGACGGCGTCGTCGACAACGACGCGACCGTGCAGCGCTACGCGGAGATGGCGGCGCTGCACGCGAGCTGCGGGGCGCACGTCGTCGCCCCGAGCGGCATGATGGACGGCCAGGTCGCCGCGATCCGCGCCAGGCTCGACCAGACCGGCCACAGCGACGTCTCGATCCTCGCCTACTCGGCCAAGTTCTCCTCGGCGTTCTTCGGACCGTTCCGCGAAGCCGTGTCGAGCAGCCTCACGGGCGACCGGAAGACCTACCAGCAGGACCCCGCCAACGGCCGCGAGGCGCTCCGGGAGACCCTCCTCGACCTCGCCGAGGGCGCCGACATGGTGATGGTGAAGCCCGGGCTGCCCTATCTCGACGTGCTCCGCGACGTCCGGGACGCCGTCCAGGTGCCGGTCGCCGTCTACAACGTCTCGGGCGAGTACTCGATGGTCGAGGCGGCCGCCGCCAACGGCTGGCTCGACCGCGACCGCACGATCGACGAGACCCTGCTGGCCTTCGTCCGCGCCGGCGCCGACATCGTCCTCACCTACTGGGCCCTCGAGTGGGCCCGCCGCTACCGCGAAGGGCGGATCACCGCATGAGCACCGACCTCACGTCCCAGGAACTGTTCGAGCGGGCCTCCCGCTCGATCCCGGGAGGGGTCAACTCGCCGGTGCGCGCGTTCAAGTCCGTCGGCGGGACGCCCCGGTTCATCAAGCGGGCGCGCGGTGCCTATCTCATCGACGCCGACGACAACGAACTCGTCGACCTCATCGGGTCATGGGGCCCGATGCTGCTGGGCCACGCCCACCCGGTCGTGCTGGACGCCGTCGTCGAGGCGTCCGCGCGGGGCACCAGCTACGGCGCCCCCACCGAGAACGAGATCGTGCTCGCCGAGACGATCATCAGGCGGACGCCGGTCGAGCAGGTGCGGCTGGTCAGCTCGGGCACCGAGGCGACGATGAGCGTGCTGCGGCTCGCCCGCGGCATCACCGGCCGCTCCAAGATCGTCAAGTTCGCCGGCTGCTACCACGGCCACGTCGACTCGCTGCTCGTCGCGGCGGGGTCGGGCCTGGCGACCCTCGCGGTGCCGGGGAGTCCCGGCGTCCCCGATGCCGTGGCCGCGGACACCCTCGTCGCGCCGTACAACGACCGGGCGGCGGTCGAGGCGATCTTCGCCGAACACGGCGACGAGATCGCATGCCTCATCACCGAGGCCGCGCCGGGCAACATGGGCGTCATCGAGCCGGGGGTCGAGCCCGGCCCGGACGGGAGGCCCGAGCACTTCAACGCGTTCCTCAAGCGGATCGCGCACGCGCACGGGGCGCTGTTCGTCAGCGACGAGGTGATGACCGGATTCCGCGTCACCCGTAGCGGCCAGTTCGGCGTCGACCGGGTCGTGCCCGACCTCATGACCTTCGGCAAGGTCATGGGCGGGGGCTTCCCCACCGCGGCGTTCGGCGGGCGCCGTGAGCTCATGCAGTACCTCTCCCCCGTGGGGACGATCTACCAGGCGGGCACGCTGTCGGGCAACCCGGTGGCGTCCGCCGCCGGCGCCACCACCCTGAGGCTCGCCACCCCCGAGGTCTACGCCCACATCGACGCGGTCTCCCGCACGATCCGCACGGCGGTGCACGAGGCCCTCGCGGTCGCGGGGGTCCCGCACGTCATCAACACGGCCGGGAGCATGTTCTCGGTGTTCTTCATGCCGAAGGGCACCCCCGAGGACGCCCGCATCACCGACTACGCGGGCGCCCAGGGCCAGTCGACGAAGGCGTTCGCCGCGTTCTTCCACGCGATGCTCGACGAGGGCATCCACCTGCCGCCCAGCGGCTACGAGGTGTGGTTCGTGAGCGCGGCCCATGACGACACAGCCGTCGACTGTATTGTGAGTGCGCTGCCGAAGGCGGCGGTCGCCGCCCGCGCGGCCCTCTCGTAAACCCAGGCGCACCCCCAGGATGAGGAGAACTCCGTGAAGCAGGCACCCCCCGTCGGGCCGACCCTCGTGCACGTCGTCCGCCACGGCGAGGTCGACAACCCCCGGGGCGTCCTCTACGGACGCCTCCCGGGCTTCCACCTGTCAGCCAACGGGCTGCAGATGGCCGACCGGTTGGGTGAGTACTTCGCCGAGGTGCCGCTGAACCGCCTCGTGAGCTCGCCGCTCACCCGCGCCCAGGAGACGATCGCGCCGATCGCCACCGGCCGCGACCTCGAGGTCGTCAACGACGTCCGGGTGGTCGAGGCCGCCAACTACTTCGAGGGCCAGGTGTTCGGTCGCAGTTACGAGGCGCTGCGCAAGCCGCGCAACTGGTGGCTGCTCCGCAATCCCACGGTGCCGTCGTGGGGGGAGCCCTACACGCAGGTCGCCGCGCGCATGGTCGACGCCGTGCGCGACGCCGCGCACGAGGTGGGCGAGGGGGGCCAGGCGCTCATCGTCAGCCACCAACTGCCGATCTGGATCGCCCGGCTCGCCGCCGAGGGACGCCGGCTGGTGCACGACCCGCGCAAGCGGCAGTGCACGGTGGGCAGCGTCACCACCTTCCACTTCCGCGGCGAGCACATCACCCGCGTCAGCTACGCCGAACCGTGCCGTGACCTGCTGCGTCAGGGCTACCCCGGGGACGCCATCTCGAGCGGGTCGAACAGCCCGGTCGTCGGCGGTCCCGAGGGGACCACCGCGTCGTGAGGATGAACCGGCGCGGGGTGCTGGGGTTGGTGGGCGGCGCGATGCTGTCCACCGGGCTGGCCGCGTGCGGCTCGGGCACCGGGGTCGACCTGCAGAGCGGGTTCGCCGTCGGCAACGGCAGCTACACCCGCATTCCGCCCGGACACCGAGACCAGGCGCCGGTGCTGTCCGGCACGACCCTCGACGGCACCCCGCTCAGCACCGCCGACTTCCCCGGCAAGGTGCTCGTCATCAACGTGTGGGGATCGTGGTGTGCCCCCTGCCGGCACGAGGCCCCCACGTTGCAGGCGGTGGCGGAGCAGACCAAGGACGTCGCCCAGTTCGTCGGCATCGACACCCGCGACCTCGATGTCGCCCCCGCGAAGGCGTTCGTCCGGGCGTTCAAGATCACCTACCCCAGCCTGTACGACCCGTCGGGGGCCCTGCTGCTCAAGTTCTCGCAGATCCCGCCCGCCGCGATCCCCAGCACCCTGGTCATCGACGCCAAGGGCGGCATCGCCGCCCGGGTGATCGGCGAGGTCGACAAGGCGACCCTCGCCGGCACGATCACCGACGTGGCCGGGGGGAAGTGACACCCGTGCCCGACCTCTCGACTCTCACCGCGCTGGTGCCGCTCGACGTGGCCGGCTGGGTCAAGGACGCGCTCGGCGGCAGCATGGTGCTCGCGGTGCCGGTCGCCGTGCTGGCGGGCCTGGTGAGCTTCTTCTCGCCGTGCGTGCTGCCGCTCCTTCCCGGCTACCTGTCCTTCGCGACCGGGCTGGGGGCGTCGGAGGTGCTGGAGGGACGCGGCCACCGGGGCCGCACCCTGCTGGGCACCGCACTGTTCGTGCTCGGCTTCGCCGTGGTGTTCGTGCTCAGCGGGGCGCTCGTCGGCCGGGTCGGCGCCGCGCTCATCGACCACCAGCGCACGATCTCGCTCGTCGTCGGGCTGGTGTCGGTGCTCCTCGGCCTGGTGTACGCGGGGATCATCCCGCTCGGGCAGCGCGAGTTCCGCATCCACCGGGTGCCCCGGCTCGGCATCGCGGCGGCCCCGCTGCTCGGCGTCGTCTTCGGCGTCGGGTGGACGCCGTGCATCGGCCCGGCGCTGTCGGTCGTGCTGTCGCTCAGCCTCAACGAGGGGTCGGCGGGGCGCGGGGGGTTGCTCGCCTTCTTCTATGCCCTGGGCCTCGGGGTGCCGTTCCTCGTGGCCGGGCAGGCGATGGTCGCCATGGGGCGCGCCGTCGGGTTCATCCGCCGGCACCAGCTGGCCGTGCAGCGCGTCGGAGGTGCGTTGATGATCGTTGTCGGAGTGGCGCTGATGACCGGCGTCTGGGACTCCCTCATGGCGGTCGTGCGCCAGTGGGCGGTCAACTTCGGGACGCCGATCTGATGGGCGCGGGGCTGCGCTGGGTCTGGACCCAGATCACGAGCATGCGCACGGCGCTGCTGCTGCTGTTCCTGCTCGCGCTCACCGCGATCCCGGGCTCGTTCATCCCCCAGGAGAGCGTCACCCCGATCCGGGTGTCCGACTTCGCCAAGGCGCATCCGCTGCTCAACCGGATCTACCAGCCGCTCGGCTTCTACCACGTGTACACGTCCCCGTGGTTCAGCGCCGTCTACCTGCTGCTGTTCCTCAGCCTCATCGGCTGCATCCTCCCGCGGATCGGCGTCTACGTCCGCGCGTTGCGGACGCCGCCCCCGAGGATGCCGAGCCGGCTGAACCGGCTGCCCGAGTCGGCGTCGCACCCGGTCACCGGGTCCGAGGACGCCGTCGCCGCCGCCACCGAGTGGCTGCGGCGCAACAGGTACCGGCAGGTGCGCCGGGACGCCGGCGAGGTCCCCGGCATCAGCGCCGAGCGCGGCTACCTGCGCGAGTTCGGCAACCTGCTGTTCCACATCAGCGCCATCTTCGTGCTCGTCGGCGTCGCGATCACCAACCTGTACGGCTACAAGGGCACCAGTCAGGTGGTCGTGGGCGAGGGGTTCAGCAACACGATCACCCAGTACGACGCCTTCCACGCCGGGCCGATGGTGAACGTCGACCGGCTCAACCCCTTCACACTGATCCTCAAGCGGTTCCTCGTCGCGTTCGAGACCGGCCCGGTGCAGACCGGGGCCGCCCGCGAGTTCGATGCCACGGTCCAGGTGACCGCCGACGGGTCGACGACCACCCGCGACCTGCAGGTGAACCACCCGCTGACCATCGACGGCACCAAGGTGCACCTGCTCGCCCACGGGTACGCCGTGCACGTCACCATCCGCGACGGCCAGGGCAACGTGGCCTTCTCCGGTCCGGTCGTGTTCCAGCCCGTCGACACGAACTTCAAGTCCCTCGGCGTCATCAAGGTGCCGGACGCCCGGCCGCAGCGGCTCGCGTTCCAGGGCTTCTTCCTGCCCACTGCGGTCATCGACACCCAGCAGGGCCCGCACTCGGTGTTCCCGGATGCCCTCAACCCGAGGGTGTTCCTCAACGTGTGGTCGGGTCCGCCGGCGGCGGCGAGCGGCGTCCCGGAGAACGTCTTCACCCTCAACACCACCGGGCTCACCCAGGTGAAGAAGGGCAACGACCTGCTCCGTATCGAGCTCGCGCCCGGTCAGAGCTACACCCTGCCCAACCACCTCGGCAGCATCAGCTTCGACGGGTGGTCGCGCTGGGCCGGGCTACAGATCTCCCGCACCCCGGGCTTGTGGCTCACCGTCGGGTCGATCGGGGCTGCCGTCCTCGGGCTGTGCCTCAGCCTGTTCATGCGTCCACGCCGGTTGTGGATTCGTTTCCTCCGGCAGGCGGATGGCACGATGCTTGCGGAGGCGGGTGGGCTCGACCGGGCCGACGCCCGCACCGGTCTCAGCGACGACGTGCGCGGGCTCGTCGCCGCCGCCACGGGGTCCGACCCCGAGGGCATCGAGGTCCGGTCGCGGGGCTGGGCCGACCCGGTCACGCCGCCCCGGACGCTGGCAGAACACCAGTCGAGCGACGCCGGCGTCCTTGACACCACCGAGTCCGCAGACGATGCGCCGGCCGGCGCGCAGGAGGAGGCCAAGAAGTGAACGTGCTCGAGGTCGGCGGCATGAGTTCCGCCCAGTTCTCGTCCCTGGCGATCGTCACCGCCGCCGTGCTGTTCCTGCTGGCGTTCCTGGCGCACACCGTCGAGTGGGCGAGCCTCCGTGCGGTGCCGGTGCGGGCCGGGGGAGGAGCGGCGTCCGTCGACGACGGGCACGACGGGGCCCGGCTGCGCAGCGACATGTTCGCCCGGCTGGGGCTGTTCGCGACCCTCATCGCCGCGGCCGCCCAGCTCGCCGGCGTGGTGTTCCGCGGGATCGCCGCCCAGCGGGCGCCGTGGGGCAACATGTACGAGTTCGTCACCTCGGCGATGCTGTTCGCCGTGCTCGCCTACCTCGTGTGGGCCCTGCGCGGGCGCATGCGCTGGCTCGGCATCTTCATCACCGCGCTCATCGCGGTCGGCGACGGGCTCGCCGCCACCGTGTTCTACGTGTCCGTCGGCCCGCTCGTGCCGGCGCTGCACTCGGTCTGGTTCCTCATCCACATCCTCGCCGCCCTCATCTCGGGCGCGGCGCTCAACGTCGGCGGCCTCGCGTCGATCGGATACCTGCTGCGCGCCCGCGCCGAGCGCAAGGGCACCGTGGACCGCGGCTACGTCGCGCGACTGCCGCGCAGCGAGGTGATCGACACGTTCGCCTACCGGCTGCACGCCTTCGCCTTCCCGGTGTGGACCTTCACCGTCGCCGCCGGCGCCATCTGGGCCGAGTACGCGTGGGGACGGTTCTGGGGCTGGGATCCCAAGGAGACGTGGGCGCTCATCACCTGGGTCATCTACGCGGGCTATCTGCACGCACGTGCGACCGCGGGCTGGCGCGGGCGCAACGCGGCGATCATTGCGCTTGTCGGAGTGGGCTCCTTCTGGTTCAACTTCATCGGAATCAACCTCTTCGTCACCGGCCTGCACTCTTACGCGGGCGTCTGACAAGCACCTTTTTTGGTCGGACCCTCCATCTGGGGGACCCCCGACCTGCGCCGATGGCAGCAGATGGGGCATCATCGGGAGGAACGGTGAATCGCCATTCGTGAGATCCACGACGATGACGCCGCACGCCCCCGACACCGAAGTTGCCCATGACCCATGACCTGCACGCCGCGCACGCCCGTCCCCCGGGCGGTTCGGGGCGTGCCATGAGCGGTGACGCGCCCCGGCAGGACGACCCCGACAACGAGCCCGCAACGCCCGAGGCCGACCGGCGCCGCTGGTGGCGCGGGCTCCTCCTGGCCGCGGCCGTGCTACTCGGGATCGGCGTGGTCGTGCCCTTCCTCACCTCGCCCTCGGGCACCCCTGCGGGCACCGCCACCGGCCAGGTCAGCGGCTCGTCGGCGTCCGTGAGCGCCGGGCCGTCGATGCCCACGATGCAGGTGGGCCTGCCCGTGTACTTCGTGAGCACCCAGAGCCACCTGTTCTACCGGGAACTGCGCACGCTCCCCTCGCAGGGCGGGCCGATGGCCACGGCGGTGAGCGCCGTGCTCAACGTCGTGCCCAACGATCCGCAGTACGAGTCGCTGTGGAAGGGCGGAACCGTCAACTCGGTCACCACTCGGGGCAACCGGATCTACGTCGACCTGTCGGCGGCGAGCTACGCCGCCTTCACCGACCGGGTGACGGCCATCGACGCCGCCTACCAGATCTACTACACCGTCAACGCCGTGCGCTCCTCGCTGCACGACCCCCTGCCGGTGGTGCTCCTGTCCGACGGCAACCAGACGGTGCCGGTGCTGGGCAACACGGGGGCCGCCGGCTTCTGGAACGACCAGCCCTCGCTCGGCCCGGTGTGGATCGACCAGCCGCAGAGCGCCGACATCGTCGCGGTGGGCCAGGTGCGGTTCACCGGCTACATCCTCCGCGGCAACCCGGCGCCGACGCTGCAGATCACCCAGGCGAGCAGTGGGGCGCCGGTGGTGCAGGGCACGGTGAAACTGGGCGCGGACGACGGCACGTGGCAGCAGTGGACCTACACCGCCCAGCTGCCCGCGGGTGACTACCAGGCGTCGATCCAGGCGCTGGACACGACCGACACCGTCGTGTTCAAGGTTGGCACGTCCGGGTCGTGAGCCGACCCCGGCCCGGTCCGGTCAGTCGTGGTGACGGACCACGGCCCGGGCCAGCGGGATCGCCACGCGTACCGGCGTCCGCTTGGCCACCTCGGCCTGCACCGTGTTGAGCAGCCCGTCCACCACGTAGGGCCGGCCCTTGTCGAGCGCCTCGAGGCAGGTGAGCGCGACCTGCTGGGGAGTGCGGCGTCCGGTGAGCACGTCGTCGTCGCCCGCCCGGACGAAGAAGTCGGTGTCGGTGGGGCCGGGGCACACCGCGATCACCCGGACGCCCTGGTGGCGCACCTCGTCCCACAGCGCCTGGGAGAAGCTCAGGACGAACGCCTTGGCCGCGGCGTAGACGGCCATGGTCGGCAGCGGCTGGAAGGCGGCGGTCGAGGCGACGTTGACGATGCTGCCGTGGCCGGCGTCAAGCATCGCGGGGAGCAGGGCGCGGCTCAACTGGACGACGGTCTGGACGTCGAGTTCCACCTCGTCGGCGAGCCGGTCGGCGTCCAGTTCGGCGAAGCGGCCGATGGACCCGAATCCGGCGTTGTTCACGAGCATCGAGATCGTGAGGTCGCGGGCACGCAGCTCGTCGAGCAGGTGCCGGCGTCCGGCGGGGTCGGAGAGGTCGGCCGGGATCAGCTCGGTGCGGACGCCGTGCGCCCCGATGATGTCGGCGGTCGCCCGCAGCTCGTCCTCGCGCCGGGCGGTGAGCACGAGGTCGTGACCGCGCGCGGCGAGCTCGGCGGCGAAGGCGCGCCCGATGCCGCCCGAGGCTCCGGTGATGAGGGTCCACGTCATGGCCGCACCCTACCCGGGGCCGCCCTCGTCCCCGCCCCGTTGCCGCGGCTGGCGTTCTCGACGCTGTTGCTGGCGAACTCTGCTCCGGGGGCGTCGAGAACGCCAGCAACGGCAGAGAACGCCAGCAACTCGTGCGCGGCCCGGGGTTGGACGCGGGCGGGTGGACCGGGCCCGGGCTACGGAATGGAGAGCCACCGGCCTGCCGCTCTAGAGTGACGGTCATGGACCTGTCCTCGGATGTCGTCGACGACCACTTCGACCTGGCCATCGTCGGCTCGGGCTCGGGCAACTCGCTCCTCGACGAGCGGTTCAGCGGCATGAAGGTCGCCCTCATCGACCGGGGCGTCTTCGGCGGCACCTGCCTCAACAACGGGTGCATCCCGACCAAGATGTTCGTCATCCCCGCCGACTACGCGATCGCCCCGCGCGAGGCCGGTCGGCTGGGCGTCGACCTCACCCTGCGAGCGACCCAATACGACCAGATCCGCGATCGCGTCTTCGGCCGGATCGACCCCATCTCCCGCGACGGGCTCCGCTGGCGCGAGCAGTCGGACAACGTCACCGTGTTCGAGGGCACCGCCTCGTTCGACGACCCGCACACGCTGTCGATCCGCCTCAACGACGGCGGAGGCACGAGGATCACCGCCGACCGGTTCGTGCTCGCCGCGGGCAGCCGGCCGCGCTGGCCGATGATCCCGGGGCTGGACGCCCCCCAGGTCGCCGGGCGGGTGCACACGTCCGAGACGATCATGCGCCTCGACCGGTTGCCGCGCAGCCTGGTGATCCTCGGCGGCGGGTTCGTCGCCGCGGAGTTCGCCCACGTGTTCGCGGCCCTCGGTTCGAAGGTCACTGTCATCAACCGCTCGGAGCACCTGCTCCGCCAGGAGGACCAGGACATCGCGGCGGCGTTCACCGAGGAGATGGCCGGCTACGTCAGCGTCCGGCTCGGGCAGCAGGTGGTGGGCCTGGAGGCCGACGACCAGGGACTCGTCGTGCTGTGCCGTGACGAGCTGGGCACCGACTACGACTACCCCGCGGACGTCGTGCTGCTGGCCGCCGGCCGCATCCCCAACGGCGACACGCTCAACCTGGACGCCGCCGGCGTCGACATGACCCGCGACGGGTTCGTCGTCGTCGACGAGTTCCAGCGCACGACGGCGCCCCACGTCTGGGCGCTCGGCGACGTCTGCTCCCCGCACATGCTCAAGCACGTGGCCAACGCCGAGATGCGCACCGTGCAGCACAACCTGCTGCATCCCGACGACCTGCGGGCCGCCCCGCACGAGGCGATCCCGCAGGCGGTGTTCTCGCACCCGCAGGTCGCCTCGGTGGGCGCCACCGAGCAGCACCTGGTGGCCACCGGACGCCGGTACGTCAAGGCGGTGCAGCGCTATGCCGACGTCGCCCACGGCTGGGCCCTCGAGGACGAGCGGCACTTCGTCAAGCTGCTCGGCGACCCCGACACCGGCCTGCTGCTGGGGGCGCACATCATCGGCCCCTACGCGGCGTCCCTCATCCAGTCGCTCATCCAGGCGATGAGCTTCGGCATGTCCTACCGGGGGCTCGCCCGAGGTCAATACTGGATTCACCCGGCCATGACCGAGGTCGTCGAGAACGCGCTGCTCAAGCTCGAGGAGGCCAGCGCCATGGTGAGCCGGGAGGAGCTCGGAGGACTGTGATGCGATCCCGACGACGCGACGCCGTGGTGCTCGGGCTGCTGGTCGTGGCCCTCACCTCCTGCGCCTCGACCCCGACGTCCTCGAGCAGCGCCAGCGGTTCGCTCACCCCCAGCGCAACGCCGAGTTCCGCGGCGTCCTCGACCACCGGGGCGAGCCCCTCCTCGGCGAGCGCACCGGCGTCCAGCGCCTCGGCGCCCCGCACGAGTGCCAGCGCCCCGCACACCAGTGCCACGGGTAGCGTGACGTCGGTGACGCCGACCAGCACTCCCAGTTGCCAGACGCTCGCGGCCAGTCTCACCCGGGCCGAGCAGGTCGGCCAGCTCTACATGATGGGGGTCGAGGGGTCGTCGATCGGCCCCGAGGAGTCCGCGCACCTGCACAACCTGCGGATCGGGTCGGTCGTCCTGCTCCAGACGCCGGTGATGAGCCAGTCGGCCGTCCGCGCGCTCACGGATTCCATCGTCCGGGCGGGCGGAGGGCGTGTCCCCGTCCTCGTGTCGGCCGACCAGGAGGGCGGCCTCGTGCAACGGCTCCAGGGGCCCGGGTTCTCCACCATCCCCGCCGCCACCGAGCAGGCGACCTGGTCGACGAGCGGCCTGAGCTCGGCGTGGGTCACCTACGGCGCCCAACTGCACGGTGCCGGCGTCCGCTACAACCTCGCCCCCGTGACCGACCTCGTGACCCCCGAGTACGTGAGCACCAACGCGCCCATCGGCCAGCTGCACCGCAACTACGGCACCACGACGACGAGCGTGGCCCGCTCGGTGGGGGCCGTCATCGACGGGCTCGGGCGCGCCGGTGTCGCGGCGTCGGCCAAGCACTTCCCGGGGCTGGGAGCGGTCACCACGAACACCGACTTCGGCGTGGCGACCGACTACACGACGACAACGTCCTCCCCGTCCCTCGACGGTTTCCGCGCCGCGATCCGGGCGGGCGCCGCCTCGGTGATGGTCTCGTCGGCGATCTACGAGAAGATCGACCCCGGTGTGGCGGCGGTGTTCTCGAGCCGCATCGTCACCGGGCTGTTGCGGCAGCAGCTGGGCTACACCGGGGTCGCGATCTCCGACGACCTCGGGAACGCGAAGTCGGTCGCGGCGGTGCCGGCGGCCGAACGCGGCACCCGGTTCCTGCTCGCGGGCGGCGACATCGCGATGGACGCCGACCCGGCCACGATCGAGGCGATGGTCGACAACACCCTCGCGCGCGCGGCGTCCGACCACGCGTTCGCGGCCTCGCTGACGGCGAAGGTGGCCCGGGTGCTCGCGCTCAAGGCGCGCGTGGGACTGGTGAGCTGCACCGGCTGACCGGACGCCGGAAAACCGCTGTCGCGCGCCGGAGCGGCCGTACTACTGTGGCCGCACCCGACCAAGGAGTGTGACGTGACCGATCGGTGACACCGGCACAGAGCCCTGATGCTCGCGCCTGACGCTGGCCCAGCCCTGCGACCCGAGGAGCACCATGCCCCGAACGTCACCCTCGTCACCCGCCGTCGTCGTCGACGACCTGAGCTTCGCCTGGCCCGACGGCGTCCCCGTGCTCGACCACCTCAGCTGCACCTTCCCGACCGCCCGCACCGGCCTCGTCGGGGCCAACGGGTCCGGCAAGTCCACCCTGCTGCGGCTGATCGCAGGCGAGCTGCGCCCGGACGCCGGCACCGTGCGGGCGGTCGGCACCGTCGGGTTCGTCCACCAGCAGGTCGCCGAGCGGGCGGACGCCACCGTGGCCGATCTCCTCGGCATCGCACCGCTGCGCTCGGCGCTGCGGGCGATCGAGGCCGGCTCCCTCGAGCCCGCGCACTTCGACACCCTCGGCGACGCGTGGGACATCGAGCCGCGGGCGGTCGGCGTCCTCCAGGCCCTCGGGTTGGACGCCGGCGACGACCTGCTCGACCGCCCGGCCACGTCGCTGTCCGGGGGGCAGGCCACCCAGGTCGCCCTCGCCGGGGCGCAACTGGCCGGGTGGGACGTCACCCTGCTCGACGAGCCGACCAACAACCTCGACGCCCGCTCCCGGGCCCGCGTGTACGACGCGGTGTCGGGGTGGCCCGGCGTGCTCATCGTCGTCTCCCACGACCGCGAGCTGCTCGAGCGGGTCGAGGCGATCGTCGACCTCGACGCGCGCGGCGTCCGGACCTTCGGGGGGCCGTTCTCCGAGTATCGGGCGTACCGGGACCAACTCCAGGCGGCGGCCGAGCGCCAGTTGCGCGACGCGGACGCCGACCTGGCCCGGGCGAAGGCGCAGGCCAGGGCGGAGGTGGAGCGCGAGCAGCAGCGCAACCGCTCGGCCCGACGGGAGCGGGCCAAGGGGAACGTGAGCAAGGGGGCCGCCGACTACTTCGCCAACCGCTCCGAGAAGAACAGCGGGTCGAAGTCGCAGCTGCACTCGGCCGCGCTCGAACGGGCCGGCGCCGCCCGGGCCGAGGCGGACGCCGCCGCGCGGACCGCCGACCCCATCCGGGTCGACCTGCCCGACACCACCGTCCCCGCGGGCAAGCAGGTGCTCGGCCTCGACGTCGGGGGCATCCGGCTGGACCTCGTGGGCCCGGAGCGGATCCGGCTCACCGGCGCCAACGGGTCGGGCAAGTCGACGCTCCTCGCGTGGGCGCTCGGGGACCTGGAGGTGGGTGAACCGGACGCCTACCCGGCGACCGTGCTCGGGGACCCGCGCATCGCCACGCCGGTCGGCGTCCCGGTGGGCTGGCTGCGGCAGCGCACCGACGAGCTGGACCGGTTCGACACGGTGCTCGAGGCGGTGCGGGACGCCGCGCCCGACCGGACGCCGCACGAGGCCCGGGCGCTGCTGGCCCGGTTCCAGCTGACCCGCGACGCGCCCCTGCAGCCGCCCTCGACCCTGTCGGGAGGGGAGCGGTTCC
The DNA here is from genome assembly GCA_036261615.1 of Propionibacteriaceae bacterium. GTDB lineage: Bacteria > Actinomycetota > Actinomycetes > Propionibacteriales > Propionibacteriaceae > JAJYQH01. Next base: position 23,694 of record DATAKK010000036.1, on the reverse strand, counting down.
GGGTGGCGCTCGCCCGGGTGCTGTTCGCCGACCCCGCGCCCCAGCTGCTCGTGCTCGACGAGCCGACCAACAACCTCGACCTCGACTCGGTCGACCAGCTGGTGTCGGCCCTGGCCGATTACCGGGGAGCGCTCATCGTGGTGACCCACGACGACCATCTCGCGGGCGCCCTTCAGGTGCACCGCGAGTGGCACGTCGAGCCTGGCCCGCGAATCACGGACCGGATCGCCTGATCAGGCGGGGACGACGCTCACCATCCGGGGCAGCCGGGTGATCACCTTGGCCACCTCGCGACCGGCCAGCGCCCGCTGCACGGCGGCATCGGCGAGGGCCGCGGCCACCGCGTCGTCCTCGCTGATCTCGGGCGACACCTCGAGCTTCGCGCGCACCTTGCCCTGCACCTGCACGACCATGGTCACCGACTCGGTGACCAGCAGCGCGGGGTCGGGCGTCGGCCAGGGGGAGTTGGCGATCGACGGGGGCAGTCCCAGTGCCTCCCACATCTCCTCGGCGACGTAGGGGGCGACGAGCGACAGCGACTGGGCGACGAACGCGGTCGCCTCGCGCACCGCCGGATCACCGGCGCCGGCGCCCGTGTCGATGGCCTTGCGGGTGGCGTTGACGAGCTCCATCGTGCGGGCGACCGCCACGTTGAACCGCTGGGACTCGATGAGCTGGGTGATCTCGGCGATCGTGCGGTGGGTGACCCGCCGCAGGGCGACGTCGCCGGACGCCGCGTCCGCTCCGGGAGCGCTGGTCACCTCGGTGGCCAGCCGGTACGCCCGCTGGAGGAACTTCAGTGAGGACGCCGGCGACACGTCGGCCCAGTCGATGTCGTCCTCCGGGGGTCCGGCGAACACGACAGTGGTGCGGACGGCGTCCACACCGAACTGGTCGATCTGCTTGCCGAGGTCGACGCCGTTGCCGAGCGTCTTGCTCATCGCCTTGCCCTCGTTGATCACCTGGCCCTGGTTGAGCAGGCGCAGCATCGGCTCGTCGAAGTCGAGCAGGCCCATGTCGCGGAGCACCTTGCTGAAGAAGCGCATGTACAGCAGGTGCAGGATCGCGTGCTCGACGCCGCCGACGTACTGGTCGACCGGCATCCAGCGGGCGACGTCGGCGGGGTCGAACGGCCCCTCGCTGTAGCCGGGGGAGCAGTAGCGCAGGAAGTACCACGAGGAGTCGACGAAGGTGTCCATCGTGTCGGTGTCGCGCTCGGCCGGCCCACCACACGTCGGGCAGGTGACGGTGCGCCACTCGGACGCCGCCTCGCCCGCCAGCGGCGACGTGCCCTTCGGCGCCAGGTCGGCGCCGCGCAGGTCGGGCAGGCGCACCGGGAGCTGGTCGTCGGGCACCGGCACCTCACCGCACGTGGGGCAGTGGATGATCGGGATCGGGCAGCCCCAGAACCGCTGGCGGCTCAGCAGCCAGTCGCGCAGGCGGAAGGTGACGGTCGCGCGCCCGGTGCCGTCGGCGTCCAGCTTCTCGACCATCCGGGCGACGCCGGCGGCCTTGCCGTGCAGGCCGTCGAGCAGGCCCGAGTTGATGTAGGAGCCGTCGCCGGTGGTGGCGACGCCCGACTCGCGCGGGTCGGGCTCGCCGGTGTCGATGACCCGGATGACCGGCAGCCCGAACTTCGTCGCGAACTCGAGGTCGCGCTGGTCGTGGGCGGGGACGGCCATGATCGCGCCGGTGCCGTACTCGGACAGCACGTAGTCGGCGGCCCAGATCGGCACCTCCGCCCCGTTGACCGGGTTGATCGCGACGACGCCGAGGTCGACGCCGGTCTTCTCCCGCTCGGTCGACTGCCGCTCGATCTCGGTCGACTGCTTGGTCTTCTCGAGGTAGGCCTCGAACGCGGGACGCGCGGCGTCCGACACGATCTCGTCGGCCAGCGGGCTGTCGGGGGCGACGACCATGAAGGTCGCGCCGAACAGGGTGTCGGGGCGGGTGGTGAACACGGTGATCGGCTCGTCGCGCCCGGGCACCCGGAAGTCGACGTAGGCCCCCTCGGAGCGGCCGATCCAGTTGCGCTGCATCGCCAGCACCCGGTCGGGCCAGCCGCCCTCGAGCTGGCTCATGTCGTCGAGCAGCTGCTGGGCGTAGTCGGTGATCTTGAAGTACCACTGGTTGAGCTGGCGCTTGGTTACCGGGCTGCCGCAGCGCTCGCACATGCCCTGGATGACCTGCTCGTTGGCCAGCACCGTCTGGTCGACCGGGCACCAGTTGACGTAGGAGTCCTTGCGGTAGGCGAGGCCCCGCTCGTAGAAATGGGTGAACAGCCACTGCGTCCAGCGGTAGTAGCCCTCGTCGCTGGTGTGCAGCCGACGCGACCAGTCGAGGCTCAGCCCGTAGCGCTTGAACGAGCGGGCCTGGGTCTCGATGTTCGCGTAGGTCCACTCCGCCGGGTGGGCGTTGCGCTTGATCGCCGCGTTCTCCGCAGGCAGGCCGAAGCTGTCCCAGCCGATCGGGTGCATGACGTCGAAGCCCTGCATGCGCCAGAACCGGGCGATGACGTCGCCCATCGCATACGCCTCGGCGTGACCCATGTGCAGGTCGCCCGAGGGGTAGGGGAACATGTCGAGCAGGTAGCGGCGCGGCTTCGACCCGTCGTCGAGCGTGGCGAAGGTCTGGTTCTCCTCCCAGTACTTCTGCCACTTCTCCTGCGCCGCGGCGGCGTCGTACCGCCGCTGCTCACGCATGTCCTGGGCCTGCTCAGTCACGTGCTTCCCCTTGTCGTCGTGCGCCGATCCGGCGCCCCCGCGATTTTATCGGACGCCGGCCGGGCGGCTCACCCGTGTTTCGGCCCCCGGCGTCCGGGGCTGCCCGTCGGGGCGGGGGAGGCCCGCTTCGAAGCGCTGTCCAGTTGGGGTTCGACGTCGACCCGCAACTGGGCAGTGTCCCGTTGTGGGTCTCGGTGGTGGCCCCTTCGAGGTCGATGTCCACCCTCAACTGGCCAGTGCTTGCGCACATCGAGCGCATCGCGTTGCCTGGCCCGTCCATCCGCGAGCGCGCAGTGTCGAGGCGATCTGGGCGGCCACGGCGCACGGGTTGCGCGTCACATCGGTCCAGCCGAACCGGAGGGTGAGGAGCCCCTGCTCCGCGTGCCGGTTGTCGCGGCGCAGGTCACGGAAGACGCCGTCATCGACGTGCCCGAGCCGGCCGTCCAGCTCGATGACCACCCCGACGTCCCGATAGAGCAGGTCGAGGCGCTCACCCTCGGTGCCCACCTGGCGCTCCGGCTGGGGGAGCCCGTGCGCGCGCTCGACGGCCTGCAGATAGCGGTGCTCCAGCGCGCTCTCCACGCCTGGTTCCAGTTCGCGCAGCAGGTCCAGCAGCTCGCGACGCCGACGGAGGTTCGCCACATCCTCTGTCACGGCGAGCAACTGCTCGATCCGACCCCGCTCGGCCAGGGCCCGGGTGACCCAATGGGCGGCTCCGTCCATCGTCCTCGCCCGCGAGGCGAGGGAGATGGCGGTGCGCTCCAGCGTCGTCCGTGGCGGGGCACCCTCACTGGCAAGGAGTGCGCCTCGCACGAAGCGGAAACCGTCGCGGCGGTGAGGATGCCCGGCCGTGCGGACCTCGATCTCCTCCGGCGGTTCGGCGGTCAGGTTCCAGACATGGGCGGCCGCCAGGCCGGAGAGACAGGACGACTCGCCTGCGACGAGGAGGCCGGCCCAGGCTCGCGTCGACCAGCTGACCGTGCCCACGGCATAGACGCCTCGCGTGACCGGCCGCAGGTGCCCGTCCCTCACGAGGCGCTTGATCACCTGATCGGTGACTCCATGGGTGCGCAGCTCGGCGCGAGCGATGGCGCCCGCTCGTCGACGAGCGAGGCGGACGGCATCCGGAGGGACCACCTGGCGCGCATACACGAGAGTCACTCAAGCACCGCCACCGGCTCCACTCGGGGGTTATCCACAGGCACCCAGGTAGCCCAGCAGGGCGCTGGCCGGTTGTGGTCCGATGTCGACCCGGAACTGGTCAATGCCCACTTCTGGTTGTGGACGCTGTCCCGTCCCTGGTCGTGGCGCAGCCCCGGCGTCCCCCTCGGGAACCCCGATTACTCTGGGCGGCATGGACACGCTGGGATACGAGGAGCGCCAGCCCGAGCGGGCGGACATCGACGCCCTCACGGGAGCCGTCGTCGTCGAGTTCGGCACCAACTGGTGCGGGTACTGCCGGGCGTCGCACCGCTACCTCGACCCGGTGCTCTCGGCGGAGGAGAACCTCACCTACCTCAAGGTCGAGGACGGCAAGGGACGCCCGCTGGGCCGGTCGTTCCGGGTGAAGCTCTGGCCCACGGCGATCTTCCTGCGCGACGGCGTCGAGGTCGCCCGGCTCGTCCGTCCGACCAGCCGGGAGGCGGTCGAGGAGGCCCTCCGTCAGATCGCCGCGTGACCCGGCGCGCTCACCCCGGGCAGAGGTGGTCCTCCACCTCCGCGGCACCCCCATCGGGAGCGAGATGGACGACGACGACCTCGGCCGGGGCGAGCGACCGGGCCTCCACTCCCATCCCGAGGAACATGTCGGGCAGCACCGGACGGTGGCCGCACACGGCGATCGGCTTCTGGGGCCGCTCGGCCGCGTGTGCGGCGAGGCGGGCGACGTAGGTGCGCACGAGCTTCGGCGACACCTCGCCCTTCTCCTCGCTCAGCAGGTCGACCCGGCGCACCGCGTGCCGGGTCGCCGTGGCGTAGGGGGTGAGGGTGTCGACGCAGCGCACGGACGTCGAGCTGACCAGCTCCGCGACCCCGTAGGCGCCGAGCAGATCGGCGAGATGCTGCGCCTGGCGCTGCCCGCGGGCCGACAGGGGGCGCTCGGCGTCCGATGCGCCCTTGAACGACTTGCGGGAGACGGCCTTGGCGTGGCGCACGACGAGCATGGTGCCGCCGAGGGGTGTGGCGACCGCCCGTTCCAGCGTCTCGTGCTCGTCGGGGTAGGTGAGCAGGGACGCCGCTTCGGCGACGGGCAGCCATTGCACCTGATCGACCTCGCGGTTGGGCTTGCGGGGCTTCTCACCGAGGACGTGGCCCACCCACCAGTGCACGACCTTGCTGCCGCTCGGCACGGGGTAGCGCACCGACCCGAGGGGACGGCCCAGCCTGATCGAGACCCCGGTCTCCTCGCGCACCTCCCGGACGGCGCAACTGGGCGCCGGCTCGTGGGCGCTGAGCTTGCCCTTCGGCAGCGTCCAGTCGCGGTAGCCGGGCCGGTGCACGACGAGCACCTCGGCGCCCCGCTCCGATTCGCGCAGCACAACTGCGCCGGCGGCGACGATCTCCCGCTCGGCCTTCGCCATCAGGCGGATCCCGCCCCGCGGTGACCGCCGGACGCCGCCAGCCCCCGGCAGGGCGGCACGACGGCGCTCACCGGCGCCGGCTCGTGATCTCGATGAGGTGCTCCTGCATGTCCTGGAGCGGCTCCCCGTCCTCGCCGCGGGTGCGCGGCGTCCACTCGTCGCCGACCAGCACCCACGAGACCGTGGCCGGGTCGAACGCCTCGTTGAACAGCCGGCCGACCTCCTCGATGTGGGCCTGGTTGCTGAGGCTCACCACCGCCTCGACCCGACGGTCGAGGTTGCGGTGCATGAGGTCGGCCGAGCCGATGCCCACCATCGGCTGCCCGGCGTTGGCGAACCAGAACAGCCGGGAGTGCTCGAGGAACCGCCCGAGGATGCTGCGGACGCGGATGTTGTCGCTGAGCCCCGGGATGCCGGGCTTGAGGGTGCAGATCCCGCGGATCCACAGGTCGACCGGCACACCCGCCTGCGACGCGCGGTACAGCGCGTCGGTGATCCGCTCGTCGACCAGCGAGTTCACCTTGATCCGGATGCCCGACGGCAGCCCGGCCTGGTGGTTGGCGATCTCGGCGTCGATGCGCTCGAGCAGCCCGGTGCGGATGCCGTGCGGCGCGACCAGCAGCCGGCGGTAGTTCGTCTCCTGGGTCATCCCGGAGAGGTGGTTGAACAGCCGGGCGATGTCGTCGGTGATGATCGGGTTGGACGTGAGCAGGCCCATGTCCTCGTACATGCGCGCCGTCTTCGGGTTGTAGTTGCCGGTGCCGATGTGCGCGTACCGGCGCAGCCCGTCGTTCTCGTCGCGCACGACGAGCGCGAGCTTGCAGTGGGTCTTCAGCCCGACCATCCCGTAGACCACGTGGACGCCGTAGGTCTCCAACTTCCGCGCCCAGGCGATGTTGGCCTGCTCGTCGAAGCGGGCCTTGATCTCGACGAGGGCGAGCACCTGCTTGCCCGCCTCGGCCGCCTCGATGAGGGCATCGATGATGGGGGAGTCGCCGGACGTGCGGTACAGCGTCTGCTTGATCGCGAGCACAGCGGGGTCGGCCGCGGCCTGTTCGATGAACCGCTGCACCGAGGTGGCGAACGAGTCATAGGGGTGGTGCAGCAGCACGTCGCGCTGCTTGAGCGCCGCGAACATGTCGGCCGGCTGGGCGGTCTCGACTTCGGCGAGGTGGGTGTGGGTGATCGGCCGGAAGTTCGGGTACTTGAGGTCGTCGCGGTCGACGTCGGCGATGGCGAACAGGCCGGTGAGGTCGAGCGGCGCCGGCAGGCTGAACACCTCCTTCTCGCTCACGTCGAGCTGCTTGCACAGCAGGGCGAGCATCGCCTCGTCGATGTCGTCCTGCACCTCGAGCCGCACCGGGGGACGCCCCACCTTGCGGCGCAGCAGCTCCTTCTCGAGCGCGAACAGCAGGTTCTCCGCGTCGTCCTCCTCGACCTCGACGTCCTCGTTGCGGGTGACCCGGAACGTGGTGTGCTGCAGCACCTGCATGCCGGTGAACAGGTGCTCGAGGTGGCGTCCGATCACCTCCTCGAGGGGGACGAACCGGTTGTCGCCGAGGGCGATGAACCGTTCGAGGATCGTCGGCACCTTGACGCGCGCGAACTGGCGTCCGCCGGTCACCGGGTTCTTGAGCATCACCGCGAGGTTGAGCGAGAGCCCGGAGATGTAGGGGAAGGGGTGCGACGGGTCGACGGCGAGCGGGGTGAGCACCGGGAAGATCCGCTCGCTGAACAGTGTGCGCATCCGGTCCTTCTCACTGGCGGTGAGCTGCTCCCACGGCAGGATCTCGATGCCCTGCGCGGCGAGTTCGGGGCGGACGACCTGCTGGAAGACCCGTGACTGGTCGGTGACGAGCTGGCGGGTGCGGCTGAGGATCGCGTCGTGGAGGTCGCGGGGCATCTGCCCGGTCACGCTGCGCACGGCGACCCCCGCGGCGATCCGCCGCTTGAGGCCGGCGACCCGCACCATGTAGAACTCGTCGAGGTTGGACGAGAAGATCGCGAGGAATCGCGCGCGCTCCAGCAGCGGGATCCGCTCCCGGTCCTTGGCCAGGTCGAGCACCCGGTTGTTGAAGCTCAGCCAGGACAGTTCCCGGTCGCTGTACCGGTCGGACGGCAGCTCGAGATCGGCCAGCGGCACGCTCGTCGACTCCGCGATGGTCTGCTGTTCCGCGTCCATGGGGCTCCTTGTCGACGGGATGGGACCGGGCGCGCGGCTCAGCGGTAGCTGGCGTCGCTGCTCACCGTGACAAAGTTAGCGGACCGGTACATCTCGACCACCCGGGTGCTGGACGCCTCGACGTAGAGGATCACCTCGGTGACCCCCTGGTGCTGCATCCACCGGACGCCGGCGGCCAGCAGGGCGCGGCCGATCCCGCGTCCGCCCGCCTCGGGGAGCACCGCCAGGGCGTACACCTCGCCGACCGGAGCGGCCCCCGGCTCCCGCGGTTCGATCTTGGTCCAGTGGTAGCCGAGCAGCCGTCCCGAGTCGTCGTCCTTGGCGAGCAGCAGGCCCTCCGGGTCGAACCACGGCTGCGACATCCGCTGCTCGAAGTCGGCCGCGGTGAGGTCGCCCTGCTCGGGGTGCTGGGCGAACGCCACCGCATTCACCTCGACGAGGGCGGTGAGATCGGCCGGCTGGAAGGTCTCGATCACCACGCCGGCCGGTTCGATGTCGTCGACGGTGAGGGTGGCGGGGTGCTCGTGCAGGTCGCGGCGCATCACGAGCAACCGTCGCACCTCGGCGAGCCCCTCGTGGGCTGCGAACGCCTGCGCCTCGGGCAGGTTGCCGAACGCCCAGAGGGTCGGCTGGGGCGACAGCTTGCGGACGCAGGCGAGCAGCCCCGCGCCGACCCCCTGACGCCGGAACTGCGGGTCGACGACGATGACGGCACTGTCGGTCTCGGGGTCCCACTGGGCGTAGCCGCGCGGATGCGGCGAGCCGGGGTTGGGGGCGATCCAGTGCACCGCCGGACGCTGGGCGAGCGCGGCGAAGTGGGCGTTCTCGTTGAGGGGGTCGACACCGTCGACCCGTTGCACCTCGTTGATCAGCGCGGCGATCGACGCCTGCTCGGAGTGGGTGGGTGCGCCGGTTCGGTAGGTGGACGTGGACACATGTCAACGCTAGCCCACGTCGCCGGAGGGCAGACGGCGTCCCCCGGACCCCTCAGCGTCCGCCGTGCGGCAACGGGGAGAAGCGGTAGCCGACGTTGCGGACCGTGGTGATGCACCCCTCGGTCTCGGGCCCCAGCTTCGCCCGCAGCCGGCGGATGTGGACGTCGACGGTGCGGGTGCCCCCGTAGTAGTCGTATCCCCAGACCTCGCTGAGCAGGGTCTCCCGGGTGAGCACCCGGCCGGGGTGGGTGACGAGGTACTTGAGCAGCTCGAACTCGGTGTAGGTGAGGTCGAGGGGGTGATGGTCGACGGTCACCGTGTAGGCGGCCTCGTCGATGACGATCGGGCCGCCGGAGATCGTCCCGGCTTCGGGACGCCGCAGCATGAGCAGCCGGACCCGTGCGTCCACCTCGCCCGGCGAGGCATCCTCGAGGACGAAGTCGTCGAGTCCCCACTCGGGGGTGAGCACGGGGGTGGCCTGCGCGGTGATGAGCAGGAGGAGCGGCTGGTTGGGCGCTGCCCCGGCGAGCTGCTGGCAGGTGCCGCGGGCCCACGCGGGCTCCTTGCGCGCGTCGACGACGATCACCTCGGCGTCCGCCGCCGCGTCGAGGGCCTCCTCGAGGCCGCTCACCGCGGTGATCGGGTGGGGCAGGAGACTGAACGAGGGGGGCGGCACCGGCGGGCCGGCCACGTCGGGACCGACGAGCAAGAGCTTGGCCATCAACCCCTCCTGCTCGCGGTCGGCGAGGGTGCCCCACCGGCACAGAACTATAGTGGCGCCGCCACGGGCCGGCCGGTCGGCGCCCGCGGGCTAGACTCGCGGCCGTGAGCGGCAGCCTGCCCGACGAGTGGTTTCGGGCGCGAGACGCCCAGGCCGACCAGCCGGGGGCCGCCGAGGGCATGCCCGCTGAGGACGCCGACGCCGCCGTAGTGGGCGAGCCGGCGCCCGACGCGCCCACCGAGGTGCGGCCGCTCGACCAGCATCCCCCAGCCGACGGTGAGGCCGGTGGAGACACGGTGCATCCGCCCGGCACGTTCGGATCCAACGCGGCGGGTGCCACCTTCTCTCTCGGTGAGGTGCGCGAGACGCCGGTGGCCGTGCACGGAGTGAACCGGGCCAGCCGGGTGCGGCGGGTGATCCAGGCGTCCCTGCTGCTGTCGCTGGCCCTGGCCATCGGGCTGCTCATCGGCAGCTGGTGGTCCGAGAACGTGCGCGCAGCGGGTCAATCGGTCGACACGCCCACGGCGACGGTGTCGGCCGAGCCGACGACCGCGTCGTCGGCGTCCCCCTCCGCGTCGGTGCCCGGCCCCTACTCGGGGCACCTGCAACCGCTCGCCGTCACGGAGGTCACCTCCACCTGCACCCAGCCGCCCCTGCACACCACCGGCGGCTCGGCGTCCTACTCGCCGGCCAACCTCGTCGACGGCAACGCCGACACCGCCTGGCGCTGCTACGGCAACGCCTCGGGCCAGCGGCTGACGTTCACCGTGCCGCACGGCAGCACGGTCGTCGGGTTCGGCATCATCAACGGGTTCGCGAGCACGAGTGGCAGCACCGACCTCTACGAGAAGTACCGCCGGGTGCTGAAGGTGCGGTGGACGCTGCCCGACGGCCGTTTCACCGTGCAGACCCTCGCCGACCACCAGGAGGGGGAGCAGATCATCACCATCCCGCCGGTCGACGTCGACGGCAAGGTGACCCTCAACATCCTCGACGTCTCCGCGCCCGGGCGGGGGCCGTGGGCCGAGACCAACGCGACCCTCATGTCGACCGTCGACATCTTCACGTCCGCGCCCTGACGCCGGGCGGCCCCACCCAGCGCGAGGAGTCGGACGCCGCCCGGGTGCGGCGCTGCCGTGGTTCCTACCATGAGAAGTGGAAGGGACCGTCATGGACCGCTCACGAGCCGCCCGCCGGGCCTGGCTCAGCCTGCTCGGCATCCCCGTTGCCTACATCGGGGCATTCCTCATCGGTGAACCGCTCGCCGCGTGGGCCGGACTGGAGGAGGGCACCCGCGCCCCCTGGTGGCTCGCCCTCGTCATGATCGCGATGATGCTGCTGCTGTTCGGGGTGGCGGTGGGTGTGTCGCTGCGATTGTGCTCCCGGGCGAGGAGCCTCGGCGTCCGCAACGCGATGGTCCCCGCCTGGATCGTGTCCGCCGCGGCCGTGGTCACCCTGCTGCAGGGTGCGATCGGCTACCTGTTCTCGTGGGCGTGACCCGGCCGCTCAGGCCTCGAGGTCCATGGTGATGGTCACCGGGCCGTCGTTGACGAGGGCCACCTTCATGTCCGCCCCGAACACGCCGGTCTGCACCCGGGCTCCCAGCTCCCGCAGGCCGGTGACGAACTCCTCGACCAGCGGCTCGCTCACCGGGCCGGGCGCCGCGGCGCTCCACGACGGGCGGCGTCCCTTGCGGGTGTCGGCGTAGAGGGTGAACTGGCTCACGGCGAGGATCGGGGCGCCGAGGTCGCTCGCCGAGCGCTCCCGCCCGGGGCCCGGGTCGAACGGGTCGTCGAGGATCCGCAACTCCCACACCTTGCGGGCCAGCCGCCGGGCGACGTCGGGGGTGTCGCCGTGGGTGACACCGACGAGCACCATGAGGCCGGGGGAGTCGAGCCGGGCGACCACCTGGCAGTCGACGGTCACCGAGGCGGACGCCGCCCGCTGCACCACCACTCGCATGGGCCCGATTCTGTCCCAGCGGTGTCGGCCCGGTCCACCGGACGCCGGCGGGCGGCAGGATGGGCTCATGCATCTGGGCATCGACCTCGACGTGCGCGACCTCCAGCAGACCGACCTCGACGCGCTCGAGTGGTCGGGCGGTGCCGCGCACCGCAGGACCCTCGGCGGGGTCGTCGAGGCCACGTGGCGGGGTGACGCGGAGGCGGTGGTCGCCGAACTGCCCACCGGCGTCGTCGTCGCCATGGGTGCCCTCGATCTCGCCCGGAGCACCGACTGGGCGTGGCTGTGGTTGCTCGCGGTGCGCCCCGACTGGCAGCGCCTCGGTCTCGGGACCGCGCTCGTCGGCGTGCTGGAGGCGCGGGCCGCGGCGTCCGGGCTGCCCGCGGTGCGGCTGGCCGCCGAGCACGACAACCCGGGCGCGGCGTCCCTGTACCGCAGGCTCGGCTACCGGCAGGTGGGCAGCACCGTGGAGAGCTGGCCCGACGACGCCGGACGCCGCTACGTGACCGTTTCGTCGGTGTTCGAGCGGCGCCTGGGCGCCCCCGACCAGCACCAGGGGGGTTAGGGGATCGCGGCGGCCGACACTAGGCTGGCTGGGTGTCGACCTTCGCCGCCGTGGCTCTCGCCGTGGCGTGTTTCCTCATCGCCGCCGTGGCGCTGGGGCTGCTCGCCGTCGTGCTGATGCAGGCGCGGCGCGTGGTCGGTGACGCGTCCGCGGGCGACGACGAGCCGTCCGCCTGACCACCCGCCAGCCCCGAGGAGCACGCATGCCTTTCGAGATTTCGTCCGACCTCAACCCGCAGCTCATGGCCCTCGCCTGGATGATCGGGCGCTGGGAGGGCAACGGCCACGGCAGCTGGCCGGGTGTCGGCGACTTCGAGTACGGCCAGCAGATCGACATCGACACCTTCGGTGGCCCCTACCTGCACTACATCTCCCAGACGTTCACGCGCGACGAGAACGGCCTGCCGCTCGCACCGCTGAGCATGGAGACCGGTTTCTGGCGCCCGCAGAACGACGGCAGCGTCGAGCTCGTGCTCAGCTCTCCCGAGGGGTGGAGCGAGGTGTGGGTGGGCAAGATCACCGGGGCCAAGATCGAACTGGTCAGTGACGCGGTGATGCGCACCAGCACCGCCGAGCTCACCTACACCGGCGGCCAGCGGCTGTACGGCAACGTCGAGAGCGACCTGCTGTGGACGTTCGACCGGGCGACCGACGACGTCCCGCTGCAGCCGTACATGTGGGCGCGCCTCCAGCGGGTGGAGCAGTGACCACCAGGCCGGTCGGCACGGCGTCCGGCACCGAGCGGGCGGGCGTGGTCCGCGTCGAGGACGGCGTCGACGCGGGGCTGGTGTGGCACGCCGGCAATCCCCTCCGCGAGCAGCGCGACCTCGCCGAGGGCCGGGCCGTGGTGCGACTGGCCAATCGCGGCGTCCTCACCGTCACCGGGCCGGATCGTCTCGGCTGGCTGCACTCGCTCACCAGCCAGCACCTCGAGCGGCTGGCCCCCGGCACCTCGACCACCGCCCTCGTGCTCTCGCCGACGGGGCACGTCGAGCACGTGCTGTACGGCGTCGACGACGGCGAGACCTTCTGGGCGTTCACCGAGCCCGGCCACGTCGCCGCGCTCGTCTCATGGCTCGACCGGATGCGGTTCATGCGCCAGGTCGAGGTGCGCGACCGCAGCGACGACCTCGAGGTCGTGTGGCTCGCCGCGTCCGCCCTGGACGCCGCCACCCTGCCCGAGGGTGGCTTGGTGCGCACGAGCGACATCCCCGCGGGCGAGACGGACGCCGTCGAGGTGCTGGTTCCGCGCGGGTCCGGCTGGCCCGGGCTGCCGGAGGCCGGCGTGTGGGCGTTCGACGCCCTGCGGATCGCCGCCGGCGTCCCGAGGATCTTCGTCGACACCGACGAGCGCACCATCCCCAACGAGATCGGCCTCGTCGGCACCCACCTCGACAAGGGCTGTTACCGCGGCCAGGAGACCGTCGCCCGCGTGCACACGCTCGGCCGGCCGCCCCGGCGGCTGGTCGCGCTGCATCTCGACGGCAGCGGGCACACCCTTCCCGCCCCGGGATCGGAGATCACCGACGGCGGCCGCAGCGTCGGCTTCCTCGGCTCCGCCGCGCTGCACCACGAACTCGGGCCGATCGGCCTCGGGCTGCTCAAGCGCAACGTCCCCCCCGACGCCACGCTCGACATCGCCGGGGTCGCGGCGGCCCAGGAGATTCTCGTCGACCCCGAGGTCGGGCTGCACGTGCGGCCCAACCTCCGTGGCTGACCCCCGACCCCACCGATCCCCACCCCCACAGACCCACCCGATCCCACCCACCCGATCCGAAAGGACAGCCCGCCCGTGAGCACGCCCCTGGACGCCGACCCCATCCTCGTCGAAGTGGTCAGGGGAGACCTCGTCGAGACCGTGCACCGGGGGCGCCTCGCCGTCACCGCGCCCGACGGGAGCCTCGTGGCGTCCCTCGGTGCGGTCGATGCGCCGATGTACCCGCGCTCGTCGATCAAGCCACTGCAGGCGATCGCGATGCTCGAGGCGGGGCTCGACACCGAGGGCAGCGAACTGGCGCTCGCCGCGGCGTCCCACCGCGGGGAGGACTTCCACCTCGCCGGCGTCCGGTCGATCCTCGCGGGGGCGGGTCTCACAATCGCGGACCTGCAGAACACGCCCGACCTGCCGATCGGGGACGACGCAAAAGCCGCGTGGCTGCGCGCCGGGCGGGGCAGCGAGCCGCTCGCCCAGAACTGCTCCGGCAAGCACGCGTCGATGGTGCGCACCTGCGTGCGGGCCGGTTGGCCGGTCGCCACCTACCTCGACGTCGACCACCCGCTGCAGCGCGCGATCCGCCGCACCATCGCCGAGTGGTGCGGGGACGCCTCGCACGTCACCGTCGACGGGTGCGGCGCCCCGCTGTTCGCCGTGCCGCTGACCGGCCTGGCCAGGGCGTTCGGGGCGATCGCGGCGGCGTCCGACGGCCCCGCGCGGCGGGTCGCGGACGCCTACCGGGCGCACCCCGAATACCCCTCCGGCACCGGGACGGCCGAGTACTTCCTGCACCGCGCTGTTCCCGGCCTCATCTGCAAGGGCGGGGCCGAGGGCTGCCTGGCCATCGGGCTCGCTGACGGCACCGGTATCGCGCTCAAGAGCGACGACGGCTCCCACCGCGGCCAGTTCGCCGTGGCCGTCGAGGTGCTCGTCCGGTTGGGTGCCGCGACCCGCGAGCAGCTTGCGGTCGTGCCCAACGACCGGGTGCTCGGGCACGGGGAGCCGGTCGGGGTCGTGCGGGCGAGCGCCGAGGCCCTCGACGAGGCCTTCGGCGGCGTCCCGGCGTCCCGCTGACGGGCCGACCGGTGCCCTGGGGACTGGTGGGGGCGCTGGCCGCCGCCCTCGCCTACGGCACCGCCACGGTGCTGCAGGCGGTCGGCGTCCGGCGGGTGGCGGGACGGCCGCCCGGCTCGTCGTTCCGCACGAGGGTGCGGCTCGGGTACCCGTTCGTCCTCGGCCTGGCCCTCGACGGCGTCGGCTTCCTCAGTTCGATCGCCGCGCTGCGCAGCCTGCCCCTGTTCCTCGTCGAGTCGGCCGTCGCGTCGTCGGTGGCGGTCACCGCCGTGCTCGTCGTCGTGGTGCTGCACGTGCGGCTGCTGGCCCGCGAGGTGGTGGCACTGGCGGCCGTGGCGCTGGGTCTCGTGCTGCTGGCGCTCACCGCAGTGGACGGCCCGGCCCGGCCCGGCTCCGACCGCCTCGGCTGGTGGATCCTCGCCACCGTCGTGCCCCTGGCCGTCGCCCTGCTCGTCGGGATCCGCTGGCGCTCGCCGGCCGGCTCCGTCGTGCTGCTGGCGGCCACGAGCGGTCTCGGCTACGGCGTGGTCGGCGTGGCGTCCCGGGTGCTGGACGTCGGCCACCCGTGGTGGCACACCCTCGCCCAGCCGGCGCTCTGGGCGATCCTCGGCAGCGCCGTGATCGGCGTGGTCGGCTACGCCCAGGCGCTGGGCCGCGGCCGCACCACATCCGTCGCGGCCATCACGGTGACGGTGGAGACCCTGGTGCCCGCAGCCGTCGGCCTCGGCCTGCTGGGGGACGCCGTGCGGCCGCACCTCGGCCTCGTGGCCGGCACCGGG
The DNA here is from genome assembly GCA_036261615.1 of Propionibacteriaceae bacterium. Taxonomy (GTDB): domain Bacteria; phylum Actinomycetota; class Actinomycetes; order Propionibacteriales; family Propionibacteriaceae; genus JAJYQH01. The sequence goes on along the minus strand of DATAKK010000036.1, from coordinate 8,461 downwards.
TTCGTCGTCACGCTGGCCGGCTGTCTGGTGCTCTCGCTGCGTCCGGAGCTCTCACCCGAGACCGCCTGAGCCACGCCTCACCGGTAGACGACGACCTTGTCGCCGACGCGCACCTGGTCGAACACCCAGTGCAGCCGGCCGTAGTCGCGGATGTTGATGCAGCCGTGGCTGGCGCCGGCATAGCCGCGGGCGGCGAAGTCGGACGAGTAGTGCACCGCCTGGCCGCCGCTGAAGAACATCGAGAACGGCATCGCGGAGCCGTACAGCGTGCTCCAGTGGCGCTCCGACTTCCAGTAGACCCGGAAGCTGCCCTCACGGGTCGGCGTGTTCCATGCGCCGAACCGGGCGGCCATCGAGGTGACGATCCGGCCGTTGGTGACGTAGTAGAGGGTGCGGGTCGTCTTGCTGATGCACAACACCCGGGCGCCGGTGAGGCACCGGGGATCGAGCACCGAGGACGCCGGGCGCGTTGCGGCGTCCTTGGCCAGCCGGTCGTAGAGGGCCCGGGTCACGACGCCGGTCTGGGCGAGGCGCCGGGAGGCCTGGTACCGCGTCACCGATGCCTGCGTGATCGGGCCGAAGTAGCCGGTGACCGAGGTGGCGGGGAACAGGCCCAGCCTGGCGAGGTTCCGCTGGATGGCGGCGACCGTGGAGCCCTGGGAACCGCGTGCCGCGACCACGACGTTCTGCATGGACGCCGTGCGGGCCCGGGCCTCCCGGGCGATGAGGTCGTAGACCGACTGGGTGACGATCCCCGTCACGGCCAGGTGGTGGGTCTGCTGGAAGCGGCGCACGGACGCCTGGGTGATCGGCCCGAAGTAGCCGGTGACCGAGGTGGCGGGGAACAGGCGGAGCGTCGCGAGGTTGCGCTGGAGGGTGGAGACGGTGGTGCCGCGGTAGCCCCAGGCGGCGACCACCCGGCTGGGGCTCGGGGCTGCGCTGACGAGCGTCGCGGTCGTGCCGGGCGTCGCGTGTGCCGCGCTCGGCGCGATGATTGGTGTCGCGATCAGCACCCCGACCGCGGTGATGCCGGACAGCAGGATATGGGCTAGTCGACGCATCATTTCGCACCCCCGAAACGAACGATGCCCTACTCAGGATTCTACGCCGCGGCCGCCTCTGCGGCGTCCTGGAGAGTGACTCGGCCGCGTCCCGATGGGTCGCACGCGCCCGGGATTTCTGCGAATCTTGCCTCTCCTGCCACACGGCGTCCGTGGGGTCGGGGGTGTGGCAGCAGGGGTGAATTTCGCAGGAACCCGGACGAGCGGGGGGCCCGGACGACCCGGCGTCCGGGCCCGCGGGCTCAGAGGTTCTTGGCCCGGCTGCGCTGCTTGGCCCGCTCGTTGGCGCTGAGCGCCACCTTGCGGATGCGCACGGTGGTCGGCGTCACCTCGACGCACTCGTCGGGCGCGCAGAACTCCAGCGCCTGCTCCATGTTGAGCACCTTGGCCGGGATCAGCCGCTCGAGCTCCTCGCCGGTGGACGAGCGGACGTTGGTGAGCTTCTTCTCCTTGGCCGGGTTGACGTCCATGTCCTCGGCGCGGGGGTTCTCGCCGACGACCATGCCCTCGTACACCTCGGTGCCGGGGGAGACGAACATCGTTCCCCGCTCCTGCAGATTGAACAGCGCGTACGAGGTGACGACGCCCTGGCGGTCGGCCACGAGCGAGCCGGTGCTGCGGGTGCGCAGCTCGCCGACCCACGGCTCGAAGCCGTTGAAGACGTGGTGCATGATCCCCGTGCCCCGGGTCTCGGTGAGGAACTCGGTGCGGAAGCCGATGAGGCCGCGCGCGGGCACGTGGTACTCGAGCCGCACCCAGCCGGTGCCGTGGTTGACCATCTGCTCCATCCGGGCCTTGCGCAGGCCGAGCAGCTGGGTGACCACGCCGAGGAAGTCCTCGGGCACGTCGATGGTGAGGTACTCGAACGGCTCGTGCAGCTTGCCGTCGATCTCGCGGGTGACGACCTGGGGCTTGCCGACGGTGAGCTCGAAGCCCTCGCGGCGCATCATCTCGACGAGCACCGCGAGCTGGAGCTCCCCTCGTCCCTGCACCTCCCAGGCGTCCGGCCGATCGGTGTCGTTGACCCGGATCGACACGTTGCCGATGAGTTCCTGGTCGAGCCGGGCCTTGACGAGGCGCGCGGTGAGGTTCTTGCCCGAGCGGCCCGACAGCGGCGAGGTGTTGATGCCGATGGTCATCGAGATCGAGGGCTCGTCGATGTGGATCGGCGGCAGCGGACGCGGGTCGTTCGGGTCGGCGAGCGTGTCGCCGATCATGATCTCGGGGATGCCGGCGATGGCCACGATGTCGCCGGGGCCCGCGCTGTCGGCCGGCTCCCGGTCGAGAGCGTTGGTCATGAGCAGCTCCGAGAGCCGGACGTTGCTGATCGAGCCGTCGGCCCGGCACCAGGCCACCGTCTGCCCGCGCTTGATCTCGCCCTCCATGATCCGGCAGAGCGCCAGGCGTCCGAGGTAGGGGGACGCGTCGAGGTTGGTGACGTGCGCCTGGAGCGGGGCGCCCTCGGCGTAGGAGGGGGCCGGCACGAACTCCATGATCGTCTCGAACAGCGGCTGCAGGTTCTCCGAGTCGGGCATGCCGCCGTCCGCGGGCTGGTTGCGCGACGCACGTCCGGCCTTGGCGCTGGCGTAGACCACCGGGAAGTCGAGCACGTGGGCCTGCTCGTCGTCGATGAGGTCCATGAACAGCTCGTAGGTCTCCTCGAGCACCTCGGCGATCCGGGCGTCCGGGCGGTCGACCTTGTTGACGACGACGATGATCGGCAGGTTCTTGGCGAGCGCCTTGCGGAGCACGAACCGGGTCTGCGGAAGCGGGCCCTCGGACGCGTCGACGAGCAGCAGGACGCCGTCGACCATCTCCAGGCCGCGCTCGACCTCGCCGCCGAAGTCCGCGTGGCCCGGGGTGTCGATGATGTTGATGGTGACGTCGGTTCCGTCGTCCATGCGGTGCTTGACCGCGGTGTTCTTCGCGAGGATGGTGATGCCCTTCTCGCGCTCGAGGTCCATCGAGTCCATCACCCGGGTGTTGACGTCCGCGCCCTCGCGGAAGGCCCCCGACTGCCAGAGCATGGCGTCGACGAGGGTGGTCTTGCCGTGATCGACGTGGGCGACGATCGCGACATTGCGCAGGTCATTGCGTGTGGGCATGCGGCGGCAGGTCCGTTCAGGAGGGGGATGCGCGCAGCGGCAGGAGCACCGGGCGGCCGGTCAAGTCTACCCCGGACGGCCGTGCCGCCCCGACAGTCGCCGGGGCCCCCGGAACCGGGCCCCCTGGACGCGCGGGTGCGAGGGCGCGGGCGGGCGGCGTCCGGCGGGCGTAGGAATCGTCTGAGGGCGTACGAAATGCCGCCGAAAAGCGACGAACCGTACGCCCCGGGCGACGAACCGTACGCCCGGGGCGGACGCGGACGGGGCCCCAACGGGCCTCAGTGGTTCTCGAGCAGGATCTCCTCGAACTCCGGGCTCAGCGGGCGACCCGTGCCGAGGCGCGAGTGCTTGTAGGAGTAGCCGAAGTAGATCACCATGCCGATGGCGAACCAGATGAGGAAGCGCAGCCAGGTCTCGATCGACAGGTTGAGCATGAGCCAGAAGCACACCACCGCCGAGACGATCGGCAGCACCGGCACGAGCGGCACGCGGAACGAGCGCTTGAGGTCGGGACGCTTGCGCCGCAGCACCCAGACGCCGATGCTCACCAGCACGAACGCCGACAGCGTCCCGATGTTGACCATCTCCTCGAGCTTGCCGACGGGCGTGAAGCCGGCGACCAGCGCGCAGGCGACGGTGACGATGATGGTGATGAGCCAGGGCGTCCGGCGGGTGGCGTGCACCTTGGCCAGGCCCATCGGCAGCAGGTTGTCGCGGGCCATCGCGAAGATCAGCCGGGTGGCGCCGACCATGAGCGTGAGGACGACGGTGGTGAGGCCGGCCACGGCGCCGGCGGAGATGAGCGCCGCCATCCAGCCGCGCCCGTTCTGGACGAACGCCGCCGCGAGCGCGCCGTTGGGGTCGAGCTTGTCGTAGCGGACCATGCCCGTGACGACCAGGGTGACCGCCACGTACAGCACGGTGCAGATGATGAGCGACAAGATGATGCCGATGGGCAGGTCGCGCTGCGGGTTGCGGGTCTCCTCGGCGGCGGTGGCCACCACGTCGAAGCCGATGTAGGCGAAGAACACGAGCGCCGCACCGGCGAAGATGCCGCTGACGCCGAAGTTGCTCGGGGCGGCCCCGGTGAACCACTGGAACAGCGGCTGGGTGAGGCCGCTGCCGGTGGCCGACGGCGCGGTCGGCGGGATGAACGGGGAGTAGTTGCTGGTGCGGACGAACTGGAGGCCGGCGAAGATCACGAACAGGACGATGAACACCTTGATGCCGACCAGCGCCATGTTCACCCGCATCGACTCCTTGATGCCGAGCGCGACGAGCGACCCGAGCACGATGACGAGCAGGGCGGCCATGAGGTCGAAGTGGCTGCCGTAGGCGACTGCCGCGGGGATCGTGATGCCGAACTTCCCGAGGAGGATCTCGAGGTAGATGCTCCAGCCCTGCGCGACGACGGACGCGCCGAGGAACATCTCGAGGATGAGGTCCCACCCGATGACCCAGGCGAAGAACTCCCCGAGCGAGGCGTAGCTGAACGTGTAGGCGGACCCCGACACGGGAACGGTCGAGGCGAACTCCGCGTAGCAGATGCCGGCGAGGCCGCAGGCGATGGCGGCGAGCACGAAGCTCAGCACGATGGACGGACCGGCGACGCTGTGGGCTGCGCGGCCGGTGAGGGTGAAGATGCCGGCGCCGATGACCACGCCGACGCCGAACACGGTGAGGTCGAGCCAGGTGAGGCTCTTCCGCAGCTGGTACTCGGGTTCGTCGGTGTCGTGGATCGACTGCTCGACCGACTTGGTGCGTAACAGGTTCATGTGGGGCTCCTTGCAGCAGGGCCGGGCGGTGCCCGGTACCCGGGCCGAACAACCTACGCCCCTGCACCCCCGAAAGGGTGGAGTCCCAGCCCGTGGGCGCCCTCGCCGGCGTCCCCGACGTCAGACCCGGGTGCCCACCGCGGCGCCGATGCCGTAGGTGACGGCCATCGCCGCGAGGCCCCAGATGACGTTGCGCGCCATCGCCCGCCCGCGTCGCGCCTCGCCGAGGGCGGCGCTGATGTAGCCCGTGAGCAGCAGGGCCAGGCCGGCGGCGACGACCGTCGCCACCATGCCGACAGTGCCGTGGATGAGCACGATCGTGAGCGTCGGGATGATCGAGCCGACGAGGAACGAGATCATCGAGGCGAGCGCCGCGTGCCAGGGGCTGGTGAACTCCTCGTGGTCGATGCCCAGCTCGGTCTCGGCGTGCGCGGCGAGCGCGTCGTGGGCGTGCAGCTGGGTGGCCACCTCGAGGGCGAGCTGGGCGGTGAGGCCCTTCTGGACGTAGAGGCCGGCCAGCTCGCGCAACTCCTCCTCGGGGAACTCCGCGAGTTCCTGGCGTTCCTTGGCGATGAGGGCCATCTCGGTGTCGCGCTGGGTGCTCACCGAGACGTACTCGCCGGCGGCCATCGACAGCGCGCCGGCCGCGATCCCCGCGAGTCCGGCGGTGAGGATCGTCGCAGATGTGGCTCCGGCGGCCGCGACGCCGATGACAAGGCCCGACATCGACACGATGCCGTCGTTGGCCCCGAGGACGCCGGCCCGCAGCCAGTTGAGCCGGGCTCCGCTGTGCTTGGAGTGGCCCTCGCCGGCGTGGTCGATCATCGCCTGGAGCTCGTCGTCGACGACCTCCTGGGAGCCGGCCGCGGAGCCGGTGCGAGTCGTGCTGTCGTCGGTGCGGCGGGCATCGGTCATGACGGCTCCTCGAGGACGCGTGGGGGTGCGGCCGGAATCGGCACAGCCCCAGTGAACCTCGCGTGCGGCCCATCGTCAAATACTTGCGCAAGTGATTAGGTGAGCCTTGCCTACGTCGACTCAACAGTTGCGCAAGCGATGAAGTGGCGTGAGACTGGGGCCATGAGCGAGAGCGTGCCGCTGCCCGAGGCCGCGGTCATCGACGAGGCCGCGCACACCTTCTCGATGCTCGCGTCGCCGCCCCGCCTGCAGCTCCTGTGGGTGCTGGCCCAGCAGGAGCACGACGTGGGTGAGCTCACGGAACTGCTCGGGGCGAGCGGGCCGTCGGTGAGCCAGCACCTCGCCAAGCTGCGGCTGGCGGGGCTGGTGAGCGCCCGGCGCCGCGGCAAGCACCAGTTCTACCGGGTCGACGACCCGCACGTCGTCGAGCTGGTGCGACGGGCCGTCGACCACCACGTCGACCTCCGCGGGGCGGCGTCCGGGGGCCGCTGAGCAGGTCAAGAGTGGGTAACGATCCCGTCCGCCGATGCGGGCGCGGTCGTCGCGCGTCGGGGCCGAGGGATACCGTCGAGTGGCAAGAGCCCGGTTGCGCCTGATCGCGACGGGCTTCGAGTTTGTGCGGGCCCCAGTGGCCGCGGCTGAGGAGGAACCATGCCCAGCATCGTCGTTGTGGGTGCCCAATGGGGCGACGAAGGCAAGGGAAAGGCCACCGACGCGCTCGGCGACCGCGTCGATTTCTGCGTGCGCTACTCCGGCGGCAACAACGCCGGCCACACCATCGTCGTCGATGGCGAGAAGTTCGTCCTGCATCTGCTGCCCTCCGGCATCCTCAACCCGAAGACGGTCACCGTGATCGGCAACGGCGTGGTCATCGACCTCGACGTGCTCAAGCAGGAACTCGACGTGCTGGCCTCGCGCGGCGTCCACGTGCCGCACCCGCTCATCAGCGCCAACGCGCACATCATCGCCCCCTACCACCAGACGATCGACCGGGTCACCGAGCGCTTCCTCGGCAAGCGCCGCATCGGCACCACCGGACGCGGGGTCGGCCCCGCCTACGCCGACAAGGTGAACCGGGTCGGCATCCGGGTGCAGGACCTGTTCGACGAGTCGATCCTGCGACAGAAGGTCGAGGCGGCCCTCGACCAGAAGAACCACCTGCTCGTCAAGCTCTACAACCGGCGCGAGATCGACCCGGTGCAGGTGACCGAGCTGCTGCTCAGCCACGCCGAACGCCTGCGCCCCTACGTCGTGGACGCCGCCCGCGTGCTCAACCAGGGGCTCGACCAGGGCAAGACCGTGCTGTTCGAGGGGGCGCAGGCGCACCATCTCGACGTCGACCACGGCACCTACCCCTACGTCACGTCGTCCAACCCGACGGCGGGCGGTGCGTGCACGGGCTCCGGAGTCGGGCCGACCAGGATCGACCGGGTCGTCGGCATCGCCAAGGCGTACACCACGCGGGTCGGCGAGGGCCCCTTCCCGACCGAACTGTTCGACGACGACGGCGAGAAGCTGCGGAGCATCGGCGGCGAGTACGGCGCCACCACCGGCCGCAAGCGCCGCTGCGGCTGGTTCGACGCGCTGGTCGTCGAGCAGGCGGCGACAGTCAACGCCTTCACCGACGTGTTCCTCACCAAGCTCGACGTGCTCACCGGGTGGGAGAAGATCCCGGTCTGCGTCGCCTACGACGTCGACGGCACCCGCCACGACGTCATGCCGATGACGCAGAGCGAGCTGCACCACGCGACGCCGATCTACGAGTACCTCGACGGGTGGACCGAGGACATCTCGGGCGCCCGCTCGTTCGGCCAGCTGCCGGACGCCGCGCAGCGCTACGTCCGCCGGCTCGAGGAGCTCATCCGCTGCCGGATCAGCGGCATCGGCGTCGGGCCGGGCCGCGACCAGAGCATCGTCATCAACGACCTCATCTGAGGCCGTCGGCCGGCCGGCTCACGCGGCCGAGGGCAGATGCCGGTCGATCCCGAGCAGCGGGACCAGTGCGACGGCGCCGGCCACCGCGGCGAACCACATCGTCGGCAGCAACCCGAGGTGCTGGCCGAGCCACCCGGCGATCAGGGCCGAGATCGGCATGACCCCCCAGACGATGAACCGGACCGACGCGTTCATCCGGCCGAGCAGATGCTTGGGGCACAGCCGCTGGCGCAGGCTCACCTGGGTGATGTTGTAGACGAGGACGCCGACGGCGACCGTGAAGTCGGCGACGAGCAGGCAGGCGAAGGCGAGGGGCCGCCCGGAGACGATGCCAGACACGGGGTAGAGCACCGTCGCGACCACGGCGACGGAGACGCCCAGGCGCATCACCGCGCCGCCCGAGAGCCGCCGTTGCAGCCAGGGGGTGACGGCCGCCCCGACCGCCCCGCCCACGCTGTTCACGGTCATGACAACGCCGAACAGGAACGGCGACAGACCGATCTGGCGCAGCACGAGCAGCGGCATCAGCGTGAACGCCAGGGTGCTGAACAGGTTGGACAGCCCGGTGCAGGTGACGATCCGCCGCAGCGCGGGCTGGTGGACGACGAACGCCAGGCCCTCGCGGATCTCCCGGACCAGCGAGCGTTCGTGGGCGGCCCGCTCCTCGTGC
>DATAKK010000109.1:0-15359 GCA_036261615.1 Propionibacteriaceae bacterium | reverse complement strand
GATGTCGACGACGCACCCACGGTCGTCCGCTTCTCCAAGGACAGCCTGCCGGAGCCGATGGAGGCCGTCCGGTCGGTGCACGGCCTCGACATCGTCCGCGACGCGCCGCACGCCGACGTGCTCCTCGTGGCCGTCGGCCAGTTCGTCCCGACGGCTCTCCAGGCGGCCGACCGGCTCGCGCGGCAGGGCATCTCGGCCCGGGTCGTCGACCCGGTCTGGGCGCTCCCGATCTCGGCCGACCTCGTCGAGCTGGCGAGGCCGTACAAGCTCGTCGTGAGCCTCGAGGACAACGTCGTCGTCGGGGGGTTCGGATCCCAGCTGCGCGCCGGCCTCGCCGACGCCGGGGCCCCCGGGGAGATGGTCACCCTCGGCATCCCCGACCGGTTCATCGAACACGCATCGCGCGCCGAGATCCTGGACGCCGTCGGGCTCACCCCGCAGGGGGTCGCCCGCACGGTCACCGAGAAGTACCTCGGGCTCGCCGACGAACTCGCCGCCGAGATGCCCGTCGTCTCTCAGCAGTAGCGCCGCCCGACGTCTCCCATCAGTGAGGCTGCCGGTCGTCTCGCGCCAGTAAGGGCGCGCTCAGCGGGCGCCCGGGTCGACCCCGTCGCCCTCGGCCGCCGTCGTGTCGCCAAGAGCGTCGGTACCGTCACCGGCGAGGGCTCCGCCGAGCGCGGGAGCCAGTTCCCCGGCCTGCCACGGCCGTGCCCCCCGAGCGAGCAGCTCGGCCTCGAGCATCCGCCCCAACTCGGCGGCCGAGGCGTTGGCGGGTACCTCGACCTCCCAGCACAACCGGCGCAGCACGTCCGGCGACACGAGGTTCTCGGCGGGAAGCTCGAGCTCCTCGGCGCGGCGGTTCGCCGCCGGCCGGGCGGCCTCCCACCGGGCGGCGGCGTCCGGGTTGCGGTGCGGCCAGCTGCGCGGCGGAGGTGGCCCGTCGGGGACCACGCGGAGCTTGGGCAGGTGGGCGGCCGGAATGTCGAGCGCCCGCTGCAGCGCCGCCAGCCAGTTGTTCTCGTACTGCCGTGCGGGGCGCCGGGCGAACAGCGGAATGGCGCGCAGCTCGTCCCGGCCCAGGGGTTTGGGTGTCTTGTCCGACGCGAGCGCGGCGAGCTGGGTGATGGCGGCGTCCCCCAGCGTGCGCCCCGGCGCCCGGTCGAGGCGCTCGGCGATCTCGTCGCGCTCCATCCACAGCTCGCGGACGATCGCCATCCCGCGTCTGCTGTGCACGTCGTGGATACCGGCGGTGCGCCGCCAGCGCTCACCCCGCTCCACCCGGGGCGCGCTGAACGTGCGGAGCGTGTGCGCGAACTCCTGGCGGGCCCACTCGTCCTTCCCGGCGTCCACGAGCAACTGCTCGAGGATGTCGCGCAGGGGGACGAGCAGTTCGACGTCGAGGGCGGCGTACACCAGCCACTCCTCCGGCAACGGACGCCGCGACCAGTCGGCGGCGGAGTGCTCCTTGAGCAGGCGCTGCCCGAAGAACTGCTCGACCAGTGCGCCGAGGCCGACCTTGGGCAGGCCGAGCAGCCGTCCGGCGAGTTCGGTGTCGAACAGCCGCGCCGGCACCAGGCCGGCCTCGACGAGACAGGGGAGGTCCTGCGACGCGGCGTGCAGGATCCATTCCTGCGGCCCGATCGCCCGCTGTAGTGCGTCGAGGTGCGCCACGCCCTCGGGGTCGCTGAACGCCACCGGGTCGATGAGGTGGGTGCCCGAGCCGGTACGGCGCAGTTGGATGAGGTAGGCGCGGCCCGAGTAGCGGAACCCCTGCGCCCGCTCGGTGTCGACCGCCACCGGACCCTCACCGGCCACCAGCGCGGCGACGGCGGCCTCGAGGCCGGGCTGGTCGGTCACGAGGTCGGGGAGTCCCTCGGCCGGGAACGCGAGGACGGGCAGCTCCTCGGCCGGTTCGCGCGTCGGCCCACCGGCGGCCGCGTCGGACGCCACGTCAGCGCACCGCCCGCTTGCGGGCGAGGGGGACGACGCCCTCGGCCACCGGCGGCAGCCCGGCGGTGGTACACAGCAGGTGCTGCCAGGCCCGCAGGTGCCGGACGAAGTCGCCGCGGGTCTCGAGCAGCATCGTCCAGGACGCGCGTACCTCGACCTCGGCGCGGTCGGGCTCGCCGTCCATCGCCCCGAAGCAGCGGCTGGACACCGCCGTCACCGTGCCGGACGCCGCGGTGTAGGCGGCCTCGTGCGTCGTGAGGGCCTCGGTGAGCCACGACCAGGCGACCTCCGCGAGCAACGGGTCGGTGACCATCTCGAGGTCGACGTCCGCCCGCGCGTAACTGACGCACCGGAACGTGCCGTCCCAGGCGGGGTTGCCGGAGGGATCGTGGAGCAGCACGAGCCGGCCGCTGCCGGCGTCCCGGCCCTCGACGCTGAGGTCGGCGGCCACCGCGGCGGAGTGCGGGGCGATCCGCTGCGGGGAGGGGATCTGTTCGACCTCGAGCTCGGGGCGCCAGGCGAAGTGCTCGAGGTCGTCGAGCGCTGCGTCGAACAGCGGATCGCGCGGGGCGGTCGGATGGGCGGAGCTCACCATCCGAGGGTAGGGACGGGCACACCCCGGGCCGGGTGTGACGCGCCGAGGAGCGGGCAAGATCGGTTCGCCAGCCCGGAGTGGGTGTGGTTGAATCCGCCTCGTGAACGAGCCCCGCGAGGAATCGCTGCTGGTCGCTGCCGCCCGTCGGCACCAGGGCGTGGCGCTCCCCGTGTGGTTCATGCGGCAGGCCGGGCGGTCGCTCCCCGAGTACCGGGCCCTGCGGGCGGGCACGGACATGCTGCAGTCGTGCTTCGACCCGGAGATGGTCGCCGAGATCACCCTGCAGCCGGTGCGCCGGCACGACGTGGACGCCGCGGTCTTCTTCTCCGACATCATGGTGCCCCTCAAGGCGGCCGGGGTGGGCGTCGACATCGTCGGCGGCACCGGCCCGGTCATCGAGCACCCGGTCCGCTCCCTCGGCGACGTCCGCGCCCTGCCCGAGCTCGACCCCGATGCCCTCGCGCCGATCACGGAGGCGGTGCGCCTCACCATCGCCCAGCTGGGCGACCGCCCGCTCATCGGCTTCGCCGGGGCGCCGTTCACCCTCGCGAGTTACCTGGTGGAGGGCGGCCCGTCGCGCGACCACGCGCGCACCAAGGCGTTCATGGTGGGCCAGCCCGACGCCTGGAGCGAGCTGTGCGCCCGGCTGGCCGGCTACTCGGCCGCCTTCCTGCGCACCCAGATCGATGCCGGCGCGGTGGCAGTGCAGCTGTTCGACTCGTGGGCCGGCGCGCTGAGCGAGTCCGACTACCGCGAATTCGTCCTGCCGCACAGCCGCGCCGTGCTCGCCGGGGTCGTCGACGTCCCGCGGATCCACTTCGGCGTCGGCACCGGGGAGCTGTTGGTGGCGATGCGCGACGCCGGGGCCGACGTCGTCGGCGTCGACTGGCGGACGCCGCTCGATGCGGCGTCCCGGCGCCTGGGCGGCCAGACGGCGGTGCAGGGCAACCTCGACCCCGCACTGCTCCAGGCCCCGTGGCCGGAGCTGGCGCGCCGGGTGCGCCGGGTGATCCGGGAGGGTGCCGCCGCGCCGGGACACATTTTCAACCTCGGCCACGGGGTGCCGGCGACCACCGATCCGGACGTGCTGACCCGGATCGTCGAGCTCGTCCACGCCGAGGCCCCCGACTTGCGTGCCGCGGCAGGCTGGTCGCAGTAGCACGCGCGGGGCCCGTCGCGTCCGGCCCGCCCCGAACACCACTGAGCAGCAGAGGAGACACAGTGACCCAGGTGCACGCCAACGGGTTGACCGCCGACGAGATCAACGAGCAGATCCGCTACACGATGTACTCGGTGTTCGCCCGCACCTCAGCCCAGAGCTCGGACGCCGCGGCGTCCGCCCTGTCGGCCATCGAGGAGGCGACCGCCGGCGGCGACCTGGTCATCCGCGGCTGGTACGACGTCGGCGGGTTCCGTGCGGACGCCGACCTGCTCGTGTGGTGGAGTGCCCCCTCCACCGACGTGCTGCAGGACGCCTACCAGGCGCTGCGGGCGTCCGAGCTCGGCGAGAGCCTCGTGCCGGTGTGGTCGCAGATCGGCCTCCACCGTCCTGCCGAGTTCAACCGCGGCCACGTGCCTGCGTTCCTCGCCGGGGAGGACCCCCGCAAGTACATCTGCGTCTACCCGTTCGTCCGTTCCCGGGAGTGGTACCTCCTGCCCGACGACGAGCGCAAGGAGATGCTGCGCGAGCACGGCATGCTCGCGGTGCCCTACCCCGACGTGCGGGCGAACACGGTCGCGAGCTTCGCGCTGGGCGACTACGAGTGGCTGCTGGCCTTCGAAGCGGACGAGGTGCACCGCATCCTCGACCTCATGCGGGCCCTCCGCGCCGCGGCCGCCCGGCGACACACCCTCGAGGAACAGCCGTTCTTCACCGGACGCCGCCGGGAGCTGGCCGAGATCGTGGCGTCGTGGGGCCCGGTCAGGGAGTGACCGACCTTCTGCCGACCTGATCCTGCCCCGACACCGTGAGCCTGGTGCTGGCCGCGTCCGCCGCCTTCGTCCTGGCGGTGGTCTCGGCGGTGGCCGGCTTCGGCGGAGGTGTCCTGCTGCTGCCGGTCTTCGAGGCCCTGTTCGGCTTGCGCGTGGCCGTGCCCGCTCTCACGCTCGTCCAGCTGATCTCGAACGGCAGCCGGCTGGGATTCAACTGGCGCGAGCTCGACCGGCGGGTGATCTGCTGGTTCGCCCTCGGCGCGGTGCCGTCGTCGCTGCTCGGCGGACTGGTGTTCGCAGTGGCCCCGCTGGCCCCGCTGCAGCGGCTGCTGGGCGTGTTCCTCATCGTGGTGGTCGTGTGGCGGCGGTTGCGGCCGACGCCGCCGAGGATCCGACCGCCGGCGTTCGCGGGCGTCGGCGCGGCGTCCGGGGTCGGATCGGCGCTCCTCGGCAGCGTCGGCCCGCTCACCGCCCCGTTCTTCCTCGCCGAGGGGCTGACGCGGGGCGCGTACATCGGCACGGAGGCGGCGTCCGCGCTCACGATGCACGCGACCAAGCTGCTCGCCTACGGGGTCGGAGACATCCTCACACCGCGTGTCCTCATGATCGGGGCCGCGATGGCGCCCGCGACGATCGCGGGCTCGTGGGTGGGACGCCGGCTGGTCGACCGCATCAGCGCATCGGCCTTCGTGATCATCGTCGAGGTGGGTCTGCTGGTGGCGGCGGTGCTGCTCGTCCTCGGCGGGTGAGCGGTCGTGACCTCAGTCGGCGGGCTTGGGGCTCAGGGTCAGCGACACCGAGTTGATGCAGTAGCGCAGGTCTGTGGGGGTGTCGTAGCCCTCGCCCTCGAACACGTGCCCGAGGTGCGAGCCGCAGGCGGCGCAGCGGACCTCGGTGCGCGGTCGTCCGGGGATCGAGTGATCGGAAATGTAGACGACCCGGTCCTCGGCGAGCGGCGCGAAGAAGCTCGGCCACCCGCAGTGGCTGTGGAACTTCTCGTCGCTGCGGAACAGCTCGGTGCCGCAGGCCCGGCAGCTGTAGACGCCCTGGGTCTCGGTGTCCGTGTACTCCCCGGTGAACGGACGCTCGGTGCCGGCCTCGCGGAGGACGTGGTACTCGAACGGTGACAGCTGGGCGCGCCACTGCTCCTCGGACTTCATGATGCGCAGCGGCTGGGTGGGGGTCTCGTTCTGGCTCACCGCAACTCCTTCGGCAGGGTTTGAATGACGCAATCGGGGCTGGGCGTCTGCGTCCTTCCACCGTACTAGCCGTACGCCCCGTACTCTCGGGAGCATGGTTCGCGACGACGCGGTGGAACTCGACGCCGGGGGACAGGCGGTTCGCTTGTCCAGCCCCGACAAGCTCTACTTCCCCGACCTCGGGATCACCAAGCGCCGGCTCGCCGAGTACATCCTCACCGTTTCCGAGGGCATGCTGGCCGCGTTGTACGGGCGTCCCACGACGATGGAGCGCTGGCCCGGAGGGGTGACGCCGGACGCGAAGATCAGCACCCGCCATGACTCCCACGGCGACGCCTTCTACCAGAAGAAGTCGCCCGCCCACCTTCCCGCGTTCGTCGAGACCGCCGAGGTGACCTACCCGTCCGGACGCCGCGCCCACCAGGTGACGCCGACCAACGTGGCCACCCTGGTCTGGATGCTCAACCTCGGCACCCTGCGCTGGCATCCGTGGCCGGTCACCGCGCCGGCCACCGACCTCGTCGACGAACTGCGGATCGACCTCGACCCGCAGCCCGGTACCGACTTCCGGGACGCCGCCCGCGCCGCGGTCGAGCTCCGCGAGGTGCTCCGCGACGCCGGGCTCACCGGCTGGCCCAAGACCTCAGGGGGCCGGGGTGTCCACGTCTTCTGCCGGATCGAGCCGGTCGACTTCGTCGAGGCCCGGCACGCCGCGATCTCCGTCGGGCGCGAGCTCGCGCGGCGGATGCCCGACCAGGTGACGGTGAGCTGGTGGAAGGAGGAGCGGGGCGCGCGCGTCTTCGTCGACTTCAACCAGATGGCCCGCGACCGCCTGATGACCAGCGCCTACTCGATCCGGCCGATGCCGAAGGCCCAGGTCTCGGCACCGCTCGCCTGGGAGGAACTGGACGCCGTCGACCCGTCCGACTTCACCGTGCTCACCATGCCCGCGCGTTACTGCGAGGGGGGCGACCGGTGGGCCCGGCGCTACGAGGAGCCGAGGGAGTCGATCGCGACGGCGCTCGCCTGGTACGAGCGGGACGCGGCGCGTGGCGAGGGCGAGATGCCGTACCCGCCGGAGTACCCGAAGATGCCGGGTGAACCCCCGCGCGTGCAGCCCAGCCGGCAGCGCATGTCGGGCTAGCGGGCGACTTGTCGATTTCCCACAATTTGGCCGGGTAAATCCTTGAGCGCCAACGGCCGTTCCAGCTTGCCCCGTCCCGACGCCGGAGGATAGCTTCTAGTTAACCCCGCGTTGCACCACGGCAACCCCCGATGCCGTGGTCCGCGGGGCCTTTTGCTCCCTTTTGCCCGGGCCGCCCCTCGCCTGCCGGGCTAGGTTGGGACGTGTCGGGCTCACACCCCTGCCCGCCGCCTCACCGGTACTGGAGGGATTCCCATGGGACTGTTCGACCGCTTCCGCAAGCCCGCCGTCACGCTGACCGAACGCGTCATCGTCCCCAACAAGGCGGTGCGGGCGAGCCAACTCATGCAGCTGGAGGGCGCCGTGCTCGACGTGCTCGCCGAGATGGACAGGCTTCCCGCCCGTCTCAATCCCCGGTGGCAGGCGCAGGAGCAGGAGTTCTCCCGCGTGGTCGCCTCGTCGCGCGACCTGCGGGCCCGCGACTACGACTGGCAGCAGTTGATGGACGTCGCGTTCGAGGTGCGACCGGTCGTCAAGGGCGCCTCGGTTCCGGAGGGCATGGAGCACCTCGCGGAACTCCAGGAGCGGATGATGGCGATCGCGACCGCGCTGACCACCCCCCGCGACGACGAGGTTCAGGTCGTCCAGTCCTGAGGAACCCCGCCGGCCGGGTCAGTCGCCGACGGCGTCCTCCAGCACCTCGTCGAGCCCGAGCATCTCGTCGGTGAGCAGTTCCATGGCGGCGTAGGCGTACCTCGCGAGGATCAGCTCGCAGACCTGCTCGTGCGCGCAGATGGGGGCCGACACCGCAACCGCGTCGTTGGCGAACGCGAGTTGCTGCTGGCCGAGCCACGACTCGTCCGGCGCGAGCCAGAGGCTGGCGACGGCGATGTGCCGCCGTCCGGCGCCGCGGAGGCTGCGGATGGCTTGGGCCACGTTGAGGCCGTGGCCATCGGCGACGGCGACGTGCACCGGAAGCTTGTGGTGCGCGGACCACTGGCGCGCTCGGCGCGCGAGGAGGGCACTGCCGCGGACGTCACCCCCCGAGGGGGCCGACAGCACGAGCCCGTCGACCTCGGAGCAGTGGGCGTTGTGCAGGGCGGTCCGCAGGGCGTCGTCGAGGACGTTGAGCAGCTCGACCGCCGGGCCGATGGGACGCGCGAGAGCGAACCGCATCTGGGGGTGGGCCGCCTGCGCCCGGCGCATGAGGTCGGTGACCTCCTCGGACACTTCGGTCGCGCGGGACAGGTCGGTGGGCACGAAGACCACCTCGTGCACGCCCCGTGCGGCGAGCACGGAGAGAACCTGGGGTCCCGAGGGAGGGCACGTGTCGAGGAAGGCGATGGAGACGTCCATGTCGCCGCGCGACATCTGCAGGCGCTTGCGCAAGCGCAGCATCGCCTCCGCAGCGCGGCTCTCGCCGGTGCCGGTCGCGACCAGGATGAGTGCCGGAGCCGTCATGATCAGTCCTTCCTAGCGATCGTGAAGGGTCGGCGCCGTTGCCTGGGGGCCACTCTTGTACCCCCGAGCGGGTGGGCGCAAGGGTGCTTCCAAGATACGAGATGGCGTCTCTTATGCTGAGAAACGATCTTTTTGCCCTCAGTGGCGGTGAGCGGCAGAGGGTGGCCTCCGAACGGAAGATTCTTCTGCTCCGCACCCCTGCTGAGTACCCGGGCTCACATCTTCTCGTGTCCCGGGCGACGAGGTCGCCAGTTGCAAGGCTAGGGGAGACGTCGGTGTCTCGTCAGGAGCGGGGGTCGACGGCGTCCCATCCGGGGACGGACGCGACGTCGATGAAGGCCCTCACGCTGGGCGTCGCCGCCGCCTGCGGCGTCCACGCGAGGCCCACCGGCCGCTCCAGTGGTTCGTCGATCTGGACGAAGACGACCCCGGGCACCTGCAGCATGGGGTCGTCGGCCGGCAGGATGGCGAGACCGAAGCCGGCGCTCACCAGTCCCGCCACGGTGGCCAGCTCGGTCGACTCGACCCGCACCCGCGGCCGCGCTTCGTGCCGTGCCGCCCAGTCGGCGAGCGCCTCCTGGGTGGTGTAGCCCGGCGGGGTGGCGACGAAGCGCTCATCGGCCACCTGGCCCCAGGTCACCCTGGACGTGGCCGCCAGCGGGTGGCCGGCCGGAACGGCGAGCGCCAGCGGCTGTCGGCGCACGGGAAGCCACCCCCATGTCGGCTCCATCGGCCGGGGAGAGCACAGAACGACGTCACACTCGTCGGCCGCCAGCCGTTCGGCCAGTTCGGCGCCCGTGCCCTGGGTGAGGCGGACGTCCGTGCGGGGGTGCAGGCGGAGATAGGCCTGCAGCAGCCTCGGGGCCAGCCAGGGGCCGAACGAGTGCATGAAGCCGAACCTGACGGTGCCCGTCTCCGGGTCCATCAGCCGACGAACCTCGGCCTCGCCGCGTTCCAGCTCGGCGCGAGCCGAGAGGAAGTGCTCGCGCACCGCCCGGCCCCGCGAGTTCAGGGCCAACCGGCGTCCGTGCCGGTCGAACAGTTCCGCGCCCAGGTCGCGTTCCAGCCGGCTCAGTCGACGCGACAGGGTCGACTGCGGGACGCCGAGGGATGCGGCGGCATCGGTCATGTGCTCGTACTCGGCGAGGGTCAGGAACCACGTGAGGTCGTCGGGCCGCATCGGTCAATCATGCTCCCCATGCATCAGACTCCTAACTGAGATGCATTTCCCGCAAAGGTGCTAGTGGCGCACCCTGGGGAGGTGCCGCTCCCGTCCGCTCCCGTGCAGCCGTCCGCCCGTCGCCCGGCGTCACCTCCCGCCGCCACCACGCTGCCCCCGGGGCTCCGGCGTGGCGAGCGGGGTTATGGGAGGGCCGTCGTCGCGTTCCTCGCGGCCGGGCTGGCCTCGTTCAACGCGCTCTACTGCACCCAGGCCCTGATGCCCGCCCTGACCCGGGCCTACGGTGCCGACCCGGCCCAGGCGTCGCTCACCGTGAGTGCAGCCACCGGCGTGCTGGCCTTTGCGATCCTTCCGGTGTCGGCGCTGTCCGAACGCTTCGGGCGGGGACGGGTCATCGCCGTGTCGGCGCTGTCCGCGACGGCACTGGGACTACTCCTTCCGCTCATGCCCGGCCTCGGCTGGCTGATCGTCCTCCGCGCGGTGCAGGGTCTGGCCCTCGCCGGCGTCCCGGCCACGGCGATGGCCTGGCTCAGCGAGGAGATCGACGGGGCCCACCTCGCGCCGGCGATGGGGCAGTACGTCGCGGGCACGACCATCGGGGGACTCCTGGGACGGCTGATCCCCTCGGGCGTCCTCGATGTCGCCTCCTGGCGCTGGGCGCTCGCGGCGACCACCGTGTTCGCGGCCGTGTTCGCGGTCGTCACCGTCGTGCTCATGCCCGGGCAGCGGCGGTTCGTGCCCAAGCGACTGTCCGTCCGCCACGAGTTGCGCGCCGTCGCCGGCCACTGGCGCCGGCCGCAGCTCGCCGGGTTGTTCGTCCTCGCCTTCCTGCTCATGGGCGTGTTCGTGTCGCTGTACGACTACGTGGGCTACCGGCTCACAGCAAGGTTCGGACTCCGCCAGTCCGAGGTCGGGGCGATCTTCCTGCTGTACCTGTTCGGTACCGCCGCCTCCGCGCTCGCCGGACGCCGCGCGGCCCGTCACGGACGGCGTCCCGTGCTGCTCGCGGGTGCGCTCATGTCGCTCGCCGCGATGCCGCTGCTGCTCAGCTCCGAGCTCGTGCTGGTCGTCGCCGGCGCGGCCCTGTTCACCACGGGCTTCTTCACGGCGCACTCGGTGGCCTCCGGGTGGGTCGGTGCCCTCGCCACCAGGGACAGGGCGGAGGCCAGTGGGACGTACCTCGCGTGCTACTACCTCGGCTCCTCGATCGTCGGTTACCTCTCGGGCCTGGTCTTCCACCGGCTCGGCTGGGCCGCCCTCGTCGGATGGCTGGCCGCTCTCCTCGCCGCGGCAGTGGTGATGGCCGGTCGATCGGACGCCGGAACGACCCGGTTCAGGTCGACAGCGTGAGCAGCCTGGTCCCGTAGGGGTCGGTGATGTCGACCGAACTGATCTGGTCGACGGTGAGAGCGGTCCCGGCGGTGAAGGTGACCTGGGCGCCCGGGGTCAACTGCCAGGTGCCCAGCTCGTGCCGGCGTCCGTCGGTTCCCAGCACGCTCAGAGCGTACGAGTAGCCCACCCCGCCGGTGGATCGTGCGGTCGTGTACCGGCAGGTGAGGTCGATCCGCGTCCCCCAGGGGGTCGCCTGGAGTCGCACCTCGGCGGTCACCGGCGACGCGGCCAGCGCCGTCATCGGTCGTCCCGGCGCCGGTCGGCTCCCGAACCCACCGGTCGTGAGGAACACCACCGCGGCGACGCAGGCGACGGCCAGGGTGCCGAGAGCGGCCGTGACCGACCGGCGGCGCCTGCTGACGCGGCCGGCGGCGACGAGCAGCTGGGGGAGAAGGGTGTCCGGCGCGGGTGGCGGCTCCCCGGCGTCCAGCACGCTCTCGTCGCTCTCGGCGAGGTAGGGCAGCACGGACGCGAGTCGTTCGACCCCCGCCCGGCAGGACGCACACTGCTCGAGGTGCGCCTCGTATCGCGCCCGCTCCTCCGAGGAGAGGGCGCCGAGCAGGTACGCGCCGTCCAGCTGGGCATAGGGGTCGGCGGGCGGGTCGGGTTGCGGGCTCATTCGGCACCTCCCAGTTCCTCGATGGCGAGTCGTAGCGCGCGCAGCGCGTAGTGGGTGCGGGACTTCACGGTGCCGGATGGGACGCCGAGAACCTCCGCGGCCTCGTCCACCGATCTGCCGCGGTAGTAGACCTCCCGGAGCACCGCCCGGTGGTCGGCCGACAGCCGCCCCATCGCCGCGATGACCAGCTCGTGGGTGACGACATCATCGACCGTGTCGGCGACGGCCACGTCCGGCACCCGGCCGGTGGCGGTCTCGTGCCGGCTCCTCGCGAGCCGGTTGTCGTCGATCGCGATCCGCCGGGCCACCGCGTACAACCAGGCCCGGGGCGAGCCGCGCTCCGGGCGGAACGCCTGGGGGTGGCGCCACGCCCGCAGGAACGTCTCCTGCACGACGTCCTGGGCGTGGGCGGCGTCCCCGCCGGTGAGCGACAGGGCGAAGCGCCACAGCGCCTGGGCGTGTTCGGCGTGGAGCTCGCGCAACAGCTGTGTCTCGTCACCCGGCGTCTCTCGCCCGGAGCCTGTCGGCACGCTCACCAGTGTGCTCCCGGACGCCGGCGGCGGCACCGGGTCAGTTGCCATACCCCGAGGATCCCGACGATGACGCGCTCGAGGCCGGGCTCGAGTGCATGCCGGTGATCGCCTTGCCGGCGGGGTCGAGGATCCACCACTTCGCCCCGAAGCCGTTGCTGCCCTGGCCCTGCGTCTGGTCAGGGCCGGTGTCCTTGATGAAGTAGTAGAGGGGGTGGCCGGCGTAGGTCACCTGGGTTCCGCCGTCGGATCTCGTGGTGGTTCCCAGGTCGCTCGCCATCGCGCTGCCGGACGCCTTCGGCGTCCCGGTGGTCATGACCGGCGGCCACGCGCTGGCGCAGGCGCCGGTGCAGGTCGACTTACCGCCGCTGTCGGCCATCCACAGGTAGACGGCCCGACCCGAGCCGTCGGTGAGGTACGTGCCGAACTGCCCGGACGCGGTCGAGATCGTCGCCGCACCGCCGCTCGAGGACGCTGCGGGGGTTCCGCCGGCCGAGGGGGAGGTCGTCCCGGACGTCGAGGACCCGCAGGCCGCCAGGCCCAGCGTTGCCGTGACGGCGATCGCCCCGGACGCCGCCAGCCGCCGGTAACCCGACACCGCATGCCACCGCTTCATCGCTCCACCCTCCTCAACGGGGCCGCCCGGTGCGCCCCCACACCTCCAACACGGTGCGGGGCGGCTCCGGGTTCAACGCTCCCGTTCTGAACCGTCGCCGCCGCCGGCCCGTGTATGAGGCAGGAGGAGGTGGACAGAGTGCGACACAGCGTCCTGATCCGGGGTCTGGTCATCGTCGTCGCGGCCGGGCTGGTCGTGGACGCCGTCGTCCACGCGCAGGTGGCGTCGAGCTACGCGCTCGTGGGCACCAGCGTCATGAGCCAGGCCGACCTGTTCCGGCTCGAGGCGCTGCTGGCCGTGGTCGCCGCCGCGGGGGTGTTCGTCCGGCCCACCCGGGTGACGGCGCTGGCCGCGCTCGTGGTGAGCGTCGGGGGCGTCGGCGCGGTCCTGATGTACACGTACGTTGATCCCGGCGTCATCGGCCCGGTGCCCGACATGTTCGATCCCGTCTGGTACCCGGAGAAGGTGGCGAGCCTGGTGGGGGAGTCGGTGGCGGCTCTCGCCGGTATTGCGCTCGTCATCGTCCTGCGATCGACGGCTCCCCCGGCGCCTCTGCGCTCGGCTCCCGGCGTGCGCCGCCGGCGGCTCGCGGGAGGCCGACCAGGACGACGACCATGAAGACGAACGCGACGTCCCCTTGCAGCTGTGTCTTCCGCCGCCGAGCCACGCTCCCTGTGGGTGTGTCGAGACGGCACGTGCGCCGTTGACTGTAGGTTCCGGCTCGTGAGTGATCCCGGGGGTGATCAGGAGAGTCGCGTCGCTCGGCGGCCCGGATGGGTGTTCTTTGCCCTGCTGTTCTGTTTTGCTGGCGCGTGCGTCGTCGGCTTCGTCCTGCCGTTGAGTGACGCGGATGTCGTCCAGCCGCCGGTCGCGGCCCGGGCGGTCGCGCTCGCCATCGTGGTCCTGGGGACGCTGCTGGCCGTCTCGCTGCACGAGTGGGCGCACGCCGTGGTTGCTTACCGGGGTGGCGACGTGTCGGTCGCCGACAAGGGGTATCTCACCCTCGACTTCCGGCGGTATACCGATCCGTTTCTGTCCATCGGTATGCCGGTGCTGTTTCTGCTCATGGGTGCCCTGCCGCTGCCGGGGGGCGCGGTGTGGATCAATCGGAGCGCGTTGCGCTCCCGTTGGTGGCGGACGGCGGTCTCGCTCGCGGGGTCGACGATGAACCTCGGCGTGGGGCTGGTTGCCGCTGTGGTCGTGAGCAGCGGTGTCCTCGGCACGCAGCATCCGCTCGTGGCGGGGGCGTTGGCGTACCTCGCGCTGATCATGTTCGGGGTCGCGATCCTCAACCTGCTGCCGGTCCCCGGACTCGATGGCTACTCCGCGGTGGAGCCGCACCTGCCCCCCGGTGTCCAGAGGGCGCTGCTTCCGATCCGGCGCTTCGGCGTGTGGATCATCCTCGGACTGATGGTGCTGGGGCATTTCGGGTTCATCTGGGACGCCGCCCTCGCCCTCACCGGCGCCGCGCGCGTCGACCCCTACTGGATTTCGGTGGGCGCCACCCTCGCCAGGGTCCAGAACTGAAGCAGTCACCCGCTTCGGCAGCCCGCGCCGGGTGGGGCCGTGACGGGCGTCCGGTCTGTCAGGTCGACGTCTGGGACGCGGACCCGCGCAGCTGCTGCGGGTGGGGGCGGGCAGGCAGGTCGCTGCGCTGCGTGGTGGGGTAGCGCTCGTCGTGGAAGAGCTTCGCCGTCAGCGTTCGTCGCTCCGGCAGCAGCCAGCGGAAGACGGCCGCGGCCAGCACCGCACCGGCGACCGGCCCGACGAAGTAGGCCCATAGTGAGGGGAAGGCGGCCGCAACGATGTCGGGACCGAGCGTCCGTGCGGGGTTCATGCTCGCGCCGGTGAGCGGGGCGCCGATCCAGATCAGGCCGGCGAGCGCGACGGTGACCACGGCCGGGGTGGCCCGGGCGGTGCGACGGTGGGAGACCATGGCGAAGATCACACTCAGCAGCCCGAAGGTGATACCCGTCTCGACCAGTGCCGCCCCCCAGCCGGGCATGGACGCCGCCGGGATCGTCTGCGCGTTGTGCACCTTCCCCGCCCAGTGACCGAGGGCGGCGTGGAAACCCGCGGCCGCGGTCAGCGCCCCGAGGACCTGGGCGAGCACGTATCCCGCGACGTCGCCGCCGGAGGTGTGCCCGTCCACCCAGAAACCCACCGTCACTGCCGGGTTCAGATGGGCCCCGCTGCGGCGCCCGAGCGGGGACAGGGCGACGACAGCAGCCAGGAGACCGAAGGCGACGCCGATCAGGATCAGGCGCAGCCCCGCCGAGCCGATCGCGTCCCGGCCGGGAAGGCCTGGAGCCTCCATGAACGCGACCACGCAGAACCCGACGAAGAGCTGGAAGGCGGTCCCGACGTACTCGCACCCCCACTCCACCCAATGCCAGCCCCCGATCTTGGGCTGCGGCGTGGCGGGTTGGCGCGGGTCGCCCTTGAGTCCTGATCGGTCGCCACCAGTCGACTTCTGGGCATCGGGATGAGGCTCGCCCATGCCGCTCCTTCCTGGTTCGGGAAATGCGTGCACGCCAAAACAGCCTAGGTGGCGACCTCGGGCGCGGGACCGGGCATGGGCGGCGTCGGGAACGCGCAGGGGGACGTCACGCGCAGGTCCGGGTCAGCACCCGCCTGTCGCACGACGGCATCCCGGAGATGACGAAACCCGCTCGGGCCGGCCCTTCGATGCCTCGCCGGAGCGGGTTTGCAGGGGTGGGCGATACTGGGTTCGAACCAGT
>DATAKK010000025.1:0-25603 GCA_036261615.1 Propionibacteriaceae bacterium | reverse complement strand
GGAGGAGTTCGGCGACGTCATCGCGGCTGGGGGAGCAGGCGTCGTGATCGCCTCCCAGTCCGGCCACCGGTTGCGGGCACTGACGGCCGAGGAGGACCGGCTCCTGGCCACGACTCCGACCGAAGAGCTGTTGGGCCTGGCAATGCTGCAGCCCGACCGGGTCCCCGATTCGCTGCTGGCCTACCAACTCTCCAAGCGCGGCAACGTCTTGCGGGTGCAGGGCCAGGCTGTCCGGTGGGCAGAACGGGGCGCACGGCTCAACGCGATGAGCCCGGGAATCGTCATGACCCCACTGGCCAGGGACGAGTTGAGCGGCCCAAGGGCGGCCGGTTACCAGCGCATGATCGATCTTTCTCCGGCCGGGCGGGCCGGCACATCGGACGAGGTCGCGGCTCTGGCGGCACTGCTTCTTGGGCCCGACGGAGCGTTCATCACCGGGAGTGACTTCCTCATCGACGGTGGAGTGACAGCATCGTGGTTCTACGGCCCACTTCGGCCACAGGAGTAACGGGCATGCCTGATGCCACTACCCGTCGAACCGCTCACAGTGCCGAACCAGGC
This sequence comes from Propionibacteriaceae bacterium, assembly GCA_036261615.1. Lineage (GTDB taxonomy): Bacteria > Actinomycetota > Actinomycetes > Propionibacteriales > Propionibacteriaceae > JAJYQH01. Next base: position 25,042 of record DATAKK010000025.1, on the reverse strand, counting down.
TACGACGGTCCCGGGCACAAAGCACGAACCCCGGCCCGACTAGGCCTTTAGCCTGGTCAGATCGGGGTCTCCATGAGTGTCCGAGAGAGGACTTGAACCTCCATGCCCTTAACGGGCACTAGCACCTCAAGCTAGCGCGTCTACCTATTCCGCCACCCGGACAGGGTGTGTGTTCAGTTGTCGACCGCCCGGTCTCCCGAACGCCTGAGCAGCTTAGCACCAAGCCCGACGACCATGCACACCGGCGGGGGACCGCCTGACGGAGGGTCTCGTGTCCATCCCGACAAGCGTGTCAGGATGGGCGGATGAGCGCGGAGCGGGCGAGGGTGATCGGCAGGTGGACCTCGATCGAGCACGTCGGCAACGCCGACTTCGAGGTGCAGCAGATCCGCCTCCCGCACGACGCGGGGCGCAACGCGGTCCGACGGTTGCTGGTCGACGAGGCCGAGTACGGCGGCTGGGAGCTGGTGCGCCTGCGGCGGTACCGCAGCGGCGTCCGGGACGCCTGGCTGCGGCGCCGGATCATCCGGCAGCGGGCCACCCTGGTCGGATGATCGACGGCCGGGACCGCCGCGAGCGCCCGGGTAGACTCCACCGCTGGTCGACGACCACTGACGCTGACGGGCAGGACGCAATGAGTGAACCCTTGATTCTCGGCATCGAGTCGAGCTGCGACGAGACCGGTGTGGGCATCGTGCGCGGCAACACCCTGCTCGCCAACGAGGTGGCCTCCTCGGTGGAGCAGCACGTGCGGTTCGGCGGGGTCGTGCCCGAGGTCGCGTCCCGCGCCCACCTCGAGGCGATGGTGCCGGCCCTGCAGCGGGCGGTGCAGAAGGCCGACATCGACCTGTCGGAGATCGACGGTGTCGGCGTCACGGCCGGGCCCGGACTCATGGGGGCCCTTGTCGTGGGGCTGTCCAGCGCAAAGACCCTCGCCAGCTACCTCAACAAGCCGCTGTACGGGGTCAACCACCTGGCCGGGCACGTGGCGGTCGACCTGCTCGACCACGGCCCCCTGCCCACCCCCTGTATCGCGCTGCTCGTCTCCGGCGGCCACACCTCGCTTCTCCTCGTCGAGGACATGGCCACGAGCATCGTCGAGATCGGCTCGACCATCGACGACGCCGCAGGGGAGGCCTACGACAAGGTCGCCCGCGTCCTCGGCCTGCCCTACCCGGGCGGTCCGGTCATCGACAGGGCGGCCGCCGAGGGCGACCCCACGGCGATCCGGTTCCCCCGCGGTCTCACGGCGCGCCACGACCTCGAGCAGCACCGCTTCGACTTCTCGTTCTCCGGCCTCAAGACCGCAGTCTCCCGCTGGGTCGAGGCCCGCCAGCGCGACGGGCTCGACATTCCGATCGCCGACGTCGCCGCGTCCTTCCAGGAGGCCGTGTGCGACGTGCTCACGGCGAAGGCGGTGGACGCCGCGCAGCACTACGGGGTCACGAACATGCTCATCGGCGGGGGAGTCGCGGCGAACTCCCGCCTACGCACCCTGCTCGAGGAGCGGTGCGAGGCGGTGGGCGTGACGCTCCGGCGGCCACGTCCGGGCCTGTGCACCGACAACGGCGCGATGATCGCCGCCCTCACCACCCAGGTCGTGCTCGCCGGCGGCCGGCCCTCGAGCATGGACATCGGCGCCGACTCGGGCCTGCCGGTGTCCACGATCCTCGTCTGAGCCCGAGCCGCCGGGCATGCCCTACACCCCGATCCTCGCCACCCTCGGGTACGTCGTGGACGCCGACAGGCGGCGGGTGCTCCTCGTGCACCGCACGGCGCGCCCCCACGACGAGCAGTTCGGCCTGTACAACGGACTCGGCGGCAAGCTCGAGCCCGACGAGGACGTCGTCGCCGGCCTGCGACGCGAGATCCGCGAGGAGGCCGGCATCGAGGCGACCGACCTCACCCTGCGCGGCACGCTCAACTGGCCCGGCTTCGACTCCCAGGGGCGTGACTGGTTCGGCTTCGTGTTCCTCGTCACGGGCTACCGCGGGCAGCCCGCGGAGCGGAGCCCCGAGGGGGAGTTGAGCTGGGTCGAGCTGGACCGGCTGGCCGCCCTGCCCCTCTACGAGGGCGACCGGCTGTTCCTCCCGTTGGTGTTCGACCCGGACGTGCGGCAGTTCCACGGCGTCCTGCACTACGACGGCCGGCGGCTCGCCTCGCACCACATCGAAGTCCTGCGGTCCTGATCGCCACCCGAAGGGGTGGGATGGGTGTGGTCAGTGGCAGGTGCAGGGGTCCCGGGTGCCCGACTCCGGCCACGATGGCTGTGTCGGGGCCACTCCTGGGACCCCGACGACTCGAGTCCGGTCGCATCCACGCGGCCGGGTTCCCGACCGGAAGGCAGGCATCATGACTGCACGCATCGGAGGGCCGATCGCCCTCATCGTCATCGGGCTCGTCCTCAGGTACGCCGTCGCCGACAGCGTGAGCGGCATCAATCTCCCGATGATCGGCCTCATCATCGCGGCCGCGGGTCTGCTGTGGCTGATCCTCGAGCTGGTCATCAACCGGCCCCGCAGCCGGGTCGTGCGCTCCACCACCAACGTCCAGGGCACCACGCCCGCCGAGGACACCCGGGTGGAGCGGGAGATCCGCCGCGACGAGATCTGAGCCGCGCAGCCGCCGGGACGCCGGCAGGCCCCGGCGGCCCTCCCCTGAACTGTCCCCGACGAAGTCGTGGCGCTGCTGTCGCCTGCGGTTCAATGGGTCCCGATGCGCGCGAACCAGCTGAGCACCGCCGACCAGCAGCGGCTGCGACACCTCCGCCGGATGAAGACGCTGGCCCTGAGCCTGCTCGTCATCGCGGCGATCATCTACCTCGCCACCCTCCCGGTCGCCCAGAGCGGCGGGTGGGGGTGGGTGAACACCGGCGCCGAGGCGGCGATGGTCGGCGCCATGGCCGACTGGTTCGCCGTCACCGCCCTGTTCCGCCACCCGCTCGGCCTGCCGATCCCGCACACTGCCATCGTCCCCACGAAGAAGGACGAGATCGCGCTCAGCCTCGAGGACTTCTTCACCGAGAACTTCCTCACCGAGGAGATCGCGCGCGACCGGCTGGCGGCGGCCAACCTGGGCCTGCGGGTCGGGCGGTGGCTCCAGGACGAGGGGCACGCAGCCCGCGTCAGCACCGAGTTCGCGCGCATCGCCCGCGCCGGGGTCGCGAGGGTCGGTGACGACGACGTCCGCGGGCTCGTCGACGACGTCGTCATGCCGAGGCTGGCGCGCGAGCCGATGGCGTCGCTGGCCGGCGACCTGTTGTCGGCGGTGGTGGCCGACGGGGCGCATCGCGGCTTCGTCGACCTCGTCGTGCGCGAGGTCCGCGACTGGCTGACCCGCCACCCCGACAGCTTCAAGCGGATGGTCGCCAACCGCGCCCCGTGGTGGGCGCCGGACGCCGTGAGCACCCGGATCGTCGACTGGACCTACAACAACGCGCTCGACTGGGCGCAGTCGATCCTCGACGACCCGAACCACCAGACCCGCCAGTCGATCGACGACCTGCTGCTGCGTGTGGCCGACGACCTCCAGCACGACCCCGACGTGCAGGCCCGGGCCGAGGCGCTCAAGTCCCGGCTGCTCACCCACCCGCAGCTCGCCGAGTCGGCGATCAACGTGTGGCACACGGTCCGCGACAGTCTCGCGGCGTCCCTCGACGACCCGAACTCGCGGGTGCACGCCCGCGTCCGCCAGGCCCTCACCGACCTCGGGACGACCCTCGTCACCAACGACGCGCAGCGCGCCCGGCTCGAGACCCGCATCGCCGACATCGTCGCCTTCTTCGTCAACACCTACGGCGGGGAGGTGTCGAGCATCATCAGCCACACCATCCAGCGCTGGGACGGCGAGGAGGCGTCGCGCCGGATCGAACTGCACGTGGGCCGCGATCTCCAGTTCATCCGCATCAACGGCACGGTGGTGGGCTGCCTCGTCGGGCTGCTCATCCACGCGGTGACGGTCCTCGTCCGGTGAGGGTCGCCCGCCTGTGATCGACCCCGAGCGCCTGCTCACCGACGAGGGGGAGCGGGCCATCGCCCTGGCGTGCGACCAGGCGGACCCCGGCTCGCTCGCCGCCGCCACCGCCCTGCGCCGCCACGTCGACGCCGACCTCGCCGCCGCAGCGCTCGACCAGGCCGCCCTGCGACGGCGTGCCCGGGCGAAGTTCGGCCCTGCTGTCGACCGCATGCTGCTCACGGCCCACGGCACCGAGCAGGCGACGCGTCCGGCGGTGGCCGCCTGGCGCGCACGGCGGATGGCGGCGTCCGGTGTGCGCACGATCGTCGACCTCGGCTGCGGCCTGGGTGCCGACGCGCTGGCGTTCCACGCGGCGGGCCTCGACGTCGTCGCCGTGGAGCGCGACCATCGCACGGCGGTCTTCGCCCGGCACAACCTCGCCGGCCGGGCGCGCGTCATCGAGGGGGACGCCGTCGCGGAGTTGCCCGGCCTGGTCGCCGGCCGCGACCCCGCGTCCGTCGCCGTCTTCTGTGACCCCGCCCGGCGCACGGAGCGCGGGCGCACGTGGCGGGTCGACCAGTTCAGCCCGCCCTGGGACTTCGTCGTCTCGGTGCTCGGGGAGTTCCCGGTCGCCTGCGTCAAGCTCGGGCCGGGACTGCCGCTCGAGCTCGTCCCCGACGACGTCGAGGTGCGGTGGGTGAGCGAGGCGGGCGACGTGGTCGAGGCCGCACTGTGGCGGCTCCCGGACGCCGCACCCGGCCGGTCCGTGACCCTCCTGCCCCAGGACCTCTCCGTGGGCCCCGAGATCGCACCCGTCGAGCCGCCGGTCGGGGACCTGAGCCGCTACGTCGTCGAACCCGACGGTGCACTGCTGCGGGCCGGGCTCACGGCGTCCGTGTTCCCCGGCTGGGTGCAACTCGCCCCCGGGCTCGGCTATCTCACCGCCGACCGGCCCGTCGACTCGCCGTGGGGCGAGATGTTCGAGGTGCTCGAGGTGCTCGACCCGGGGGAGAAGTCGCTCCGGCAGTGGGTGCGGGCGAACCGCGTCGGGACGCTCGAGATCAAGAAGCGGGCCGTCGACGTCGACCCCGCGGCGCTGCGCCGCCGGCTCAAGCTCGCCGGCCCCCGGGCTGCCACCCTCGTCCTCACGCCGACCACGCGAGGTGCTCGTGCCCTCGTCGTGCGGCGGGTCCGTCCGGGGTCGCCCTCGTGACAGCGACTCGCCCGGCTGGCACTCGGGTTGAAGGAGTGCTAACCCGGGTATAGATTCAGCGTTGGCACTCACCCCGTGAGTCTGCCAACGGACGGGACGGCACCGCGACGACGCCCCGACCGGCAACCTGTTCCAGCCGGGCGAACCGGCGCGACCTGCACATCACCGTCGGCCGCGGTCTCCGCGCCGATGCGCACTAGTCAGAAAGGTTTTTGACGTGGCAACCACGATCAAGCCGCTCGAGGACCGGATCCTCGTTCAGCCTCTCGAAGCCGAGCAGACGACCGCCTCGGGCCTGGTCATCCCCGACACCGCGAAGGAGAAGCCGCAGGAGGGCAAGGTCATCGCCACCGGCCCCGGTCGCTTCAACGACAACGGTGAGCGTGTTCCCCTCGATGTGGCCGTCGGCGACGTCGTGATCTTCAGCAAGTACGGCGGCACCGAGGTGAAGTACGACGGGCAGGAGTACCTGCTCCTCAACGCCCGCGACATCCTCGCCATCGTCAGCAAGTAGTCCCCGGCGGGGTGCGGGTCATCCGCCCGCACCCCGGCCACCCGGTTTTCACGCCGCCAGCCGCAGCCACAGGCGCACCCCCACCGGGTGCACTCCGACCCGAAGCAGAAGGAATTCCGTCCGATGCCCAAGATTCTCCAGTTCGACGAGGAAGCCCGCCGCTCGCTCGAGCGCGGCGTCGACATCCTCGCCAACACCGTGAAGGTGACCCTCGGCCCGAAGGGCCGTTACGTCGTCCTCGACAAGCAGTGGGGCGCCCCCACGATCACCAACGACGGCGTCACCGTCGCCCGCGAGGTGGAGTTGAGCGACCCCTACGAGAACCTCGGCGCCCAGCTCGCCAAGGAGGTCGCCACCAAGACCAACGACGTCGCCGGCGACGGAACCACCACCGCCACCGTGCTGGCCCAGGCCCTGGTGCACGAGGGCCTGCGCGCCGTGGCGTCCGGCTCCAACCCGATCGCGCTGAAGCGCGGCATCGACAAGGCCGTCTCGGCCGTCGAGGACGAGCTGAAGTCGATCGCCAAGCAGGTCGAGACGACCTCCGACATGGCCAACATCGCCACCATCTCCTCCCGCGACGAGCAGATCGGTGCCCTCATCGCCGACGCGTTCGACAAGGTCGGCAAGGACGGCGTCATCACCGTCGACGAGTCGCAGACCTTCGGCACCGAGCTCGACTTCACCGAGGGCATGCAGTTCGACAAGGGCTACCTGTCGCCCTACTTCGTCACGGACGCCGACCGGATGGAGGCCGTCCTCGACGACCCCTACATCCTCATCAACTCCGGCAAGATCAGCTCGATGAACGACCTGCTGCCGCTGCTCGAGAAGGTCATCGCGGCCAAGGGCATCCTGTTCATCGTTGCCGAGGACGTCGACGGCGAGGCGCTGTCGACCCTGGTCGTCAACAAGATCCGCGGCACCTTCACCTCGGTAGCGGTCAAGGCTCCGGCCTTCGGCGACCGCCGCAAGGCCATGCTCGAGGACATCGCCATCCTCACCGGCGGCCAGGTGGTCGCCCCCGAGGTCGGCCTCAAGCTCGACCAGGTCGGGCTCGAGGTGCTCGGTCGCGCCCGTCGCATCGTCGTCACCAAGGACAACACGACGATCGTCGACGGTGCCGGTGACAGCGCCGCCGTCCAGGGCCGGGTGCAGCAGCTGCAGGCCGAGATCTCCCGCTCGGACTCCGACTGGGACCGCGAGAAGCTGCAGGAGCGGGTCGCCAAGCTCGCCGGCGGCGTGTGCGTCATCAAGGTCGGCGCGGCCACCGAGGTCGAGCTCAAGGAGAAGAAGCACCGCATCGAGGACGCCGTCTCGGCCACCCGCGCGGCGATCGAGGAGGGCATCGTCGCCGGCGGCGGCGCTGCGCTCATCCACGCGGCCAAGGTGCTCGACGGCGGGCTCGGCCTCACCGGTGACGAGAAGGTCGGCGTGCACATCGTGCAGAAGGCGGTCGTCGAGCCGCTGCGCTGGATCGCCGAGAACGGCGGCGAGCCGGGCTATGTCATCGTGAGCAAGGTCTCCGAGATGAAGCCGGGCGAGGGCTACAACGCCCGCACCGGCGTCTACGAGAACCTGCTCGAGTCCGGCGTCATCGACCCGGTGAAGGTCACCCGGTCGGCGCTGGCCAACGCGGCGTCCATCGCCTCGCTGCTGCTCACCACCGAGACCCTCGTGGTGGACAAGCCCGAGGACGAGAAGGCCGACGCTCACTGAGCGGTCGACCACTGAGGCACCCGTGGGGGCCCGTCGCTGCGGCGGCGTGGCCCCCACGCGCGTCCTCTGGAGGCGTACGACCCGTCCTCCGCGGCGTACAAGATGTCGGATTTGGCCCCACATCTCGTACGCCGTCAGTCATCTTGTACGCCGACGGGGCGGGGGGGACGCCCTCCCGGGGCCCGGCCGGTGACAGGGACGCCGGTCGGCGTGGCGTAGCATGGGGGCTCCCCCGGAGCCGTTGACGGAAAGGTGTGTCGTGACCGAACAAACCGCTCTGACCGGTTCGGGAGTTCCGGACAAGTTCGCGATGCTGGGTCTCACCTACGACGACGTGCTCCTCCTGCCGGGGGAGACCGACGTCATCCCCTCCGAGGTCGACACGACGGCCGTGCTCACCCGCGAGCTGACCCTCCGCATCCCGCTGATCTCCGCCGCGATGGACACCGTCACCGAGTCGCGGATGGCGATCGCCATGGCGCGCGAGGGCGGCCTCGGCATCCTGCACCGCAACCTGTCGATCGAGGATCAGGCCTACCAGGTCGACCTCGTGAAGCGCACCCAGACCGGGCGCATCTCCAACCCCGTGACCATCGGCCCCGACGCGACCCTCGAGGAGCTCGACCGGGTCTGCGGCGAGTACCGCGTGTCGGGCCTGCCCGTCGTCGACCCCGAGGGCCACCTGCTCGGCATCTGCACCAACCGCGACCTCCGGTTCACCCCGGTCGCCGAATGGGGCACCACCCTCGTCCGCGACGTCATGACGCCGACGCCGCTCATCACGGGCAGCGACGACATCACCCGCGAGGAGGCCACCCGGCTGCTCCGCCAGCACAAGCGCGAGCGCCTTCCTCTGGTGGACGCCGAGGGGCGCCTCACCGGCCTCATCACCGTCAAGGACTTCGTGAAGTCCGAGCAGTTCCCCAACGCGAGCAAGGACGCCCACGGGCGGCTGCTCGTCGGCGCGGCCGTCGGCTACTTCGGCGACGCGTGGGAGCGCGCCAGCCGGCTCATCGAGGCGGGCGTCGACGTGCTCGTCGTCGACACCGCGCACGGGCACGCCAGGTTGCTGCTCGACATGATCCGGCGCCTCAAGGCCGACCCCGCCACCCGCCACGTCCAGGTGGTCGGCGGAAACATCGCCACCCGGGCCGGCGCCCAGGCGCTGGTGGACGCCGGCGTCGATGCGGTCAAGGTGGGGGTCGGGCCGGGGTCCATCTGCACCACCCGCGTGGTCGCGGGTGTCGGCGTCCCGCAGATCACCGCCGTGTTCGAGGCGGCCCAGGCGTGCGCGCCGGCCGGCGTCCCGGTGATCGCCGACGGCGGCCTGCAGTACTCCGGCGACATCGCCAAGGCCCTGGTGGCCGGAGCCTCCACGGTGATGGTCGGCTCGCTGCTGGCCGGCTGCGAGGAGAGCCCCGGCGAGACGGTGTTCGTCGCCGGCAAGCAGTACAAGCAGTACCGCGGCATGGGGTCGCTCGGGGCGATGAGCTCGCGCGGCAAGAAGTCGTACTCGAAGGACCGCTACTTCCAGGCCGACGTCACCTCCGACGCCCAGCTCATCCCCGAGGGCATCGAGGGCCAGGTGCTGTACCGCGGCCCGGTGTCCGCAGTGGTCCATCAGCTGGTCGGCGGCCTGCACCAGTCGATGTTCTACGTTGGTGGCCGCACCATCCCAGAGCTGCAGGAGCGGGGCCGCTTCGTCCGGATCACCTCGGCCGGGCTCAAGGAGTCGCACCCCCACGACGTGCACAACGTTGCGGACGCCCCCAACTACAGCCAGCAGCGCTGACCGCCCAGGAAGGCATCACACGCCCATGTACGACATCGGCCGCAGCAAGCGCGCCCAGCGCGCCTACAGCCTCGACGACATCGCGATCGTGCCCTCCCGGCGCACCCGCGGCATGGACCAGGTCAACCTCACCTGGCGCATCGACGCCGTCGAGTTCGACTTCCCGATCATCGCCGCCCCCATGGACTCGATCATGAGCCCCAAGACCGCCATCGAGGTGGGTCGCCTCGGCGGCCTGGGCGTGCTCAACCTCGAAGGCCTGTGGACGCGCTATGAGGACCCCGAGCCCGTGCTCGAGGAGATCACCGCGATCACGGACGCCGTCGAGGCCACCCGGCGCATGCAGCAGGTCTACAGCGAGCCGATCAAGGCCGAACTCATCACCGAGCGGATGCGCGAGATCCGCGAGGCCGGGGTGCCGGTCGCCGGGGCGCTGAGCCCGCAGAACACCCAGGAGTTCGCCTCGGTCGTCGAGCAGGCCGGCGTCGACTTCTTCGTCATCCGTGGCACGACCGTGAGTGCCGAGCACGTGTCGGGCATCGCCGAGCCCCTCAACCTCAAGCGGTTCATCTACGACCTCGAGGTGCCGGTCATCGTCGGCGGCTGCGCCAGTTACCAGATGGCCCTCCACCTCATGCGCGCCGGCGCGGCCGGGGTGCTCGTCGGCTTCGGCGGGGGCGCCGCGCGCAGCACCCAGCGGGTGCTCGGCATCGCCGTGCCGATGGCCTCGGCGCTGGCGGACGTCGCGGAAGCCCGCCGCGACTACATGGACGAGTCCGGCGGCCGGTACGTCCACGTCATCGCCGACGGGTCGATGGGCCGTTCCGGCGACATCGCCAAGGCCATCGCCTGCGGCGCGGACGCCGTCATGGTCGGGTCGCCGCTGGCCCGGGCCGTGGAGGCGCCGGGGCGCGGCTGGCACTGGGGTGCCGAGGCGTGGCACGAGACGCTGCCGCGCGGCCAGCGGGTGCACTTCGACCCGGTCGGCACCCTCCAGGAGGTGCTCGTCGGCCCCTCGCACGTGCCCGACGGCACGATGAACCTCGTCGGCGGGCTGCGCCGCGCGCTCGCGTCCACCGGTTACTCCGAGGTCAAGGAGTTCCAGCGGATCGAGCTCGTCATCCTCGATTGAGCCGTGCCCACGTCATGGCGGCGCCCCGGGGCCCCGGCGGCCTCGGCTAGCCTGTCGGCCATGACGTCAGAGGTCCCTCAGGAGCTGTCCTCCCTGCGCTCCAGCATCGACAACCTGGACGCCGCGCTCATCCACCTCATGGCCGAGCGCTTCAAGTGCACCCAGCGGGTGGGGGAGCTCAAGGCCCGTCTGGGCCTGCCCCCGGCCGACCCCGGGCGCGAGACGCAGCAGATCCGCCGCCTCCGCGGCCTGGCGGAGGAGGCCCAGCTCGACCCGGAGTTCGCCGAGGACCTCCTCGCGTTCATCGTCGGCCGGGTGGTCCGAAACCACGAGGCGATCGCCCGCGACCTGAGCTGAGGTCCCCGCACAACGCACCGGCCGGCCCGCCCGCGAGGGACGGACCGGCCGGACGCCGAGCGAGGTGGCTCAGTTCATGAGATCGGAGTAGAGCAGGGTCGACAGGTAGCGCTCGCCGAAGTCGCACAGGATCGTGACGACCGTCTTGCCCGCGTTCTCGGGACGGTTGGCCACCTCGACAGCGGCGGAGAGGTTCGCCCCGGCGGAGATGCCGACCAGGAGGCCCTCCTCCTTGGCGGCGCGACGGGAGAACTCGACGGCCTGGTCGATGTTGCGGGTCATCACCTCGTCGATGACGTCGCGGTCGAGGATCTCGGGGACGAAGTTGGCGCCGAGCCCCTGGATCTTGTGCGGGCCGGGCGTGCCACCCGACAGGATCGGCGACTCCTCGGGCTCAACGGCGATGATCCGGATGTCGGGGTTCTTGCTCTTGAGGTACTCACCGACGCCGGAGATCGTGCCACCTGTGCCGACGCCGGCGACGAAGATGTCGACCTTGCCGTCGGTGTCGTCCCAGATCTCCGGACCGGTCGTGCTGCGGTGGATGTCGACGTTGGCCGGGTTGGCGAACTGGCGCGCGAGGATGGCGCCCGGCCGGTCGGCGGCGATCTGCTCGGCGCGGGCCACGGCGCCCTTCATCCCCTCCGACGGGGGGGTGAGGATGAGTTCGGCCCCATAGGCACGCAGCAGCGCGCGCCGCTCGAGGCTCGCCGACTCGGGCATGCAGAGCACCACGGTGTAGCCGCGGGCCGCGCCGACCATGGCCAGGGCGATACCGGTGTTGCCGGAGGTGCCCTCGACGATCGTGCCTCCGGGCTTCAGCTCGCCCGAGGCCTCGGCCGCGTCGATGATGGCCACGCCGATGCGGTCCTTCACGGAGTTCGCCGGGCCGTAGAACTCGGCCTTGGCCAGCACGGTGCCGTGGTTCGGGGCATCGCCGACGAGACGGTTGATGCGCACGAGGGGGGTGCGACCGACCGCACCGGTGATGTCTGCGAAAAGAGTCATGCCTCAGCGAACACCAGGGATTACTTCCGCATTCCCGCGGTCCGGATGGTGGAAATCGCACGTAGCCCCGGGGGGTATGTCGCCCTGACCAGCGGAGACGGGCGACGGGGTGCGGGATGGCTAGACTCTCCGCCATGTCCGTGAGCCCCGTGCCCGCCGCCCCCGAGTCCCGCCCGCACGACCTCGTCCTCGTCGTCGACTACGGCGCGCAGTACGCCCAGCTCATCGCCCGCCGGGTGCGTGAGGCGCACGTCTATTCCGAGATCGTGCCCCACACGGCGAGCGTCGCGGAGATCCTTGCCCGCTCGCCCAAGGCGATCATCCTGTCGGGCGGCCCCAGTTCGGTCTACGCCGACGACGCCCCGCAGGTCGACCGCAGCCTGTTCGAGGCCGGCGTCCCGGTCTTCGGCATCTGCTACGGGTTCCAGGCGATGGCCCAGTCCCTCGGCGGCACGGTCGCGCGCACCGGGCTGAGCGAGTTCGGCCGCACCCCGGTGCGCGTCAACCAGGCCGGCGGCCTCCTCGGTGGGCTGCCCCCCGCCTGGAACGTGTGGATGAGCCACGGCGACTCGGTGTCCGAGCCACCCGAGGGCTTCGTCGCCCTCGCGAGCACCGCCGGCGCCCCGGTCGCCGCCTTCGAGGACGCCGGACGCGCGCTGGCCGGCGTCCAGTGGCACCCGGAGGTGCTGCACACCGAGCACGGGCAGGAGGTGCTGCGTCGTTTCCTCATCGAGGTCGCGGGCTGTCGGCCCGACTGGACGAGCGCCACCATCGTGGAGGACCAGGTGCGGCTCATCCGCGAGCAGGTCGGAGACCGCAAGGTGCTCTGCGGGCTCTCGGGCGGGGTCGACTCGGCGGTCGCGGCGGCCCTGGTGCAGCGGGCGATCGGTGACCAGCTCACGTGCGTGTTCGTCGACCACGGCCTGCTGCGCAAGGGCGAGGCCGAGCAGGTCACCCGCGACTTCGTCGCGACCACCGGCGTCGACCTCGTCGTCGCCGACGAGAAGGAACGGTTCCTCACCGCCCTCGAGGGCGTGAGCGACCCCGAGACCAAGCGCAAGATCATCGGCCGCGAGTTCATCCGCACCTTCGAGGCCACCGCCCGGCGCATCAACGACGACGAGGACATCGACTTCCTCGTTCAGGGGACGCTGTACCCCGACGTCGTCGAGTCGGGCGGCGGCGAGGGGGCGGCCAACATCAAGAGCCACCACAACGTCGGCGGCCTGCCCGACGACCTGCAGTTCCAGCTCATCGAGCCGCTGCGCACGCTCTTCAAGGACGAGGTGCGTGCGGTCGGCACCGAGCTCGGGCTCCCCGACGAGATGGTGTGGCGGCACCCGTTCCCGGGCCCCGGGCTCGCGATCCGCATCATCGGGGCGGTCGACCAGCATCGCCTCGACCTGCTGCGGGAGGCGGACGCCATCGCCCGGGAGGAGCTGACCAGGGCCGGGCTCGACCGCGACATCTGGCAGTTCCCGGTGGTGCTGCTCGCCGACGTCCGGTCGGTGGGTGTGCAGGGCGACGGGCGCACGTACGGACACCCGGTGGTGCTCCGCCCGGTGACCAGCGAGGACGCGATGACCGCCGACTGGGGCCGGCTTCCCTACGACGTCATCGAGCGGATCTCGACGCGCATCACCAACGAGGTGCGCGAGGTCAACAGGGTGGTGGTCGACGTCACGAGCAAGCCGCCGGCCACCATCGAGTGGGAGTGAACGCCCGGCACGCCGGTGGTCGGCCGGCGGGCCGGGACGTGAGAGTCACTTCTGGTCGTCGTCGTACAGGTTGAACGTGTCGGACCGGTCCTGCTGCGACGTCTGCGACCCGCGGCCGCCGACGGTGCGCTGGGAGTTCCAGGTCTTGGCCTGCGAGATCATCGACTCGAGCGGGCTGGTGTCCTCACCCTGCTTGGGCATGGCCGCCCAGGCGAGGAGGTAGGCGAACGGGCCGACCCCGGTGAAGACGACGATCGCGGCGACGATGATCCGCACGAGCGTGACGTCCATGTTGAAGTAGCGTGCGAGTCCGGTGCAGACCCCGCCGATGATCTGTCCCTGCGGGATGCGGACCAGTTGTCCCTGAGCCATCGTTGTCTCCTTTGTTGTGGGTGGCGTTGTGGGGTGCGTGGGCGGGTGTCACCCGCGGGGCGTCGCCCCGGTGCGGCGCCGGCGCCGCCGGGGGCGTGGGGAGCGGTTCACGGTGAGGCCGAGCAGGCCGAGGGCGATGAGCAGCACGGGGAGCCCGAAGCGGAACGCGTCGGGCGGCAACCGGTGGCCCAGGCCGTAGACGAGGGCGAGCCCCGCCACCAGCAGGAAGACGAGCCCCATGACGAGGGTGGCGGTACCGGCGGTGCCACTGGTCGCCCGGGTGTCCGGACGGTTGTCGCGGCGGAGGCGCTCAGTCATGGAGGATCACCATCCGCGACATCGTGGCGGAGACCACCAGGGTGACGGTCGATCCCGGATCGAGGGGCAGGGAGGCGGCCTGGGCGGCCGGGAGCGTCAGCGCGCCCGTGCCGAAGCCGGCCACCCGACGATCGGCGACCATGAGATCGGAGTATCGGATCGAGTAGTCGACCACAGCCGTCATCGAGTCGGGGACCACGATCGTGATGTCGGACGCCTTCGCCTCGACGTGGATCGTCGACCCTGCCTGCTGAGGCAGGACGCTCACCCGTTGCTGTACCCCGGAGAACGTGAGGGGCGACTGGGCACTTCCAGCGCCCGACTGGCTGGGCGCCCAGACGAGTTGGGAGTTGACGAGGCCGGTCTGGAGCGCGGCCAGCGCGACGCACAGGGCGACGCCGACGGGCATGACGAGTCGCGCCCGGTATCCGGCCAGCCCCGCGAGGACGAGCCCGGCTCCCAGCACCGCCAGCGACAACGCCAGGGCGACCATCACCTGGTGACGCGGGTCGAGGCCGGTCGGCAGAGAACGCGAACCGACACCGACGACCAGCGCCAGCACGAGGATCAGCAGCGGGACCAGGCGGCTCCGCCTCGGGGGGGCCGGCAACCCGGGATCCGGCTCGGCGTCGACGGCGCGGGGGACCCGGAGTTCGGCGTCGAGCGTCGAGGTGCGGGCGATCGGTGGCGGCGGAGCCGGGGGCGAGGCGGTGCCGTCGCCCGAGTCGGCGACGTGGTCGAGCCGCTGCTGCCACGCGGACACCGCCGAGGTGAAGGTTGACCCTTCGGGCGCGGTGGGCGCCGCCGGAGCTGGTGCGGCGTGCGTGCGAGCGCGCCGGCGCTGGTTGACGACGATGAGAGCCGCGATGACCAGGGCCGGCGCGAGACCGAACGGCGTGGAACTGCCGGCCACCAGCCACACGGCGGCGGTGATCACCGCGGTGATGGCGAGCCGGGTGTGGCCGTCCCAGTTCTGAGCCGGGGGAAGGACGCGGGCGAGGGGCAGATCGGCGCGCCCCGCAGTGGGGAGGAGCAGCCAGCCGCTGGCGTAGAGGGCCACTCCCAGGCCTCCGGACAGGGCCAGGACGACCGTCGCCACGCGGATGAGCCGCACGTCGATGCCGGTGCGCAGCGCCAGGCCCTGGCAGACCCCGGCGAGGCGGGCGCCCTGCGGCTCCCGACGCAACGACACCATCGCCTGCGCGGCGGTGTCGATGAGGTCGTGGCGCGCCATGTGCACCATGTTCTGCCGGGGAGCCGCCGCACACCATGCGGAGGAGCCCTGAAGTCACCCGCATTCGTCATCGGCGCCCCCACCCGGGCTGGCACCGCGACCGCCCGCATGTGACGCTAGAGGCACCATGAGCATCGACACGCCGCCCGAGCACCCCGAGCTGCCCTCGGGCGCCCCGGAGGCCGGCCCGGCGTCACCACCCGCCTCCCTGACGCCGCCGAGGCGTCGTCCCCTCACCCGTGATCCGGGCGGACGCTGGCTGGCGGGGGTGGCGTCCGGGCTCGCCGAGCACCTCGACCTGCCGGTGGGTCTCGTGCGCGTGGGATTCGTGGGGCTCGCCCTGGTCCACTTCCTCGGGGTGGCGATGTACGGACTGCTGTGGGTGCTGCTGCCCGAGCGGACGCCGGAGCAGGAGGCTCCCGGGCTGGAAGCGGCCCGTCGCAGCGGCATGCGTCCCCAGCACGGCGGGTGGCAGCACGAGGCGGCGCCGTTCGCCGCCCTGGCGCTGCTGGCGGTCGGCGTCGTGTGGCTCACCTCGACGCTCGGCTGGGGGCTCTCCGCGGCCATGCTCTGGCCGGCGCTGTTCGCCGTGGCCGGCGTCGCCCTCGTGTGGCGGCAGGCCGACGTCACCGACGGCGGTCACCCTCAGGAGGACGAGACCGTCGGGTGGCTCCGCCCGTTCGTCCGCACCGGCGGCTGGCTCGGCATGACCCGTCTGGTCGTGGGCCTCGGGCTGGTGGGGCTGTCGGTCTCGCTGGTCGCGGCGTCCCGGATCGGTGTCGACGAACTCCCCACGGTGCTCGCCATGAGCGCTCTGCTGATCCTCGGCGTGCTCATCGCCGGCGCCCCCTGGATGTACCAGTTGCGGCGCAACCTCACGCGGGTGCGTGAGGAGAAGCTGGTCGCGGACGCGCGGGCCGACATGGCCGCCCACCTCCACGACTCCGTGCTGCAGTCGCTCGCGCTCATCCAGCGCCAGGCCGGGGATCCGAAGGCCGTGACCGCGATCGCCCGGCGTCAGGAGCGGGAGCTGCGCCAGTGGCTGTACGGCGAGTGGTCGCGCGGCCAGGAGCCCGCGCCCGAGACCGTCCGGGCCGCCCTCGTCGAGGAGGCGCAGCGGATCGAGGCCGACCGCGGGGTCGCCATCGAGGTCGTGGGGGTCGGGGACGCGCCGCTCACCGACGACACCGTCGCACTGGTCGCGGCCGCCCGGGAGGCGATGCTCAACGCGGCGAAGCACTCGGGGTGCGACCGGGTGGACGTGTACGCGGAGGTCGACGAGGGGGCCATCGAGGTCTTCGTGCGCGACCGGGGCGTCGGGTTCGAGTTGGGCGACGTCGACACCGACCGGCTCGGGGTGCGGAGGTCGATCATCGACCGGATGGAGCGGCACGGCGGCACCGCCCGCATCCGCTCCTCGCCGGGTGAGGGCACGGAGATCGCCCTCACCATGCGGGTGGGCGCGTGAGTCGCCCCTCCGCGACCGGCGCCTGGTAGAGGTAGGAAGAGACCACTGAATGAGGACACGATGAGCGAAGAGATCCCCCCGGCCGAGGTCGGCGCGGCAGCGCCCGAGACCGTCCGCACCGAGCCGTGGTCGGTCGTCCTGGTCGACGACCACGCGATGTTCCGGGCCGGCGTGAAGCACGAGATCGGTACGGGTGGTCCGGGGCCGGAGGGCTTCCCGGGCGTCCGGATCGTGGGGGAGGGCGAGGACGTCGCCTCCGCCGTGCGCGCGATCGTCACCCTGCAGCCGGACGTCGTGCTGCTCGACGTCCACCTGCCCGGGGGCGGCGGGGGCGAGGTGATCAAGCAGGTGGGTACCCGCGCACCGGGCACGCGGTTCCTGGCGCTGTCGGTGTCGGACGCGGCCGAGGACGTCATCGGGGTCATCCGGGCGGGCGCCCGCGGTTACGTCACGAAATCCATCTCGAGCAGCGACCTGCTCGAGGCGATCCAGCGGGTGGCCACTGGGGACGCCGTCTTCTCACCGCGCCTGGCGGGTTTCGTCCTCGACGCGTTCTCCGGCTCCATCGAGGTCGCGAGCATCGACGAGGACCTCGACCGGCTGAGCCAGCGGGAGCGGGAGGTGCTCAAGCTCATCGCCCGGGGCTACTCCTACAAGGAGATCGCCCGGGAGCTGTTCATCTCGATCAAGACAGTCGAGACGCACGTGTCCAGCGTGCTGCGCAAGCTCCAACTGTCGAACCGGCATCAGCTCACCAAGTGGGCCACCGACCGCAAGCTGGTGTGACCGGCCGGCCACCAGCCCGGCAGGACGCGCGAACGGCGCCGCCCCGTGGGGGGACGGCGCCGTTCGGCGTGGGATGGGTCAGACGCGCGCCCGGCCGCGTCCGCGGATCGACATGTAGATCGCGATGAAGATCATCGCGGCGATGATCGAGATGATGTCGCGGATCCAGTTGATGCCGTTGGTGTGGGCCACACCGAGCGCCGCGGCGATGTAGTAGCCGACGATCGCGCCGAGGATGCCGAGGATGATGGTCCAGACGATGCCGATGTCCTGGCGGCCGCGCATGAACAGACGCGCGAGGGCGCCGAAGATGGCGCCGATGATGATGAGGACGATGATCTCGCCGAGCATGGGGTTCTCCTAAAGGTCGGGCCGTGGCTCGGAACCACGATCTCCTTCCACGCTAGGGGCGGCTGGGCTCGCCCGCAGCAACAGTCGCTCGCTTTGCGCCGACAGCGGAGAGGTCACACCGGGAAGGGTGGGCAGGGCCGGCGGGCCCACCCCGAGCCCCGCTCGGTCAGACGAGCGGGCGCCAGGGAGCGAGCAGCGCCTCGGTGAGTTTGGCCGCCTTCGACCGGGCGCGCCAGGTGTCGAGGGTGACCTCGATGCAGTTGGACAGGTCGATCTCGAAGATCTCCTCCATCCGCTGGGCGACCTCCTCACCGGTAATCTCGGCGTTGATCTCGTAGTTGCCGAGCAGGCTCAGCCGGTCGAGGTTGGCCGTCCCGATCGTCGACCAGATGCCGTCGATCGTCCCGGTCTTCGCGTGCACCATCGCGCCCTGGTAGAGGAAGATCCGGATGCCGTCGGCGAGCAGCTCGTCGTAGAACCCGCGCGAGAGCCAGTCGGCGAGCACGTGGTTCGACTCCGCGGGGATGATGATGCGCACGTCGACGCCGCGCCGGGCCGCCGCGAACAGCGCGGCGAGGAAGTCGTCGTCGGGGGCGAAGTAGGCCTGGGTGATGTGGATGCTCGTGGACGCCTTGTCGATCGCCTCGAGGTACATGTTGCGGATGGGGTAGACCGCCATCCGCGGGCTGTTCTTGTGGATGCGGATGTCGGTGCCCCACTCGCGTTCGCCCGAGGTCTCGAGCTGGTTCGACCGGTTCGCCTGGTGGAACCAGCCCCGCGGGGTGATGTTCCACTGGTCGACGAACGCCTGGTCGATCTCCCCGACCACGGGGCCGGTGAACCGCGCGTGGGTATCGCGCCACTTGTCGGCGTAGAGGCTGCCGATGTTGTAGCCGCCGAGGAACGCCACCGTGCCGTCGACGATGAGCAGCTTGCGGTGGTCGCGTCCGCCGTTGCGGTGGTCGATGCGCCCGATGGGGCCGAACAGGGGGTGCCAGCGCACGTGGATGCGGTCGGAGAACGCGTAGAACGACTGCGGCACGACGAGGTTGGCGAACTGGTCGATGATGAGATGCACGTCGACCCCGCGGGCGGCCGCCCGCTCGACGGCGTCCTTGAACTGCTGGCCGACCTCGTCGCCCTTCCAGATGAACGTCTCGAGGCGCACGCTCTCGGTGGCCGAGTCGATGGCCTCGAGCATGTCGGCGTAGAGGTCCTTGCCGAAGGTGTAGATGCGCACGGTGTTGTCGCCCACCGTGGCCGGCAGGGGCGGCGCGGTGGGGAAACGGCGGGTGCGGTGGTGCCGCCGCCGCAGGGACGCCGCCACCGTGACGGCGATCGCGGCCGAGACCTCCGCGCCGACCACGACGGAGGCGATGGGAGGCACCCATCGCCGGAGCCCGGCCAGCACGGTGCGTCGACGGGGTTCCAGCGCCTTTGTCATGCGTGCAATGTAGCCAATCCCACCGCCGCCGTCGTCACGAACGGGTGGGCCGCCCGGGACGGGACCGTCGGGGCCGGCGACTAAGGTGGGACCGCCATGAACCGCCCCGACGCCGCCATCCCCGATCTGTTCGGCGGGTTCGACCCGACCCCGGACGCCGCTCCCGTCGTCGCAGCCCGGGAGCCCCGGCGTCCGCACGCAGGGCCCACGCCCGACGACCTGCTCGAGGGACTCAACCCTCCCCAGCGGGAGGCCGTGATCCACGCCGGGTCGCCGGTGCTCGTGGTGGCCGGCGCCGGATCGGGGAAGACCCGGGTGCTCACCCGGCGGATCGCCTGGCTTGTGTCGCAGCGCGACGTGCACCCCGGCTCGATCCTCGCCATCACCTTCACCAACAAGGCGGCCGCGGAGATGCGCGCCCGGGTCACCGACCTCGTCGGCAACCGCGCTCGGCTCATGTGGGTGTCGACGTTCCACTCGGCGTGCGTGCGCATCCTGCGCCAGGACATCGACCGCTTCGGCATGTCGCGCACGTTCTCGATCTACGACGACGCCGACTCCAAGCGGCTGATGACGCTGGTGGCGCGCGACCAGCAGCTCGACCCGAAGCGGTACCCGATTCGCGCGATCATGACCTGGGTGTCGAACTGCAAGAACGAGCTCGTCGACTTCGAGACCGCGCGCACCAGGGCCGAGTCGGCCAACGACCAGGTCTTCGCCGACGCCTACCGCGAGTACCAGCGGCGGCTGGTCGCCGCGAACGCCCTCGACTTCGACGACCTCATCATGACCACGGTCCACCTCCTGCAGTCGTTCCCCGACGTCCGCGAGAGCTACCGCCGCCGGTTCCGTCACGTGCTGGTCGACGAGTACCAGGACACCAACCACGCCCAGTACGCCCTCATCCGCGAGCTCTGCTCGGAGGCCGTCGCGCCGGCGGGGGTCACCGAGGGCAGCCAGCTGGTCGAGGCCCCCGAGCTCATGGTCGTGGGCGACTCCGACCAGTCGATCTACGCGTTCCGCGGGGCGACCATCCGCAACATTCTCGACTTCGACTCCGACTTCCCCGGCGCCCGCACGATCCTGCTCGAGCAGAACTACCGCTCCACCCAGAACATCCTCACGGCCGCTAACGCGGTGATCCGCAACAACCCCAAGCGTCCCGACAAGGCCCTGTGGAGCGAGTCGGGTGACGGCCCGCTCATCACCGGCTACGTGGCCGACACCGAACACGACGAGGCCCAGTTCGTCGCCAACGAGATCGACAAGCTGCACGACGAAGGGGTGGGCCGCTACGGCGACACCGCCGTCTTCTACCGCACCAACGCCCAGTCGCGGGCGTTCGAGGAGGTGTTCATCCGGGTCGGGCTGCCCTACAAGGTGGTAGGCGGCGTCCGGTTCTACGAGCGCCGGGAGGTTCGCGACGCCATCGCCTATCTCAGGGCGATCGCCAACCCGGCCGACGACGTGTCGGTGCGGCGCATCCTCAACGTGCCGAAGCGCGGCATCGGCGACCGGGCCGAGGCGGCGATCGAGGCGATCGCGGCGTCCGAGCAGATCACCTTCTCCGCCGCACTCGAAAGGGCGGCGGACGCCGGGCTGGCCACCCGCAGCCTCAACCAGGTGACCGCCTTCGCGACGATGATGCGCCGGCACCGGGAGATGGTCGACGAGGGGCGCGCGGCCGACGAGATCCTCACCTCGATCCTCAAGGAGTCGGGGTACCTGGCCGAGCTCGAGCACAGCACCGACCCGCAGGACGAGTCGCGGCACGAGAACCTCGTCGAACTGGTGAGCGTGGCGGCGGAGTTCGTCGCCGCGGCCCACTCGATCGACCTGGACGCCGAGACGCTCGCCACCGAGGCGGCCCGGGGCGACGACGAGAGCGGCACCGCGCTGGTCGCGGGCATGCCGGAACCCGACGACTCGCTGCCCGCGTTCCTCGAGCGGATCGCCCTGGTGGCCGACTCCGACCAGATCCCCGAGCACGACACGGGCGCGGGGGTGGTCACGTTGATGACCCTGCACACCGCCAAGGGGCTCGAGTTCGACACGGTGTTCCTCACCGGGTTCGAGGACGGCGTGTTCCCGCACATGCGGGCGCTGCTCGACCGCACCGAACTGGAGGAGGAACGCCGCCTCGCCTACGTCGGCATCACCCGCGCCCGGCACCGGCTCTACCTCACGCGGGCCGCCACCCGCACGGCCTGGGGGGCCCCGCAGTACAACCCGCCGAGCCGGTTCCTCGACGAGATCCCGGCCCGGCTCCTCGACTGGCGGCGCACGGGCGCCGCGCTCACCTCGTGGGCGTCCACGTCGGCCACCCGCCAGTTCCAGACCCGGTCCCGGCTCGCGGCGCCGTCCTTCGGGTCGGGGACGCCGGCGCCGAAGGTCGCGTCGGTCGCGGTCGGCGACCGGGTGCTGCACTCGAGCTTCGGCATGGGGACGGTGGTGGCGGTCACCGGGGCGGGCGACAACGCCAAGGCGGACGTCGACTTCGGCTCCACCGGGCTCAAGCGACTGGCCTTGAAGTACGCGCCGATGGAGAAGCTCTGAGCTGCCTCAGCACCGCCTCGTTGCGAGTGGCCTCAGGACTCTCGAGTCACGCCACCCGTCGGCTGCGCTGCGGCGTGCCGATGAGAGTGCTTTGGCCGGCGGTGACGAGGTAGGTGTAGCCGTGGGGGCTGGTCCAGAGGAGGATGCCGGGGACCGGTTGCTGGAGGGACCATCCGCCGTGGGTCTTGGCCCGGTGGGCTCGTCGCGAGAGCGGCGCCAGATTGTCCAGCGCGGTCTGGCCGGGTGGGCCACCCGATTGATACGGGCGGGTGTGATCGAGATCGCAACCCTGGCTGGTGTGTCGGGTCGAGCCGGGGAAAGCGTCATAGGTCTGGCGGTAGCCGATGGCTTCGCGCATGCGGTCCGGGATTTCGTAGCTGTCGACGGGCCTCATTGTGCTGACGTCGAGCACCGGGCGCACGGTGATGCGGTGGTTGGGGAGCAGGTCACCCAGCCAGTCGGTCAGGACGGGCCCGATCCGCTCGACCCGGGCTACCCGCTGCTGACGCTGAGTGGAGTCTCCTGACACGTCGGTGTCGGTGAGGTGGACGATGATCTCGGCCGTGGGGAGGAGTTTGTCGGGGTCGGAGGTGATCTGGCCGCACAGGTGTCCGGCCTGGCCGGCGGCGGGGCAGGGTCCCCAGGTCTCGCCGAGGTCGGTGGGTAGTTCGTCGAGAATGGAGGCCTGCAGCAACTGCAGGGCGCGAGCGGGGAAGGCCATCAGCCCCAATGCGGCGGCCCGGCGAGTGTCGAGGCTGCGGGTGTCTCCGCCCTGGGCGAGGATGTGGGCGATCCGGCGGACCTGTTGTTCGAGGGCGTCGGCATCGGACGCGTCGAGGATCGCGGACAGGCTTGCGACGGTGGTGGCCCGGTCGTAGGGGCGTTGCCGGATCCAGACGCCACGCCCGGCCCGGTCGTCGGCACGGTCGGCCTCGACTCCGGTGGGAGGGGTGAGCTTGAGCACCAGGCCGTCCACGAGTCGCAGCAGGCGGGGGATGGGCACGGTGCACACGACCGGCTCGAGCTGCGCGTCCAGTCGGCCCGCGGTCTCGCGATCCAGCCGGGACGCCTTGCCGGTGATCTTCGCGGCCACCCAGACGGGAAGTTGCCCGGCCATCACGTGACGCCAAAGGTGGGGGAAGCGGTGGCGCAGGTCGAGGGCTTCGTGGATGCGGGCGTCGACGCCTTCGACGCCCTCGTTCCAGAGGGCGGCGACCTCCAGCGCGGCGAACTCCGAGACCTCCGGGGTGCCATCGGAACCACCTGGAACCATCCGATCCCCATGCAACACCCGAGGAGTGCTCTCCCCGGTGTTCTCGATGTGGGCGGTGCAATCCGCGAAATGCGCGAGCAGAGCCACCTCCCGCGCGTGCCACAGGCACTGCATCGTTCGCACCTCGCCCAGTTCGGCCAGCGTGGTGGCGAGGTCAAGCCCGGCCACGTCGCTCGGATCGAACACCATCGCGCCACCCCCGTTGCGCTTCGTACGTGTGTACGATTCTACACCCTTCATGACGCGGCCGTTAGGTGTTTCGTCTGCGCTCGGCGCGCCAACTGAGTATGTAAATCGATTCGGATGAGGGGTGGTCGGTCGCCCGGTCTGAGTGGGCCTGTGGGGATGGTCGGCGGCTGCGAGAGCCTGTCGGCCGGCGCGCGACCAGGGTCGGGCGCACATGCCGAAGGGGCGAGTCCGGTGCGTCGTCGACCCCGTGAGTCCTGCCCGAGCCGGAAGCTGCGCCGGAATCTCCCGCAGCCCCAGCCGCAACATCGGCGACCACGCCGGTCGCTCGATTCCGCCTCTTCCGGGATCGACGGTAATCTCGACCAGGCTGCCGACAG
This sequence comes from Propionibacteriaceae bacterium, assembly GCA_036261615.1. GTDB lineage: Bacteria > Actinomycetota > Actinomycetes > Propionibacteriales > Propionibacteriaceae > JAJYQH01. The sequence goes on along the minus strand of DATAKK010000025.1, from coordinate 1,267 downwards.
CAGCATGACCCAAAGCGGGACCGGGATGTTCCGCCAGCGCTGGGAGTGATGCACTGTGGATTTGTTCGAGTACCAGGCGCGCGACCTGTTCGAGGCACACGGGGTTCCGGTGCTGCGAGGAATCGTCGCGACGACGCCGGAGGAGGCCCGGGCGGCGGCCGAGAAGCTCGCCACGCCCGTGGTCGTCGTGAAGGCCCAGGTCAAGACCGGTGGGCGTGGGAAGGCGGGCGGGGTGAAGCTCGCCCGGAGCCCCCAGGAGGCCGAGGACCGCGCGCGCGACATCCTGGGCATGGACATCAAGGGGCACACGGTGCGCCGGGTGATGGTCACCGAGGGCGCCGACATCACCGAGGAGTACTACTTCTCGCTGCTGCTCGACCGCACCAACCGCTGCTACCTCGCGATGGCGAGCGTCGAGGGCGGCGTCGAGATCGAGACCCTCGCCGAGGAGCGTCCCGAGGCGCTGCACCGGGTGAGCGTCGACCCGCGGGTCGGGTTCACCCGCGCCAAGGCCGACGAGGTCGTCCGTGCCGCCGGGTTCGCCCCCGAGATCGCCGACGAGGTGTCGCGGGTGCTGGTGAAGCTGGGGGAGGTCTACCAGGAGGAGGACGCGACCCTGGTCGAGGTGAACCCGCTGGTGCGCACCGGTGACGGGCGGATCATCGCCCTCGACGGCAAGGTCACCCTCGACGACAACGCCGGGTTCCGCCACCCGAACCACGCCGACTTCGTCGACGAGCTGTCCGCCGACCCGCTGGAGCGCGAGGCGTCCGAGAAGCACCTCAACTACGTCAAGCTCGACGGAAACGTCGGCATCATCGGCAACGGCGCGGGCCTGGTCATGAGCACCCTCGACGTCGTGGCCCGCGCGGGGGAGGACCTGCCCGGTAGCCCGCGCCCCGCGAACTTCCTCGACATCGGCGGCGGCGCGTCGGCGCAGGTGATGGCCAATGGGCTGGGCATCATCCTCAGCGACCCCCAGGTCAGCTCGGTGTTCGTCAACGTCTTCGGCGGCATCACGGCCTGCAACGAGGTCGCGAACGGCATCGTGCACGCGCTGACGATGCTCGGCGACAAGGCAACCAAGCCGATCGTCGTCCGTCTCGACGGCAACGCCGTCACCGTGGGCCGGGAGATCCTGGCCGAAGCGAACCATCCCCTGGTCACCGTGGTCGACACCATGGACGAGGCGGCCCGCAAGGCCGCCGAACTGGCCGCAGCGGCAGAGGAGGCCTGAGCATGTCGATCTTTCTCGATCACCACTCCA
>DATAKK010000108.1:0-16728 GCA_036261615.1 Propionibacteriaceae bacterium | reverse complement strand
ACACGGAGCGACCGGGTGGGGGCGCTCCACGTGCGGAGGCGCTCCGTGCGGAGGGGCACCTCGACGACCCGGGTCTCCCCCGGCCCGAGGACCACCCTCGAGGCGCCGAGCAGCCGGCGTCCGGCGCGCTCGGGGTGACGGACGGCCACGGCGTAGACCTGGACGAGCTCGTGCGCCGCCCGGCCGGCCCGGTTGCTCACGGTCACCCGGGCGAGGGGCTCCCGCGTGCCGGGAGTCCAGTCCGGCGGCAGCTCGAGGGCGTCGTAGCGCACGTCGCCGTAGGTGAGTCCGTGCCCGAAGGGGTAGGCGGGGGTCGCCCGGCTGTACCAGTACGTCTGGTCGGAGCCGATGACGTCGTAGTCGAAGAGTCCGGCGAGGTCGTCGTCGGACGCCCACCAGGTCTGCGCCAGCCGCCCCCGCGGCTCCTCCCGGCCGGTGAGCACGTCGAACACGCCGTGGCCGAGCTCCTGGCCGGCGTGGCTGGTCCAGACGACCGCGCGCGCCGACGACGCGGGCGCCCCGAGGGCGTACGGGTAGGAGGACGTGACGAGGAGGACGACGTCGGCGCATGCCTCACGGACGGCCGCCACGAGTGCCGCCTGCGAGCGCGGGAGCGCGAGCGCCGGACGGTCGCCGGCCTCCCGGCCCAGCAGGTGCGGGTCGTTGCCGAGGGCCACGACGACGACGTCGCAGCGCGCGGCCAACTCGCGCACCCGGTCGATCCTGCGCTCGAGCACCCGCACGGAGAACCGCTCCGCCTGGTCGAGCTCGTCGGCCGTGGCGCTCACCACCCCGCCCCACTGCTCGACCCTGAGCCACCGCCGGGTGCCCCGGTGCCACAGTGACAGGGTTCCGTCGGCGTGCTCGTAGGGCGAGAAGACTTCGTGGGTCACCCAGCCCTGCGGCCGGGTCGAGTCGACCATCACCCCCGCCCCGTCGGTGCCCCGCCACAACCGGCCGCTGGCGGCGTCCGCGATGGTCAGCCAGCCGTGTCCCCAGTCGGTGACGAGGACGCCGGTCCGCTCGGGGTCGTCGGGGTCGGCGTCGGCGACGAGCACGGCGTCCGGGGCGGTGCGGAGGGCCCGGCCGGTCGACTCGGCGACGAACACGAGGCGGTCGGCGCCGTCGCAGACCTCGACACCGGCGAGGACGCCGGGACCCACCAGCTCGCGGGCGGCGTCCGCGAGGGTCACGGTGTAGGGCGGAGTGCCCGAGTACCAGTCCTGCTTCACGGTGTCCGCCAGCGGTCCGACGATGCCCACCCGCAGCCCGGGGGCCAGCGGCAGGATCCCGTCGTTCTCGAGCACGACGACCTGCTCGGCAGCCGCCCGCCGCGCGAGATCGCGCGCCGCGGGCCGGTCGATGGCGTCCGGGCCGACGGCCGACCAGGGGTCGTCGCCGGGGGTGAACTCCCCCGTCAGTGCGCGCAGCCGCAGCAGCCGGCGGGCGGCGCGGCGGACCTCGGCGGGCTCGAGCAGCCCGGCGTCCAGGGCCTCGCGGAGCGCACCGGTGATGATCTCGGACCGTTCGTCCTGGTCGGTGAACGAGTCGAGTCCCGCCCGCACCGCGGCGGCGTGCGACTCCGGGCGGGACGCGAAGTAGCGCTCGGCGAGGTGCAGGTTGCTCGGGGCGTACGCGTCCGACACGAGCACCAGGTCGGGGTTGTCCTCCCGGACGAGGGCGAAGAGCTCCTCCGCGACGTGGTTCGGGCGGCCGTTCACGAGGTTGTAGCTCGGCATCACCGCGCCCACCACCCCGGCGCGGATCGGGCCGAGGAACGCGGGCAGGTCGTACTCGTGCAACACCCTGGGGCTCAGGTCGGCCGAACACACGTGGCGGTCGGTCTCGTTGTTGTACGCGAGCAGGTGCTTGAGGGTCGGCACGGTGCGCCAGAAGAGGTCGTCGTCGCCCCGCAGGCCCCGCGCGTAGGCCGTGGCGCAGTCGGCGGTGACCCAGGGGTCCTCGGAGTACCCCTCCTCGTTTCGTCCCCACAGGGGGTTGCGCAACGGGTTGACGACCGGGGCCCAGCAGTTGAGGCTCACCCGGGCCGGGTCCTCGGCGTGCTTGGCGCGCAGTTCCGTCCCGACCACCTCGCCGATGCGCTCGATGAGCTCGGGGTTCCACGTCGCTGCGAGCCCCACCGGCTGCGGGAACTGCGTCGCCCGGCCCAGCCACGCCACTCCGTGCAGCGCCTCCGCCCCGGTGTGGAACTCCGCCAGCCCGAGTTCGGGGACGGGCGGCTGGTGCTGGTGCAGCAGCCGGACGAGGTGGTCGTCGTCCAGACGGGCGAGCAGGTCGTCGACGACGATGTCGAGGGATGCCTGGTCCACGGAACTTCCTCCAGCTGTCGATGCGAGGGGCGCCGGCGGGCACCCGGTCCCGGGCGGGCGGCGGCCGGGAGCCCGGACGGCCCGGGAATCCGCAGTCTAGGACAGATCGTGTCGAAGCGCTTCGACGGCCGCCCAGTGGAACTCGGCAGATCTCCCCGGGCGTACGCCCCGGGGTCAGAACAGCGCGGTCGACAGCGCGCGGCGCGCGGCCAGCACCGAGGGGTCGGTGCGTCCGACGGTCTCGAACAGCTCGAGCAGTCGCACTCGCACCCGCTCGCGCTCGTCGCCGGAGGTGTCCCGGATCACGTCGATGAGCCGGGCGAAGGCGGCCTCCGGCTGCCCGTTGATGAGCTCGAGGTCGGCGGCGTCCAGCTGGGCGTCGACGTCGTCCGGGTCGGCGGCACGGGCGACGACCTGCTGGGGGTCGAACGTCATCGAGCGTTCGAGCAGCGCCGCCTGGGCGCGCCCGGCGATCGCCTCGGCATCCCCGGGCGCGCCGGCCAGCACCTTGTCGAACTCGGCGACGGCACGGCCGAAGTCGCCCGCGGCGAGCGCCTCGTCGGCCGCGGCGAAGCGGGGGTCTCCGGCCTGCTCCTCCGGGAGTGCGGTCGACTCGGCCCCGGGACGCCCGGCGCCCGGCTTGGCGCGTCCGACGATCCCGTTGGCGACGGCGAGCTTGAGCACCTCGTCGAGGTAGGGCTGGATCTCCGCCCGGGGTTTGGTGCCCTGGAAGAGTGGGGCGAGCTGTCCGCCGATGACCGCCACCACCATCGGCACCGCCTGGACGCCGAGCGCCTGCGCCACCCGGGGTTCGGCGTCGACGTCGACCCGGGCGAGCAGCCAGGCGCCGGCGGCGGCATCGCTCAGCGCCTCGAGATCGGCGGACAACTGTGCGGCCCCGTGGGCGCGCGGCGACGTGAGCTCGAGCACCACCGGGAACTGGAGGCTCTGGCGCACGATGGAGTCGAAGCTCGCCTCGGTGAGGTCGACGACGTAGGCGCCGAGGGGCGCCCCGCCCGAGCCGGACGCCGGCGAGGCCTGCGGAGCCGACGCGGCCGACGCAAGACGGGACAGGTCGATGGCACCGGGGCGGCTGAAGTTCTGCGACGTCATGGCACCATCTTGCTGGATCGGGTGGGGCCCTCCCAACTCCCGGCGCCCGGCGTCCCACCCCATCCTGCGGGACGATGCCGGTCGATCCTCCCTCACAGCCGGTCGGAGGCGGCAAGATGGGCCCATGGCACACGAACGCGCTGGGCAGCCGGCCCAGGACCAGGACCTGATCAACGTCGACGAGGTGGTCGCGGCCTACTACGACATCACCCCCGACCCGGACAACCCCGACCAGCAGGTCGTCTTCGGCACCTCGGGTCACCGCGGGTCCAGTCTCGACGGGGCCTTCAACGAGGCGCACATCGCCGCCACCACCCAGGCGATCGTCGAGTACCGGAAGGCCCAGGGCACCACCGGCCCACTGTTCATGGGCAAGGACACGCACGCGCTGTCGCTCCCGGCCTGGCGCACCGCCACCGAGGTGCTCGTCGCCAACGGCGTCGACACCTTCGCCGAGCGCGAGGACGAGTACACCCCCACCCCGGCCGTCTCCCGCGCGATCATCGTCTACAACCGCGACCACACCGGCCCCCGCGCGGACGGCATCGTCGTCACCCCCTCGCACAACCCGCCGCGCGACGGCGGCTTCAAGTACAACCCGCCGAACGGCGGCCCCGCGGACACGGATGCCACGAAGTGGATCGCCGCCCGGGCCAACGAGTTGATGCGCGATCCGAGCGGCATCAGGCGCCGGCCGTACGAGCGCGCGGCGTCCGAGGTCACCCGGTTCGACTTCCGCAGCGCCTACTGCGACGACCTCCGCAACGCGATCACCATCGACGCGATCGCCGGTTCGGGGCTGCGCATCGGCGCCGACCCGATGGGCGGGGCGTCCGTGCAGTACTGGCAGTACATCAGCGAGCACCTGGGCCTCGACCTCACCGTCGTCAACCCGACGGTCGACCCCACGTGGCGGTTCATGACCCTCGACACCGACGGCAAGATCCGGATGGACTGCAGTTCTCCGCACGCCATGGCCTCGCTCATCGCCAACCGCGACCGGTTCCAGATCTCCACCGGCAACGACGCGGACGCCGACCGGCACGGCGTCGTCACCCCGGACGCCGGCCTGATGAACCCCAACCACTACCTCGCGGTCGCCATCCAGTACCTGTTCACCCACCGTCCGGGGTGGAACCCGGACGCCGCCGTCGGCAAGACGCTCGTGTCGAGCTCGATGATCGACAAGGTGGCCGCCGAGATCGGCCGCACCCTCGTCGAGGTGCCGGTCGGCTTCAAGTGGTTCGTGCCCGGGCTGATCAGCGGCGACCTCGGCTTCGGCGGCGAGGAGTCCGCGGGCGGGTCGTTCCTGGCCCTCGACGGCAGCACGTGGACCACCGACAAGGACGGCATCCTGCTCGACCTGCTCGCGAGCGAGATCACCGCGGTGACCGGCCGCACACCGAGCGAGCACTACGCCGACCTCGAGGCGAAGTACGGCAGGTCGTACTACGCGCGGGTGGACGCCGACGCGAACCGCGACCAGAAGGCGCGGCTGAGCCGGCTCTCCCCCGCCGACGTCACCGCCACCGAGGTGGCCGGGGAGAAGATCGTCGCGATCCTCACCGAGGCGCCGGGCAACGGCGCGCCGATCGGCGGCGTCAAGGTGGTCACCGAGAACGCGTGGTTCGCGGCGCGCCCGTCCGGCACCGAGGACAAGTACAAGATCTACGCCGAGTCACTGAAGTCGGCGGAGCATCTCGCCGCCGTGCAGCAGGAGGCCCGCCAGGTGGTCAGCGCCGCCCTCGGCTGACCCGATGAGCCTCGTCTCCCGGTTCCTCAACCCCGAGGTCGAGCGGCTGCTCCTCGTCGACGAGGGCGAGGTCGTCGTCGACGAGGTGCCCAAGCACTGGGTGACCATCGCGGCGCCCGTCGTGGCGCTGGCGGCGGTCATCCCGCTGTTCCTGTCGCTGCCCGCGTGGGGACGGTTCTGGGAGGCGCCGCTCGTCGTCGGTCTCGCGCTCGTCGGCTGGTCGGTGGGCGTCGTCCACCGCGAGCACATGGACCGCTTCGTCATCACGAACCTGCGGGTGCTCCGGGTGCACGGCGTGTTCAGCCGGCACACCTCGACCATGCCGGTCTCGCGCATCCGCGACATCGAGGTGCACCAGCCCGTGCTCGGACGCCTGCTCGGCTACGGCCACCTCGTCCTCCAGACGACGGGCCCCGAGCGGGGTCCGAGGGACGTCCGGTTCGTCGCCCACCCCGAGCAGCGCGACCGGACGATCCACCGGGTCATCCAGGCGGCAAGCTCGACCCGCCGGGGTCCGGCCGAACCCCCATGGGACAGTTGAGCCATGGAGAACATGTTCGTCTGCATCGACCACGTCGGGTACGCGGTTCCCGATCTCGACGAGGCCATCGCGTTCCACACCGACGTCCTCGGCTTCCGCCTGCTGCACCGCGAGGTCAACGAGGAGCAGGGTGTCGCCGAGGCCATGCTCGGCACCGGCTCGCAGCAGCCCGAGAGCGCCCAGGTGCAGTTGCTGGCCCCGCTGAACGAGAACTCGACCATCGCGAAGTTCATCGGGAAGAACGGGCCGGGCGTCCAGCAGGTCTGCTACCGGGTCGCCGACATCGACGCCGTGTGCGCAGAACTGCGCGCCAAGGGCGTCCGGCTGCTCTACCCCGAACCCAAGCGGGGCACCGCGGGCGCGCGCATCAACTTCGCCCACCCCAAGGACACCGGCGGCATCCTGCTCGAGCTCACCCAGCCCGGCACCGGGCACTGAGTTCACCCGGCCCGCACCGGGCACGAGCGCACCGACGCCGTTCCGCGGCCCCCGTCCCACCGACGGGGGCCGCGCGGCGTCCGCACCCCGCTCGCCGGGCCGCGCCTGCCCGGGTCGCCGGGCTCCGGTTGCTACCCTCGAACTGCACTCCCACCCCCGAGAGGACGAGACGTGAGCGAGCGCCCCGCAGACCAGCAGCCGGACCGCGACGAGGTCGTGTTCGAGCAGACCGAACTGACCGGACTCAACCTCTTCGACGACCGCGCCAGCCTGGCCGGCAGCTTCCCGCGCGCCATGTGGGGATACGACCGGGTCACCGTCGACACCCACGTCCGCGACCTCGAACAGCAGCTCACCGGCCTCAAGCGGCTCACCCGCGAACTCCGCAAGCAGTTGCGCGAGGCGCTGTCGACCACCCGCGAGTCCGACTTCCGCCGCTTGGGCTCGCACGCGACCAACATCGTCCTCGCCGCCGAGAACCAGGCGCGCGCGCTGGTCAGCCACGCCGAGGGCGAGGCCGACCGGATCAAGGAGGAGGGACGCCGGGTGGCCGCCGAGCTGCGGCGTTCCGCCCAGGTCGAGATCGACGACATCCGGATGGCCGGCCTCTCACACCTGCGCGAGCTGCGCGCCGAGCACGAACGCAGCGTGGGCGAGGCCCTCGGGGCCGCCCGCCGTGACGCCGAGGCCGCCCTCGCCGCAGCCCGCAGCCACGCGGACGCCGTGACGGCCGAGGCCGACATCCGCGCGGCGACCATCCTCAAGGACGCCCAGCTCGCCGCCGACGGCCTGCTCAACGACGCCGCCAAGCGCGTGGCCGAGCAGGAACTCGAGGCGCGCACCCGGGTGGAGGCCCGCCTCGCCGAGGCGCGCACCACCTTCGAGCAGGCCCAGGCCCAGTCGGCGGCCCTGCTCGCCGACACCGCGGCCCAGCACGAGCAGTCCGCGGCCCGGCTGAGGGAGGAGTCGGAGCAGGCCCAGCAGCTCCGCTCGGCCGCGATGACCGACGCCGAGCAGAGCCGGTCCGAGGCCGCCCGCGAGGCCGAGGCCCGCATCCAGGCGGCGCACCACCAGGGCAACGAACTGCTGCAGGCGCTCGAGGAGCAGCACGCCTGGCGGCGCGAGCAGTTGGAGCGCGAGATCGGCGCCCTCCTCCAGCGCAAGGCTGCGGTCGTCGCCCAGCTCGCGAACCTGCGCAACCTGGCCCACGAGGCGATGAGCGACTTCCCCGACGACGACCCGTTCGGCGAGAGCCACCTGGCGGTCGAGGACGCCTCCACGCCGCCGGTCGCCGACGTCGAGCCCACCGTCATCCTCGACCCCGCGACGCGGCAGAAGGCCAGCCCCGCCGAGTCGGAGTGAGCGCCGGCAGGCGTCAGAAGAGGCGGTCCTCGGCGTTGTCGAGTCCGCGGAGCGCGTCGTAGTCGACGGTGACGCAGGCGATCCCCCGGTCGCCGGCCAGGGTCCGGGCCTGCGGCCGGATGAGCTGGGCCACGAACACCCCGCTCACCGGCGCCAGGTGCGGGTCGCGGTTCAGCAGCTCGAGGTAGCGGGTGAGCTGTTCGACCCCGTCGATGTCGCCGCGCCGCTTGACCTCCACGGCCACGTAGCCCCCGGACGGGTCCCGCAACAGCAGGTCGACCGGGCCGATCGCCGTGGGGTGCTCACGGCGCACCAGCGTCCAGCCCGCGCCGAACGTCGACGGGTTCTCCGCGAGCAGCGCCTGGAGGTGCGCCTCGACCCCGTCCTTCTGCAGCCCCGGGTCGAGCCCCAGCTCGTGCTCGCTGTCGTGGAAGACTTCGCCGATCGAGATCTGCAGGGTGTCGCCGTCGCGGCCCCGCACCTCCCACACCTCGCTGACGGCGAGCGCGTCCTCGTCCGGGGCGGTGACCGTGATCGTGCAGGGCGGGCTCATCCAGTTGAGCGGCTTGTAGGCACGGTCGTCCGCGTGGATCGACACCGAGCCGTCGGCCTTGACGAGGATGAGCCGGGTGGCCATCGGCAGGTGGGCCGTCAGCCGCCCGGCATAGTCGACCTGGCACTGGGCAATGAGCAACCGCACCGGGACAACCTACACCGGGGCGGCGGAGGCGCCGCCGCTAAGGTGGGGGCCATGGCCAAACGCCCGAGCAAGCACCTGCGCCCGGCCAGGCCGCTCTCGGCAGGGCACGCGAGCGCGGCGCTCAAGGCGGACGGCCGCTGGATCGTCCGCAGCGTCCCCGGGGCCCGCGCGGTCAAGCCCTACACGTGCCCCGGCTGCCACCAGCCGATCCCCGTCGGCACCGCGCACGTCGTGGCCTGGCCCGCGATTCCGTCGCTCGGCAGCGCCTCCGGGCTCGAGGAGCGGCGGCACTGGCACAGCGGCTGCTGGATGAGGAAACCGTGAACGATCCCGCCATCCACCACCGCGACGTCGGCAGCGGCCCCGCACCGGTCGTCTTCCTGCACGGGCTGTTCGGGCAGGGGAAGAACTTCACCCAGATCGCGCGGGACCTGTCCGACCTCGCCACCAGCCGGCTGGTCGACCTGCCCAACCACGGGCGGTCCGCGTGGACCGAGGTGTTCGACTACGACCTGTTCGCCGACGCCCTCGTCGCGACCGTCGCCGCCCACGCCCGCGCGCTCGGACGCCGGGGCGTCACCCTCGTGGGCCACTCGCTGGGCGGCAAGGTCGCCATGCGGTTCGCGCTGCGCCATCCCGATCTCGTCGAGCAGCTCGTCGTCGTCGACATCGCCCCGGTGGCCGCCGGCGTCCACGGCAGCTTCGACCACATCCTCGCCGGGCTGCGCGCGGTGCCCCTCGACCGGCTGACCTCCCGCGACCAGGCGGACGCCGCCCTGGCCGCCCACGTGGACCTGCCCTCGGTGCGGGCGTTCCTGCTCCAGAACCTGCGCCATGACCACCACGAGTGGCACTGGCGGATGAACCTCGACCTGCTCGAGGCCGGGATCGACGAGGTCGGCGGCTGGCCCGAGATCTCCGCGTCCTACCCCGGGCCCGTCACCTGGGTGGCGGGCGCGCGTTCCGACTACGTGCGGCCGGAGTACGCCCCGGCCATGCGGGCCCTGTTCCCCCGCGTGCGGCTCGTGACGATCAAGGACGCCGGCCACTGGGTGCACTCCGACCAGCCGCGGGTGTTCACCTCGCTGCTGCGGCACGTCCTGAGCGACCCGGCGGCGACGTCCCTCAGCCCAGGGTGACCGACGAGATCGTCGCGTCGGCGACCGGAGTACTGCCGTCCTTCGGGTCGACCCCCTTCGCCGCGATCCCCTTGACGACGTCGAGCCCCGCCTTGTCCATCTGACCGAAGACGGTGTAGCTGGGCGGCAGCGGCGAGTCGGCGAAGACGAGGAAGAACTGCGAGCCGTTCGTGTCCGGTCCGCGGTTGGCCATCGCGACGGTGCCTGCGCCGTACGTCTCGTGCCCGCTCAACTCGTCGGGGAAGCTGTAGCCGGGGCCGCCCGTGCCGGTGGCGGTGGGGTCGCCGCACTGGAGGATGAAGATGCCGCTCGTCACCAGCCGGTGGCACCTCGTGTTGGTGTAGAAGCCCTGGGTGGCCAGGGACAGGAACGAGTTCACCGTGCAGGGGGCGTACGCGCGGTCGAGGGTGATCGTCACGTCGCCGCTCCGGAAGTGCAGGGTGGCCGAGGCCGTCCCCGTGGTGGGGACGCCGGTCGTCGACGGCGGGTCGACCGGCCGCGCCGGCGTCCCGCCCAGCGGGTAGGAGCAGGTGGCACCCTGGTTCGGCGTCGCGGACGCCGTCGGGTCGGCGCTCTGCGCCGGCGCGCAGGCGGGCAGCAGCAGCGCGAGGCCCACAGCGGCCGCGATTCCCGCCCGGTTCATCGCCACGATCCGGTCCTCCCTCGTCCTCCGCGCCCCGGTCGTCGCGGCGCCCTCCCGAGGGTAGTGGCCCCCGCCCTGGCGCCCGGCCCGGCACGCCGCCAATAGGGTGGGGCCCATGGTCATCTTGTCGAAGATCTACACACGCACGGGAGACGGTGGCAACACCCGCCTCGCCGACAACTCGGTCGCCCGGAAGACCGACCTGCGGGTCGAGGCCTACGGGGACGTCGACGAGTGCAACTCCCATCTCGGGGTCGTGCTCGCCGATCCATCGCTGCCCGGCGAGCTGGCCGACGTCCTGCGGGTCGTGCAGAACGAGCTGTTCGACGTCGGGGCCGATCTGTCCACCCCGCTCCGCGACGACCCGCCCTGGCCCCCGCTGCGGATCGCCGACGACAGCGTCGAGCGGCTGGAACACTGGTGCGACCTGTTCGGCGACGCCCTGCCGACGCTGCGCTCGTTCGTGCTCCCCGGGGGCACCCCGGTGTCCGCCCGCCTGCACGTCGCCCGCACCGTCTGCCGCCGGGCCGAGCGTGCCGCATGGGCGGCTCGGGAGGCCTACGGTGTCGACAGCGCCCCGGCCGGCAGCCCGGAGGGAAGCGGTGGGGTGAATCCTGTCGCCATCACCTACCTCAACCGGCTCTCCGACCTGCTGTTCATCATGGCCCGGGCCGCGAACACCGGGGACGAGCCGTTGTGGGTGCCGGGCACCGACCGGATTGCGTCGCGGCCGGGCGCGCCCGAGGACGCCGGCGACTGAGCCGCGCGGTCAGGCGTGGATCTGCGGGGCCCGGCCCGGCGGGGAGGCCTCGAGCCAACTCAGCAGTCCGGTGACCGACCCGCTGCTCAGCGCGAACTCGACCCGCCTTGGGGCGGCGTCCGGGACGGTGTACTCGACCACGATGATCGAGTCGAGGCCCGCGAGGAAGACCGACTCGGTGGGGTCGGGACGCCGGCGCTCGACCACCCGGGCGGTACGCCGGGGGATCACCTCCGCGGGCTTCACCGACGGGCTGAACACCTTGTACCACTCGAACCGCTCGCCGCGGTACCTCGCCATGCCGGTGACCCAGCCCGGCCGCCGCATGCCGGTGCGCAGCGCGCAGTCGAAGACCGCGGCCGTCTGGGAGAGGAGACGGCGGCGGACGTACAGGCCGATCACCGCGGCCAGGGCGATGACCACCAGGACCGCGAGGACGGTCTCCGTGTCGGCGAGCCAGCCCATGGCTCCAAAACTACTGCACGCGGACGCCGCCCCCGAACAGGTCTGCCTCCCAAGACCGTGACCGGCAAGGGGCCTCTGATAAGGACAAAAAGGTGGGCCGGGGCTCTCGCCCCGGCCCACCCGCAGTGCTGAGAACGGTCAGTGCCCGTACACCGACCCGGCGGTCACCTGCGCCGCCTTCACCTGCGCCTGGGCGAGGTGCAGCCGGTGCACCTGGTCGGTGGTGGCGTCCCCGGTGTCCATGATCTTCTCCAGCTCGGCGACGTTGCGCTGCGCCTCCTCGAGGCTCACCTCGGCGCTGCGCGTCGCGTACTGGGCCAGCAGCGACACCCGGTTGTCGGCCACGAGGACGAAGCCGCCGTCGAGGGCGAGCACCTCCTGCTTGCCGTCGGGGGTGACGATGGTCGCCACGCACGGCACGAGCGCGGCGAGAACCGGCTCGTGTCCCGGGAGGATGCCGATGTCGCCCTCGGTGGTGCGCACGATGACGTTGACGCCCTCCCCCTCCCACACGAGGCGGTTGGCGGCGACCACGTCGACGTGCATCGACTCCGGCATCAGAGGTCCTTCTGCATCTGGTCCCACTTCTTCATGACGTCGTCCATGCCGCCCACGTTGAAGAAGGCCTGCTCGGCGATGTGGTCGACATCACCGTTGACGATCATCTGGAAGGACTCGATGGTCTCCTTGAGGGGCACGGTCGAGCCGGGCACCTGGGTGAACTTCTCGGCCATGTAGGTGTTCTGGGAGAGGAACTGCTGGATGCGCCGGGCCCGCGCCACGACGATCTTGTCCTCCTCGCTCAGCTCGTCGACACCGAGGATCGCGATGATGTCCTGCAGCTCCTTGTTGCGCTGGAGGATCTGCTTCACCCGCACGGCCGTGTCGTAGTGCTCCTGGCCGACGTACTGCGGGTCGAGGATCCGCGAGGTCGAGGTGAGCGGGTCGACGGCCGGGTAGAGGCCACGGGACGCGATCTCGCGCGACAGCTCGGTCGTCGCGTCGAGGTGCGCGAACGTGGTCGCCGGGGCCGGGTCGGTGTAGTCGTCGGCGGGCACGTAGATCGCCTGCATCGAGGTGATCGAGTGGCCGCGGGTCGAGGTGATCCGCTCCTGCAGCTGGCCCATCTCGTCGGCCAGGTTGGGCTGGTAGCCCACGGCGGAGGGCATCCGGCCGAGCAGCGTCGAGACCTCCGAGCCGGCCTGGGTGAACCGGAAGATGTTGTCGATGAACAGCAGCACGTCCTGCTTCTCGACGTCGCGGAAGTACTCCGCCATGGTCAGCGCCGAGAGGGCGACCCGCAGCCGGGTGCCCGGCGGCTCGTCCATCTGCCCGAACACGAGGGCGGTGTCCTTGAGGACGCCGGCCTCCTCCATCTCGTGGATGAGGTCGTTGCCCTCACGGGTGCGCTCCCCCACGCCGGCGAACACCGAGGTGCCGCCGAAGTTGTGGGCGATCCGGTAGATCATCTCCTGGATCAGGACGGTCTTGCCGACGCCGGCGCCACCGAACAGGCCGATCTTGCCGCCCTGCACGTAGGGCGTGAGCAGGTCGAGCACCTTGATGCCCGTGTGCAGCATCTCGGTCTTGCTCTCGAGTTCGTCGAACTTCGGCGGCTCGCGGTGGATCGACCAGCGGTCGGTGATCTCGATGCTCGACGGCTCGACGTTGAGCACCTCGCCGGTGGCGTTCCACACATGGCCCTTGGTGATGTCGCCCACCGGCACCTGGATCGGCGCGCCCGTGTCGCGCACCTCGGCGCCGCGCTGCATGCCGTCGGTGGGCTTGAGGCAGATCGCCCGCACCATGTTGTCGCCGACGTGCAGGGCGACCTCCATGGTGATGGTGCGCGTGCCCTGCGCCTCTCCGGTATCGCCCTCGCCCATCACCGGCACCTCGACCAGCAGGGCGTTGTTGATCGGGGGCATGGCGTCGGGGGGGAACTCGATGTCGACGACGGGTCCGATGACCCGCGACACCCGGCCCACGCGGGTGGTGATCTCGTCTTGGGTGGCAGTCATGGGGTTCACTCTTCCTTCGCCAGATCGGCGAGCGCTCCGGCGCCGCCGACGATTTCGCTGATTTCCTGGGTGATCTCCGCCTGCCGGGCCTGGTTGGCCTGACGGGTGAGGCGCTCGATCAGTTGCTGGGCGTTGTCGGTGGCCGACTTCATCGCCCGCTGCTGGCTGGCCAGCTGGGACGCCGCCGACTCGAGCAGGTAGAACCAGATGCGGTTGCGGACGTAGAGCGACAGCAGGGTGTCGAGGACGCTCTCGGGGTCGGGCTCGAAGGAGAACTGCAACTCGCGGCCCTCGTGGTCGATCTCGGCGGAGTTGGCGGGCGAGCCGCCCTCCTCGACCACCTCGATCGGGAGCACCCGGCGCACCCGGGGTTCCTGGATGAGCATCGAGCGCATCCGGGTGTAGACGCAGTAGATCTCGTCGACCCCGCCGTCGTCGAAGTCGGTGAGGAACGCCTCGATGAGCGTGTCGGCGATGTGCACGGCGTCCTCGTACTTGGGCGCATCGGAGATGCCGTTCCACTGACCGGCCAGGTCGATCTTGCGGAACCTCAGGTAGCCGATGCCCTTGTTGCCCACCACGTACGGCACGACCTCGCAGCCCTCACGGCGCAGGCGCTCGGTGAGCTGCAGCGACATCTTGATCGCGTTCGCCGAGTAGGCGCCCGCCAGGCCGCGGTCGGAGGTGAACAGGACGACGGCGGCGCGACGCGGCTTCTCGACCTCGGTGGTGAGCGGATGGTCGACGCCGGACTGGGCCACGGTGGCCACCGCGCGGTTCAGCAGGCTCGTGTAGGGCAGCGCGGCGCGCGCGGCCCGGTCGGCCTTGATGATCCTCGACGCGGCGATGAGCTCCATCGCCCGGGTGATCTTCTGCGTCGCGGCGACGGAGTTCCGCCGCTGGCGCAGTTCGCGAAGGCTGGCCGGCATGGGTCAGGCCTTCTTCTTGACGACGATCTGCTCGTTGCTGACGGCGTCCTCGCGAATCGGCTGGTGCTCCTCGTGCCCGACGAGCAGCCGGCCGTCGGAGGTCTTGAACGTCGACTTCACCGTGTCGATCTCGCGGGTGAGGGCCGCGGCGGTGTCGTCGTCGAACAACTGGGTCTCGCGGATGGTGGTGAGGATCTGCGTGTTGTGGCGCAGGTGCTCCAGCAGGTCGTGCTCGAATCGCAGCACGTCGTCGACCGGCACGTCGTCGAACTTGCCCGTGGTGCCCGCCCACACGCTGACCACCTGGTCCTCGACCGGGTAGGGGTTGTACTGCGCCTGGCGCAGCAGTTCCATGAGGCGTGCGCCGCGTTCCAGCTGCTGGCGCGACGCGGCGTCGAGGTCGGAGGCGAACATCGCGAACGCCTGCATGTCGCGGTACTGGGCGAGGTTGATCTTGAGCGTGCCCGCGACGTTCTTCATCGCCTTGATCTGGGCCGCGCCGCCGACGCGCGACACCGAGATACCGACGTCGATCGCGGGACGCTGGTTGGCGTTGAACAGGTCGGACTGGAGGAAGATCTGGCCGTCGGTGATCGAGATCACGTTGGTGGGGATGTAGGCCGAGACGTCGTTCGCCTTGGTCTCGATGATCGGCAGCCCGGTCATCGATCCGCCCCCAAGCTCGTCGGAGAGCTTGGCGCAACGCTCGAGCAGGCGGCTGTGGAGGTAGAAGACGTCGCCCGGGTAGGCCTCACGGCCCGGCGGCCGGCGCAGCAGCAGCGACATGGCGCGGTAGGCCTCGGCCTGCTTGGTGAGGTCGTCGAACACGATGAGCACGTGCTTGCCCTGGTACATCCAGTGCTGGCCGATGGCCGAGCCGGAGTAGGGGGCGATGTACTTGTAGCCGGCCGGCGCGGACGCCGGGGCGTGCACGATCGTCGTGTACTCGAGTGCCCCGGCGGCCTCGAGTGCGCCCCGCACCTCGGCCACCGTGGTGCCCTTCTGGCCGATCGCCACGTAGATGCAGCGCACCTGCTTCTTCGGGTCGCCCGAGCGCCAGTTCTCGCGCTGGTTGATGATCGTGTCGATGGCGATCGCGGTCTTGCCGGTCTTGCGGTCGCCGATGATGAGCTGGCGCTGCCCGCGTCCGATCGGCGTCATCGCGTCGATGGCCTTGAGGCCGGTCTGGAGAGGCTCGCGCACCTCCTGGCGGTCCATGACCCCGGCGGCCTGCAGTTCGAGGGCGCGGCGGGTGTCGATCGGGCTGATGTCGCCCAGGCCGTCGATGGGCCGGCCCATCGCGTCGACCACGCGGCCGAGATACCCGTCGCCGACGGGCACCGACAGCACCTCGCCGGTGCCCCTGACGATGGAGCCCTCCTCGATGCCCTCGGAGTTGCCGAGCACGACCACGCCGATCTCGCGGACGTCGAGGTTGAGCGCGATGCCCATCGTGCCGTCCTCGAACTCCAGCAGCTCGTTCGCCATGGCCGAGGGCAGGCCCTCGACGCGGGCGATGCCGTCGCCCGAGCTGACGACGGTGCCGACCTCCTCACGGGTCGCGGTCTCCGGCGCGTAGCTCTGGGCCATCTTGTCGAGCGCGTCGCGGATCTCCTCCGGACGAATCGTCAGTTCCGCCATGGCGTCCCTATTCCTTCGTGTCGTTCTGCTGCCCGTGGGGGCGAATGGTCAGGGTGGGGTTGGTCAGCCGAACATGCGGCTGATGTCGGTGAGCTTCTGCTGGATCGTGCCCTCGATGACGTGGTCGCCGACCACGACCCGGGCGCCTCCGATGACCTCGGGGTCGATGACCACCTGGAGGTCGACCGCGCGCCCGAGGCTCGCCGACAGCGCGGCGCGCAGCCTCGACTCCTGGTCGGGATCGAGGGGACGCGCGACGGTCACCTGGGCGACCGCCCGGTCGCGCATCTCGGCTGCGACGCCCAGCATCGACTCGAGGGCGTGGAAGAACGACCGCGACCGCTGGCTCAGGGCCCGCTTGGCGAGTGCCACCGTGGCGGCGTCCGCCTTCTGGGCGAGGAGGTCGTCGATGAGCGACTCGCGCACCTCGACGGGGACCCGGTCGTCCTCGAGCGTCGCCTGGAGTCGGGCGTCGGCGTGGACGATGCGGTCGAAGCGGAACAGCGCGTCGATGACGTCGTCGAGGGCGCCCCGGTTGAGCGCGGTGGCCAGCTCGGCGCGCACCCCCTGCCGCTCGAGGGCGTCGAAGAAGGCCGACGCCGAGTTCCACCGGACGCCGACGGCCGCTTCGAGCACCGCCAGCGCCTGCCCGCCGATCTTCGAGCCGAACAGGTGGCGCACGATGGCCGTCTTCTGCTCCGGCCGGCGTCCGGGGTCGGTGAACGCCCGGCGCAGCGCCGAGGATCCGGCGACGGCGTCGAGCGCGGCGAACAGGTCGCCTGAGGTGCCCGGCTGCACCTCGGCCGGGTCGAGGACCCGGTCGAGGAGGCCGCGGCGCGTCTCGTCGGCCTGGTTCACAGCGATCGAGGTCATGCCGGCTGGCCCTCCGACAC
>DATAKK010000102.1:0-37062 GCA_036261615.1 Propionibacteriaceae bacterium | reverse complement strand
CACATCGGCGCGGTGCCCTACCTGCTGCGCGAGCGCCCCGACATCCCGATCGTCGGGTCGCAGCTGACCCTGGCCCTGGTCGGCTCCAAGCTGCGCGAACACCGGTTGAAGGACACCGTGCAGCACATCGTGGCCGAGGGGGACCGGATCAGCTTCGGGCCGTTCGACCTGGAGTTCGTGGCGGTCAACCACTCCATCCCGGACGCGCTCGCGGTCGCGATCCGCACCGCGGCGGGCACGTTGCTGCACACCGGCGACTTCAAGATGGACCAGCTGCCGCTCGACGGGCGGATCACCGACCTCCGCGGGTTCGCCCGGCTGGGCGAACAGGGCGTCGACCTGTTCATGGTCGACTCCACCAACGCCGAGGTGCCCGGCTTCACCACCCCCGAGCGCGACATCGAGCCCGCCATCCAGCGGGTCTTCTCCACCACGCGCGGGAAGCTCGTCGTGGCCTGCTTCGCCTCGCACGTCCACCGCGTGCAGCAGATTCTCGATGCGGCCGTGCAGCACGGGCGCAAGGTGGTCTACGTCGGACGCAGCATGGTGCGCAACATGGGCGTCGCCCGCGACCTCGGCTATCTCACCGTGCCCGGCAACACCCTCATCGAGCTCAAGGACATCGAGCGCTACCGCGACCGCGACCTCGTCATCATCTCGACCGGGTCGCAGGGCGAGCCGCTGTCGGCCCTGGCGCGGATGGCGAACCGGGAGCATCCGGCCGTCGCCATCGGCCCCGACGACACCGTCCTGCTCGCCTCGAGCCTCATTCCCGGCAACGAGAACGCGGTCTACCGCGTGATCAACGGGCTCACCCGGCTGGGAGCCAAGGTCGTGCACAAGGGCAACGCGCTCGTGCACGTGTCCGGGCACGCCAGCGCCGGCGAACTGCTCACCTGCTACAACGTCGTGCGCCCGCGCAACGTCATGCCGGTGCACGGGGAGATCCGTCACCTCATCGCGAACGCCGACCTGGCCCGGGCGACCGGCGTCCCCTCGGACAACGTCGTCGTGGCCGAGGACGGCACGGTGGTCGACCTGGTCGACGGAAGGGCCCGGGTGGTCGGAAAGGTCGACGCGTCGTACATCTTCGTCGACGGCTCGACGGTCGGCGACATCAGCCAGACCTCCCTCACCGATCGCAAGATCCTCGGCGAGGAGGGGTTCATCTCGGTGGTCGCCGGCGTCGACACGCACGCCACGTCGCTGGTGAGCGGCCCCGACATCCACGCCCGCGGCTTCGTCGAGGACGACTCGGTGTTCGACCCCGTACGCGAGCTCATCGCCGACGCCCTGGTGAACGCGCTCAACGACGGGGTCGACGACCAGTTCGACCTCCAGCAGGTGGTGCGGCGCATCGTCGGACGCTGGGTCTCCCAGACCTTCCGCCGGCGGCCGATGATCGTGCCGGTGGTCGTGACCACCTGACCCGGTGGAGGCGGTTTGGCCCGGTCCGGCCCGAACAGGTACTCTTGAGCGGTTGCCCCGCTCCGGGGCGTCGGTTCGCGCGGCCGTCGGTGCCGCACCCTTTCACCACGAGGAGAGCTCCAATGGCCGCCGTCTGTGACATCTGCGCCAAGGGCCCCGGCTTCGGTCACAACGTGCCCTGGTCGAAGAAGAAGACCAACCGCCGGTGGAACCCGAACATCCAGCGGGTGCGCGCCACCGTCAACGGTGCGCCCAAGCGCCTCAACGTGTGCACCGCCTGCCTCAAGGCCGGCAAGGTCGCTCGCTGACACCCGCCGGCGTCCCCGTGACGCCGGTGTGCGGTGATGTCCAGCGCCGGTTTCGCCCGTGAGCGAGACCGGCGCTGATTCATGCTCGGGGAGCGCCCGTCCGCCCACGCGCGTCAGCCCGGCGCGCGGGGATCTGTCGGCCGCCACTTGTAGCCTGTGGGCGTGCCCGCGCCCGTGACCGTCGCCGCGACCGCCCGCTGGCGAACGCGGCAGTTCGCCGAACTCAACCGCGACGTCCTCGACGTCGTGGGCGACAAGACCGCGTCGGCGCTGTCGGCGCTCCGGGTGCGCACCGTCGGCGACCTGCTCCGCCTCGTCCCGCGGCGGTACCTGTCCGGAACCGAGACGAGCGACCTCTCCGAGCTGGTCGACGGCGAAGACGTGGCGATCGTCGCCAAGGTGCACCACACCCAGATCGCCGGCGCCGACCCGCGGTGCCGGCTCGAGGTCGTGCTCACCGACGGGCGCACCACCATCACCGCCACCTTCTTCGGCCGCAAGCGCTACGTCGCCAACTGGGCGAACCAGCTCACCGTCGGAAGCCGGGCGATCTTCGTCGGCCGGGTCGGAAGCTTCAACCACCGCCCGCAGTTGGCCCACCCCGACTTCGTGCTCGTCGACCAGTTCGGCAACATCACCGGACACCGCGCCAGCACCCACCGGGCCATGGCCGAGCAGGTGCGCCGGGAGGGGCTGATCGGGCTCTACCCGGCCACGTCCAAGCTGCCCACGTGGAACGTCGCCGAGACCGTCGCCCTGGCGCTCGACCACATCGGACACCTCGACGAACCCCTGCCCGACTGGGTGTTGTCGGAGCGTGGCCTGCCCGGCGAGGGGGAGGCGTACCGCCTCGTCCACCAGCCGGCGACGAGGGGCGAGGCCGAGGCCGGACTCGACCGGCTGAAGTTCGACGAGGCCCTGGCGCTGCAGCTGGTCATGGCCAGGCGCCGCCAGCGATCGGCAGGGGAGACCGCCCCCGCTCTCACGGGAACGCCGGCCGGCATCCTCGAGCAGTTCGACGGGCGCCTTCCCTACGAGCTCACCAGCGGCCAGCGCCAGGTGTGCGCCGAGATCTTCGAGGAACTCGCCCGCCCCCACCCGATGCGACGCCTGCTGCAGGGCGAGGTCGGCTCGGGGAAGACCGTCGTGGCCCTCAGGGCCATGCTCCGGGCGGTCGACTCCGGCCGCCAGGCGGCCCTGGTCGCGCCCACCGAGGTGCTCGCCGCTCAGCATTACGGCGCCATCCGGACCCTGCTCGGCGACCTCGCCGACGGCCCGGTGCTCGGGGCGCCCGAGGGTGCCACCGAGGTCGTGCTGCTCACCGGCTCCATGTCCGGGGCCTCCGCCGCGGCTGCCCGGCGGGCCATCGCCGACGGCAGTGCCGGGCTGGTGGTGGGCACCCACGCCCTGTTCTCCGCCAGCGTCGGCTTCGCCGACCTGGGGTTGGTCGTCATCGACGAGCAGCACCGTTTCGGCGTCCGGCAGCGGGCCACCCTCGGACGCCGCCCCGACGGGGCGTCAGCGCATCAGCTCGTGATGACGGCCACCCCGATCCCCCGCTCCATCGCCATGACGGCCTTCGGCGACCTGGCCACCTCCACCCTCACGCAGATCCCTGCCGGGCGCAGCGACGTGCAGACCACCCTCGTCGACGTCTCCGCGCATCCCGCCTGGCTCGAGCGCGCGTGGCAACGGATCCGTGAGGAGGTCGACGCCGGGCGGCAGGCCTTCGTCGTCTGCCCGCGCATCGACCCGAACGACGATCGCAGCGACGACAGCGACGACCTCCCCGAAGAAACCGAGGCCACGCCGATGTCGTCGGCGGTCGAGACGTACGAGCGGCTGTCCACGGGCCCCCTCGCCGGGCTGCGGGTGGCACTCCTGCACGGCCGACTGCCGAGTGACGAGAAGGACTCCGTCATGACGGGCTTCGCCCGTGGCGAGGTCGACGTCGTCGTCGCGACCACCGTGATCGAGGTCGGGGTCGACGTACCCAACGCGAGCGTCATGGTCGTCCTCGATGCCGACCGCTTCGGCGTCTCGCAACTGCACCAGTTGCGCGGGCGGATCGGCCGTGGCCGCCACCCCGGCCTGTGCCTCCTGGTGACGGCGTCCTCGGCGGAGACCTCGAGGGCGCGGCTCGAGGCGGTGGCGGCGACGCGCGACGGCTTCCGGCTCGCCGAACTCGACCTGCAGCAACGACGCGAGGGCAACGTGCTCGGATCGGCCCAGGCCGGCACCCGATCGTCCTTGCGCCTCGTCCGCGTGGTCGAGGACGCCGACCTCATCGCCGACGCCCGCGAGGTCGCCGAGCGGCTGGTGCGCGACGACCCGGACGAGCGCAACGACCTCCTGGCCGACCTCGTCACCCAGACCGAGCTCCAGGGTGAGGAGGCCGCGGCGGGGGAGTGGCTGGAGCGCACCTAAGCGGAGCGCGTGGCGTCGTCGCTTGTGAGCAGGTCCAACTCGGCGCGGATCCGTGCGCGCAGTGCTGCGTGTTCGGCCCCCAACGCGGTGCCCGGGTCGCGCCACCCCTCGGACGGGTAGAGCCAGACCGGGCGCCCGACGACGTCGGGCGGCTCCCACTCGTAGCGGGGCCAGACGTGGGCGTGGACGAAGGCGTCGGTGTTCCCGAGGATCTCGAGGTTGGTGCGACGGAAGTCAGGGTCCAGCGCACGGCACGCCCGCTCGACGGCGGTGCAGAGCAGGTCGGCGTCCGCGAGGAATTGCACCCGCTCCCGACGCGGCAACTGGGCCAGGGCCGATGCGGTGGGGTCCTTGCTCAGCAGCACGCAGTAGCCCGGCAGAAACTGCACGTCCCCGATCACCGCGTAGCCGGCTCCGAGTTCGGCGAGCACTGTCGGGTTCTCGCCCCGTCGGGCGGAGCCGATCCGGTCGTCACGCCAGTCCACCCGCCCACCGTATTCGACGTGGGCCGAGTGGAGTCGTGGACCAGTGGCAGTCGTCACCCCGGCTTCCGCGCGATGAAGACGAACTCCCGGTCGGGGCGTCGGGCGCCTGCCTCACCTCCAGAGTGGTGAATCCAGCGGCGGTGAGGCCGGCCGTCAGTTCCCCCGAGGTGCGGAACCTCAGCGTCGACTCGGAGATGACGCTCGAGCCGTCGGAGAAGGTGAACTCGTTGCGGAAGGACACGAGGGGGAGAGCGACCTCGGTGAGGGTGGATCGGCGGGTGACCCTCTCCCGATCGGGACCCACGGGGAGGCTCTGGGGCGGCTCGCGTCCCCAGTCGTCCCAGGCCCGGTAGTCGGGACGCCGCGACTCGAAGACGAAGTGACCGCCCGGGCGCACGGCCCCGTGGATGCAGTGCAGGGCCGCTGCCCACTCCTCGTCGCTCAGGAACACCTGGGCCACGTTGCCGGTCATGACCGCGAGGTCCACGGCCATCGCCGGGATGTGCTCCGCGTCCGCGCGCAGCCAACGAACCCTGGCCGCTCCCGCTTTGCGCTGGGCCACGTCGAGCGAGGCCTGCGCCGGGTCGATCCCCGTGACGTCCAGGCCGGCCTCCGCAAGCCGAAGTGCCAGAGATCCCGTTCCGCAGCCCACGTCGAGAACCGATCGAGCGGCCACCTCGTGGGCGATGGCGACATAGTGATCAAGGTCGTCGCGGGGCCCGTCGAAATCGTCGTAGAGCGACGCTAGCCGAGGGTCGGCGAAGAGGCGGTCAACCATCCGGGGAGACTACGGCGACACGACCTGCTCTCGCGCGCGGTTTCCCCTGCCAGTCGCTGGGGTGCCCGTCCCGAGTAGGGGGTCAGCCGCATAGCGCCACCGCGAGACGACCCGAGGCGAGGGCGCTGGGCTTCCTACCCGTCGTCGGGTGTGGGGCTGGTGTAGTGGTGGCCGGTGGGTGTGGTGAGCAGGACGTCGCGGATCTCGAGTCCTTGGCCGATGTGAGGTTGGCCGGTGTCGCGGTGCTGGTCTGGGACGTCTTTCAGCAGCACGGCCTGGTTCCAGCCGGGTGCTTGTTTGGCGTGGTTGCAGCGTTCGCACAATCCTTGCCCGTTCTCGACCCTGGTCGGCCCACCTTTGGAGTGGGGGATGATGTGGTCGATGTGGCGGATCTGGGCGTCGCAGTAGGGGGTGCGGCAGTACTGGTCTCTCAGGGTGATGAAGTCGGCGAGCCCGTCGGGGAAGAACCGGGACCCCGATTCCATCGCGACCAGCCCGCCCTTGGGGGTGGCGTAGAGCTTGCGCACCCACGACCCGACCGCCGGGGCCGCCGACACGAGCCGGCGGGCCAGGGGTGCGGGGATCGGTCCGTGCCCGTGCACCCGGGCGGGCCGCTCACCGTCGGTGAGGAGGGTGTCGGCGGCCATGACCAGGTGCAGCGCGACCGGGACCGCGTCGGGGGTGGTTTGTCCGGTGACGCGGACGACCAACTCGTCGGCCATGATCTGCGCCCGGGTTCGGGGGTCACCACCGGGCCGGGCGGTCTGGGCGGTGTGGTGGAGTGCGGCGAGGACGGCGACTCCTTGGGCGACGGGCAGCAGGGCGGTGAGCCGGGTCATGCAGTCCGGTGCGGGGCGTAGGGAAACGAACCGGTCGGATGCGGCGTGCCCGATCCGGGCGACCACCGCGGCGGGGTCGCGCCGGTAGGTTTCGCCGCGGACCAGGTCGGCCAACCGGCGGGTGCCCAACCGGGACAACCGGCCCAGGTCACCGGCCACCACCTCGTCGACCTGGGCCCGCACCCTGGGGGACACGCACGAGGTCTCGTGGACCAGGATCTGAGCCCGGTGCTCGCTCAGCACCCCCGCGGCCATCGCGTCCAGGGTGCGGGGCATCCCCGCGACAAGGGCTGAGGCGACTCCGAGGAACACCGCCCCCCGGGCCGGGGACTCCCGCCGGGCCAGGGCGACCTGTTCCGCGATCCCACGTCCGAGCTGCTCACCAGGGACGCCGCGGCGCGCCTGCTCCGCGCGCTGCTCACGATCAAAGGCGACCGCGGCCACCACCTGCAGTGCGGTCGCCATGTTCTTCAGGTCCTCCAAGTCCCGCAGCGCACCGATGAGGTCCCCGGTGGCCAGGTGGCGGGTGGCGACCTCCACGGTGTCGCCCAACCGGGCCGGCCCTCCATCGACTCGAGCCAGAACGCCCGACGTGTCGTTCATACGTTCTATTGTGGCGCTACCCACTGACAAAAAAAGCGGGCTCGGCAAGGAGGTCCGGGTGGTCCCGCCGTCTCTCCCCGGTGTGAGTGCAGCCATCGAGATGTGCGATCGGCGCCCGGCGTCCTGGGCCGTCGCACACACAGCGGTGCACCCGAGGAATGAGACGGCGATTCGGGTTTGAATGAGCCGAATGGCATCATGTGTCCATGAACCCCGTCGTGAGCCTGCACGCCACCTGCGCGTGCGCCGTCGACGCGGGGTCGGCCATGGTGACCCGCTGTTGTCGAATGTCGCGCTGACACCCGACCAGCCACCGGCGCGCCCCCACTTGGGGGGCGGTGCCACTCATCTCAGAGGACCCTTCATCGCCATGTCTGACTCATCCCAGTTCTCCCTCGCCACGACGCCGCTGGTCGACACCGTCAAGCTCCGCCGGCGCTATCCCGCCGCGGTCGACGGCGTCACGGTCCGCCTGGTCGCCTCGGCCGTGCTGCTCGTCGGCGTCGTCGCGATCGCCTCCGGGCAGTGGTGGCTGTACCTGCTGCTCGCTGCCGACTTCATCCCGCGCTTCGTCTGGGGACCCTCGCGCAGCATCATCGCCACGGCCATCCTGCGCTTCGTGCGGCCACGGGTGCCGCTCGCCCCGCGCTCGGTGTCCGGCGCGCCCAAGCGGTTCGCCGCCGGCATCGGTGCCGTCATGACCTCCCTCGCGTCCGTGGCCTGGCTGCTCCACCTCGCCCTCGGAAGTCACGCCGCTCTCGTCGCGGTCTGGGTGATCGCCGGGATGATGGTGGTGTTCCCGGCGCTCGAGGCGGTCTTCGGCTACTGCGTCGGCTGCAAGATCTACGGCTTGCTCGCGCGTCGCGGCTGGGTGAACCCCGACCTCTGCGTCGACTGCCTCTCCTGAGCGCCACCGGCATGGTGTAGGAATGTGCCATGTCCGACTCGACCAACGCCGTCACCGACATCCCTGAGGACGCCTGCTGGGGCTACCTCGCCAGCGTGGAGGTCGGTCGGCTCGTCACCGCGGTCGACAACCAGCCCGAGGTGTTCCCGGTGAACTTCGTGCTCGACGGCGAATCGGTGGTGTTCCGCACCGCCGAGGGCACCAAGCTGAGCAACGTCGTCGCCAACGACCGCATCGCCTTCGAGGTCGACGGCTGGGACGACGAGATCGGCTGGAGCGTCGTCCTGCACGGGCACGCCGAGGTGGTCGAGGACGCCGACGACCTCGCGCGGTTCGCCAAGATGCCGCTGCGCCCGTGGATCCCGACGATCAAGGTGAACTGGGTGCGGCTGAGCTCCGACGTCATCACCGGCCGCAAGTTCGAGTTCGGCCCCGAACCGACCGCCTGAGTCAGGTTCATGAGCCGGATCATCGCCGGGTCGGCCGGCGGCCGGCGCCTCACCACGCCCGCCGGGGACGCCACCCGTCCCACCACCGACCGGGTGCGTGAGGCCTTCTTCTCCTCCCTCGGCGCATGGCTGGGCACGGCCGAGCAGCCCGCGGACGTGCAGCTCGCCGGGGTCGCCTTCCTCGACCTGTTCTCGGGCTCGGGCGCGGTGGGTCTCGAGGCGGCCAGCAGGGGCGCCGACCCCGTCGTCTGTGTCGAATCCGACGCCCGCACGTGTGACGTCATCCGGGCCAACGCGGTGGCCACCGGCCTGCACCCCCGGATCGTCCGCGACACCGCCCAGCGGTTCCTCTCAACCGTTCGCCCCGCCGACGCCGGGTTCGACGTCGTGTGGCTCGACCCGCCCTACGGGCTCGGGGACGCCGACGTCGACGCCCTCCTCGACGCGGTCGCCGCCGGGGGCTGGCTGCGTCCGGACGCGCTCATCGTGGTGGAGCGCTCCGTGCGGTCGCGCGCCCCGCGGTTCCCCGCGGACGCCGACTCGTGGGAGCGACGCTACGGTGAGACGGTGCTGCACCACGCCCAGGTGGACGGCGGCGCACGGGAGGAGCTGTCATGAGCACGCAACCGCGGACGGCCGTGGTGCCGGGGTCGTACGACCCGATCACCCGCGGGCACCTCGACATCGTGCGCCGGGCCCGCGGCCTCGCCGACCGGGTCATCGTCGCCGTCGGCGACAACACGACCAAGAACTACCTGTTCACTCAGGAGGAGCGGGTGCGGCTGGCGCAGGCGTCCGTCGCCGACCTCCAGGGAGTGAGCGCCGAGCCGCTCACCGGCCTGCTCGTCGACTTCGCCGCCGAGCGCGGGGCGACCGTCATCGTCAAGGGCCTGCGGTTCGCGGGCGACTTCGACTACGAACTGCAGATGGCCCATCTCAACAGCCACCTCCGCCCCGGGATCGAAACCGTCTTCCTGCCGGCCGGCCGGCAGTTCGGCACGATCTCCAGTTCGCTGCTGCGCACCATCGCCCACAACGGGGGCGACATCAGCGAGTTCGTCACCCCCGAGGTCCTCGAGGCGGTGCGCGCCCGGGTGTCCCGGCCCGCCTGAGGCCCTGCGTTTTGGTGCCCCGTCGCCCAACCGGTAGACTCGTCCCTCGGTCATGACCCTGTCGGGAGCTCGCTGGGGTCGTGAGGGCCGACCACCACGGGCGTGTGCCACAGCGGATCGCGAAGGGGGAGCGTCACCATGTCGCTTCGTCAGCAGCATCTCGACCCCCGCTCACCGCTGGTGATCGACCTCCACGATCTGGAGCGTCGGGCCGGGACGATGAAGCGGGTCCACCGCGTCGTCCCTGCACCAGCAGATCTCGGCATCGACATGATCGGTGTGCCGGAGGGTTCCGACATCACGCTCGACCTACGGCTCGAGGCGGTGGTGGAGGGGGTCCTGGTCACCGGGTCCGCCGACGTTCACCTCACCGGTGAGTGCACACGCTGTCTGGAACCCATCGAGGAGAACGCCTCGTACGAGTTGCAGGAGCTGTACTTCTACCCGGGGCGGGACGCTGAGGAGGACGCGAGCCGCATCGACGGCGACCTGATCGATCTCGATCCGGCGCTGCGGGACGCCGTGGTACTCGAGTTGCCCTTCGCCCCGTTGTGCCGCGAAGATTGTGCAGGCCTCTGCCCGATCTGCGGCGCGCAGCTCAACGACGATCCGGAGCATCACCACGATGCCCCCGTCGATGCGCGGTGGAGCGACCTCACCCGGCTTGCCGGTGGCGAGGACGCCGGCCCGCTCACCTGAGCAGACAGACAACCGGCTCCCCGGAGCCACCAGCCGCCATCCGGCCCCCGGATGCAGCCCTCAAGGAGTAACCGTGGCAGTTCCCAAGCGTCGACTCTCGCGCAGCAACACCCGGCACCGCCGGTCGCAGTGGAAGGCCTCCGTCGCCAACCTCGTCACCTGCGCCAACCCGGCCTGCCGTGCGAAGCACCTGCCGCACACCGCCTGCCCCACGTGCGGCCAGTACGGTCCCCGCGGCGCTCGTCGCCAAGTTCTCGAAGCGTGACCCCGCGGCCATGAGCCGCTTCGACGACCTGCTCCTCGAGCTCGGTGTCCACGTGGACGCCGAGCTGCTGGAGCTTGCCATCACGCACCGCTCGTACGCATACGAGAACGGCGGGATCCCCACCAACGAACGGCTCGAGTTCCTCGGAGACGCCGTCCTCGGGGTGGTGGTCACCGAGCACCTCTACCGCTCCTACCCCGACCACAGCGAGGGCCGCCTGGCCAAGCTCCGGGCGGCGGTGGTCAACGCGCACTCGCTCGCCGGGGTCGCCCGTCACCTCGACGTCGGACAGCTGCTCAAGCTGGGCAAGGGCGAGACGATGAGCGGGGGCGACGACAAGACGTCGATCCTGGCCGACACGATGGAGGCGCTCATCGGCGCCGTGTTCCTCAGCGGCGGCATGGATGCCGCGTCCCTGGTGGTCCACCACCTGTTCGACCCGCTGATCCTCGAAGCCGAGACGATGGGCGCGGGCCTGGACTGGAAGACGTCGCTCCAGGAGATCTGCGCGCAGCTCGGCCTGCGGATGCCGAACTACGACATCGAGGAGACCGGCCCCGATCACGACAAGCGCTTCACTGCGCGCGCTGTGATCGAGGGCCGCAGCTTCGACGCCGGGTTCGGGCGCAACAAGAAGCAGGCCGAGCAGGAGGCCGCCGCGTACGCCTTCCAGTGGCTGCGCGACCACCCGGACGCCGTCGCGGCCGGCTGAGTTCTCCCCGTGCCCGAGCTCCCCGAGGTCGAGACCGTCCGTCGCGGCCTGGACCCCTTCACCACCGGACGCACCGTCGCGTCCGTCGACCTGCTGCACGCCCGCCCGGTGCGCAGGCACCTGGCCGGCCCCGACGACTTCGCCGCGACCCTGGTCGGGCGCCGGTTCGAGGTGCCACGCCGGCGCGGCAAGTACCTGTGGCTGCCGTTCGACGACGGGGACGCCCTGCTGGCGCACCTCGGCATGAGCGGCCAGTTCCGCGTCAACCAGCCGGGGGACGCGCTGCTGCCCAACACCCGCGTCATCCTCCGGTTCGCCGACGAGGGGCCGGAGGTGCGGTTCGTCGACCAGCGGATGTTCGGCGGCCTGTCCATCAGCCCGGGCGGCGCCCTCCTGCCGCAGGAGATCGCCCACATCGCCCCCGACCCGTTCGACCCGGCCTACGACCAGCGGGCCGTGCTGGCCCGTCTCCGCTCCCGCGCCGTGGGCGTCAAGCGGCAACTGCTCGACCAGACCCTGGTGAGCGGCGTCGGGAACATCTACGCCGACGAGGCGCTGTGGCGTGCCGGCGTCCACGGGGACACCCCCGGCCTCGACCTCGGACCACGACGGGCGCGCCGGGTGCTGGACGCGGCCCGGGAGGTGATGGCCGAGGCCCTCGACCAGGGCGGCACGTCCTTCGACGCGCTCTACGTGCGGGTCAACGGCACCTCGGGATACTTCGACCGCTCGCTGCACGCGTACGGGCGCGCCGGGGAGCCCTGCGACCGGTGCGGGACGCCGATCGTGCGCGACCACTTCATGAACCGGTCCTCGTACCGGTGCCCCCGCTGCCAGCGGCCGGCGCCCCGGCCACGCACCGTGGGGACCCGGGCCCCGCAGGGTAGGTTGAGTGCACAGCGGGAGGCCGCAGATGGGTGAAGGGACAGTAATGAGTGACGACGCGACCCCCGGGCTGATCAGGCGTCACCGGCACACCATCAAACAGTTCGTGAAGTTCGCCCTCGTGGGCGCCGGCGGCGTCGTCGTCAACCAGGCGGTGCTCATCGCCGCGAACAAGTCGGGCCGGGGACTGTTCGGCCTGCTCCCGCAGCAGGCGGCGTTCCCGCTGGTGGCGGGCTTCAACGTCCGCTGGTACCACGTCTACATCGCCCTGGGCTTCCTCGTCGCCAACCTGTTCAACTTCCAGCTCAACCGCACGTGGACCTTCCGCTCGGGCAAGCACGCGCGCTGGGCGTCCGAGTACTTCCCCTTCCTCGGCACGGGCATGTTCGCCCTCGCGCTCGGCCTGGTCATCTCCACCCTGCTCATGCATCCCGGTTCGCCGATCGCCCTGCCCGACAGCGTCTTCAACGACTCCTCCGGCCTGCGCAACAAGCTCTACTGGGCGAACCTCATCCAGATCGCGATCGTCACGCCGGTGAACTACGTCATCAACAAGGTGTGGACCTTCCGGGCGGTGCGGCACCACAACCCGTCGGTGCCGGTGCCCGACCCGTCCGAGG
Source organism: Propionibacteriaceae bacterium (assembly GCA_036261615.1). GTDB lineage: Bacteria > Actinomycetota > Actinomycetes > Propionibacteriales > Propionibacteriaceae > JAJYQH01. The sequence continues at coordinate 24,545 of DATAKK010000102.1, read as the reverse complement.
AGCACCTCCGCGACTTCGTGCACCCGTTCGCCGACGATCAGGACCGGCGCTCGGGGAGCTGATCGGGCGTGTACCTCAAGTCGCTGACGCTGCGCGGGTTCAAGAGCTTCGCCTCGGCCACCACCCTGGTCTTCGAGCCCGGCATCACCTGTGTCGTCGGGCCGAACGGGTCGGGCAAGTCGAACGTCGTGGACGCCCTCAGCTGGGTGATGGGCGAGCAGGGCGCCAAGACGCTGCGCGGCGGGAAGATGGAGGACGTCATCTTCGCCGGCACCTCCGGGCGCGCCCCGCTGGGCCGCGCCGAGGTGTCCCTCACCATCGACAACACCGACGGGGCCCTTCCGGTCGAGTACACCGAGGTGACCATCTCCCGGACGATGTTCCGCACCGGCGGGTCCGAATACTCGATCAACGGGCACGCCGCCCGACTGCTCGACGTGCAGGAGCTGTTGAGCGACTCGGGCATCGGCCGGGAGATGCACGTCATCGTCGGCCAGGGCCAGCTCGACGCCATCCTCGGCGCCACCCCCGAGGTGCGTCGCGGCTTCATCGAGGAGGCGGCCGGCGTCCTCAAGCACCGCAAGCGCAAGGAGAAGGCGCTCCGCAAGCTGGAGTCGACCCAGACCAACCTCGACCGGCTGCAGGACCTCGTCGCCGAGATCCGCCGCCAGCTCAAGCCCCTCGGCCGGCAGGCCGAGGTGGCCCGCAAGGCCGCGCTCATCCAGGCCGAGCGCCGCGACGCCCTCGCCCGGGTGCTCGCCGACGACCTCACCCGGGCGACCCTCGCGCTGGAGGCCGACCTCGCCGACGAGGCGGCGATGAACGCCGCACGCGAGCGGGCCGAGCGGGCGCTCGAGGACGCCCGGGCGGCCGAGGCACGGGCCGAGCAGGCGCTGGCGGCGTCCGCGCCGCGGCTCAACAGCGCCCAGGACTCCTGGTACGCCCTGGCCGCCCTCCGCGAGCGGCTCACGACGACGATCTCGGTGAGCGCCGAGCGGATGCGCCACGCCGACGCCCAGCCCGAGCTCGACCGCGGTGGCCGCGATCCGCAGGCGCTGGAGCGCGAGGCCGAGGAGGCGCGGGCGCACGAGCGGGAGCTGTCGGCCGAGGTCGACCGCCTCACCGAGGCGCTGCGCCAGGCGAGCGCCGCCCGGGCCGAGGCCGAGGAGGCGCACGCCGCCGCCGATGCGGAGTACGCCACCCGACTGAGGGCCGCGGCCGACCGGCGCGAGGGGCTGGCGCGGCTCCGCGGGCAGGTCGGGTCGCTCGACTCGCGGCTCGCCGCGGCGTCCGAGGAGGCCGAGCGGCTGCGCCGGCGGCTCACCGAGGCCCAGGCGCGGGCGGGCGAGGCCGAACTCGCGTTCACCAAACTCGAACAGAGCCTGGCCGGCCTGGACGCCGGCGAGTCCGGGCTGGACGCCGCGTACGAGGCGGCCGAGGCGCGGGTTGTCGCGCTCGACGCCGAACTCGCCACCCTGCGACGCCGGGAGACGGACGCTGCCCAGCGCCGGGCCTCGCAGCTCGCCCGGCGCGACGCCCTGGCCCTGGCCCTGGAGAGGCGCGACGGGGCGGCCGCCCTGCTCGACGCCCACGACGCGCCCGCCGGCGTCCTCGGGTCGCTGTCGACGCTGCTCGAGGTCGAGCCCGGCTGGGAGGCCGCGCTCGCGGCCGCCCTGGGGCCGGTCGCCGAGGCGGTGGCCACGGCCGACCAGGAGGTCGCCCTGGCCGCGCTGCGGCACCTGCGGGTGGGTGACCACGGCCGCGCCGTGCTGCTCGTCGGATCGTCCGACCCGGCCCCCGACCCCACTCCTGTTGCCCCGCCCGGAGCGGTCGCCGCCCTCGACACGGTGAGCTGCGAGGGCCCGCTGCGGGCCGCGCTCGCGCAGGCGCTCGGCCGGGTCGTGTTCGTCGACAGCCTCGAGCAGGCGCACGCCACCGTGAGCCGGCACGACGGCCTCACCGCCGTCACCCGCGGTGGCGACGTGCTGTCCCGGTGGATGGCGGTCGGCGGTTCGGCCGGGGCGCAGTCCGCGATCGAGATCCAGGCCGCGGTCGACGCCGCGGCCGCGGAGGCGGCCGAGGCCGAGCACGACCTCGAGCGGGTCCGTTTCGCCCTCGCCGAGCACCAGCGCCTCCGCGACGAGGCACAGGCGAGCGCCGACGCCGCGCTGGAACGGCTGCACGAGTCGGACGCCGAACTGGCCGCGATCAGCGAGGAGCTGGGCCAGCTGGCCCAGCGCGCCCGGTCCGCCCGCGACGAAGGCGCCCGGCTGCAGAAGTCCCTCGACGAGGCCGACCGCACCCGCGAGCGCGACGAGCGCACCCGCGCCGAGCTGGCCGAGCGTCTCGAGCGGGCGAGCGACGACAGCGACACGGAGGAACCCGACCCCGAGCAGCGCGACCGGCTGGCCGTCCTCGCCCGTCAGGCCCGCCAGGCCGACATGGACGCCCGCCTCGCGCTGCGCACCGCCGAGGAGCGGGTGCGCTCCATGGGCGGCCGCGCCGACTCCCTGCGGCGGGCGGCCATCGCCGAGCGCCAGTCCCGGGAGAAGGCGGTCGCGCGGGCCGCCCAGCTGCGACGGGAGGGGCAGGCCGCCCAGTCCGTGCACACGGCCGCGGTGTGGCTGATGGGCGTGGTCGACTGGTCGCGCGCGCTGGCAGGTCAGGAGCGGGCCGCCGCGGAGGACGACCGGCGGCGCGCCGAGGAGGCGCTCCAGGCGGCGCGGCGGGAGGTGCGCGACCGCAGCCAGGAGGTGCAGCGGCTGCTCGAGGGGGCGCACCGCGACGAGCTGGCCCGGATCGAACAGCGCATGCGGATCGAGCAGCTGGGCGAACGGGCGCTGAGCGACCTCGGCATCGAGCCCGAGGCACTCATGGCCGAGTACGGCCCGGACACCTTCGTCCCCGTGCTCACCACGGCCGGCGGCGACCCCCTCGGCGACGGGGAGCCGCCCGCGTCCGTGCCCTACGTGAGGGAGCAGCAGCTCAAGCGACTGCAGGCCGCCGAGCGGAACCTGCAGGTGCTCGGGCGAGTGAACCCGCTGGCCCTCGAGGAGTTCGACGCGATGCAGGAGCGCCACCAGTTCCTCGCCGAGCAGCTCGACGACCTGCGGCGCACCCGCAAGGACCTCCTCGACATCGTCACCGAGGTCGACCAGCGGGTCGAGCAGGTCTTCGCCAGCGCCTACGCCGACGTCGCCACCGCGTTCGAGAGCGTCTTCTCCCGGCTGTTCCCCGGGGGAGAGGGGCGTCTCGTGCTGACCGAGCCGGGAGCCTGGCTCAGCACCGGCGTCGACGTCGAGGCGCGCCCGGCCGGCAAGAAGGTCAAGCGGCTCTCGCTGCTGTCGGGCGGGGAGCGCTCGCTCGTGGCCGTGGCCTTCCTCGTCAGCCTGTTCATCGCCCGGCCCAGCCCGTTCTACATCCTCGACGAGGTGGAGGCCGCCCTCGACGACACCAACCTCGGCCGGCTGCTGTCGATCTACGAGGAACTCCGGGAGAACTCCCAGCTGCTCGTCATCACCCACCAGAAGCGCACGATGGAGATCGCCGACGCGCTGTACGGCGTCACCATGCGCGGCGACGGCGTCTCGACGGTCATCTCCCAACGCCTTCGCGACCGCTGACATCGGCGGCGCGCCCAACGGCCACGCCGCGGAATAAATAGTTCCTGAACGTTCGCCAAACCGGACGCGGCGCTGGTTGGGGCGAGCCGAGCGGGCGGGTGATACTGGTGAGGCTGCCGGGCACCTTCCCCTTCCGCCCGGCTCGGGAGAGTATCGCCATGTTCGCCGAAATGGTTGCCGTGCTCATCGTGCTCGCCGTCGCCGTCGCCGCGATCGGAGTCGTCGTGGTGGGCCAGGAGAAGCACTTCGTCAACCGGGTGCCGACGTTCGCCCGCGATGCCGCCATCGCCCTGCGCCACCTCGACGGCAAGGCGGTGCGGCCGCCGGCCCGGGTGGAGGCCGCCGCCCGCACCGGACTGCTCCTCACCGCCCACGCCCTGCGCCGGCTCGCCCAGGACCACCGGCAGCCCTCCGCCTGACCGGCGTCCCCGCGGCCGTCGCGGGGAGGTGCCGCCGGGCCCGGGGCCGCTGACCGGTAGCCTTGCCCCGTGCCGTGGGACAACATCATCTTCTGGATCATCTTCGGCGGGATCGTCGTCGCGATCGCCATCGCGTCGGTCATCACCTGGCGGAGCAGCCACCCTCAGCTCGGGGCGCCACCGGCGCCGACCGAACTGCCGACCCCCGTCACCGAGGCCCCGCCGGTCGTCGAGCCGGAGAGGGGACTCGAGGTCCCGGAGGCGGCCGGCACCCGGATGGCGCGATTGCGCCGCCGGCTGGCGGGCAGCAACAACGCCCTGGCCCGCGGGCTCGCCGACCTGCTGTCCCGGGACCGGATCGACGCCGAGACCTGGGACGACTTCGAGGCGACGCTCATCTCGTCCGACCTCGGTGTCGGGCCGACCACCGAGTTGGTCGACAACCTCCGCTCGCGGCTGGCCATCGACGGGGTCGCCGACCCCTCGACGGCGAGGGCCATCCTCCGCGAGGAACTGCTGCGGCTGCTCGACCCCACCATGGACCGCAGCCTCGGCCTCACCGGCCGCGACGGGCTGCCGGCGGTGGTGCTCATGGTCGGCGTCAACGGCACCGGCAAGACCACCACCTGCGGCAAGCTGGCCCGGGTGCTCGTGGCCGAGCACAAGAGCGTCCTGCTCGGCGCCGCCGACACCTTCCGCGCCGCGGCGTCCGAACAGCTCACCACGTGGGGCGAACGGGTCGGCGTCGAGACGGTCCGCGGTCCCGAGGGGTCCGACCCGGCGTCCATCGCCCACGACGCGGTGGTCCGCGGCGTCCGCGACGGCGTCGACGTCGTGCTCGTCGACACGGCCGGACGACTGCACACGAAGACCGGCCTCATGGACGAACTCGGCAAGGTCAAGCGGGTGGTGGAGAGGCAGGCGCCGGTGACCGAGGTGCTGCTCGTCCTCGACGCGACGACGGGGCAGAACGGCCTGGTGCAGGCCCGGATCTTCCGCGAGGTGGTCGACGTCACGGGCATCGTGCTCACCAAGCTCGACGGCTCGGCCAAGGGCGGCATCGTCGTGCAGGTGCAGCGCGAGCTCGGTGTGCCGGTCAAGCTCATCGGGCTGGGGGAGGGCGTCGACGACCTCGCGCCCTTCGACGCCGGCCAGTTCGTCGACGGCCTGCTCGGCGAGTGAGCCTGGGCCCGCGGGCCCGGCCCCGGCGGGCCGTCGGCGCCGTCTCGCCTAGACTGTGACGGCACCCGAACTGCGAGGACACACGTGTTCGACACACTTCAAGACCGCCTGGCCGCCACCTTCAAGACGCTGCGCGGCAAGACCCGCCTCACCGAGGCGGACATCGACGCCACCGCCCGGGAGATCCGCATCGCCCTGCTCGAGGCGGACGTCAATCTTGCCGTCGTCAAGGACTTCATCGCGGCCGTCCGCGACCGTGCCCGGCAGGCCGAACTCTCCCAGGCGCTGAACCCCGCCCAGCAGATCATCAAGATCGTCAACGAGGAGCTCATCGCGATCCTCGGCGGCGACACCCGCACCATCCGGTTCGCCAAGAACCCCCCGACGGTCATCATGCTCGCGGGCCTCCAGGGCTCGGGCAAGACCACCCTGGCCGGCAAGCTCGCCCGCTGGCTCAAGTCGGAGGGGCACAGCCCGCTGCTCGTAGCCGCCGACCTCCAGCGGCCCAACGCCGTCAACCAGCTCCAGATCGTCGGCGAGCGGGCGGGCGCCCACGTGTTCGCCCCCGAGCCCGGCAACGGCGTGGGCGACCCGATCCAGGTCGCCCGCGACTCGATCGCCGAGGCGCAGCGCCGGCTCTACGACGTCGTCATCGTCGACACCGCCGGACGCCTCGGTATCGACCAGGAGCTCATGCAGCAGGCGGCCGACATCAAGGCGGCGGTCAGCCCCGACGAGGTGCTGTTCGTCGTCGACGCGATGATCGGCCAGGACGCCGTCAACACCGCCCTCGCGTTCCAGGAGGGCGTCGGCTTCGACGGGGTGGTGCTCACCAAGCTCGACGGCGACGCCCGTGGTGGTGCCGCCCTGTCGATCGCCCGGGTCATCGGCCGGCCGATCATGTTCGCGTCCAACGGCGAGGCGCTCGCCGACTTCGACGTCTTCCACCCCGACCGGATGGCCAGCCGCATCCTCGGCATGGGCGACATGCTCACCCTCATCGAGCAGGCCGAGAAGACCTTCGACGCGGAGCAGTCGCGGAGGGCCGCCGAGAAGCTCATGGCCGGGGGCAAGGGCAACCAGTTCGGCCTTGACGACTTCCTCGCCCAGATGCAGCAGATGCGCCGCCTCGGGCCGATGAGCAAGATCTTCGGGATGCTGCCCGGCATGGGGCAGTTCAAGGACCAGATCAACGCGATCGACGAGAAGGAGATCGACCGGATCGAGGCGATCATCTACTCGATGACCCCCGCCGAGCGGGCCGACGTCGGCATCCTCAACGGGTCCCGCCGCGCGCGCATCGCCAAGGGCTCCGGCGTCACCGTGACCGACGTCAACAACCTGGTCAACCGGTTCATCGAGGCGCGCAAGATGATGCAGTCGATGGCCGGCTCGATCCCCGGCATGCCCGGAGGCGGCGCCCGCCGCCCCAAGCAGCAGCAGGCGAAGAAGCGCAAGAAGCAGGGCAACCCCGCCCGGCTGGCGGCCCGGGACCAGGCGAAGCCGCAGCAGGCGGCGTCCCCCGGCGCGGCGTTCGGTCTGCCCACCAGCGACGCCGACCTGCAGGGCGCGATGAACGACTTCCAGCTGCCCCCCGAACTGCAGAAGATGTTCAAGAACCAGGGCGGGACGCCGTTCGGCCGCTGACCCGAAGGTCTGGGCGTCCCGGCGTCCGGGTCGCCGGGGGTCGTCCCCAGGGGTGTTCTCCCCAAAACGTGCACCACCTGCCACACACCCGCTAGTGGAGCCGGGGTATGGCAGGTGGTGTGAGTTTCGCAGGGTCCCGGGGCGGGATGCCGTTCGGCGGCCGACCCGAGGGTCCCGGCGTCCCGCGCCCCGGCGTCGGTGTCGCCGGGGGTCGTCCTCCGCGGTGTTCTCCCCAAACGTGCACCACCTGCCATACACCCGCTGGTGGGGCCGGCGCATGGCAGGTGGTGTCAGTTTCGCAGGGTCCCGGGGCGGGACGCCGTTCGGCCGCTGACCGTGGGGTAGCGACGTGGCGGCGTCGCGGCTCCCGCGCCCGCGGCGTCCCCCTGTCGCCCGCGGCTCTTCCCCGCGAGTTTCTCCCATAACGTGCACCACCTGCCACACACCCGCTTCTGGAGCCGGGGTATGGCAGGTGGTGTCAATTTCGCAGAGGGTCCCGGGAAGCCGGGACGACGGGTCAGACCGCCCGGCCGTCCTGCTTGAACAGCGCCGAGATGAGGTCGCGGTTGAGCTGGCTGATCGACTCGAGGGGGATGCCCTTGGGGCAGACCTCGTGGCACTCGCCGATGTTGGTGCAGCCGCCGAAGCCCTCGGCGTCGTGCTGGGCCACCATCGACTTCACCCGCGAGTACCGCTCGGGCTGGCCCTGCGGCAGCATCGCCAGGTGGGTGATCTTGGCCGCGGTGAACAGCATCGCCGACCCGTTCGGGCAGGCCGCCACGCACGCGCCACAGCCGATGCAGGTGGCGTTGTCGAACGCCCGGTCGGCCTGGATCTTGGGAGCCGGCACCGCGTGCGCGTCAGGGGCCGCGCCGGTGTTCACCGAGATGTAGCCACCGGCCTGGATGATCCGGTCGAAGGCGCTGCGGTCGACGACGAGGTCCTTGATGATCGGGAACGAGCCCGACTTCCACGGTTCGATCGTGATCGTCGCGCCGTCGGCGAACGAGCGCATGTGCAGCTGGCAGGTCGTCGTGTGCTGGCCGCCGTGGGGGACGCCGTTGATGACGACCCCGCACATGCCGCAGATGCCCTCGCGGCAGTCGTGGTCGAAGGCGACGGGCTCCTCGTCCTGCTGGGTGAGCTGCTCGTTGAGCAGGTCGAGCATTTCGAGGAACGACATGTCCTCGGAGACACCGTCGAGCTGGTAGGTCTTGAGCCCACCCTCCGCGGCCCCCTGGGCCTGACGCCAGATGTTCAGTGTCAGTTTCACTTGTAACTCCGTTGCTTGAGCTCGATGGCGTGGTACTCGAGGGGTTCCTTGTGCAGAACGGGCTTCTGGCCCTCCCCGCCGAACTCCCAGGCGCCGACGTAGAGGAACTGGTCGTCGTGACGCAGCGCCTCGCCGTCCTCGGTCTGGCTCTCGGCCCGGAAGTGCCCGCCGCACGACTCTCGGCGGTGCAGGGCGTCGACGCACATGAGCTCGCCCAGCTCGAGGAAGTCGGCGACCCGCCCGGCCCGCTCGAGGGTCTGGTTGAGGTCCTCGTTGACGCCGGTCACCTTGACGTTGGTCCAGAACTCCTCGCGCAGCGCCCGGATCTTGTCGATCGCGGTCTTCAGCCCCTCCTCGGTGCGCTCCATGCCGCAGTACTCCCACATGATCGCGCCGAGTTCCTTGTGGATCGAGTCGACCGTGCGGGTGCCATTGATGCTGAGCAGCTTCGCCACCCGCGCCCTCGCCGACTCGACCGCCTCGACGACGGCCGGGTGGGTCGCGTCGAGCTTCGGGAACGGGCCCGCGGCGAGGTAGTCGGTGATGGTGTTCGGCAGCACGAAGTAGCCGTCAGCGAGGCCCTGCATGAGCGCCGACGCACCGAGCCGGTTGGCGCCGTGGTCGGAGAAGTTGGCCTCGCCGGCCACGTACAGCCCGGTGAGCGAACTCTGCAGGTCGTAGTCGACCCACAGCCCGCCCATCGTGTAGTGCACGGCCGGGTAGATGCGCATCGGGACCTCGTAGGGATCCTCCGCGGTGATCTGCTTGTACATGTCGAAGAGGTTGCCGTACTTGGCCTCCACGGCCTTCTTCCCGAGCCGCTTGATCGCGTCGCTGAAGTCGAGGAAGACACCGCGCCGGACGCTGCGCTCGTTGCCGTGCGCGTCGATCTCCTTGACCAGGGGGCCGACACCGCGTCCCTCGTCGCACATGTTCTTCGCCTGACGGGAGGCGATGTCGCGCGGGACGAGGTTGCCGAACGCGGGGTAGATGCGCTCGAGGTAGTAGTCGCGGTCCTCCTCGGGAATCTGCCGGGGGTCCTTGGTGCAGTCCTCGGCACGCTTCGGCACCCAGATGCGACCGTCGTTGCGGAGCGACTCGCTCATCAGCGTGAGCTTGCTCTGGGTCTCGCCGTGCACCGGGATGCACGTGGGGTGGATCTGCGTGTAGCACGGGTTGGCGAAGTAGGCGCCCTTGCGGTGGGCGCGCCAGGACGCCGTGACGTTGCAGCCCATCGCGTTGGTCGACAGGAAGAAGACGTTGCCGTAGCCGCCGGTGGCGAGCACGACGACGTCGGCGAGCCAGGGCTTGATCTCGCCGGTGACCATGTCGCGGGTCACGATGCCGCGGGCCACGCCGTCGACGGTGATGAGCTCGACCATCTCGTGCCGGGTGTGCATGTGCACGGTGCCCGCCCGCACCTGGCGCTCGAGCGCCTGGTAGGCGCCGATGAGCAGCTGCTGGCCGGTCTGGCCGCGGGCGTAGAACGTGCGCTGCACCTGGACGCCGCCGAACGAGCGGGTGTCGAGCAGGCCGCCGTACTCGCGGGCGAAGGGCACGCCCTGCGCCACACACTGGTCGATGATGTTCGCGCTCACCGCTGCCAGCCGGTAGACGTTGGTCTCGCGGGAGCGGTAGTCGCCACCCTTGACCGTGTCGTAGAACAGCCGGTAGGTGGAGTCGCCGTCGTTGCGGTAGTTCTTCGCCGCGTTGATACCGCCCTGGGCGGCGATCGAGTGGGCGCGGCGGGGCGAGTCCTGGTAGCAGAAGTTCTCGACCTGGTAGCCGGCCTCTCCGAGGGTGGCGGCGGCCGCGCCGCCGGCCAGCCCCGTCCCGACGATGATCACCGTGAGCTTGCGACGGTTGGCCGGGTTGACGAGCTTCGCGGTGAACTGGCGCTCGGGCCAGATCTGGTCGATCGGCAGGCCGGTGGGAGCCTTCGTGTCGGCGATCTCGTCGCCGACGTGCCAGTAGTCGCCCTGGTTCGGATCGGCGTAGCTGGACGAGGGCGTGTCGATCGTCGGCGCGGCGTTGGGGTTGAGGTCCTCGGCTCGGGCGCTGGTGAGGATCTGGCCCTCGGTATCGGGGTTGGGCTCGGACATCAGCCAATCACTCCAAACAGGATGAGGAACGGCGGGATCATGAAGCCGACGAACAGCAGGGCCGCCACGATGTACGACAGCACCCGCAGGGTGCGCTTGCTGCTCTCGGTCGTCGTCCCGCCGAGGGTGGCGAACGCGCTGTAGAACCCGTGCGAGATGTGCACGCACACCGCGAGCATCGACACGAGGTAGATGAGCACCACCCACCACTGGCTGAACCCGGCGAGCACGGCGTGGTACGGGTCGAGCTTGGCCCCGGTCTTGTAGCCGAACTTCAGCACCTGGGCGGTGAACTGGAGCAGGTGCATGATCACGAACAGCACGATGATGATGCCGCCCCACAGCATGGTGCGCGCGGCGTACGAGCGCTCGCTGCGCTGCATGCGCCGGGTGACGGCGTACCGATCGCTACCGACGTTGGCCCGGCGGCGTCCGGCCAGCTTGAACGCCGACCAGATGTGCAGGACGACCGAGACCGTGAGCAGGATGCGGAAGCACCACAGGAAGAACATGTGGGGCAGCACCGGGTACAGCAGGTTCTTGAGGATGTCGGAGTAGGCGTTGAACTCCACGCCGCCGTCGTTGATCAGCAGCTTCAGGTTGCCGAACATGTGCAGGAGAAGGAAGGCCACGAGGATCAGTCCGGTGACAGCCATCACGGCCTTCATCGCGACAGTGGACCTGACCGCCCTTTGGTGCGGGGTGAGAGTGGTAGTTGTCACAGAGAGCACCCTAGCTTCCCGTTTCACGCCTGATGACCTTGGGTGGTCGTGTGTTTCACCCCTGACCAGAGCCGTCGAGGCCCTCCAGGAGCTCCGGTCGGCGGCGTCGGGTGAGGTCGAGGGCCTGCGCCCGGCGCCATTCCGCGACCCGTCCGTGATGCCCCGACAGCAGCACGTCTGGCACCTCGAGACCGCGCCACACGGGCGGTTTCGTGTACACGGGGTACTCGAGCAGGCCGTCGTGCTCGGGGCTGTGCGACTCCTCGACGAGCGACTCGGGGTTGCCCAGCACGCCCGGGAGCAGGCGGACGACGGCCTCGATCATCGCGAGGACGGCCACCTCGCCGCCGTTGAGCACGTAGTCGCCGATGCTCACCTCCCGCACCTCGACGCGGCGGGACGCGTGCTCCACCACCCGGTGGTCGATGCCCTCGTAGCGTCCGCAGGCGAAGATCAGCCGGTCGTAGCCCGACAGCTCGATCGCTGTCGCCTGGGTGAAGGGGACCCCGGAGGGGGTGGGGACGATGAGCGCCACGCCGGGCTCGGCAGGGGACGGCTCCGGCCCCAGGAGGTCGTCGAGGCACTCGCCCCACGGCTCGGGCTTCATCACCATGCCCGCGCCGCCGCCGTACGGGGTGTCGTCGACCGTGCGATGGCGGTCGTGGGTCCACGTGCGCAGGTCGTGGACCCCGACGTCGATGATCCCGGACGCCGCCGCCTTGCCGACGAGCGACAGCGACAGCGGTGCGAAGTAGTCCGGGAAGATGGTGACGACGTCGAGTCGCATGATCAGTCCTGCCCGTTCTCCGGCTCGTCGCGCAGCAGGCCGGGCAGGGCGACGACCTCGACCAGTCCCTCGGTGAGGTCGACCCGCGGGACGAGGGCGCTGACGAACGGGACGAGCCGCTCGCCGCGGTCGGTGTCGACGACGAGGAGGTCCTGGGCGTCCAGGTGCAGGAGGGCGCTCACCGCGCCGACCGGCGCACCGCCCGAGACCACGCGGAGCCCGACCAGCTGATGGTCGTAGTACTCCTCGGGGTCGTCGGGGACGGCGTCCGCGGGAACGCGTGCGAGGAGCACGGTTCCCCGGGCCTGTTCGACGGCCGTGCGATCGGGGAGCTCCGCGAAGCGCACGAGCAGCCGCTGTCCATGCCACACGGCCCGGACGACGGTGTAGGTCTTCCCGTCGGCCTCGCCGCGGAGCACGGCGTCCGGAGCGAACCGGCGCTCGGGCTCGTCGGTGCGCACGTCGACGACGACGTCGCCGGTGATGCCGTGGGGGCGACCGATCACCCCGACGACGACCTCGATGAGGTCACTCATGGCCGTTCTCCCGGTCCGCAGGCGTGTGTGAGGGCGGTGACGCAGCGGTGCCCCGCGCCGATCGGCACGGGGCACCGTCACGAAGGTGGTGGCAGGCCTGGACGGTCAGCGGCGGTGGGCAGCACCACGACGGTCGACGTCGACGAAGTCGACACGCACCGAGTCGCGGCCGGCCAGCGCGCCGATGACGGTGCGCAGGGCCGACGCCGTACGCCCCTGGCGCCCGATCACCTTGCCGATGTCTTCGGGGTGGACCCGTACTTCGAGCATCCGCCCCCGACGCAGGTCGAGGTCCTTCACCCGGACGTCGTCCGGGTGGGTGACCAGGCCGCGCACGAGGTGCTCGAGGGCCTCGGCCAGCACGGTCAGGCCTCGTCGGCCGCGTCGGTGGACGCGGACTCGGCCGGCGCCTCCTCGGCGGACTCCGTCTTGGCGCCCTTGCGGCTGGAGCTGCTGATCGCGGTGCCGGTCGACTCGTCCTTGGCCTCGGCCAGGGCCGCGTTGAAGAGGGCGAGCTTGTCCTTCTTCTGCGGCTGCGGGTCGATCCCCGACGGGCTGGTGTCGCCGGTGAACTTCTGCCAGTCGCCGGAGCGCTTGAACAGGGCGACGACGGCCTCGGTCGGCTGGGCGCCCACGCCGAGCCAGTACTGCGCGCGCTCGGAGTCGACCTGGATGACCGACGGGTTGTTCTTCGGGTGGTACAGCCCGATCTCTTCGATGGCCCGGCCGTCGCGCTTGGTGCGCGAGTCCATGACGACGATGCGGTAGTGCGGCGAGCGGATCTTGCCGAGCCGCTTCAGGCGAATCTTGGTTGCCACGTGGGTGGAGTCTCCTGTTGGAAGTCCGGTCGTGCCTGGCGCAGCGTCCGGATCGGTGGATGGAGCACCAGATGCGTGTGGGGACACACACCGGCGCACCGGATGAACCCAGGCCGACGGGGTGAGAGGGCACCGACGGCACAGATGCACCGCTCATTGTGCCATGACCGCGCCGATCGAGTCGAACGCCGACCGGACGCCGCTTCGCGCGCCGACCGCCCCGACGGCGGATGGCTAGGCTGCCAGCATGTCCGACCCGACGCAGGCGAGCGGCCTGCGCCGCCTCGTGCTGCTCGGCCCCGCGTTCGTCGCCGCCGTCGCGTACGTCGACCCGGGCAACGTCGCCGCCAACCTCACCGCCGGCGGCCAGTACCGCTACCGGCTGGTGTGGGTGCTCGTCGCGGCGAGCGCCATCGCCGTGCTCGTGCAGTACCTCTCCGCGAAGCTCGGCATCGTCACCGGGCGCACCCTCTCGGAGCTCACCGGAGAGCGGATCGACACCTGGCGGACGGGACGCGTCTGGCGGCTCGTCTACGGCCTGCAGGCGCTCGTCGTGTCGATGGCCACCGACATCGCCGAGGTGATCGGTGGCGCGCTCGGCCTGCACCTGCTCTTCGGCCTGCCCGTGTGGGTCGGCTCGTTGCTCGTGGGGCTGGTGGCGCTGGTGCTGCTGCGCTGGCTCCGCGGGGGAGGGGAAGGGGTCTTCGAGGCCGGGGTCACGGGAGTGCTCCTGCTCATCGCCGCCGGGTTTCTCGGCACCCTGTACTGGGCGCCCCCGCACTGGCCCAGCGTCGCCGCGGGCCTGCGGCCGAGTCTCGGTGGCGGGAGCGCGGAGGCGGCTCTCGCCGGCGCCATGCTGGGGGCCACCGTCATGCCCCACGCGATCTACCTGCACTCCAACCTCGCCCGCGACCGGCACCGGCCGCACGGACGCCTCACCCGCCCGGTGCCGCAGTTGTTGCGCATCCAGCAGCTCGACGTCTGGCTGTCGCTGCTGGTGGCGGGCGGGGTGAACGTGGCGATGCTGCTCGCCGGCGCCGCGGTGCTGCCCGAAGGGGCGGCCGACGCCATCGTCACAGCCCACCGGGTGATCGGCGAGCGGCTCGGGCGGGTGGCGGCCGTCGTCTTCGGCGCGGGGCTGCTCGTGTCGGGGATCGGCTCCGCGGTCGTGGGGACCCACGCCGGCTCGGGGGTGTGGCGCGATCTCCTCCCGTGGCGGGTCGGCCACGGGGTGCGCCGGGCGGTCACCCTCGTCCCGGCCGTGCTGCTGCCCCTCCTGGGCGTCGACGCCACCGAGGCGCTCGTCGTCAGCCAACTCGTGCTCAGCTTCGGGATCGCGTTCGCCCTCGTCCCGCTGGTCGTCCTCACCGGCAGGAGTGCCGTGATGGGCCGGTGGGCCAACCATCGCGTGCTGGCGGCGTCCGCGTGGCTGGCCGTCGCCGTGATCGTCACCCTCAACCTCTGGCTGCTCTGGCCCTGACACCCCTTTGGGGGTTGCCGACGGGCACGGCGCGGGCGACTCTGGGAGGGGAAGGGAGGTGTACCATGCCCGCGCAGCTCGCCGAACTCGACCGTGAACAGGCCGAACTCCTCGATTTCGTCGACGAGTTGGTCCGTCTCGCGTGGACGCCGGCCCCCGACCGGCGGCACGCCGTCCACGGACGGCTCTGCGCCCAGTTCGTCCTCGACGGCGACCGGCTGGCCGAGGTACTCGTCCCGCTGCCCGACCACGAGTCGTCGCTCGTGACGGCGATGCGCTCACGCTTCGGTCACGACACCGAGATCGCCACCCCGCGCCGGCGCGTGCACCGGTGGACGGTGAACGGCCACGAGGTGCTGCTCGACTCCTGCTGCGGCGCCCAGTGTCACCTGCTGGTCGACTGACCGCCCGCTCTCCTCACGACCCGGCGATGTCGGCCGCCGTCGGCCGCGGGCGGCTGCTCACCCGGCCCGGGTGGCCCCACTCGTCGCGACCCAGCTTGGCCATCGGCGCGGCCGCGGCGAAGTCGATGTGCGGGCCCGCGGCGTCCAGCACCCGGGGATCGACCGCCACGCAGAGCACGTCGCCCATGATGACGTGGCAGTTGCCCACCTCGAGGATCTGCCGCACCCGGCACTCGAACGCCACCGGCGACTCCGCGACCCGCGGCGGCCCGACCATCGAGCTCGGTTCCCGTGAGAGGCCCGCCTCGTCGAACTCGCTCCGGTCGGGCGGATAGGGCCCGGAGGTCTGGTTGATCTGGTCGGTCAACGGCTCGGTGCTGAGGTTGACGACGAACTCGCCGGTCTCCCGCACATTGCGCAGCGTGTCCTTCGCGCCGACCGAGGTGAACATCACCACCGGCGGGGTGACCGAGGCCACGCTGAAGAAGCTGTGCGGCGCCAGGTTGTCGACGCCGGCCGCCGAGCGGGTGGACACCCACGCGATCGGGCGCGGCACCACGCCGGACGTCAGCAGGAGGTAGGGCGCCGGCGGCACGAGGTCGGCGATGACGAAATCCCGCTTGCTCACGGGGCGACCCTATGCCGTGTCCCCGCGGCCGCCGGACACCAGCCTCCCCTTGAGGAAGACGGCGTCCGGGTGGGTCAGCACGCGGGGATCCCGGCGCGGGTCGGCACCGTAGACCACGAGGTCCGCGGGGGCGCCGTCGGTGAGCAGGGGCCGTCCGAGCCAGCGCCGGGCGCGCCAGGACGCCGCTCCGAGCGCGAACTCCGGGCCCCCGACCCGGGTGAGCAGCTCGATCTCGCGGCCGATGAGACCGTGCGGCACCGTCCCCCCGGCGTCGGTGCCCGCGTACACAGGGACGCCGGCCTCGACGGCCGAGGCGATCGTGTCGAACCGGCGGGCGTACAGGGCGCGCATGTGGGCGGCGTACCGCGGGAACTTGGGTTCCGCCTGGTCGGCGATGGCGGGGAAGTTCTCCAGATTGACCATGGTGGGCACCAGCGAGACCCCGCGGGCGGCCATGAGGTCGATCGTGGCGGCGTCCAGCCCCGTGCCGTGCTCGATGCCGTCGATGCCCGCCCGCACGAGCTGCGCCACCGACTGTTCGCCGAAGCAGTGGGCGGTGACCCGGGCGCCGAGGGCGTGGGCGCGGGCGATGGCGGCGGCCGCTACGTCGTCGGGCCACAACGGGGCGAGGTCGCCGGCGTCCCGGTCGATCCAGTCGCCGACGAGCTTGACCCAGCCGTCGCCGCGCGCCACCTGGCGTTCCACGGCGGCGACGAGGTCGCCGGGCTCCACCTCCTCGGCGTAGTTGCGGAGGTAGCGCCGGGGGCGGGCGAGGTGCCGGCCGGCGCGGATGACGTCGGGAAGGTCGTCGCGCTCGTCGATCCACCGGGTGTCGCTGGGGGATCCGGCGTCGCGGACCAGCAGGGTGCCGGCGTCCCGGTCGGTGAGCGCCTGGGTCTCGGCCGTGACGGCGTCCACCGGCCCCTGGGAGCCGAGGCCGATGTGGCAGTGGGCGTCGACCAGTCCGGGCAGGATCCACGCGCGTTCGGAGAAGGTCACCGCCTCGGGGATCGCGTGGGTGTGGACCCGCCCGTCGCTGATCCACAGGTCCAGGGGCTCGTCGCCGGGCAGCACGACGCCCCGCAGATGCACCGGGTTCCGGGGCGCCGACCCGGGTTCGGGGGTCGCGTGAGCATGGGTGGAGCCGTCGTGCGTGTGGACGAACCCGGTGGGCCTGGGGGTGGCGCGCATGCCCCCATGCTGGCATCACCCCCGCGCGCGCAGTCGGCGAGGCGCGACGATTTCGCCAGTCCGGGCGAGCCATGGCAGACTTGTGCGCTGTTGCTCCGCCGCACCGACTCCTGCCACAGGGGGAACCTTCCGGACGAGCGGGGCCCATCGTTCATCCACCATCGAGGTGACCTGTGGCACTGGCGAGGATCGCACCATGAGCAAGCTCATCGAGGCCGTCGACGCGGGATCACTGCGCGACGACATCCCCCCCTTCCGTCCCGGCGACTCCGTGCGCGTGCACGTGCGAGTCATCGAGGGCAACCGCTCCCGAGTCCAGGCGTTCGCGGGCGTCGTGATCTCGCGCACCGGCGGCGGCATCCAGGAATCCTTCACCGTGCGCAAGGTGAGCTTCGGCACCGGCGTCGAGCGCACCTTCCCGCTGCACAGCCCGATCATCGAGAAGATCGAGGTGGAGCGTCGCGGCGACGTGCGCCGCGCGAAGCTCTACTACCTCCGCGGCCTGCGCGGCAAGGCGGCGAAGATCAAGGAGAAGCGCGACATCTGAGCCGACGGCTTCAGGGGGCGGTGGTTCCGATGGGGGCCGCCGCCCCTTTTTCGCGCCCGGCGGGTGCTTTCCGGGGCGCCGAGGCCCACGCCTAGAATGGCGGAGCGCCCGGGGCCAGCCGCCCGCGACGGCGACCCCGATCCTCGGAAGGACTGCTCGTGACCAACGACCCCGCCGGGACCGGTGCCCCCACCTCGACCGACGGCGCGTCCCCCGATCCCGCGGCGCCGCGCCGCCCCTCGACCGGACGGCGGTTGTTCAACGGCGCGGTCGAGATCGTCATCATCTTCGTCGGGGCCCTCATCATCTCCGCGGCGCTCCGCGCGTGGGTCGGCCAGATGTTCATCATCCCGTCGGGGTCGATGGAGAACACGCTGAAGATCAACGACCGGGTCGCGGTGTCGAAGCTCACCCATTTCAAGCGCGGCGACATCGTCGTCTTCAAGGACCCCGGGAACTGGCTGGACATGCCGCCGCAGGACCGCACCGGCTACAAGAAGGTGCTCGAGGACATCGGGCTGCTCCCGTCGACCGCGAGCAACCACCTCATCAAGCGGGTGATCGGGATGCCCGGCGACGACGTCAAGTGCTGCGACGTGCAGGGCCGGATCACCGTCAACGGCGTCCCGCTCAACGAGAGTTCCTACCTGTACTCGACCAACGGCGTCCAGGTGAAACCGGCGGCCGTTCCGTTCGAGGTCGTCGTGCCCGCGGGCCGCATCTTCGTCATGGGCGATCACCGCGACGCGTCCGGCGACAGCCGATGTCACCTGGCCGACATCAGCAACAACGGCCAGCCGCAGGGGGCGGACGCGTTCGTGCCGATATCCGACGTCGTCGGGCCGGCGGTCGCCATCGTCGCCCCGCTCGACCGGATCCGATTACTCAGGGTGCCCAGCACCTTCAAGAACATCCCCAACCCGTCCGGATCTCCGCCGCAGGAGGCGACCATCATTCCGAAGGGGGTCGGCTGCTCGTGACCACGATCCGTCCCGGCCGGGGGCCGTTCGGTTACGAGCGGGCGCTGGCGCGCGCGGGCCTGGCCCCGATCGCCGGGGCCGACGAGGCCGGACGCGGGGCGTGCGCGGGTCCGCTCGTCGCGGCCGCCGTCATCCTGTCCGACGCCCCCTCCCGCCGGATCGACGGGCTGCGCGACTCGAAGCAGCTGACGGCGCTCGCGCGCGAGCGGCTGTTCGACGAGATCATGGCCAAGGCGCGGTCGGTGGCCTGGGTGCGGGTCGAGCCGGCCGAGTGCGACCAGCTCGGGATGCACCAGGCCAACCTGCAGGCACTCCGGCGGGCGCTGCTGCGCCTCGACCAGCCACCCCAGTTCGTGCTCACCGACGGGTTCGCCGTCACCGGTCTCGGCGCGCCCGGGCTGGCGATGTGGAAGGGCGACCAGGTCGCGGCCTGCGTCGCCGCGGCGTCCATCATCGCCAAGGTGACCCGCGACCGGATCATGGCCGACTACGAACCGCTGTACCCCGGATACGAGTTCGCCGTGCACAAGGGTTACTGCACCCCCTTGCACCAGTCGCGGCTCGACGAACTCGGGCCCTGCGGCATCCATCGCTGGTGCTTCGACAATGTCGTGCGCGCGGCCAGTAGAGTGGCTGCACCATGAGCACCGATGACCTGGAGCAGTACGAGAGCAAGCTCGAGCTCGACCTGTACCGCGAATACAAGGACGTCGTCGGCATCTTCACCTATGCGGTCGAGACCGAGCGACGGTTCTACCTCTGCAACGCCGTCGACCTCAAGGTCCGCACCGAGGGCGGAGACGTCTACTACGAGGTGTCCATGGGCGACGCCTGGGTGTGGGACATGTACCGCCCGGCCCGCTTCGTGAAGTCGGCCAAGGTGCTCACCTTCCGAGACGTGTCGATCGAGGAGATCTCCCACTCCGACCTCCAGGTGCCCGACGAGAAGTAGCCGCCCCGGCGGCCCGGTCACGACGAGCGCTGGCAGACCATCAGCGGGTTCCCGTCGGGGTCCTCGAACTGCACGAACCGCACGCTGCCGGCGTCCACGACGTCGGAGGTGATCCGCACGTCGAGCCGGCGCAGGTGGTCGAGGGTCGCGGCGAGGTGGTCGGTCCACAGGAAGAATCGCGGGGGCCCGTCGGCGGTGAAGTCCGGGCGGTTGGCGTCGAGGCAGAGCCCGGGCCCGGCGTCCACGGGGATGTCGAGGATCGTGCCGCCGTGGGACGCCGTCGCCGGGTCGAACCCGAGCAGCCGCCCGTACCAGTGCGCCGAGCGCCGCATGTCGCGGACCGGGATGAAGACCTGGCCGACGTGTCGCTGGATCGGTGAGGAGGGCATCGGCCCACGGTAGCGGCCGCCCCGGGTCGGCCGTTGTCTCGGCATCCTTGCGCCGGGTGCCTGTGGATGAGCAGATTCCGCACCGCTCCGGCTGGGGATGAGCGTGCCGCGAGGGTCCGGCGTCCGCACAGTCGGGTCGGAGGTGAGCGACATGACGGTGTCGAAGGACGCGCCGCGCGGGGGCCGGCGGGTGGAGGGACGGTCGGGGCCGCACGACCGGGCGCTCGGGCGATGGGGCGAGCAGACGGCGGCGGCCCACCTCGAGCGCCTCGGATGGCGGGTGCTCGAGCGCAACTGGCGCTGCGACATCGGCGAACTCGACCTCGTCGCGCTCGACGCCGAGCAGCCACCCACGTTGGTCTTTGTCGAGGTGAAGGCCCGTGCCGGGCTCGGGTACGGCCATCCCCTCGAGGCCATCACCGCGGCCAAGCAGCAGAAGCTGCGCGACCTCGCGTGGCGTTGGCTCCGCGAGCACGAGCCGCATGCCGCCCGGGTGCGCATCGACGGCATCGGGGTGCTGTGGCGCCCGGCCGGCGAGCCGGAGATCGTGCACGTGCGGAGCCTGGCATGACGAGCGCCGCCGCCTGGTCGGTGGCGCTGGTGGGCATGGACGGCCAGATGGTCGAGGTCGAGGCGGCCATCGGCGGCGGCCTGCCGCGCACGATCATGGTCGGACTCCCCGACACCGCCCTCTACGAGGCCCGCGACCGGTGCCGGGCCGCCGTCACCAGCGCCGGCCTCAGCTGGCCCGCGCAGCTGGTGACCATCAACCTCACGCCGGCGGCCCTGCCCAAGTCGGGCAGTCATTACGACCTGGCCATCACCGCCAGCGTGCTCGCCGCGGCAGGGACGGTACCGACCGACCTGCTCGCCTCCACCGCGATGTTCGGGGAGCTCGGACTCGACGGTCGCACCCGCGTGGCCCGGGGCATCCTGCCGGCCGCGCTCGCCGCCCGCGACCACGGCTTCGTCCGGATGATCGTCGCCGCCCAGCAGGTACGCGAGGCGCGCCTGGTGGAGGGCCTCACCATCTGGGGCGTGCGCGACCTGGGCGATCTGATCGACGTGCTCCACGGCAGGCCGGTCGACCTCGGGACCGAGGGCGACCCGGAACCGACCACGCCCCGGCCGCACCTCAAGGACCTCGCCGACGTCGCCGGCCAGGCCACCGCCAGGTGGGCCCTCGAAGTGGCCGCCGCGGGCCGGCACCACCTGTACCTGCACGGGGCTCCGGGCGTGGGGAAGACGATGCTGGCCGAGCGGCTGCCCGGCATCCTTCCCGACCTCACGCCCCGCGAGGCGATCGAGGTGTCGGCGATCCACTCCCTCGCCGGCATCGACCTGTCGGACGGGCTGCTCACCCGGCCGCCCTACAGCGACCCCCACCACAACGTCTCGATGGCGGCCCTCGTCGGCGGCGGGCCCCGGATGGCACGGCCGGGGGCCATCTCGCTGGCCCATCGCGGCGTCCTGTTTCTCGACGAGGCCCCGGAGTTCGGGCCGCGCCTGCTCGAGGCGCTCCGGACTCCGCTCGAGCGCGGCAGCGTGACGATCGGACGCGCCGACCGGCACACCACGTTCCCCGCGCGGTTCCAGCTCGTCCTGGCCGCGAACCCGTGCCCGTGCGGACGGGCGGGCACACCGGGACTGGTCTGCGAATGCCCGCCGATGGCGGTGCGGCGCTACCGCGAACGGCTGAGCGGACCCATCCTCGACCGCATCGACATCCAGGTCTCGATGGCTCCCGTCCGCGCCCGGTATCTGGTCAGCTGCGCCCCCGCCGAGTCGTCGGCAGTGGTGGGGGAGCGGGTTCGGCTGGCGAGGGAACGCCAGGCCAGACGGCTCCGCGACACCCCGTGGACGACGAACGCCGAGGTGCCCGGCGCCTCGCTGCGCTCCCAGCTGCCCCGGCCGGAGGGCATCGACCTGCTCGACACGGCCCTCGTGCGGGGACAGATCAGCTCTCGGGGCGCCGACAAATGCCTCCGGGTCGCCTGGACGCTGGCCGACATCGCGGGCCGCGACCGGCCGGCCCGCGACGACGTCCAGGCGGCGCTCATGCTGCGGCGGGGCGAGGGGGCGAGTGCGGCATGACCGGCGAATGGACGGAGGAGCGCCGGGCACGGGCGGCGATCACCGCGGCGTGCGAGCCGGCGGCCCCCGACCTGGTCGAACTGGTCGGCCAGATGGGGGCCGAGCAGGTGTGGGCGGCGCTGCGGCGCGGGGCGAGCGACTCCGCGTGGAGCCGGCGGGCGGCGACGCTCGACCTGTCCGCGCTCCTGAGCGAGGCGTGCCACTGGGGCATCCGATTCGTCATGCCGGGCGACGATGAATGGCCCGCGGGGCTCGACGACCTGCGTCAGGCCCGCGTCGGGGGCTTCGGGGGCGAGCCCGTGGGGCTGTGGGTGCGGGGTGCCGGCCGGCTGGCGACGGCACTCGCCGGCTCGGTCGCCATCGTGGGGGCACGGGCCTCGACCTCGTACGGCGACGACGTCGCCACCGGGCTCGCCTACGACCTGGGGCGCGCCGGCCGGCCGGTGGTGTCCGGCGGCGCGTACGGCATCGATGCCCACGCCCACCGCGGCGCGCTCGCCGCCCACGGCCCCACGGTCGCGGTCCTCGCCTGCGGGCTCGACCGTCCCTATCCGTCGGGCAACCAGGGTCTGTTCGAGGCGATCCTCGCCGAGGGGGTGCTCGTGAGCGAGTTTCCGCCGGGCCGCACGCCCACCAAGCGCGCGTTCCTCGCCCGCAACCGGCTGATCGCCGCCACGAGCGCGGCGACGGTGATCGTCGAGGCGGCGGCCCGCAGCGGGGCACGGAACACGATCGCCTGGGCGCACGCCTGCAACCGCCCGGCCCTGGCCGTGCCCGGCCCGGTCGGATCGGCGATGTCGGTCACGCCGCACCGGCTCATCCGCGACGGCGAGGCGACCCTCGTCGCGGACGCCGACGACATCCTGTCGGTCGTCCAGCCGCTGTCCCAGGGCCCCGACCTCCCCACCGGGGGGAACGCGAGGCTGCTCGATGCGGTGCCCGAGCAGCTCATGGCGGTCCGGGAGGTGCTGCCCGGCCGCGGCGCGGTGACGGTCGCCGAGATCGCCACCGCCTCCGGCGAACCGGTTCCCCGGTGCCTGGCGGCGCTGGCGCAGCTCGAGGATCTGGGCCTGGCCGCCATGACACCGGACGGCGCGTGGCGGCTCAGCCGGCCGGCGGAGGTGCGGACGGGCGTCTCGTCGTGACCAGCGCCTCAGCCGGCGAGCATCGTGGCTCGGAGCCAGTGCTCCGGCACCCCGAGGCCCTCGACCAGCGTCAGCGCGTGCGGCCGCAGCCGGGCGCACAGGTCGGTGACGGCCGCGGTCACGGCCTTCGACCGGGCCGGGGTGAGCCGGTTGTGCTCGAGGTACCAGGCCCGGTCGGCCTCGATGCTCGCGAGGGCGTAGAGGTCGCAGAGCTGCGAGAGCACGCCCGCAGCGGCCTCGTCGAGGCAGGTGTCGATGCCCGTGACGAACGCTTCGAGCACCATCCGCTCCGTGTGGGCACGGGCCGCGAAGAGCATGTGCGACTGGAGCGCATTGATCGCCGCGAAGGCTTCGTCCTTGGGCAACCTGGCGGCCGCCCGCATCCGCCGTGCCAACCCGGCCACGGTGTGCCGCTCGCGGTCCTCGAACATCTCGAGGTGCCAGCCGCGGGTGGTGAGCAGCTGCGACTCCGGCGTCCGGTGGGCCGTCTCGACCAATCGGGTGATGACGGTGCGCGACGCGGTGCGCTCGGCGAACGCCCCGCCCATCAGCCGGGCGGTCGCCTGCGCGGTGCCGCGCAGATCCATCTCGCCCCAGCTCTTCTTGTAGTCGAGCAGCAGGGCCTTGGCCACCAACTGCAGCAGCACCGTGTTGTCGCCCTCGAAGGTCGCGAAGACGTCGACATCGGAGCGGGTGAGCGTGAGCCCGTTCTCCGACAGGTACCCCGCGCCGCCGCAGGCCTCGCGGCACACCTGCACGGTGTCGTTCGCCCAGCGGGTCAGCAGCGCCTTCATGCCGGCGGCGCGGGTCTCGAGCGCCCGCGCCCGCTCGGGCTCGACCTCGCCCGCCACGGTCTGGTCGTAGACCCGCTGCAGTTCCAGGGCCACCTCGTTCTGCGCGAAGCCGTAGGCGTAGGCACGGGCGATGTTCGGCAGCAGCTTGCGCTGGTGCGCCTCGTAGTCGAGCAGCGGGATCTCCCCGCCCAGCCCGGGAAGACGGAACTGGGTGCGGGTGAGCGCGTAACGGGTGGCGACGCTCAGCGCCCGCCGCGTCGCGGACGCCGCACCGCCGGCCACGCAGATGCGGCCGCGCACCAGCGTGCCCAGCATGGTGAAGAAGCGGGCGCTGGGGCTGTCGATCGGCGAGTGGTAGACCCCGTCCTCCCCGACGCCGCCGTACCGGTCGAGCAGCATCCGGCGGGGCACCCGCACGTGGTCGAACCACAGCGTGCCGTTGTCGACGCCGAGCAGGCCGCCCTTGTGCCCCTGGTCGCCGGTGGTCACGCCGGGGAGGTCGACCCCGTGCGCGTCGCGGATGGGCACGAGCACGGCGTGCACGCCCTCGGACCGCTCGCCGACGTACAGCTGCCCGAAGACCACCGCCATCCGGCCGTCCCGGCCGGCGTTGCCGATGTAGGCCTTGCGCGACCCGGGCGTGGGCGAGGTGATCTCGAATTCGCCCGACTCGGGGAGCCACGTGATGGTGGTCTCGATCGAGGAGACGTCCGACCCGTGGCCGAGTTCGGTCATCGCGAAACAGCCCAGCAGGCGGCCGGGAATGGCGTCCGGCAGGAACGTCTCGTGGTGCCACGCCGTGCCGAGGTTCACGATGGCGCCGCCGAACAGG
>DATAKK010000086.1:0-7300 GCA_036261615.1 Propionibacteriaceae bacterium | reverse complement strand
TAGAGCACCAGGATCTGGCGCACCCCCGGCAGATGCTTGACCACGACCTCACCAGTGGTCACCAGGTTGTTGATCAACCCACCCAGATCCACCTGGTTCTGCTCCAGGAACGTCCGCAACTCATTCGCCGTCGCCGACCCGTTGTCGATCAACGCCCGCAACGACGCATCATTGTCCGCCACCGTCCCACTGAACAACGCCAGATTCTTCGCAAAACCCTGAATCGCCGACGTCTTGTCCGACTGCGTACGCAACACCGTGTTCGAATCCCGGATCAACGCCGTGGTCACATCGAAGTTCTGATTCGCCGAAGCAATGAACGCATTCGAGGTGTCGATGATCTGACCCAGATCACCACCCGCACCCTTGAACCCCGCACCCAACTCCGAGACCACCGTGCGCAACTGATCCTGCGGCACCGAATTCACAAACGAATCCACACTGGTCAACACCTGCGTCGTCGACTTCGGCACCTGCGTGTTCGCCGTCGAGATCACCGACCCATCAGCCAGGAACGGACCCTTGTCCGTCCGCGGCTCCAGATCCACGTACTGCTCCCCCACCGCCGACTTGTTCGCCACCAACGCCAACGTGTCCGCCGGAATCCGATGCCCCTTGTCAATGCTCAACACCACATCAACACCCGCACGCGTCAACCGCATGTCCGAGACCTGACCCACCTTCACCCCCCGGTAGGCCACCTCCGCACCCGTGAAGATCCCACCCGACTGCGCGAACTGCGCATTCACCCGGTACGCCGAGTCATAGACCAACCGGTCCAACCGCGCATACCGCGCACCCACATACGACACCCCGACCAACGTGATGAACACGAAGACCAGCAGCTGCCGCTTCGTCCGCGTGGTGAGCACGTCAGCGCACCGGACGCTGGTCGGCCGCGAGGGTGAGGATCATGGGCAGACTCCGGGACTGTGGGGACCGAGGACGGACGCCTCATTCTCGCGGACGCACCCCTGCCACCGCTCCCCATGGGGCTGTGCCCTCACTCACACGCGGTGGGAGGCGGGCCGGACTCGAATTCGCGGCGACCAGGACCGCGGCGGCGCACCGACGCTTCCCCGGGCGAACCGTGTGTTCACGAGGCCGGGGGTGCGTCCGGTATGTACCGTGGATCCCGATGACGACGACCTCCCCCGCGCCGGCACCACCGGCCGTCCGGCGTCGTCCCGCCCACCCTTCGCGCTAGGAGCTCTCGTTGAACGTCCGCGCTCTTCTGCACCGCCCGATCGCCGCGCTCGGCGCGGCGACTCTCGTCGCCTCTCTCGGCACGGCTGTGACCGTCTCCGCCGGCGCGCCCGCGTCGGCGTCCGCCTCGACCACACCTGCGGCCACGCCCACCGTCACGAAGGTGCTGGTCTTCGTGGAGGAGAACCACTCGCTGTCGCAGATGGCGGCGTCCATGCCGTTCGTCCACGACCTGGCCACGACGTACGCCTACGCGAACAACTACACCGCGGTCGCGCACCCGTCGCTGCCGAACTACCTCGCGATCGCCGGTGGCTCGACGTTCGGCGTCACCGACGACCAGAACCCCAGCGCGCACCGGATCCGCGGCGCCTCGGTCTTCGACCAGACCCTGCGCGCCGGGCGCCGCGCGAGGACGTACGCCCAGTCGCAGCCCCGGCGTTGCGCCCTGACCAACGCCGGCAGCTACGCCGTGCGCCACAACCCCTGGACTTACTTCGCCGGCCGGCGCGCCGCCTGCCGCCGGTTCGACGTCGGCATGGCCGCGTTCCGTCGCGATGCCGCGTCCGGACACCTCCCCGCCGTCGGCATGGTCATCCCGGACGTGCTCCACGACGCCCATGACGGCTCGCTGGCCACGGCGGACGCCTGGCTCAAGAAGCAGATCCTCAAGGTGCAGGCCGGGCCTGACTGGAACTCCGGCCGGCTCGCCATCGTGATCACCGCGGACGAGGACGACCGCTCCCAGGGCAACAAGGTCCTCACCGTGGTCGCGTCGAAGTACCAGCAGCACAAGGTCGTGGGCACTCCGCTCAACCACTACTCCCTGACCCGCTTCATCAACGACGTGACCGGCACCCGCTACCTGCGCAACGCCGCCACGGCCCCGTCGATGACCGAGGCCTTCGGCGTGCCGACCCGTCCGCGCCCCTGAGCCGGGACCGACACCACCGTCAGCCACGACGAGCCAGCCCCGCACCGGGGCTGGCTCGTCGCCTGTCCGGAGGGTGGATCGGACCGGGCAGCCGATCACCGTCGTACGGGCTCGCGCCGGGCGACGCTCAGGCGGGTCGGCGCGAGGCGGTTGCGGCGCGTACGCCGGCCGCGAGGGCCGCGACTTCCAGGCGAACGGCGGGCAGGAGCACGTCCGACTCGGCGACGGCGACCGAGTGCAGGGACGCAACCGCGGCCTCATGGACCTGCAGGGCCGCCTCTTCGACCTGACGCACCTCGCGGTGGTGTGATCGGGAACCGTCTGCCCGGCCGGCGTCCGCACGTGCGAGCGCGTCGGCGCTGCGGGCGGCGAGCTCGAGCTGGGCGACCAGCGTCGGCAGGTCCCCGACCGGAGCCCCGGCCCGGCCGGCCACACCGACCGAGTGCCTGGCGGCCGCCACCGCGCGCCACATTCCCCTCCGCGACTGCTGGACAGCCCACCACTGCGGCCGGGCCAGGTGAGCCGCCGACGCAAGGACCGCGGCGGTCACGACGGGACCGCCGGTCACAGGCTCGGTCCTGACCCACCCCGCCTCCTGAAGACGAGCGACTCCTCGCCGGCGCCACGACCGCCAACGCCGGTGCACCCGTCGAACCGCGATCGTCGCCGCGACGGTGACCACGACGACCCCCGACAGCAGCGCGAGTCCGAAGATCGCCATCACGTCGACGAGCACGTGTCCCGTTGCCTGCACTCCTTCAGCGTACGCGCGGGCCGAGCGCCGCCACGTGCGCCCGATCGGCCGGCCCGCTGCCTCTACACTCGGTCCCGGAGATCCGGTCGCACGGGTCGGGCCTGCCGGCCCCACCTGTCGCCCCGATCCCCCGCCCCCGTAGCTCAGCTGGATAGAGCGGCGGCCTTCTAATCCGCGGGTCACAGGTTCGAATCCTGTCGGGGGCGCTCACCGGACGTGCTGACCGGGTCAGCCGATGCGGCGCTCGCTCCAGCCGCGCCGGTTGCCGCCGGCCGGGACGAAGCCGCGGACCACGCCGCCCCAGATGCCGTGTCGCTCGTCGTTCGCCTCGGCGTACGCCGCGCACGGCTCGCGCACCGGGCAGCGCGCACAGACGGCGAGGGCTTCGTCGGCTCGCTTCGGGTCGAAGAACGAGTCGGCGTCGGAGCCGCAGGCGGCGCGGTCCTGCCAGTCCGCGCCGAGGTGGAGGTCGTGGAGGCTCATGCTGCCAGCGTGCTCCGGGGCGTCGACATTCCGGTTTCGCGGGCGTTGCGCGCGGGTTGCGAACCGTCGACCGGCGCGAGAGTGCCGGGGAACAGATGAGGGCCCCGTAAGTATGAGTTACGGGGCCCTCGTGTCCATCCGGGCCGAAGCCCTTCTGAACACCTCCGTTGTACGCCCGCCTGAGCCAGCTCGACAAGAGCAACCGGGAAATTGGTGCGGAATTCATCGGTTGTGGCGTGAGCCGCACCACGTCGTACGCGTGTCGTGGCCAGGCTGAGGGTGCGCGGTGTCGTACAAACGTAGTGGCCCTGCAGAGTATGAGACTGCAGGGCCCTACTGCGTCCTAGGGTGTGTCTCTCAATCGACTGCCGTCGCGAGCGCCGTCAGGCGGGGTGGCAGCCGCCGCGAATGACGCCGCGCAGCAGGCAACGGGATTGTGAGACACGCCCCTAGGGTCGGTAGGCGTCGATCTCGGCGCAGAGGCCGTCCTTGACCGCGTCGTCGACGAACGCCGCCCGGACGGCTGCCTTCGCCAGGTCGCGCACGCCGGCCTCGTCGAGGCCCAGCAGGTCAGCAGCGATCTCGTACTCGTGGTTGAGCGTCGTGCCGAACATCGGCGGATCATCGCTGTTGATCGTGATCGTCACACCGGCGTCACGGAAGGCCCGGATCGGGTGCTCGGCGAGCGACGGCACCGCCCGGGTAGCGACGTTGGACGACGGGCACACCTCCAGCGGGATGCCGGTCGCCGCCAGGTGGGCCAGGAGCTCGGGGTCCTGAGCCGCCGACGTGCCGTGGCCGATCCGCTCGGCGCCGAGCAGCCGCAGGGCGTCCCAGACGGTCTGCGGACCCGTCGTCTCTCCCGCATGCGGCACGCTGCGCAGACCGGCTGCTCGGGCGGCGTCGAAGTGCGGCTGGAACTGCGGGCGCGGTACGCCGATCTCCGGACCACCCAGCCCGAAGCCGACCAGTCCGTCGGTCGGGTGCTTCAGCGCGTAGTCCAAGGTCGCGTCGGCGGCCGGCAGCCCGCTCTCCCCCGGGATGTCGTAGATCCACCGGAGCCGGATGCCGAAGTCGCGCTGAGCCGCCACACGGGCGTCCTCGATCGCCTCGCTGTAGGCCTCGATCGGCATCCCCTTGCCCTCGACGTGCGGCTGCACGGAGGTGTACGGCGTGCAGGTGAGCTCGGCGTACCGGACCTGCTGGCCGACCGCCATGTCCCGGGCGACCTCGTAGGTGAGCAGGCGCACGTCCTCGGGCGTGCGGATGAGGTCGACCACCGCCAGGTAGACCTCGATGAAGTGCGCGAAGTCGCGGAACTCGAAGAACGCGGCCAGCTCGTCGAGGTCGCTCGGCACCACACCCGGGTGCCGCTCCGCGAGCTCTGCGACGATGTGCGGCGACGCCGAGCCCACCTGGTGGACGTGCAGCTCCGTCTTGGGCAGTCCGGCGATGAAGGCGGCCAGGTCGGTCATCGGCGGATCATCGCACGACGGCCAGGTAGCCGACGACGGCAGCCGGCAGCACGCCGAGCAGCAGCCACGGCGTGAGCACCGGCTTCTGGTTGATCACCCGCACGGCCGCGACCGCGACGATGCCGACGACCGCGGCGATCGACAGCAGCCCGGGCTCGGCGCCCGGCTGCTCGCTCTGACCGGCGAGCAGGGAGATGCCGCTGGCGAAGACCGTCGCCGTGGTCAGGACGACCGCGGACATGACCCACTTCTGGACGCGTTCGATCTCCATGGACGTCAGCCGGTACGCCGGGCGGCCTACTGGTTGCCCTGTTCGACGGCGCTCTCGATCTGGCTCACCATCTGGGTGACCTCGGCGACCGGGAGCTCCTTGCCGTTGATGAAGACCGTGGGCGTGCCGGCGATCTTCTCCTTGTTCATCTCCGCCTGCATCGCGTCGAAGAACGCCGTGTCCTTGGACTTCATCGCGTTGCGCACGTTCGCGTTGTCGCCGCCGGCCTGCTTGACCCAGTCCGCGATCTGGCTGTCGCTGACCTGGTCGGCGGACTGCTCGTAGGGCTGCTTGTCGAAGAGCAGGTTGTGCAGGCTCAGCGCGGC
Organism: Propionibacteriaceae bacterium; assembly: GCA_036261615.1. Taxonomy (GTDB): domain Bacteria; phylum Actinomycetota; class Actinomycetes; order Propionibacteriales; family Propionibacteriaceae; genus JAJYQH01. The sequence goes on along the minus strand of DATAKK010000086.1, from coordinate 1,851 downwards.
GGCGGGCGACGCGTTCTTGAGCACGGCCACCCAGGCGTTCAGCGCCTTCGCCGAGTAGGCGTACTGCCGCAGCAGGTTGATCGGGTGGTACTCGACGTACACCCGGCCCTTGTCGGCGTTCTCGTGCAGGAAGTCGCGGGTGGACACCTCGAGCTCGCGGCAGTACGGGCACAGGAAGTCCTCGTACACGACCACCTTCACCGGCGCCTTCGGGTCACCGACACCCAGGTACGTCGTGCCTGCCGACACCGACTTCGCTCCGCTGGCAGTCGTGGTGGAGTTCGAGCCGCCTCCGCCGCCGTACCAGGCGCCCGCGGCGATGACCGCCCCCAGCAGCACCACGATGCCCACGACCAGGGCCACTCGGCGGTTGCGTTCCTTGCGGACCTGCGCGGCCCGGACCGCCGCGGCACGCTCGGTGCGGCTCTGCTCACGACTTTGCTTCGACATCGACTTCCTCTGTCTCGTACGACTCCAAGGGCGGGAAGAGCAGGCCGTCCACGGCCAGCCGGGTGCGGTCGAGCCACGCCAGGAACAGCGACAGCGCCAGCAGGCCGACGTCGCGCGCGATCTCCCATGGGTACGCGCTCGACGCATTGGGGTTGGGGCCGCCGTTGCCGAAGCACCCGCAGTCGATCTCGATGCCTCGGCTCCAGACGGAGATGATCCCGACGAGGAAGGCGATCAGCAGCAGCCCCGACACGACGGCGGTGACACGGACCAGCAGGCCCAGCACCAGGCAGGCCCCCACCACGACCTCCAGCCACGGCAGCACGTGACCGACGGTCTGGGCCATCCCGGTGGGCAGCAGCTGGTAGGCCCGGACGGCGCTGACGCTGGCCTCGGGATGCGGCAGCTTGGCCAGGCCTGCCCACAGCCACACTCCGCCCAGCACCAGCCGGGCGAGCAGGCCGAGCCAGCCGAGCCACCGCGTCATGGTCCAAATCTAGGGGTGGCGTCGGCAGGACACCTGATAAGGCTGCCCTCTGGTGACCAAGGTCCACGAGCCGGGCGCCGGTCGTCCGGAGGGTCGGGACCTTCCGCCCTTGAGTAGGCTCACGCTTCGTGAACGACCGACTCGTGTGGATCGACTGTGAGATGACCGGCCTCGACTACGTCGCGGACGCCCTGGTCGAGGTCGCCGCGCTGGTCACGGACTTCGACCTCAACGTCCTCGGCGAGGGCGTCGACCTCGTCATCGCGCCGCCCCCGGAGGCGGTCGAGCAGATGGTCCCCTTCGTCCGGGAGATGCACACCGCGTCGGGCCTCATCGACGAGCTGGTGCACGGTCCGACGCTGGCCGACGCGGAGGCGCAGGTGCTCGCGTACGTGCGCGAACACTGTCCCGACGGCAGTCGGCCGCCGCTGGCCGGCAACAGCGTGGGCACCGACCGCGCGTTCCTGGCCCGCGACATGCCGCAACTCGAGGCGTTCCTGCACTACCGCAACGTCGACGTCTCCTCGATCAAGGAGCTCTCCCGGCACTGGTTCCCGCGGGCGTACTACAACTCGCCGGCGAAGAGCGGTGGTCACCGGGCCCTGGCCGACATCCAGGAGAGCATCGAGGAGCTGCGTTACTACCGGGAGGCCGTGTTCGTGGCTCCTCCGGGCCCGGACACCGACCAGGTGCGCCGGATCGCTGCGGTGCACCAGGGCGCGCTCACCGGCGTACGTCCTGACACCGATGCCGACGGCGACGCCGATGTCACCGAGGCCGCCGAGAACTAGTACACTTCCGTCTCGGCCCCGGCGGCACGCGTCCGGGGCCTCATGGTGGGTGTAGCTCAGCTGGTAGAGCACCTGGTTGTGGTCCAGGTGGTCGCGGGTTCAAGTCCCGTCACTCACCCCAAG
>DATAKK010000074.1:0-20886 GCA_036261615.1 Propionibacteriaceae bacterium | reverse complement strand
GGCCGGGGGTCGGCGAGCGTGGCCGAGATCGCCACGGCGTCCGGAGAGCCGGTGCCACACTGCCTCGCCGCCCTGGCCGAACTCGAAGACCGCGGCCTGGTGGCCATGCTGGCCGACGGCAGCTGGACGGTGGTCCGCCCGGGAGCTGTGCGGAGGCAGGGGTCGCCGTGAGGCGAGGGCGGGCCCCCGCCGGCGACCTGCCCCGGTGGTCAGCGCGCGAGCATCGGCGCCCGCAGCCAGCTCTCCGGAACTCCGAGGCCCTCGACCAGGGTGAGCGCGTGCGGCCGCAACTGGGCGCACAGGTCGCCGACGGCGGCCGTCACGGCCTTCGAGCGGGCCGGCGTCAGCCGGTTGTGCTCGAGGAACCAGGCCCGGTCGGCCTCGATGCTCGACAGCGCGTAGAGGTCGCACAGTTGCGACAGCACGCCGGCCGCCGACTCGTCCAGGCACTGATCGATGCCGGTGATGAACGCCTCGAGCACCTGGCGCTCGGTGTGCGCCCGGGCCGCGAAGAGCATGTGCGACTGCAGGGCGTTGGTCGCCGCGAACGCCTCCTCACGGGGCAGCTTGCCCGCGGCCCGCATGCGCCGGGCCAGGCCCGCGACGCTGTGCCTCTCCCGGTCCTCGAACATCTCCACGTGCCAGCCGCGCGAGGTCAGCAGCTGCGACTCCGGTGTGCGGTGGGCGGTCTCGACCAGCCGCGTGATGAGGGTGCGGGACGCCGTCCGCTCGGCGAAGGCGCCTCCCATCAACCGGGCGGTCGCCTGGGCGGTGCCGCGCAGGTCCATCTCGCCCCAGCTCTTCTTGTAGTCGAGCAGCAGCGCCTTGGCCACCAGTTGCAGCAGCAACGTGTTGTCGCCCTCGAAGGTCGCGAAGACGTCGACGTCGGAGCGGGTGAGCGTCAGCTGGTTCTCCGACAGGTACCCAGCGCCCCCGCAGGCCTCGCGGCACACCTGCACGGTCTCGTTCGCCCACCCGGTGAGCAGGGCCTTCATCCCGGCCGCCCGGGTCTCGAGGGCACGCGCCCGCTGAGGGTCGATCTCGCCGGCGAGGGTCTGGTCGTAGACCCGCTGCAGTTCCTCCGACACCTCGTTCTGCGCGAAGCCGTACGCGTACGCCCTGGCGATGTTGGGCAACAGCTTGCGCTGGTGGGTCTGGTAGTCGAGCAGCGGCACCTCTTCGCCCAGTCCGGGCAGCCGGAACTGGGTGCGGGTGAGCGCGTAGCGGGTGGCGATGCTCAGCGCCCGGCGGGTCGCGGACGCCGCGCCGCCCGCGACGCAGATGCGACCCCGGACGAGGGTGCCGAGCATCGTGAAGAAGCGGGCGTTGGGGTTGGCGATGGGCGAGGAGTAGTCGCCGTGCTCGTCGATGCCCCCGTAGCGGTCGAGGAGCATCCGCCGGGGCACCCGCACGTGGTCGAACCACAGGGTGCCGTTGTCGACGCCGAGCAGGCCGCCCTTGTGTCCCTGGTCTCCGGTGGTCACGCCGGGCAGGTCGTCGCCCCGCTCGTCGCGGATCGGCACGAGGATCGCGTGCACCCCCTCGCAGCGGTCGCCGACGTAGAGCTGCCCGAACACCACCGCCATCCGGCCGTCGCGCCCGGCGTTGCCGATGTAGGCCTTGCGCGAGCCGGGGGTGGGAGAGGTGATCTCGTACTCGCCGGCGTCCGGCAGCCACGTGATGGTGGTCTCGATCGACGACACGTCGGAGCCGTGCCCCAGCTCGGTCATGGCGAAGCACCCGAGCAGCCGGCAGGAGATCGCATCGGGCAGGAACGTGTCGTGGTGCCAGGTGGTGCCGAGGTTGACGATCGCGCCGCCGAACAGGCCGTGCTGAACCCCCGACTTGATGGTCAGCGAGAGGTCGCCCATGCCGAGCATCTCGAAGTTGGCGACGGACTCGGACATGTCGCCGGTGCCTCCCACCGACGAGGGGAAACCGGCGGTGACGAACCCGCGTTCCGACAGCTCGACCAGGCGTCGCAGCGTCCAGTCGCGCGCCTCGTCGAGGCCGGCGGCCGGGTCGCGCACGACGTCCCGGCCGTCGACCTCCCGGCGCCAGCGCTGCTTGAGCTCGTGGAAGCGGCCGTCGAGTGCCGTGGACAGGGCGGAGGCCGTGGCGGGCGGGAGCAGTGGCCCCTCGTCGCTCGTCCGGAGGGTGTCGGGCTGGGTCAGGGTCATCGTTGGCTCCTGGTGAGTGGCGCGAAGGCGGGTGTGACGAGCGAGGCGACGTCGGCGACGATTTCGGGTCGCGGACGCCGCATGCCGGAGGCGAGCCAGGTGTCGGCGATCGCCCAGATGAAGCCGACGAGGCCGTGGCCCCAGGTGTCGGCGGTGACGTCGGGCAGCCCGGCCTCCCGCACCGGGGGACGGAGGCTGTCGGCGACGAGCGAGCCGATGCGACTGGTGAAGCTGGCGACGGGGTCGGTGACGTCGCCGGCCGGCCGCGCCACGACGAAGCGGTAGATCTCCGGGTCGCGCTCGACGACCGCCAGGTAGGCGTCGGCGAGCTGGGTGACCAGGTCGTCGGGGCTCAGTGGACTGAGCGTGAGCGGCACGTTGAGGTTGCTGAGGATGTAGTCGTGGACGCTCTCCACCACGGCGGTCCACAGTCCCGTGCGGTCTCCGAAGTGTCGGTAGATGACCGTCTTCGACGTTCCGGCCCGGGCGGCGATGTCGTCCATGCCGACCCCGTGGCCGTGCTCGCGGATCGCCCGCAACGTCGCCTGCACCAGGTCGCGGCGGCGCTGCACCCGGTGCTCCTCCCACCGCGTGCGCCGCCCGTCCGGGATCGCGGGCCGCATGCCGCCGGCGTCGCGGGGGTCCTCGACATCGTCGTCCATGCCAGCTAACGTACCGTGTACTGCAAGTACCTGCTACCCCTCGTATCGCTTATTTCCGACGGTGGGTGGCGGCCCGGCAGCGACGCCCGCTGCACCGTCAGACCTCGAGGAGGAGCGCCCATGACGGCAGACACGCCGGAACGACACGCCGTGATCGTCGGCGGCAACCGGACGCCGTTCGTCAAGGCCGGCACCGCGTTCGCCGACGCCTCGGCCCAGGATCTGCTGACGGCCGCCCTCGACGGGCTGGTCGCCCGCTTCGGGCTGGCGGGCCAGACGGTCGACGAGGTGGCGGCGGGGGCGGTGCTCAAGCACAGTCGTGACTTCAATCTCACCCGGGAGGCCGTGCTCGGCTCGGCGCTCTCGCCGCACACGCCGGCGGTCGACCTCCAGCAGGCGTGCGGCACCGGCCTCGAGACGCTCGTCTACGTGGCCAACAAGATCCGTCTCGGGCAGGCGACGACGGCGATCGCGGGCGGGGTCGACTCGGCGTCCGACGCGCCCGTCGTGGTGAGCGAGCGGCTCCGGCGGGCCCTGCTCGCCGCCCGTCGCGCCCGGACGCCGGGACAGCGGGCCCGGGCGTTCCTCGGCCTCGCACCCGCCGACCTGCTCCCCGTGCCCCCGGCCGTCGTGGAGTCGCGCACCGGGCTGTCGATGGGGGAGTCCCAGGCGCTCACGACCACCCGGTGGAACATCGGCCGGCAGGCGCAGGACGAGCTGGCGCTGGCGTCCCACCGCAATCTCGCCGCCGCGTGGCAGGAGGGATTCTTCGACGACCTGGTGACGCCCTACCTCGGCGTCACCCGCGACGGGACCCTGCGCCCGGACACGACGCCGGAGCGGCTGGCCGCGCTGAAGCCCGTCTTCGGACGGGGTCCGGACGCCAGCATGACCGCGGGCAACTCGACCCCGCTGAGCGACGGGGCGGCGGTGGTGCTGGTCGCGGAGGAGTCGCGGGCCCGGGACAACGGCTGGCCCGCGCTGGCGCGGGTGGTCGACGCCCAGGTGGCCGCGACCGACTACGTCACCGGTCGCGAGGACCTGCTGCTCGCTCCTGCCCGGGCGCTGCCGGTGCTGCTCGACCGCGCGGGCCTCAGCCTGGGCGACTTCGACTACATCGAGGTGCACGAGGCCTTCGCGGCGACGGTGCTGGCGACCCTCGCCGCGTGGAGCGGGCAGGGCCTCGGCGAGGTCGACCGGGCGAAACTCAACGTGCACGGGTCGTCCCTGGCCGCGGGCCACCCGTTCGCGGCGACGGGGGCCCGCATCGCCGCGACCCTCGCGAAGCTGCTGTCCCGCAAGGGCCCGGGGTCCCTGGGTCTCATCTCCATCTGCGCCGCGGGTGGGCAGGGAGTCGTCGCGATCCTGGAGGGCGTGTGATGGCCGGACGCAGCATCCTCGAACAGATCTACGCCACCCCGGTGGGGCACGCGCTCGCCCGCCGCGCCGGCCTGGCCGACCCGCCGGTGCTCCGGCGCGGACGCGTCCTGCCGTCCGGGCCGGTCGGGCTCGGCACGGTCACAGGCGGCACCCTGGCCGCCCGGACACTGGCAGCCCTCGGCCTGGGCTGCACCGAACCCCTGCGCGACGAGCCCGACCAGCGCACGCGCGACGACCGGGGGCGCGACCAGCCGCCCGCGTACCACGCGCGGCTGGGCGCCCTGGTCATCGACGCCACCGGGGTGCGGCGGATCGGCGAACTCGAGCAGGTGCGGGCGCTGCTGCGCCCGGCGATGCGCGGGCTGGAGAAGTCGGGGCGCGTCGTGATCGTCGCCGACGACGCGTCCGCGGTGGAGGGCCTCGAGGCGAGGGCGGTCGCCCAGGCGCTCGACGGGATCAACCGCACCCTGGCGAAGGAGTTGCGGGGTGGTGTCACGTCGACCCTGCTCGCCTGCCGGGCCGGGGCGGCCCCGGGCGATCTCGCCTCGACCGTGTCCTTCCTGCTGGAGGGACGCTCCGCCTTCGTCGACGGCCAGACGATCCGGGTCGGGCCGGCCAAGCCGGGTGGCGCGCCGGGTGCCGGGTACGACCGCGCGCAGCCGTTCGCGGGCCGGATCGTCGTCGTCACGGGGGCCGCTCGCGGGATCGGCGCGGCCATCGCCCGGGTGTTCGCCCGGGACGGCGGCACCGTGGTATGCGTCGACATGCCCCAGGCCGGGCAGTCGCTGGCGGCCGTCGCCAACGAGATCCGCGGCTCCGCCCTCCAACTCGACATCACCTCCCCGGACGCCGGCGGCCGCATCGCCGCCCACGTCACCTCGCACTACGGCGCGGACGCCCGGATCTGGGCGGTGGTCCACAACGCCGGGATCACCCGGGACAAGCTGCTCGCCAACCTCGACGAGTCGCGGTGGGCGCAGGTGCTGCAGGTGAACCTGGCGGCCGAGATGGCGCTCAACGAGGTCCTGCTCGACCCGGCGCGGGCGGGCGGTCTTGCCGAACCGGGGCGGATCGTCGGCATCGCCTCCACCTCGGGGGTGGCCGGCAATCGGGGCCAGGCGAACTACGCGGCGTCGAAGGCGGGGGTGATGGGCCTCGTGTGGGCCATGGCGGACGAACTGCGCGACCGCCCGGTGACGACGAACGCCGTCGCTCCCGGGTTCATCGAGACGGACATGACCGCGGCCATCCCGTTCGTCCAGCGGGAGCTCTTCAGGCGCTCCAACTCCTTGTCGCAGGGCGGTCAACCGGTCGACGTCGCAGAGACGATCGCCTGGCTGTGCGATCCGGCGTCCGGAGGTGTCGACGGGCAGATCGTGCGGGTCTGCGGGCAGAACCTCGTGGGGGCCTGATGATCGTCGAGCTCCCCGGCCTGCCGCAGGTGGGACGCGACGTGCTCCGGGCGGCGCTCCCCAGGTCGCGGCCCCCGGCGGCGTCCGGACTGCCGGACGTCGAGGTCGCCGTGCCGGGGGTCGCGCAGGAGCCGGGCCGCCTCGCCGCCTACGACCGGTTGTGCGGCTTCGCCCTGCGCGACACGGTGTCGGCGACCTGGCTGCACGTGCTCGCCTTCCCCCTCCAGGCGTGGCTCATGGCGCGCCCCGACTTCCCGTTCGCCCTCGCCGGCATCCGGCACGTCAGCAACGAGATGCGGCTGCTCGCCCCCGTCGTCGCCGGTGACCGCCTCGACCTGCGAGTCCGCGCCGAGGAGCTTCGGCCCCACCGGCGCGGGGTCGTCTTCGACCTGGTGAGCGAGGCGGCGGTCGGTGGGCGCACGGTCTGGCGTGGGACGTCGACGTACCTCTCGGCCCGCGGCAGCCTCCCGGGGGAGCCGGCGCCGCCGCTGCGCCTCGACCTGCCGGAGGTCCCCGCGTCACAGCAGTGGCGTCTGCCGGCCGATCTCGGACGCCGCTACGCCGCGGTCTCCGGCGACACCAACCCGATCCACCTGCACCCGCTGACCGCCCGGGCGTTCGGCCTGCGGCGCCCGATCATCCACGGCATGTGGACCCACGCCCGCGCCCTGGCCGCGCTGGGCGGCGTCCTGCCCGAGCGCTACGCCGTCCGGGTGCAGTTCGCCAAGCCCCTCGAACTGCCCGGCCGGGCCGGCTTCACGGCCGCCCCGGACGCCGGGGGCAGTCGCTTCGCCGTGCTCAACCGGGAGGGAAGGCCGCACCTGGTCGGGGAACTGCGCCCGCTGTAGGACCTCTGTCAGTGCAGCGCCGGGACGGCGAGACGGGCCAGCTGGAGGGCCTGCTGGGGGAACCAGCCGCCCGCCACCGGATCGACGATGCCCCACTCGGGGTCGGTCGGGCCGGCCGTGCCGCGCGTGCACTGCCCGTCGGACTGCCCTGGCGTCTTGATCCACAGGTAGGCGTCGAGGAGCGGGTTCCCTGCCACCGGGTCGAGGGCCGGGGTGTCACCGAGCCCGCGTCCCGGCGGGTTGCACCAGTCCTGCGCGTCGGAGTACGCCGCGGTCGGCTTCCACGGACCCTGCCCGTTGCGGCTGGTGTCGATGACGTAGTGGGCGCTCGGCTGGATGCCACCGAGCATGGATGCGTAGCGGGCGTTGATGCTCGACGTGTTGAGGTCGGCCTGGGTGGCGGTGTCGCTCCAGATGCCGAAGTTGTCGAGGGCCACCCCGGTCCAGTTGTTGGTCGGGCCGCCGTTCCAGTACTGGTTGGGGCAGGCGGTGAAGCTGCCCGGCGAGACGCTGGTGGCGTACGCGAGGCACTCCGACACCCACGTGCCGTACTGGGTGAGGTTCGGCGTGTACTGGTAGTTGGACACGTTGAGGAAGAAACCCGTGGCCCGCTGGACGCCGGCCTTGACGAGGCGGTCGGCCGACTCGCCGACGTTCTGCCAGGCGGTGTGCGTGGCGTCGAGGTACACCGACGCGTGCGGGTCCTTGGCGAGGGCGTCCACGGCGAAGTTCAGTTGGGTGAAGCGGTTCTCTGCGGTGGGCTGATCGCCGGCGGGCAGCGTCGCGTCGATCGGCAGGTGGCAGTTCGAGGTGCCGTCGAGGTCGCTGGTGTAGTTGGGGACGAGGCCGAGGCCGTCGGGCTCGAGGATGACGATCGCCCGGCTCGTCCCCAGGGCCGTGGCGAACGCGCTGATCCACGCCTCGTACGCCGCGGTACCCGACGCGCCCCCGGCGGAATACTGGCCGCAGTCGCGGTAGGGGAGGTTGTAGGCGACCAGGGTGGGGATGGCTCCCTTCGCGGCGGCCTTCTCCACGGTCTGCGCCACGTCGCGGCCGACCTCTAGCGGAGTCCCTCCCGTCAGCCATACGGCCTGCGGGGTGGTGACCATGTCGCGCACGAGATCGGCGCCGGAGCGGTCGCCCTCGGAGAGCAGGTGGGCGATCTGCTGTCGTGAGCCGTCGGGGGCCTTGGGCACGTACAGGGTGCCGGTGGAGGGGCGATGGGTGGGGGAGGTGGCGGCCGCCGTGGTGGCGCCGGAGGCGAGGGTGAGGGCGGCGGCAGCGAGTATCGCGGCGCCGCGCAGGGGCGTGATGCGCATCGGGTTGTCTCCTACTTCGTCGTAGTGGGACACACATTCCCCGCCGACTTACCAGGCTGTCAAGAGTGCTGGAGCACTTTCCGCAATCGTTTTCGCTGCGCCCCGCTTCCGCGCCCGGTCGCACCGTCCGGGCTTTCATCCACGACGGGCTGGGGTGGGGTTTGGACGATCCGCCGCTCCCCGACGAGGGCGGATTTTGGCGGAGCCCGGCGGGCTCGCGGGGCCAGTTGTCATTTAAAACGAGTGAGATGTTAAATAACAGCCAGACCTGCTCTCCACGGAAGGATCCGCTCATGACCGAGCTCCCCCTGACCCAGGCGCACACGGGGTGCGCCTGCGGCGAGGACCACGGCGTCCCCGAACTCGATGCCCGCACCATCCCGCACGCCATCCGCCACGCGACGATCTTCGGCGCCCTCTCGTCGGTGCAGCCGGGCAACGCGATGATCCTCGTCGCCCCGCACGACCCCAAGCCGCTGCTCGCGCAGATCGCCGAGCGCGAGGGCGACTCGATCGAGGTCACCTACCTCGAGCGCGGCCCCGAGGCCTGGCGTCTGCAGTTCTCCCGCCGCTGACCCGCGGGACCGCGAGCGCATGACTTCCCCAGGGAGCCTCCGGACGCCGGGACGCCGCGGCCTCCCGCCCGCCCTGGTGCTCGTGCCCGCCGGTGTCTCGCTGCTTGCCGGGCTCGACGCCGCGCTCGTCCTGGCCGGGCTCCCCTCCCCGGTGGAGCAGGCCGAACTCGGCAACCGCCACGGCATGCTCATGGTGCTCGGCTTCCTCGGAACGCTGATCTCGCTCGAGCGTGCCGTGGCGTTGCGGCGTCCCTGGGCCTATCTCGCGCCGGGCCTGCTCGGCGCCGGAGGAGTGGCGCTCTCGCTGGGTCTGCGGCAGCAGGTCGGCACGATGCTGTTCATCGACGGGCTCCTCGTCCTGCTCGGGGTCTACGCCGCGCTGTTCGCACGGCAGCGGGACGAGGCGACCGCGGTCGAGATCCTCGGCGTCACCGCCGCCCTCGTCGCGTCCGTCCTCTGGCTACGGGTCGCCGTCTACACCCTGGTGCCGTGGCTGGTGGCCTACATCGTCCTGGTCATCGCCGCCGAGCGGGTCGAACTGGCCCGGCTGCACCGGCCGAAGGGGAGCGAGCGGACGCTGCTCGCCCTCGCCGTCGTGGTGATCGCCGCCGCAGCCACGACCCTCGCCCCCACATCGTGGGGCGATCGCGCGTTCGGGGTCTCGCTGCTCGCCCTCACCGCCTGGACGTCCCTCGGCGACGTCGCCCGCCGCAACGTCCGGCGCGCGGGGCTGGCCCGCTTCTCGGGCTGGGCGATGCTCCTCGGCTACGCCTGGCTGGCCGCGGCCGCGCTCACGTGGGTGCTGCGGGGGAGGCCGGGCTCGGCCGGCACCTACGACACGGTGGTCCACGGCGTGTTCCTCGGGTTCGCCATGTCGATGGTCATGGGGCACGCGCCGATCATTCTTCCCGCCGTCATCCGCCGGCCGCTGCCGTACCACCCCGTGCTCTGGGTGCCGCTGCTCGTGCTGCACGCGGGACTCGTCCTGCGCGTCTGCGCCGGCGACTGGCTCGGGGTCGGTTGGGCCTGGGACCTCGGCATCTGGTTGACCCTCACTGCTCTGCTCCTGCTCCCCGCGCTCGGGGCCGCGCTCGTGGCCACCGCGCGACCGGCCGCACCCTTGCGCCGGGCCGGGCAGCGGACGACGCCCGAAAGGAGCGCGTCGTGACGATCCCCGTCCGCACCGGCCCGGAGGAGGCGCCCCCGCGCCCGCGCAAGCGTCAGGGGGGAGCCCTCCGCGACCGGCCGCCGGTCGTCTGGCTGGCGCTCGCGCTGGTGTTCGCGCTGCTGCACCCCTGGTTCCCCCGGCTCGGCTGGGCGGCCATCCACCTCGTGCTGCTCGGCGCGCTCACCCACTCGATCATCGTCTGGTCGAGCCACTTCGCCCAGGCCCTGCTCAAGACGCCGCTCACGGACGCCGACCAGCGCCGGCAGAACGAGCGGATCCTGCTGCACATCGCCGGCACCGCCCTCGTCGTCACCGGGGTGCCGACTGGCGTCTGGCCGCTCACCGTGGCCGGGGCCACGCTGGTGGGAGTCGCCGTCATCTGGCACGGGCTGAGCCTGTGGCACCGGCTGCGGCACGCCCTTCCCGGGCGCTTCCGGATCGCCATCCGCTACTACCTGGCGGCGTCCGCCTGCCTGCCGGTCGGGGCCACCTTCGGCGCGATGCTCGCCAAGGGCCCCGACGACGTGACGGCCGGGCGGCTGCTGCTCGCCCACTCCCTCACCATGGTGCTCGGCTGGGTCGGCCTCACGGTCTGGGGAACGCTGCTGACACTGTGGCCGACAATGCTGCGGACGCGGCTCGACGACCGCGCCGACCGGCTGGCGACCCAGGCGCTCCCACTGTTCCTCGTGGCGCTCGCCGGGCTCGACGTGGCCGCGCTGCTCGGCTCCCGCTGGGGCACCCTCGCGGCGGTCGTCGCCTACGCGGCGGCGCTGTGCTGGTGGGGACGGGCGCTGGTGCGTCCGGCCCGCACCGCTCCGCCCCGCCACGCGTCCACCTGGTCGGTGTCCTCGGCCCTCGGCTGGTTCGCCGTCACCCTCGTGCTCGTCGCCGTGCACGTCGCCACCACCTCGACCTGGGCGCGGATGGACTCCGGCTACACGACGATCGCCGTCGCCATCACCGTGGGCTTCGCCGGCCAGATCCTCCAAGGGGCCCTGTCGTACCTCGTCCCCGTCGTGCTCGGCGGCGGGGCCCACGTCTGGCGCACCGCCCAGGGGGTCTTCGACCGGCTCGCGGTGTTTCGGATCACCGTGACCAATCTCGGGCTGGTGCTCTGGCTCGTGCCCTCGACCCGCCCGGTGCATCTCGCCGGCGCGGCGATCTCCCTCGTCGCGCTAGGGACGTTCCTGCCGGTGATGATGATCGCCATCCACGCGGCCGTTCGGGAGAAACTCGCCCGCAGGCAGCCCGGCAGTGCGCCGGCGTCCGACCGGCCGATGGCCGAGGAGCACGGCATCTGGTCCCCGGGGCAGTTCGTCGCCGGCATCGCCGTCGCCGCCCTCGCCCTCTCCCTGGCGCTCGCGTGGGACCCCGGGGCCGCCGGGCTGGGGGGCTCTGCGGACGGGGCGCTCCCGGCGACCGCGGCGACGCCGACCGGCCGTACCACAACCCTCTCGGTGACCGCAGCGGGCATGCGGTTCACCCCGGATCGCCTCGTCGTCCCCGCCGGGAACCGGCTGGTCATCCACGTGACCAACACCGACCCGACGACGACCCACGACCTCGTCCTCGAGACCGGGGCCGACAGCGGCCGGCTGCTGCCCGGACACGGCGCCACCGTCGACGCCGGCGTCGTCACCCACGACATCGCCGGCTGGTGCTCGATCGCGGGCCACCGGCAGATGGGCATGACGCTCACCATCGTGGCGAGCGGCGTCAGCGCGCCGGCGTCCGCGACGACGACCAACGCACCCTCGCCCGGGGCGCCGGTCACGGCCGATGCGACCGTCCCCGCCGACTTCCGGGCCGCGGACGCCGGCCTGCCCCCGATCGGCTCCGGGGCCACGCACCGGGTCACGTTCACCATCGAGGACAGGCTGCTGGAGGTCGCGCCCGGGGTCTGGCAGAAGCGCTGGACCTACAACGGCTCGGTGCCCGGGCCCACCCTGCACGGACGCGTCGGCGACACCTTCGTCGTCACCCTGGTCAACCGCTCGACGATGGGCCACTCCATCGACTTCCACGCCGGCACCCTGGCCCCGGACGCCGCGATGCGCACGATCCCGCCGGGTGCATCGCTCACCTACACGTTCACCGCCCACCGGGCCGGCATCTGGATGTACCACTGCTCGACCATCCCGATGAGCGCCCACATCGCGGCCGGCATGCATGGCGCAGTGATCATCGACCCGCCCGCCCTCGACCCGGTGTCGGCGTCCTTCGTGCTGCAGCAGGACGCCGTGTACGTGGCCGGCGACGGTCGCGGCACCCCGCAGGAGGTCGACTCGCAGGCGGCGTCCAGCGGCGCCACCCCGACCTTCTACACGTTCAACGGCATCGCCTTCCAGTACGACCACCGGCCCCTGGTCGTGCCTGTCGGCCGGCGGATCCGGCTGTGGCTGCTCAACGCCGGACCGGTGGGGGTCATGGACTTCCACGTCGTGGGCGCGCAGTTCGACACCGTGTACCTGGAGGGTGCCTACCAGTTGAAGAACGGCCGGGACGCCTTCGGCGACAGCTCCGGAGGCAGTCAGGTGCTGGCCCTCCAGCCGGGCCAGGGTGGCTTCGTCGAGCTCACCCTCCCGGAGGCCGGCCACTACCCGTTCGTGAGCCACCTCATGGCCGACGCCGAACGGGGGGCCCACGGGGTCATCGTCGCGCAGCGCTGACCAGGGCCTCGGCCGCGCGGACGACGTCTGACCGGCTGGTCGACCGGCCCAGAGTGAGCCTGACCGCGCCCACCGCGGTGCCGGCGTCCACCCCCATTGCGAGCAGGGTGGCGGCCGGGGTGTGGACCCCTGAGTGGCAGGCGCTGCCGGTGGACGCCGCCACGCCCGGTGCGTCCCCGAGCAGGTCGGCGCCCGCGCGGCCGGGGACGGCGACCATGAGCGTGTTCGGCAGGCAGCCCTGGGCGGGGCTGAGCCGCACCAGACCGGGGATCCCTTGCGAGAGAAGCCGCCACAACAGCTCCCGCAACCCCTCCTGGCGGCCCGGCTCGTCGGCGAGCACGCTCCGGGCCAGGTCGGCGGCCGCGCCCAGCCCGACGACCGAGGCGACGTTCTCCGTTCCCGGGCGCAGGCCGCGCTCCTGCCCGGCCCCCACCAGCAGTGGGCGCAGCGGCGTCCCCCGGCGCACGACGAGTGCCCCGACCCCCTTGGGTGCGTACAGCTTGTGGCCGGCGATGCTCAGCAGGTCGACCCCCAGCGAGCGGACGTCCACCGGGATCTTCCCGACGGCCTGGGCGCCGTCCGCGTGCATGACGCCTCCCGCCGCGTGGACCCGCTCGGCGACCTCCGCCACGGGCTCGAGGGTGCCCACCTCGTTCTGGGCGAGGATCAGCGTGCCGAGCCCGACCGGCCCCTGCGGCACGGACGCCGGCGCGACCCGGCCCGCGGCGTCCACCGGCATCCGGTGCGCGGTCCAGCCGTCCTGCTCGAGGAGGGTCAGGGGTTGCGCAGTGGCCGGGTGCTCGACCACCGACGAGACCACGACCCGGATGCTCGCCGACGCCGCCGACCCCCGGATCGCGAGGTTGTTCGACTCGGTGCCCCCTGAGGTGAAGACGATCTCGTCCGGGTTCGCTCCCACGAGAGCGGCCAGCCGCTCACGCGCGCCCTCCACGGCCTCGCGGGCGACCCGGCCCTGAGGGGTCAGGCTGGAGGGGTTGCCGAAGTGCTCGGTGAGGTAGGGCCACATGGCCTCGGCCACCTGCGGGGCGACGGGCGCGGTGCCGTTGTGGTCGAGGTAGACGGGTGGCCGGGTCGAGTCGCTCACGGCGCCTCCAGGTGGTCGGTGGGTCGGCCCGGCCATTCCACCACGCGCTCCGGCGTCCGAGGTCGCCTCGTCGCTATCCTCGCGGTACGCGGCGCCCAGGTGCGGGACTCCGCGGGGCGCTGGATCCCGGGAGCCCCGCAGGTCCGGTGCCCGCCGTCACCTCCCCCGGAAGGACCGCCGGATGCGTACCGCCGAATCGATGATCCTGTTCCTCCTGTCCGCGCTCGCCGAGATCGGCGGCTCGTGGCTGGTGTGGCAGAGCCTGCGCGAGCACAAGGGACCGTGGTGGCTGGGCGCGGGGGTCGTCGTGCTGGGTGCCTACGGCGTGATCACCACCTTCCAGCCGGACGCCCACTTCGGCCGGGTGCTGGCCGCCTACGGCGGGGTGTTCGTCGCGGCGTCCCTCGTCTGGGGTGCGGTGGTCGACGGCTACCGACCCGACCGCTACGACGTCATCGGCGCCCTCATCTGCCTCGCGGGCGTCGGCGTCATCATGTACGCACCGCGCCCGGCGTGACCGGCGCTATCATCGCTGGATGGCGATGACAGGCATGACCGGCGATGCCGTGGTCGGGGAGGACTCGGCGCTCGAGGCGGCGGCGTGCCTCTTCCACGGGTTCAGCGACCGCTCGCGGCTCACGATCGTGCAGCACCTGGCCCTCGGCGACCACCGGGTCGTCGATCTCACGAGGCACCTGGGCCTGGCCCAGTCGACGGTGAGCCGGCACCTCGCCTGTCTGCTCGACTGCGGACTCGTCGCCGTGCGGGCCGAGGGCCGCGCCTCGGTGTACTCCCTCGCTCACCCGCAGCAGACCCTCGACCTGCTGGGCGCGGCCGAGCGGTTGCTCGGGCTCACTCAGGACGCGGTCGTCGCCTGTCCCCGCTATGGGCGGGGAGGGGTGGCCTGATGGGCGAGGGGAGCGGACGATGAGCGGGGACCACGGGCACTCCCACGGCGGGGCCGACCTCGCCGACCACCGCGGCAAGCTGGCGATCGTCCTCGGCGTCACGACGGTGGTGCTGGTGGTCGAGGTCGTCGGCGCCCTGGTGTCCGGCAGTCTGGCGCTGCTCGCGGACGCCGGCCACATGCTCACCGACGTGGCCGGACTGATCCTCGGGCTGGTGGCCGCCGTCCTGTCCCGGCGTCCCGCGACCGAGGCCCGCACGTGGGGCTACCGCCGCGCCGAAGTGCTGGGCGCCGCCGCTCAGGCGGCGGTTCTGCTCGCCGTGGGAATCTTCGTCCTGGTCGAGGCCGTCCGCCGGCTGGTCGCACCGCCGGAGGTGACCTCCGGCGCCATGCTGATCTTCGGGGCTGTCGGCCTGGCGGGCAACCTCGTCGGCCTGGCGGTGCTGGTCGGCGGCCGCACCGCGAGCCTCAACCTGCGGGCGGCGTTCCTCGAAGTGCTCAATGACGCGCTCGGATCGGTCGCGGTGCTCGCGGCCGCGGCCGTCATCGCCCTCACCGGCTGGCTACGCGCGGACGCCCTGGCATCCCTGATCATCGGGGTGCTGATCATTCCTCGCACCATCGGGCTGCTCCGGGACGCGGTCGACGTACTGCTCGAATCCACGCCCAAGGGGCTCGACCTCACCCAGGTCCGCCGGCGCCTGCTGCAGGTGGAGCACGTCCACGACGTCCATGACCTGCACTGTTCCCTCGTGGCGACCGGGCTGCCGGTTCTCACCGCCCACGTCGTCGTCGACGAGTCGTGCTTCCGCGACGGGCACCTCAGGAGCATGCTCGACGGCGTCCAGGACTGCCTGCACGCAGACTTCGACGTCACCCACTCGACCATCCAGTTCGAGTCGGCGACCCACGGAGACCACGAGTTCGCCACGCATCCCTGAGGCCGCCGTGGAACGGGGGAGGACGCCGACCCACGGCCGGCGTCCTCAGGTTCGATCGGGACTCAGCTGCCCGACGTCGCGCGCATCGCCTCGCGGAAGGCGTTGGCGTAGCCCACCTGCCCGGCGATGGTCGGGTGCAGGGTGGTGGAGCTGATCCAGGGCTCCGCCGAGCAGACGTCGTGGCCGGCGAATGCGGCCGCCGCATCGACGAAGTGCACCCGGGGGTAGGCCGCGGACATCTGCATGGTCACCTGCTGGATGACCGAGTTGAGCGCGACGTTCGCCTGGTTGAGCGAGTCGTAGGCCTGGCCGCAGCTGGCGAGCAGCACGGGATAGTCGGACACGTAGACCTGGGCGTTCGGGGCGTGGGCCAGGATGTCGCCCAGCGCAGTCGGCAGCCCCGCGACCGTGACCGGCCGGCCAGTGACCGGGTCGATGAAGTTGGTGGGTGTCGTACTGGCCAGCGCTTGAAGGCCCAGCCACACGCGCGCGCCGATGTTCCCGCAGCCCGGTGCCGTGGGGGTCTTCAGACAGCCGGCGGCGTCGCCGAAGCCGATGTCGTTGCCGCCGATGGTCAAGGTGACGACGTCGGTACCGGCGCTCAATCCGGTGTCCTGCGGGACGGCGGTGTCGCCGGTGGTGTCGAGCGGTTGTGGACCGATGATGTCGGTCGTCAGCGCGCCGGAGCACGCGGCGAAGTCGAAGCTGGGGGAGTCGGCCTGGTTGCGGTCGAGCCGCACCGGGTAGGCCATCGACGAGCGGGCGCACAGCTCCGCGGTGGTGCCCGGGAGCTCGAAGCGGGGTGCGATGCCGTAGCCGGCGGCGTACGAGTCGCCGAGCGCGGCGTACTCCGTGGCTGGGGGAGCCGCGGCATGGGCGGTCACCGGCACGAGGGCGGCGGCCAGGCCCAGAGTGATGGAACTGATCAACGAGACGATGGGGCGCTTCACGGCTTCCTCCTTGACGCCGGCCGCGGGCTGCGGCTGGCGTCACTGTAACCGCGGCCGCCGGGCCTGCGGAAGGGTCCGGTGGGGCAGTAGCGCCGGAGGTCATCGACCCGTGATGAGGGAGGCGGTCGGGACAGAGGGTCCCAAAGGGTGGTTATTGCCGGGGGCCGGTGGGTACCGGCTTGTCAAGGGGCACCAACCGGTGCCGTTACCAGGAATGGAGACGCAGATGACGACTCCCGATTACCCGCGCCGCCCCACGACCTACGGCGCCGACACCGATCCGCTCGCCTTCCCACAGGGCGACGCGTCCACGAGCGACACCTCGACCAGCCAGGCCGTCTCGGACGCCGGCCGCCAGGTCGCCGGCACTGCGCAGGACGAGGCGAAGAACGTCGCGTCCTCGGCTGGCGAGCAGGCCGCCAACGTCGCCTCGGAGGCCCGGGACCAGACCCGCAACCTCCTCGACCAGACGATGTCCGAGGCCCGCAGCCAGACCAACGACCAGATGTCGCGCATCGGCGGGAAGGTACGCGAGCTGGCGTCCGAGATGCAGCAGATGGCGTCCCAGTCCGAGCAGCGGGGTCCGGCGGCGCATGTCGTGGGCGACCTCGCCGCACGCGGCTCCGACGTCGCCGACTGGCTGGAGGGGCATGGTCCCGAGGACCTCGTGAGCAGCGTCCGGCGGTATGCCAGGCGCAGCCCGGTCGGCTTCCTCGTGGCCGCCGCCGGGGCCGGTCTGGTGGTCGGCCGGCTGGCCCGGGCGATGCAGGCAGGCTCCCCAGGTTCCGGTGCAGGCGCGCGCCAGTACGGCAACCAGGGCTACGGCAACCAGGGCTACGCCGGCGCCACCCCCGCAGGAACTCCCGGATTCGCCGCACCGACGTCCGTCGTCGGCGAGCCCTACCCGGTGTCCGGCGGCACGTCCCCCAGCCCGTACACCCCTGAGGCGACGACCGACCCGTACGGCTCGACCGGCTCCTCGCAGGGGCGGCTCAACACCGGCGGCCTCGGGGACGAGACCGATCTTCCGAAGGAGGGCGGCTGGTGATGACGGGTTCCTACGAGACCTCCGGACCGATTCCCGGCCAGATGCCCCCCGGTGCGGTCGCCACTGACGGCCTGCCGCAGGACGGCACCCGGCTGCCCCGCGACGACCGGTCGATCGGTCAGATCATGGGCGACCTCAGCCAGGACCTCTCCACGCTCGTGCGCCAGGAGATGGCCCTCGCGAGGGCCGAGATGGAGCAGACGATCAAGCGCTCCAGCAAGGGCGCCGGCATGTTCGGCGGGGCCGGCATCGCCGGCTACATGGTGCTGCTGTTCCTGTCGCTGGCCCTCTGGTGGCTGCTCGCGCGGGCCTTCGGCTCGACGGCGCACCCGGCCCTGGCGTTGTCGGGGCTGGTCGTCGCGGTCATCTGGGCGATCATCGCGGCGATTCTCGCCGCGGTCGGCAAGTCGGAGATGAAAAAGGCGCCCGGCGTCCACGAAACCAAGGAAACGGTCACGCAGATTCCCAATGCCCTCAAGGGTGACGAGGAGAAGAACCGATGAGCACGAACGACCCCGAGGAGATCCGTCGCGAGATCGACGAGACCCGTTCCAGCCTCAGCTACGACGTCAACGCCCTCGCCGACGAGGCGAGGCCGCGGAACATCGCGCGCCGTCAGGTGCGCAAGGTCCGGTCCTCCGCCGGGTCGCTCAGGGAACGGCTGTTCGGTAGCGACGACTCCGACTACGAGAGCGGCTATTCGCAGGTCTACGACCCCGACTACTACCGGGCCGGTGCGCCGGGGGGGTGGCAGTCGGGCTCCAACGCCTGGGAGCCGGGGATGTACGGCGGCTCGGGCGCAGAGGAGAGCGGAATGGTCCAGCAGGCACGCCAGGGCGTGGGGAATGTCGCCGGCAGCGTGGGCGACACCGCGCAGAACGCCGCGCACAACGTTGCCGACACGGCGCAGAACGCGGCCCACGCGGTGCGGGACACGGCTGCCCAGGCTCCCCAACAGCTCAAGCAGAAGACCCAGGGGGCCCCGCTCACGCTCGGCCTCATCGCCTTCGGAGTCGGCGGCCTCGTCGCGGCCCTGCTTCCGCCCTCCGACAAGGAGCGCCGGGCCGCTGCATCGGTGAAGCAGCAGGCGGCTCCCCTCGTCGACGAGGCGAAGAACGTCGCTCAGGAGTCGGTGCAGAACCTCAAGCCGGCCGCCCAGGACGCCGTGGCCTCGGTCAAGGAGACCGCGCAGTCCGGCGTCCAGGAGGTCAAGGAGGACGCGCAGTCCGGTGCCCAGAACGTCAAGGACCAGGCGTCGCAGGCCAAGGACGACGTGCAGAACGGTTCGGGCAGCCAGTCGAGCTTCTGACCGCCACCAGCGCCGGATGGCCTGGTGCACTTGCGGAGTCCCTGGGAGGTATCTCCCGGGGACTCCGCCCGTTCCCGGGGGTGGTCAGTCCTTCGGGACCGGCTCGGCCCACGTGCGCGCGCCGCAGTGGGGGCAGCGGCACCACTTGCTCCCCATCCGATGCGGAGCGAGGGTGGCCTGGAGCGGGGAGAGGCTGAAGCGGCGTCCACAGGCCCCGCACCGGAAGTCCATCCGGGCCGCCACCTGCGACTGGACGACGTACGCCACCACGAGTCCGGCCCCGACCATGAGGATCGGTGCAAGTCCGGCCATGTCCCCCCCAACCCGGTCGGCGTCCGCCGGCCCCGGCACCAACGGTACGAGGTGTGTGCGCGGCGGGCTCTGCCGGTCAGCGCATGTCGTGGCCGGCGACGGCGTCCGCGGCGGCCAGGGTCTGGCGTCCCAGCGGCTGCAGGCCGATCCGGGTGCAGTGCAGTCCGCTCACCACCCGCTCGAGGACTCCCCACTCCCAGATGGCGGTGGGGTCGAGGCCGGTACGGGCGGCCAGCCGGCGGGCGCGCTCCTGCGGCTCGCCCTGCACCAACTCGACCGGATCGCCCCGCATCACCGTCCCCAGGTCGCACTCGGGTTCGGCCAGCAGGCCGTCCGGGTCGATGAGCTTGAACTCCGCACCCGCCTGAAGGGTGTTGAGCTGGTGCACGTCGCCGTGCACCAGTACCGCCCTCTCGTCGTTGTGGGCCGCGGCCCGGCGACCCGCACAGGTCACGGCGTCCTCCACGGCCCGCTCGGTGCACGGCCGGCCGAGCGCCTCCCAGGTCTCCGTGACGTAGGCCTGGAGCGTCCGGGCCCTGTCGGCGCCCGTCGGAAGGCCGCAGTCGGGTGCGGGACGCCAGAACGACGCCGCGGTGTCGCAGAGGATCTCGTGGCGCCGGACGATGGGCAGGCCCAGGTCGAACAGGGGCGGACCCAGTCGCTCGAGCAGGAGCGCGCCGAACTCGGGTTCGGCCTCCAGCAGCTCGACGCAGCCGTGGCCGCCCGCGAGCCGCAGCGCGGTGATCTCGTGCTGCGCCCAGTCCCCGTTCAGGGGGATGAGGATCCTGAGCACCACGGGGCGTCCGTCGCGCGTCCTCGCCTCCGCGACGTACGCCTGGGTGGCCGTGGCGAAGGGGCGCCCGACACTGATGCCCCACTCGTGTTCGAGGCGCTCCACGAGCGATGGGAGCTCCGCGAGCCAGCGCTCGGCACCCGCGGCGACCGCGTGGTGCCGAAGGACCTCCGGAATGCCGATCACCTGCGCCTCCCCTGCGCCGTCGCGAACCGGCCGTGGAGGGGGACGGCCGCGACGCCCGAACACTCTTGCATCGATCGGAGCGCCGGTCGACAGCAGCCCCCTCGGCCGCTTCTCCGGGTCGCACGGGCCCACACTGCCGCCCTGGCAGGTAGCGTGGGCCGCCGCCGACCAGATGAACGGAGCGTGAGGAACGTGCGAGCAGAGGGTGCGCCCACGCTGTTCCTCGTGGTGGGTCTTCCCGGGTCCGGCAAGACCGTGCGAGCACGCGAGTTGGCGGCGGAGCATTCGGCTCTGCGGCTCACACCCGACGAGTGGATGATCTCCCTGTTCGGCGCGGACGACCGCCACCAGACCCGGCCGGGCGGCAAGCGGTGGCTGCTGGAGGGCCGACTGGTCGCGCTGGCCCTCGACCTGTTGCGCCTGGGTGTCAGCGTGGTCGTGGACTTCGGACTGTGGTCGCGCGACGAGCGCTCCGCCCTGCGCTGGTTGGCCGGCTCGGTGGGGGCCGGCTGCGAGGTCGTGTACCTGCCGGTCGACCGCGATGTGCAGTGGAGCCGCATCCAGGCGCGCTGGGACTCCGCGCCCGACACCTCGTTCCCCATGGCGGAGGAGGAGATCGACCGGTGGATGGCGAGCTTCGAGGTCCCGGACGCCGACGAGCTCTCGGGCGGCTTTCCGTCGTCGCCGCCGTCGGGGGATGAGACGTGGCTCGACTGGGCTCAGCGATTCTGGCCATCCCTCACCGACAGCTGGAACCGGCCGCTTCCGAGCTGATCGCCGCGTCGTTCGCCCGCGTCTGCTGCGGTGTCGACGATCCGGGGATTTCCCGCGGCAGCGCCAGGTCCGCCCGGTGCAGAGTGGCGTGGGGGTGACTCCGCCGAGACCTCTCCGTGTGGGGGTACCGACGCTCCGGACGAGAGCATGAAAAAACCCGATCCGACGAGGCGTTCTACGTTGTCAGACCGGGTTTGTCACTGCGTGTCCGAGAGAGGACTTGAACCTCCATTTTATCGTCCCGATCAGGCCGCTGGCTAGGGGAGATCGCTGCGCGTCTGGTTGAAAGTGCGATTGTGGGGGTAATTTTGGGGGTAGTTGGCGAGCTCGTCCGCCGAATGGGCG
>DATAKK010000070.1:0-12379 GCA_036261615.1 Propionibacteriaceae bacterium | reverse complement strand
GGGACGTCACGCGCAGGTCCGGGTCAGCACCCGCCTGTCGCACGACGGCATCCCGGAGATGACGAAACCCGCTCGGGCCGGCCCTTCGATGCCTCGCCGGAGCGGGTTTGCAGGGGTGGGCGATACTGGGTTCGAACCAGTGACCTCTTCGGTGTGAACGAAGCGCGCTACCACTGCGCCAATCGCCCGTGCGGCCAACACAGTAGCGTGGCGCCGCGGCTCGGGCCAAATTCCCGGCCGGTTTGTATCGGGCGGCTCACCTCGGCTATGGTTTCCAACGCGTCGGACGCCGAGCCCGCAAGGGCGAGGCCGAAGATGGTGTGCGGACGTGGCTCAGTTGGTAGAGCATCACCTTGCCAAGGTGAGGGTCGCGGGTTCGAGTCCCGTCGTCCGCTCGGAGGCTCTCGCCAAAGGCCGTGAGAATCCATCTTGGTGGAGTGGCCGAGAGGCGAGGCAACGGACTGCAAATCCGTGTACACGGGTTCAAATCCCGTCTCCACCTCGGGCGGTTGGCGCAGTGGTAGCGCGCTTCCCTGACACGGAAGAGGTCACTGGTTCAAACCCAGTATCGCCCACCAGCCGGAAGGCGCTTCGACTAGGTGAAACATCACCCAGCCGGGGCGCCTTCCGCTGTTTTCAGGACGATGTCCCATCACCTCGGGGGAGGTCGGCGGAGGGTCGTTCCCACCCCTTCGGGCATCCATGGCAGGATCACCCTGGAAGGTTCCAGGGAAAGAGTCACGTGAGCCACGATCCGAGCCATACGGAGAGCCCGCGCTACAGCGTGGTCATCCCGGCGTTCAACGAACAGGCATCCATCGGCGCCTGCCTCGACTCGCTCGCCGCCCAGGACTACCGGGGTCACGTCGAGTGGGTGGTCGTCGACAACAACTGCAGCGACCGCACCGCCGCGATCGCGAGGTCCCGGGGTGCGGTCGTTGTTCAGGAGGCGCGCCCGGGAGTGATCTGGGCGCGACAGGCGGGCCTCGAGGCCGCCAGCGGCGAGTACGTCATCACCACGGACGCCGACACGACCTTCCCCAGCACCTGGCTGAGCACCATCGATGCCGCCTGCCGTGCCCACCCGGACGCCTCCCTCATCGCCGGCCCGTGCGCCTACGTCGACGGTCCGGTCTGGGGTCCCTGGGTGACCCGCGTGCTGTTCGGTGCGGTCACCTCCTGGCACCGTCGTACGGGTCGGGTGCCCTACGTCACGGCGACCAACCTGTGCTTCCGACGCGACGGGTTCGACGGCTACGACACGGCACTCACCCAGGGTGGCGACGAGCTGGCCGTGTTGCACGCCCAGCGCAGCAAGGGCGAGGTGGTCTGGCTCGGGCGCAACGCCACCTTCACCTCGAGCCGCCGCCTCGACCGGGGGCTCGTCTACAACCTGTTCGTCAGTCTCGGCTTCTACTACCTGCTCGGGTACTACCTCAACCACTGGACCGGGCGGCGGATCATGGGGATGGCCCCGGCCATCCGGCCGGGAGCCGGTCACCAGGAGCACGGGACGGCGATCGACGCGGCCACCGGTGCCGGTGTCGTCGGGGCGGTCGCCGGTGCCGTGGCCATCCGCCAACTGCTTCGGCGGCGCCGATGAAGGCCGTCGCCGCCGCGGTCGCCGGGGTGGGAGCCGGCTACTGGTTCTCGGCGTCCCAATGGTCGCAGGCCCTCGGCCCCTTCCCCTTCAGGGCGCGGACGACCGAACCGGTCGTGGCGCTCACGTTCGACGACGGACCCAACGAGCCGTGGACGAGCCGGCTCGCCGACGTGCTCGCCGCGCACCGCGTCCGCGCCACCTTCTTCCAGCCGGGGGCGTGCGCCGAGCGCTACCCCGACACCACGAGGCGACTGGTCGCCGAAGGGCACACCGTCGGAAACCACTCGTTCCACCACGACATCAGGCGACTCGTGCGGCGTCCCGACCTCGCCGAGGAGATCGAGCGCACCCAGGAGGTGCTGGCCCCCCTCGTCGGCGGCACCCCGGCCCTCTACCGGCCGCCGTGGTTGTTCCGTCACCCGGGGCTGTTCGCCGAACTGGACGCCCACGGGCTCACGCCGGTGGGGGGCGAGTTCTGCCACCCGCTCGAGGTCTTCCAGCCCGACCCCCGGATCCTGGTCGACGGCATCCTGCGCCGGGCCCGGCCGGGGCTCATCATCGTCTGCCACGACGGCTACAACGCGACGGGGGCGCCGCGCGATGCGACGATCGCGGCCGTCGACCGGGTCATCCCGCTGCTCAAGGAGCGGGGCTTCGGCTTCGCCACGGTCGACGAGCTGCTCGGGGTGCCCCGGCTGCGGTGACCGGCGTCCTGTGGCCGGGGGAGGCGCCACAGCGAGGGTGGCGCGCACGCCGTCGCGGCGCCATGCTGGAGCTACACCAGCGGTGGGAGGCGACGGGCGCATGGACGAAGGCATGTCCCGCCGACGGTCGCGCCTTCCGCGGGTGCGGCGTTCGACCCGGGTGTGGATCCTGCTGGCCGCCGTGCTCGGCGTCATCGCCCTCGTGGTCCCCCTGGTGAGGGTGACGCCCGGCGGTCCCCGGGCCGACCGGCCGCTGGCGCCGAGCCCCGCCCCCGGACAGTCCCCGTGCACCACCTCGCCGACCGGCCCGGACGCCGACCGCCTCGCTCGCACCTTCGCCGCCGTCGACCAGGGTGCGGCCGCCGTGTGGCTGTGCAACACCAACGACCTGGGCCCGACGGTGCCCTCCGACGCCCTCACCTCACGGCTCGACGACCTCGCCGCGCTCATCAACTCCCTTCCCGCCGTTCCGGCCGATGCCACCTGCACGGCCGAACTCGGCCCCCATTTCGCGCTGCTCTTCTACTACCCCGACGGCACGCGGTCGGTGGTCGCCGGCCAGCTCGACGGCTGCCGGGTGATCGCCGGACGCCGGGGCGCTCAGCAGGTGATCGACACCTTCCTCGCCTGGCTGCTCGACCAGCGCCGGGCTGAGCCCGCGCCCGCGGTGACCGCGGCCCTCACCCGCCCCTGACCCCGTGACCCGGATCTGCGGCGTACGTTCACGACGTTGCGGCGTAGGTTCGCTGCTGGCGGTCTCAAGATTCACGTCGCGAACGTCCGCGAAAGCAGCGAACGTACGCCGCCCGAGCCCTAACCCTCGGCCCAGCCCGGACGCCGCCCCGCTCAGCCGGAGGCCGGGGGAGGGCTGACCGGCGTCCGACATGCCGGGGGATAGCGGTGCACAGGCTCCCACGGGCATCGGGCAGAATGAGGACTGCGTTGGCGGGCCCGCCGCCGGCGCGCTGCCGAAAGGATTCCCCCGTGTCGTTCTCCATCACCGTCGTGCGCGCTGACTCTCGCCACGAGCAGGTGATCGAGACCACGACGACGGGGCTCGACCTGTTCGGCGACGACAAGCGGGTGGTGGCGATGCGCGTCGACGGCGACCTACTCGACCTGCAGCGGCAGATCCCCGAGGGTGCGGTGGTCGAGGCGGTCGAGATCGACTCGCCCGACGGACTCAACATCCTGCGCCACTCCACCGGGCACGTCACGGCCCAGGCCCTGCAGAACCTGTTCGCGGACGCGAAGCTCGGCGTCGGGCCGCCCATCACCGACGGCTACTACTACGACTTCCAGGTGCAGCCCCTCGATCCCGACGACCTCAAGGCGATCGAGAAGCGGATGGGCCAGATCATCAAGGAGAAGCAGCGCTTCGTGCGGCGGGTGGTGAGCGACGACGAGGCCCGCGCCGAGCTGGCGTCCGAGCCGTTCAAGCTCGAGCTGATCTCCGACAAGTCGACCGTGTCGAGCGACGACGCGAGCCTCGTCGAGGTGGGGGGCCACGAGCTCACCATGTACGACAACGTCCGCCGCGACGGCAGCGTCGCGTGGAAGGACCTGTGCCGCGGCCCGCACGTGCCCGACACGAGCTACATCCGCGCCTACTCGGTCACCCGTGCGTCCGCCGCCTACTGGCGCGGCGACCAGAGCAAGGCCCAGCTGCAGCGGGTGTACGGCACCGCGTGGCCGACCAGGGACGACCTCGCCGCGTACGAGCACCGCCAGGCCGAGGCGGCCCGTCGCGACCACCGCAAGCTCGGCCTCGAGCTCGACCTGTTCAGCTTCCCCGAGGAACTGGGTGCCGGACTCCCGGTCTTCCACCCCAAGGGTGGCGTGATCAAGCGGGTGATGGAGGACTACGTCCGCCAGCAGCACATCGAGTACGGCTTCGACTACGTCGGGACGCCGCACATCGCCCGCGAGCAGCTCTACTACACCTCGGGCCACCTGCCCTACTACGGCGACTTCATGTTCCCGCCGATCGACGACGACGGGCAGAACTACCGGCTCAAGGCGATGAACTGCCCGATGCACAACCTCATCTACGCGAGCCGCGGGCGGTCCTACCGCGAGCTGCCAATGCGGTTGTTCGAGTTCGGCACCGTCTACCGCAACGAGAAGTCCGGCGTGCTCCAGGGCCTCACCCGGGTGCGCTCGATCACCCAGGACGACTCGCACAGCTACGTCATGAGCGACCAGGTCGCCGACGAGATCCGCCACCTGCTCACCTTCGTGCTCAAGCTGCTCCGCGACTTCGGGCTCACCGACTTCTACCTCGAGCTGTCGACCCGCGACGAGGACGGCAAGAAGAAGGACAAGTTCCTCGGCACCGACGAGCAGTGGGCGGTGGCCACCGCCACCCTCGAGGAGGTCGGCCGGGCGAGTGGCCTCGACCTTGTCGCCGACCCGGGCGGTGCCGCCTTCTACGGGCCCAAGATCTCCGTGCAGGCCAAGGACGCCATCGGGCGCACCTGGCAGATGTCGACGATCCAGCTCGATTTCATGCAGCCGGAGCGCTTCGGCCTCAGCTACACCGCCCCCGACGGCTCGCACCAGACGCCGGTGATGATCCACTCGGCCAAGTTCGGCTCGATCGAACGGTTCATGGGCGTGCTCACCGAGCACTACGCGGGCGCCTTCCCGGCATGGCTGGCACCGGTGCAGGTGCTCGGCGTCCCGGTGGCCGAGGAGTTCACCGACTACCTCCGCGACTTCCTCGACACGCTGGCGGCGTCCGGGGTGCGGGTCGAGCTCGATTCGTCCGACGACCGGTTCGGCAAGAAGATCCGCAACGCCGCCAAGCAGAAGGTGCCGTTCATCCTCATCGCCGGGGGAGACGACCGGGACGCCGGCGCGGTGAGCTTCCGGTATCGCGACGGGTCGCAGAGCAACCAGGTGCCCCTCGACGACGCGGCGAGCCAGATCCTCGCCCACATCGCAGCCCGGCGGAACGACGACCCGGTCGCCCCGACCCCGATCGAGGGCTGACCGGCCGTGTCCGAGCCACTCGCCGGCACGGAGGACGCCGACCTGTTCGCCGGCGTTCCCGACGCCTTCCAGCGCCTGTGGACGCCGCACCGCATGGCCTACATCGGGGGCGAGTCGAAGCCGGGCAGCCAGGACGAACCCGACTGCCCGTTCTGCCGGGCCCCCCGGCACAGCGACGAGCGGGGACTCATCGTCGCCCGCGGCGACCTCGCCTACGTCGTGATGAACCTCTACCCCTACTCCCCGGGCCACCTGCTCGTCTGCCCCTACCGGCACGTCGCCGGCTACGTCGACGCGACGACGGCTGAGGTCGACGAGGTCGCCCGCCTCACCCGCATCGCCATCCGCGCGCTCGGCCGGGTGTCGCATCCGCAGGGATTCAACATCGGGATGAACCAGGGGGCCGTGGGCGGTGCCGGCATCCAGGCCCATCTGCACCAGCACGTCGTGCCCCGCTGGCTCGGCGACACCAACTTCCTGCCGATCGTCGCCCAGACCCGAGCCGTTCCCCAGCTGCTCAGCGCCGGCCGGGAGCTGCTCGCCGAGGCGTGGGGCGTGGCGACCGACGAGGAGGACGAGAAGGAACGCCATGCTTGAGCGCTTCCGCGTGGGGTGGGCCAAGGCGATGACCCCGCCCGCCAGGCTCTTCATCGCGCTGCACCTGACCCCTGACATGGTCACCTGGGCGGGCACTTTCTTCACGGTCGCCGCCGCACTGGTCTGCTTCCCTCAGGGGTGGCTGTGGCAGGGGGCGCTCATCATCACCGCGTTCATCTTCTCCGACGGCATCGACGGACAGATGGCCCGGATGCTCGGCCGCAAGTCGACGTGGGGGGCCTTCCTCGACTCGAGCCTCGACCGGATCGGCGACGGGGCCGTCTTCGGGGGCATCGTGCTCTACTACGCCGGACCCGGCCACTCCCAGTTGTGGGCGGGCATCGCCCTGGGCGCGCTGGTGATGGGACAGGTCACCAGCTACGTCAAGGCCCGGGGCGAGGCGCTCGGCGTCCAGGTGCGCGGCGGGCTGGCAGCCCGTGCCGACCGGCTGGTGCTGCTGCTCGTCACCGCGTTCTTCACCGGCGTCTTCGACCTCGCCTGGCTGCTTCCGCTCGCCCTGGCGTGGGGGTTCTTCGCCAGCACCGTCACCGTCGGCCAGCGGATGGTGCAGGTGGCCCGCGCCGACACCGGCCGAGACGACTCCACCGTCTAGCTCATGAACCGTCGACCCGCCACCGGAGGACACCTGGCCCGGGCGCTCAGCGTCGTGCAGCGCACCCCGCGCCCGGTGCTGGACGCCGTCGCCGCGCTGGGAGGCTGGGAACAGGCGTGGCTGCCGACTCCCGGCGTCCAGCAGTGGCAACGGACGGTCACCACGATGACCGGCGTCCGCCCGGGGCGGGCCGTGACGGCGAGAGCGGTGAGGTCGTGGGCGCGCAACCTCAGCGAGTCCGCGCAACTGTCCTCGTGGACGCCGCAACGCATCGTCGAGCGGGTCGAGATCTCGCCGGAACACCGGGAACTGCTCCTCACCTGCCACCGGGAGACGGGTGCAGTGGTCGCCCTCCCGCACCTCGGCAGCTGGGACCACGCGGGTGCGTGGGCCTGTCTCCAGGGGATGCCGGTGAGTTCCGTGGCCGAGCAGCTTCCGCCCGCCGACTTCGACTTCTTCGCCGCCGCCCGGGCCGCGCTCGGGATGCGGATCTATCCCCATCGGGACCCCCACGTCATCGAGCGGCTGATCGACGACTCCCGCGCCGGGCGGATCGTCTGCCTGCTCGCCGACCGCAACTTCTCCCGCAACGGGGTCGAGGTCGAGTGGCCCACGGCCCGGGGGCCACGCCAGGTGCGGATGCCGGGTGGGCCCGTTCAGGTGGCGCTGGCCACCGGGGCCGCCCTGCTGCCGGCCACCACCTACTACACCGGTCGTCGGCTGCACATCGACATCTGGGAGCCCGTGACGGCACCGGCCGGGCCCGGTCAGGTGGGTGAGATGTGCCAGCGGCTGGCCGACGTCTTCGCCCGCGAGATCGCCGAGCGACCCTACGACTGGCACGTGCTGCAGCCGTTCTTCGTCGAGGACCTGCCCGAGCGCTACCGGCGTCCCTCGACCGGGGAGGGTGTCTGATGCGGATCGGCCTGGTCTGCCCGTACTCGTTCAACAGCCCGGGCGGTGTGCAGAACCACGTGCTCGGCCTCGCCGGCTGGCTCGCGGAGACCGGCCACGTCGTGAGCATCCTCGGCCCGGGCTGTCCCAGTCAGCACGCGCTCGACCGCAACCGCGTCCCGGCCGACTGCTTCGTCACCAGCGGATACAGCGTGCCAGTCCGCTACAACGGGTCGATCGCCCGGGTCTCCTTCGATCCCGTGGTGGGCCGACGTGTGCGCACGTGGCTCGACTGGGGAGACTTCGACGTGCTGCACCTGCACGAACCGATCACCCCCAGCGTGTCGGCGATCGCGCTGTTGCGCAGCGACCGCCCGGTGGTCGCCACCTTCCACACCGCGACGCCGGGGTCGCGGTCGATGCGCTGGGTGGGGCAGTCCCTGCCCAAGGTGATCCAGCGCATCGATGTCGGCATCGCTGTGTCGCGGGTGGCCCAGCAGGTGGCGCGCGAGCACATCGGGGTCGAGAGCGTCGTCATCGGCAACGGCATCCGGCTCAGCGACCACCCCCTCGTGCCGCAGAGCACCCGTTGGCGCGGCGGAGCGCACCCCCAGCTCACCTTCATCGGCCGCTACTCCGAGCCGCGCAAGGGATTCCCGGTGCTGCAGGCCGCCCTGCCGCTCATCCGGGCGGTGCACCCGGACGTGCGGGTCACCGTGGTCGGCAGCGGGCTGCCCACCTACGAGCCCGGCATCAGGTTCGTCGGCGCGCTCGACGACGCCGCCCGCGACGACGTCCTCGCCCACACCGACGTCTACGTGGCCCCGAACACCGGCCGGGAGAGCTTCGGGATCATCCTGCTCGAGGCGCTGGCGTCCGGGGCGTCGGTGGTGGCGAGCGACCTCCCGGCCTTCCGCGACGTGATCAGCGACGATCTGGGCCCCGTCGGGCGGCTGTTCCCAGTGGGGGACCGTCGGGGCCTGGCCTCGCAGGTGCTGGCGGCACTGGCCGCACCCCGCGGGGAACTGCTCGCCCGCGGCCGCGACATCGCCGCGCGCTTCGACTGGGGGGCGGTCGGCACGCGCATCGTCGAGCAGTACTCGCGGGCCATGGTCGGCGTCCGATGAGCCCGGATGGGCCGGGCGGACGGCCGATCGCCTAGGCTGAGCGGGTGAGTGCGACGCCTCCCGCCGACCCGTCCGGGGGCCGACCCGCGGGCCCCGGCAGTTTCGGCGACGTGCAGGTGCTCGAGGCGCCGAGCTACGACACCGACCGGGTGTGGACGCTGCCGAACGTGCTGTCGTTCCTGCGGCTCATCGGCGTCCCGGTGTTCGTCTGGCTGCTGCTGGGCCCGCACGACGACATCGTCGCCGTGGTGGTGCTCGCGCTGGCCGGGTTCACCGACTGGCTCGACGGACACCTCGCCCGCGCCTGGCACCAGACCTCGCGGATCGGCCAGCTGCTCGACCCGGTCGCCGACCGTCTCTACATCGGGGCGATCGTCGTGAGCCTGGCACTTCTGCACATCATCCCCTGGTGGCTGGTGGTCGTCCTCATCGCGCGCGAGCTCGTGCTGCTCGCGGTCGTGCCCGCGCTGCGCACCCGGGGCTACACGAGCCTGCCGGTGCATTTCATCGGCAAGGCCGCCACCTTCTGTCTGCTCTACGCGTTCCCGGCCGTCCTTCTCGGTGCCGCCGACTGGCCCGGGGCGATGGTGTTCAAGGTGGTGGGCTGGGCCTTCGCCATCTGGGGCACCGGCCTGTACTGGTGGGCCTGCCTGCTCTACCTGCGCCAGACCTACCACCTGCTCCAGACGCCGCGGGCGCCGGTGTCCGTGGTTCCCCGGGCCCCCGGACGCCGCGGCTGATGGCGACGCTGCCTCAACGACCCGGCTCCGCTCCCGGTCGCGGCCCGGGAGCGGCGAGCCCCCGCCCGGACGCGAGCATGGACCTGTTGCGCCAGATCGCCGCCGAGGCGGTCGATCCCGACTACGGACGAGCCGCCGCGGCCGGGCGTCCGACCCGCTCGCGCACCTGGGGCCTCATCGGGGTACTGGTCACCGGCGCCCTGCTCACCGCCGCCATCGCCCTGCACGCACACGGCGAGCCCAGCGACCAGGCGCAACGAGCCAAGCTGGCCCGGCAGGTGATCCAGGAGCAGGCGGTCATCCAGGGGAAGAAGGCGCAGGTCCGCTCGCTCGACCGCGGCATCTCCACCCTCCAGGCGCAGCGGCTGCCCGCATCGGCCGCCTCGCAACTGCAGCAGGCACAGGTCGCGGCCGGGGCGACCTCTCTGTCGGGACCCGGCGTCACCGTCACCTGCGACGACGCGCCGCGCGCCACCAGCGACAACCAGCGGGTGGCCGACGGCGACCTCCGGGTGCTCGTCAACGGGCTGTGGGAGGCGGGCGCGGAGGCCGTGTCGATCAACGGGCAGCGGCTCACCTCGACCTCGGCGATCCGCTCCGCGGGGAGCGCGATCACCGTCAACTACATCTCCCTCACCCCGCCGTACCGCGTCGTCGCCCTCGGTGACCCGGCCAGCCTGCCGGGGCGGCTCGCCAACGGCCAGGCGGGGGCCTGGTGGAGCTATCTGCACACCAACTACGGCCTCGTCTGGTCGGTCTCGACGTCGAACAACCTGAGCGTCCCGGCGTCCACCGTGGTCACGCTGAGCAAGGCCCGACCGCACCCCTGAGCGGGTCCGCCACCCGGGACACGGACCCGGCCGGTTCGGGTGCCGGGGTGGGTTTGGGGGATGATGGGCCGCATGGTTGTCGTGCTCGGACTCATCCTCGGGGTGGCGATCGGCTTGTACGCCGCCCCGAGCCTGCCCACCGGGCTGCAGCCCTACATCCCGATCGCGGTCGTGGCCGCACTCGACGCGCTCTTCGGCGCGGCCCGGGCCTTCCTCGCCCACACCTTCTCCGACAAGGTCTTCGTCGTGTCGTTCGTGTCGAACGTGCTGATCGCCGCGGTGATCGTCTGGGTGGGCGACCAGATCGGCGTGGGGTCCCAGCTGACGACGGCCGTCGTCGTCGTCCTCGGCATCCGGATCTTCACCAACGCGGCGGCCATCCGTCGGGAGCTGATCCATGCCTGAGCCTCGGGACGCCGGCGGGCTGCGGGAGCCGCAACTCGGCACGCCACTCTCCGACCCGGACGAGGGAGTCCCCACCGGGGGGCCGGTGACGTGGCGGTCGTTCTGGCGCCCGACGCTGAGCCAGCTCATCGTGGCCGTCGTCGTCTGCGTCGTCACGGCCACCGCCATCGTCAGCGCCCGGCAGCGCCAGGCCGACACCAACTACCAGTCCCTGCGCCGCCAGGACCTCGTGGCGCTGCTCGACTCGCTCACCTCGCAGTCGAACCGGCTCGACTCCGAGATCTCGAGCCTGTCCGCGACCAAGACGAAGCTGGAGAACGGGGCCACCGCGCAGAAGGCCGCCGAGGACGCCAACCGCTCCCGGCTCGACTCGCTGCAGGTGCTGGCGGGCGAGGTGCCCGCCCAGGGGCCGGGGATCACCGTGACGATCCTCGACCCCCAGCAGCGCCTCACCCCGCAGCTGCTCGTCGACGCGATCCAGGAACTCCGCGACGCCGGCGCCGAGGTGATGCAGGTCGACCAGAAGGTCCGGGTGGTCGCCTCCACCTGGTTCGACGCCGACGGCAGCACGCTCATCGCCGATGGCGTCCGGCTCGACCGGCCGATCGTCATCGATGCCATCGGAGATCCTTCGACCCTGTCCGGCGCCCTGAAGTTCCGGGGCGGCCTCGAGTCGACGGTGCAGAGCTCGCAGATCGGTGGCACGGTTCTCATCACCCAGCACGACCAGTTGGTCATCGACTCGGTGCGTCCCGCGCCGCAGTTCAAGTACGCGAAGCCGTCGTGACCCACCGATGATCGGGGCGTCCCCCGGCGAGAGCGGAACCGGATTGCTATGGTGGCCGCGGCCACTGCGCTACGGGCAGCGGTAGTGTGGCCCAACCCCCGTCGCGTTCGTGACGGGAAGCAGCTTCCGCTGTCCGACAAGGAGACCCCTGCCATGTCCCGCTTTCCCGAGGACCTGAGGTACAGCACCGAGCACGAATGGGTGCGCGAGGGCAACGGCAACACCGTTCGGGTGGGCATCACCGACTACGCCGCGGAGCAGCTGGGCGACATCGTCTACGTCTCGCTGCCGACCGTGGGCGAGGAGGTCGCGGCCGGTGACGCCTGCGGCGAGCTGGAGTCGACCAAGAGCGTGTCCGACGTGTTCAGCCCGCTGTCCGGGGTCGTGACGACCGTCAACGAGGCCCTCGTCGACACCCCGGAGGTCATCAACGCCGACCCCTACGGCGACGGCTGGCTCTACGAGCTGGAGGTGTCGGAAGACGCCGATAGCGACGATCTGCTGGATGCCGACGCCTACGCTGAGCACGTGGGGGAGTGACCCCCCTTTCCCCACCCCACGAGTCACGACGACACGGAGGAACAATGCTGGTCTGCAGGGCCTGCGGGCATTCCAACCCCGACTCCAGCAACTTCTGCTCCAACTGCGGGGAGCGCCTCGTCGCCACCGGGAGTGACAACACGCGGGTCATCGCCGCCGTCACCGAGGACACCGGCCACCAGCCCGAGCTGAGTCAGGAGGAGATCGAGGCCGTCCATTCCCTGCCCAAGGGCCATGCACTGCTCATCGTCGAGCGGGGCCCGGACGCGGGCGCACGCTACCTGCTCGACACCGATCTGGTCACCGTCGGACGCCACCCCCAGTCCGACATCTTCCTCGACGACATCACCGTCTCCCGGCACCACGTCAACTTCCGGCGCACGCCGGAGGGCATGATCGTCGAGGACCAGAACAGCCTCAACGGCACCTATGTCAACCGCACCCTGGTCGACGGCTCAGCCCTGCTGCGTCCCGGCGACGAAGTTCAGATCGGCAAGTACCGCATGGTCTACTTCGTGAGCGAGCACGGTTTGAGCTGATGGCCC
>DATAKK010000068.1:0-138389 GCA_036261615.1 Propionibacteriaceae bacterium | reverse complement strand
CCCCCCGGCCCGCGAGAGGTCTTGCCGCCCGGGCCGTCAGTGCCCGTAGACGGACCCGGCCGTCACCTGCGCGGCCTTGACCTGAGCCTGCGCGAGGTGCAGCCGGTGCACCTGGTCGGTCGTCGCGTCACCGGTGTCGATGATCTTCTCCAGCTCGGCGACGTTCCTCTGCGCCTCCTCGAGACTGACCTCCGCGCTGCGCGTGGCGTACTGCGCGAGCAGCGAGACGCGGTTGTCCGCGACGAGGACGAAGCCGCCGTCGAGCGCGAACACCTCCTGCTTGCCGTCGGGCGTCACGATGGTGGCCACGCACGGCACGAGCGCGGCCAGCACCGGCTCGTGACCGGGGAGGATGCCGATGTCGCCCTCGGTGGTGCGGACGATCACGTTGACGCCGTCCCCCTCCCACACGAGGCGGTTGGCGGCGACGACGTCGACGTGCATCGGGTCGGCCATCAGAGGTCCTTCTGCATCTGGTCCCACTTCTTCATGACGTCGTCCATGCCGCCCACGTTGAAGAAGGCCTGCTCGGCGATGTGGTCGACGTCGCCGCGGACGATCATCTGGAAGGACTCGATGGTCTCCTTGAGCGGCACCGTCGAGCCGGGCACCTGGGTGAACTTCTCGGCCATGTAGGTGTTCTGCGAGAGGAACTGCTGGATGCGCCGGGCCCGGGCCACGACGATCTTGTCCTCCTCGCTCAGCTCGTCGACACCGAGGATGGCGATGATGTCCTGCAGTTCCTTGTTGCGCTGCAGGATCTGCTTGACCCGCACGGCGGTGTCGTAGTGCTCCTGGCCCACGTACTGCGGGTCGAGGATGCGCGACGTCGAGGTGAGCGGGTCGACGGCCGGGTAGAGGCCACGGGACGCGATCTCGCGCGACAGCTCGGTGGTCGCGTCGAGGTGAGCGAACGTGGTGGCCGGTGCCGGGTCGGTGTAGTCGTCGGCGGGCACGTAGATGGCCTGCATCGAGGTGATCGAGTGGCCCCGGGTCGAGGTGATCCGCTCCTGCAGCTGGCCCATCTCGTCGGCCAGGTTGGGCTGGTAGCCCACCGCCGACGGCATCCGCCCGAGCAGGGTCGAGACCTCCGAGCCCGCCTGGGTGAACCGGAAGATGTTGTCGATGAACAGCAGCACGTCCTGCTTCTCGACGTCGCGGAAGTACTCGGCCATGGTGAGCGCCGAGAGGGCGACCCGCAGCCGGGTGCCCGGGGGCTCGTCCATCTGGCCGAACACGAGGGCGGTGTCCTTGAGGACGCCGGCCTCCTCCATCTCGTGGATGAGGTCGTTGCCCTCGCGGGTGCGCTCGCCGACCCCGGCGAACACCGACGTGCCGCCGAAGTTGTGGGCGATGCGGTAGATCATCTCCTGGATGAGCACGGTCTTGCCGACGCCGGCGCCACCGAACAGGCCGATCTTGCCGCCCTGCACGTACGGGGTGAGCAGGTCGAGCACCTTGATGCCGGTGTGCAGCATCTCGGTCTTGCTCTCGAGCTCGTCGAACTTCGGCGGCTCGCGGTGGATCGACCAGCGGTCGGTGATCTGGATGCTCGACGGCTCGACGTTGAGCACCTCCCCCGTGGCGTTCCACACGTGGCCCTTGGTGATCTGGCCGACGGGCACCATGATCGGCTCCCCGGTGTCGCGCACCTCGGCGCCGCGCTGCATGCCGTCGGTCGGCTTGAGGCAGATCGCGCGCACCATGCTGTCGCCCACGTGCAGGGCGACCTCCATGGTGATCGTGCGGGTGCCCTGAGCCTCGCCGGTCTCGCCCTCGCCCATGACGGGGACGTCGACGAGCAGGGCGTTGTTGATCGGGGGCATGGCGTCCGGCGGGAACTCGACGTCGACGACGGGGCCGATGACGCGCGACACGCGGCCGACGCGAGTGGTGATCTCGTCCTGGGTGGCAGTCATGGGGCTCACTCTTCCTTCGCCATATCGGCGAGCGCACCCGCGCCGCCGACGATTTCGCTGATTTCCTGGGTGATCTCGGCCTGACGCGCCTGGTTGGCCTGTCGGGTGAGGCGCTCGATGAGCTGTTGCGCGTTGTCGGTCGCCGACTTCATCGCCCGCTGCTGGCTCGCCCACTGCGAGGCCGCCGACTCGAGCAGGTAGAACCAGATGCGGTTGCGCACGTAGAGCGACAGCAGCGTGTCGAGCACCGTCTCGGCGTCCGGCTCGAAGTCGAACTGCAGCTCCCTGCCCTGCTGCTGGTCGATCTGGGCGGAGTTGACCGGCGAGCCGCCCTCCTCGACCACCTCGATCGGCAGCACCCGGCGCACCCGGGGCTCCTGGATGAGCATCGAGCGCATCCGGGTGTAGACGCAGTAGATCTCGTCGACGCCGCCGTCCTCGAAGTCGGTGAGGAACGCCTTGACGAGCGTGTCGGCGATCTCCCCCGCGTCCTCGTACTTCGGCGCGTCGGAGATGCCGTGCCACTGCCCGGCGAGCTCGACCTTGCGGAACCGCAGGTAGCCGATGCCCTTGTTCCCGACCACATAGGGGACGACCTCGCACCCCTGGCGCCGGAGCCGCTCGGTGAGCTCCAGCGACATCTTGATGGCGTTCGCCGAGTAGGCGCCGGCCAGGCCCCGGTCGGACGTGAACAGCACCACCGCGGCGCGCCGGGGGTTCTCGATCTCGGTCGTCAGCGGGTGGTCGACCGTCCCGGACTGGGCGACCGTCGCCACCGCGCGGTTGAGCAGGCTGGTGTAGGGCAGCGCGGCGCGCGCAGCCCGGTCGGCCTTGATGATCCGGGAGGCGGCGATGAGTTCCATCGCCCGGGTGATCTTCTGCGTCGAGGCGACGGAGTTCCGCCGCTGGCGCAGTTCTCGGAGGCTGGCCGGCATCGGTCAGGCCTTCTTCTTGACGACGATCTGCTCGTTGCTGACGGCGTCCTCGTTGATCGGGCGGTGCTCCTCGTGCCCGACGAGCAGCTTGCCGTCGGAGGTCTTGAAGGTCGACTTCACCTTCTCGATCTCGGAGGTGAGGGCGGCGGCCGTGTCGTCGTCGAACAGCTGGGTCTCGCGGATGGTCGTGAGGATCTGGGTGTTCTGCCGCAGGTGCTCGAGCAGGTCGTGCTCGAAGCGCAGCACGTCGTCGACCGGGACGTCGTCGAACTTGCCCGTCGTGCCGGCCCACACGCTGACCACCTGGTCCTCGACGGGGTACGGGTTGTACTGCGCCTGGCGGAGCAGCTCCATCAGCCGCGCCCCGCGCTCCAGCTGCTGGCGGGAGGCCGCGTCCAGGTCGGAGGCGAACATGGCGAACGCCTGCATGTCGCGGTACTGGGCGAGGTTGATCTTCAGGGTGCCCGCGACGTTCTTCATCGCCTTGATCTGGGCCGCGCCACCGACGCGTGACACCGAGATGCCCACGTCGATGGCCGGACGCTGGTTGGCGTTGAACAGGTCGGACTGCAGGAAGATCTGGCCGTCGGTGATCGAGATGACGTTGGTCGGGATGTAGGCCGACACGTCGTTGGCCTTGGTCTCGATGATCGGCAGGCCGGTCATCGACCCGCCGCCCAGCTCGGCCGACAGCTTGGCGCAGCGCTCCAGCAGGCGGCTGTGGAGGTAGAACACGTCGCCGGGGTAGGCCTCGCGGCCCGGCGGACGCCGCAGCAGG
The DNA here is from genome assembly GCA_036261615.1 of Propionibacteriaceae bacterium. Taxonomy (GTDB): domain Bacteria; phylum Actinomycetota; class Actinomycetes; order Propionibacteriales; family Propionibacteriaceae; genus JAJYQH01. Next base: position 134,757 of record DATAKK010000068.1, on the reverse strand, counting down.
AGCGACATCGCCCGGTAGGCCTCGGCCTGCTTGGTGAGGTCGTCGAAGACGATGAGGACGTGCTTGCCCTGGTACATCCAGTGCTGGCCGATGGCCGAGCCCGAGTACGGGGCGATGTACTTGTAGCCCGCAGGCGCGGACGCCGGCGCGTGCACGATCGTCGTGTACTCGAGGGCCCCGGCGGCCTCCAGCGCGCCACGCACCTCGGCGACGGTCGTGCCCTTCTGGCCGATCGCGACGTAGATGCAGCGCACCTGCTTGGCCGGGTCGCCCGAGCGCCAGTTGTCGCGCTGGTTGATGATCGTGTCGATCGCGATCGCGGTCTTGCCGGTCTTGCGGTCGCCGATGATGAGCTGGCGCTGCCCGCGTCCGATCGGGGTCATCGCGTCGATGGCCTTGAGACCGGTCTGCAGCGGCTCGCGCACCTCCTGGCGGTCCATGACGCCGGCGGCCTGCAGTTCGAGGGCGCGTCGGGTGTCGACCGGGGAGATCTCCCCCAGCCCGTCGATCGGACGCCCCATGGCGTCGACGACCCGGCCGAGGTAGCCGTCGCCGACCGGCACCGAGAGCACCTCACCGGTGCCCTTGACGATCGACCCCTCCTCGATCCCTTCGGAGTTGCCGAGCACGACGACACCGATTTCGCGGACGTCGAGGTTGAGCGCGATGCCCAGGGTGCCGTCCTCGAACTCCAACAGCTCGTTCGCCATCGCCGAGGGCAGACCCTCGACGCGGGCGATGCCGTCGCCCGAGCTCACGACCGTCCCGACCTCCTCGCGGGTCGCTGTTTCCGGCGCGTAGCTCTGGGCCATCATGTCCAGTGCGTCGCGGATCTCCTCCGGACGAATCGTCAGTTCCGCCATGGCGTCCCTATTCCTTCGTGTCGTTCTGCTGCCCCTGCGGGCGGATGGTCAGGTCAGTGGTCGATCAGCTGAACATGCGGCTGATCTGGATGAGCTTCTGCTGGATCGTGCCCTCGATGACGTGGTCGCCCAGCACCACGCGGGCACCACCGATCACCTCGGGGTCGACGATGACCTGCAGGTCGACGGCTCGCCCGAGCGCCTTGGACAGCGCCGCGCGGAGCCTCGCCTCCTGGTCGTCGTCGAGCGGGCGGGCCACCGTGACCTGCGCCACCGCGCGGTCGCGCAGCTCCGCGGCGACGCCCAGCATCGACTCGAGGGCGTGGAAGAACGAGCGTGACCGCTGGCTCAGTGCCCGCTTCGCCAGGGCGACCGTCACGGGGTCGGTCTTGTCGGCGAGCAACCGGTCGACGAGCGCCTCGCGCACCTCGACGGGCACCCGCTCGTCCTCGAGCCCGGCCTGCAGCTCGCCGTCGGCGTGCACGATCCGGTCGAAGCGGAAGAGCGCGTCGATGACGTCGTCGAGCGCCCCCCGGCCGAGGGCGGTCGCGAGCGCCGCGCGTACCCCTTGGCGTTCGAGGGCGTCGAACAGCGCGGACGCGGAGTTCCACCGCACCGCCGCGGCCGCCTCGAGCACCGACAGCGCCTGGGCGCCGACCCGCCCGCCGAACAGCTGCCGCACGATCGCGACCTTCTGCTCGCCGCGGCGTCCGGGATCGGTGAGGGCGCGGCGGAGGGCCGAGGAGCCCGCGATCGCGTCGAGCGCCGCGAACAGGTCTGCCGAGGTGCCCGGCTCGACCCCGTCCAGGCCGACGACCCGGTCGAGGAGTCCGCGCCGCGTCTCGTCCGCCTGGCTCACTGCGATCGAGGTCATGCCGGCTGGCCCTCCGACACGTCGGCCTCGAGTTCGGCGATGAAGCGGTCGATCGTCGCCTTGGCACGCGCGTCGTCGGTGAGCGACTCGCCGATCACCTTGCCGGCGAGGGTCGTGGCCAGGCCACCGACCTCGCTGCGCAGTTGCTCGGCGGCCTGGACGCGCTCCGCCTCGATCTGGTGGCGGGCCTGCTCGAGCAGGCGGGCCGCCTCCGCGGTCGCGCGTTCGCGCTGCTCGACGAGGAACTGCGCGGCCTGGGCCTTGGCGTCCTCGCGGATCTTGGCCGCCTCCTCCCGAGCCGTTTCGAGCTGGGCCCGGTAACTGGCCAGGGCCGCCTCGGCCTCGGCCTGTGCCTTCTCGGCCCGCTCGATTCCGCCCTGGATCTGGTCGGCGCGCTCGACGTACATCTGCTCGAACATCGGCACGACCTTGGCCCGCAGGACCAGCCACACCACGACCATGAGCAGGAAGCCCATGATGAATTCGGACGGGTACTCGGGCAGCAGTGGGCCGAGGTCGATCATCGGCGTCATGAGAGGACCCGAGCCGATCACTTGATGACGAAGGCGAACGCGAGCGCCAGGATGAACAGCGCCTCGACGATGGCCATACCGATCCAGGCGGTGCCCATCATGAGACCGCGGGCCTCGGGCTGCCGGGCGGTGCCCTGAATCACAGAGGCGAAGATGAGGCCGACGCCGATACCGGAGCCGATGGCGGCCAGGCCGGCACCGATCATGTTGACCGAGCCGTTGATAACCAAGGGGGTCATTGGGTTTCCTTTCGGTTGTTCCTTCGAACCGGTGTGGTTGGTTGAAGCGGTGGGGTGAGGGGGACGGCGCCGCTCAGTGCTCGTCGGCGATCGACGAGGCGACGTACTGGGCCGTGAGGACGGTGAAGATGTAGGCCTGCAGCGTCGCCACCAGCAACTCGAGGGCGAAGATCGCGAAGCTGAAGATCAGGGAGACCAGGCCGGCGACGTGGTAGAAGGGCTGCGAGCCGTGGAGCAGCAGGTACGACCCGCCGACGACGAACACGAGCACGACGAGGTGCCCGGCGAACATGTTGCCGAACAACCGCAGGCCCAGGGTGAGCGGGCGGATGAGGATGTTCGACATGAACTCGATCGGCGTCACCAGGATGTAGAGCGGCGCGGGGACGCCGGCGGGGAACAGCGAGCGCTTGAGGTAGCCGCCGAGGCCGTGGCGCTGGATGCCCGCCCCGTTGTAGACGAGCCAGGCCATGACCGCCAGCGCCCAGGCGTACCCGATGTTCGCCATGGTGGGGAACATCGTGATGAAGAAGATCTCGTAGAGGTTGTTGACGAGGATGAACGAGAACAGCCCGAGCAGGTAGGGCACGTACTTGCGGAAGTCGTGCCCCAGCGCGTCGCGCGCGACGCCGTTGCGGATGAACTCGTAGAAGTACTCGAAGACGAACTGGCGCTTCGTGGGCACCGTCTTCAGCTGGCGCGACGCCCACAGCCAGAAGACGATGACGATGAGGGCGGCGGCGACGGCCTGCAGCAGCGGCCGGTTCAGCCAGTCGGGGCCCCCGTAGACGCCGCCGAACTGGAAGTTGTGGAGGCTCGGGGGCTCGTAGCTCGCGCCCTCCATGGGGATCAGTGGTGACACGCGCCCTCCTGCGACCAGTTCACTGTTGGCCTCCGAACCGTTTGATGATCAGGTAGATGCTCATTGCCATGCCGACGATGAGCCCCACCGGGACGCCCCACGCCTGGTGCCAGATCCGGTCGATCAGCCAACCGAGACCGCCGTAGAAGGCGATCCCGGCGATGAGGTAGCTGAGGACACGCATGGCGCCGTCGGTGGGGTCGGCCGAAGCCGAAGTACTACGCCGATCCGGCTGGTCGCGCGCTGACATGCGCATCTGACCGGCGTCGAGGCGGCCACTGTCCTTGTGGTCGATCATGGCGAGCCTGACTCTAGCAGGGCGGGAGGGCCGGGTCATCTCGGTCGTCGTGCGGCTGGGCCCCGTCGGCGGCCCCTGGCGCGGCCGGTTCGTCGAACACCGGCACCCGCAGCCGCCGGTAGGTCGCCAGCACGCCGGCCAGCCAGCCCAGCGTGACCGCCGTCGCGCCCGCGACAACGCCCCACGGCCGGATCACCGGGTAGTGGTCGGCGACCGCGAGCCAGATCGCGAGCGCCGCGCCGAGCGCCGCGACCCGCATCCCGAAGCCCGCCAGCGTCCCCGCCATGCCGAGCAGGTCGGCCCGGCGCACGAGCAGCATCTGGAGGTACTGCCCGGCGATGAGCAGCACGCTCACGGTGAGGCCGGCGAGCACGGTCGTGAGCATGACGTCGGAGCCCGCGACCAGCTCCCCCACGACGGCGGCGAGCACGAGGGCACCGTGGGACGCGAGGATGCCCCCGCGCATCATCACCGGCGCCTGCCCGATGAGCGACCCGGCCGCCGGCGCGGGGACCGGGGTGCGGTCCGGCGTCCCGAAGGTTGGCTGCTGCACCGCGCCACGGTACCAAGCGGCGTCCCCCGCCGGGCGCCACGCGGACGCCGCCGGGCTCAGTCGGCCGGGTCGTCGGTGCGGTCGGCCCCGGCGGGAGCGGTCCCGACCCGCACCGGCCCGGAGCGGGAGAAGGTGAGCCACACGGCGACGACCAGCGCGACGAGCACCAGGGCGGCGACCCACCAGGTGCCGACGAGGCCGATGAGGGTGGCCCCGAACGCGACGATGCCGGCCCACAGGTACATGAGCAGCACCGCATGCACCTGGGAGTGGCCGCGCTGCATGAGGCGGTGGTGCAGGTGCTGCTTGTCGGCGACGAACCACCACGTGCCGGCCATGGTGCGGCGGGTGTAGGCCAGCACGAGGTCGAGCAGGGGCAGGGCGAGCGCCGCGAGGGGCAGCAGGATCGGCAGGTAGTAGGCGATGAGGCGCCGGCCCGCGGTGTGCAGTGCGGAGGAGTCGAACTGCCCGGTGAGCGAGATCGTCGAGACGGCCATGAGCAGGCCGAGCAGCATCGCCCCGGAGTCGCCCATGAACATCCGGGCGGGGTGGAAGTTGTGCGGCAGGAACCCGATGGCGATCCCGCTCACGGCGATGGTGACGAGGCTCGCGGTGGTCGCGAGCACGAGGTTCTGCTGCACGGCGAGCAGATAGGTGTAGCTGAAGAACGCGAGCGCGCCGATCGCCACCACCCCCGACGCGAGCCCGTCGAGACCGTCGACGAAGTTGATGGCGTTGGTGCACACGAGGATGAAGATCAACGTGATGAGGATCGACGTCGCCGTGTCGAGCGCGATGATCCGGTTGGGCAGGGCGATCCAGTAGGTGCGGACGCCGTTGAGCACGACCACCCCGGCCGCGAGCACCTGCCCCGCCGCCTTGGCCATCGCGGACAGCTCGATGAGGTCGTCGACGACGCCGACCGCGCAGATCACCGCGCCACCGGTGAGAATGGCGACCGAGTCACTGGTGACCACCGAGTGCTTGCCGAGGAACGGCAGGTGCGCCGCGAGGAGGGTGGCGGCCGCGTAGCCGCCGAGCATCGCCAGGCCCCCGAAGTACGGGATCGGGACCGCGTGGACGTCGCGCTCCCGCACCCGCGCCACCGCGCCCACCCGCAGCGCGATACGGCGGAACACGCCTCCCAGCAGGTAGGTGGTCATCGCCGCGACGAGCAGCACCAGGAGGTATTCGCGCATCAGCCCTCAGCGACGTCCTCGGTCACCGGACCGGCACCGGATTCGGCGTGCCGTGCGGTGCCGTCGGCACCGTCCTCGGGGACGCCGTCGGCCCCGCCGGCCTCGGGGGTTTCGTCCGGTTCGGTGCCGGTGGTGTCGCCCGACTGCTCCTCGACCGCATGCCGGGGGACGGCGTTGGTGACCAGGGGTGCCACGTCGCTGATCGTCTCGAACGAGATGACTCCCTCGCGCAGCACGACGCCCGCGGGGTCCGAGACGAACTCGACGATGGTCGACGCCACCGGCCCGGGGGTCGGTCCGGCGTCCAGGTAGACGCTCACCGAATCGCCCAGCTGCTCGATCGCCTCGTCGACCGTGGTGGCCGACGGGTGCCCGGACGCGTTGGCGCTGCTCACCGCGAGCGGGCCGGTGCGCCGCAGCAGCGACCGGGCGGCGTCGTGGTCGGGGACGCGCAGGGCGATCGTGCCCCCGGTCTCGCCGAGGTCGATGCGCAGGCTCGACTGCATCTCGACGACGAGGGTGAGCGCTCCCGGCCAGAACTTGTCCGCGAGCCGGCGGGCGAACGTGCTCACGTTGACCCCCAGCGCGTCGAGCATGCCGGGCTCGGAGATCAGCACGGGCGGGGGCATGTCGCGGCCCCGGCCCTTGGCGTCGAGCAGCCGCTGAACGGCGTCCGCGGAGAACGCGTTGGCGCCGATGCCGTAGACGGTGTCGGTGGGCAGGACGATGCACTCCCCCGCCGCCACGGCCTCGCGGGCCGCCTCGATCGCCGCGTCGGGCTCGGTGAGCAGGTCGAAGCGACGGTACGGGCGTCGCGGCGGCTCCACCTCGGCACCGGCCTCCTCGGCGGGGGCCTCGGCCTCGTCGGGGGCGGGCTCGTCCGCGACGGGCTCGGAGGCAGGCTCGTCCGCGACGGCCCCGGGGGCGGGCTCGTCGGCGGTGGTGCCGGCGATCGCCTCCCGGGCGTCGGGGACGGACTGGGTCATCGGGTCGGTGAGCTCATCGTCTGCCACGGCACTCATCCTGCCATGCCGCCGCCGAGCCCGGCCGCGCGTCGCGCCGTGACGAACCGGGGACGGCCGGTGAGGTCGCGGCGGTCGCTGACCCGGTCGAACAGGCCGGTGCCGACGAACACCTCGGGGGCCGCCTCGGCCTGCACCTCGGCGTGTTCGCTGGCGACCCACCCGCCCGGACGCAGCAGCCGCCCGGCGACCCTGGCGACCACCCGGGTGGCGTCCAGGCCGTCGTCGCCGCTCCACAGGGCGAGGGCAGGGTCGTGGTCGCGGACGTCGGCCGGCACGGAGTCCCAGGCCTCGAGCGGCACGTAGGGCGGATTGGCCACCACGAGGTCGACCAGCCCGTCGAGGTCGTGGAAGGCGTCGGCCATGTCGCCCTCGCGCAGGTCGACGCCCGTGCCCGCCAGGTTCAGGGCCGCCCAGGCCACCGCCCCCTCCGACAGCTCGACCGCGTGCACCTGCGCGGAGGGGCACTCGTCGCTGATCGCCAGGCTGATCACGCCCGAGCCGGCGCACAGCTCGACGACGACCGGGTTCTCGAGTTCGCGGGCCCGCTCGACGATCCAGCCGGTCATCACCTCGGTCTCGGGCCGCGGCACGAACACGCCGGGACCGACGGCGACCTGGACGTGACGGAAGTACGCGCGCCCGGTGAGGTGCTGCACCGGCTCGCCGGCCGCCCGCCTCTCGACGAGCTCGCGGAACCGGCCCTCGGCCGCGTCGGGCACCTCGCCGACGAGGACCAGCCTCGCGGGCGGCAGGTCGAGCACGTGGGCCAGCAGGGTGCGCGCCTCGGCCCCGGGGGACGCCGTCCCGGCCGCGGACAGCCGGGCGGTCGCCACCCCCAGCAGGGCGTCCGCCCGGGTCACGAGGGGCCCGTCGCGCCCAGCCGCTCGGCGAGGTCGGCCTGCTGAAGGGCGGCGACGACGTCCTCGAGGTGGCCGGCGAGCACGGCGTCGAGGTTGTGCGCCTTGTAGCCGATCCGGTGGTCGGCGATCCGGTTCTCCGGGTAGTTGTACGTGCGGATGCGCTCGGAGCGGTCGACGGTGCGCACCTGCGAGCGCCGCGCGGCGGACGCCGACGCCGCGGCCTCGTCCTCGGCGAGGCTGACCAGCCGGGCGCGCAGCATGCGCAGCGCCTGCTCGCGGTTCTGCAGCTGCGAGCGCTGGTTCTGGCAGGTCACGACGATGCCGGTGGGCAGGTGGGTGATCCGCACGGCGGAGTCGGTGGTGTTGACCCCCTGGCCGCCCGGCCCGGAGGAGCGGTAGACGTCGACCCGCAGGTCGTCGTCGGCGATGGTGACGTCGTCGGGCTCGACGTCGGGCATGACGAGCACGCCGGCGGCCGACGTGTGCACCCGCCCCTGCGACTCGGTGACCGGGATCCGCTGCACCCGGTGCACCCCGCCCTCGAACTTCAGCTCCCCGTAGGGGGCGCTCCCCGGGTCGGAGCCGCCCTTCACCGCGAAGGTCACCGTCTTGTAGCCGCCGAGATCGGTCTGCTGGGCATCGAGCACCTCGATGCCGAAGCCGCGGGACTCCGCGTAGCGCTGGTACATCCGCAGCAGGTCGCCGGCGAACAGCGCGGACTCCTCGCCCCCCTCCCCCGACTTGATCTCGACGATCGCGTCGAGGGAGTCGTTGGGGTCGCGTGGCGCGAGCAGCGCGGTGAGCCGCTCCTCCACCCGGCGCACCTGGCCGGTCAGCCGCTCGGCCTCCTCGGCGAACGCGGCGTCCTCCTCGGCGAGTTCGCGGGCAGCCGCGAGGTCACCGGTGAGCCGGTCGCGCTCGTCGAGGGCGCGCACGATCGGCGCGAGTTCCGCGTAGCGACGGCCCACCCGCCGCGACCGGCGCGGGTCGGCGTGCAGCGACGGGTCGCCCATCTGCCGCTCGAGGTCGGCGAACTCCTCGCGCAGTCCAGCGGCTGCCTCGAACACCGGTGCGCCCCTTCCTCAGTCGTGGTGATCCGCCGCGAGGGCCCCCGAACGCACGCATGGGGCCCCGGGAGGGGCCCCATGCGGGTCCGCGGCACCCGTGGTGCGGCGGAGTCGAAGCTCGGCGCCCCAAGGGCGCTGTCTCACTTCTTCTTGGCGTAGCGGCGCTCGAACCGGGCCACGCGGCCACCGGTGTCGAGGATCTTCTGCTTGCCGGTGTAGAACGGGTGGCACTCGGAGCACACGTCGGCGTGCATGACGCCGCCCTTGGCCGTGCTGCGGGTGGTGAACGTGTTGCCACAGGTGCAGACGACCTGCGTGTCGGCGTACTCGGGGTGGATGCCCTGCTTCATGTGTGTCTCCTTGGGTGGACGAGCCGGGTCGCCTGGAGGGATCGATCGCGATCCGGGCGTCTGGATGGGACGCTGGCGTGAACCGGCACCGAGGGTTCAGTCTGCCGCGCCGGCGTCCGCCAGGCAAACCGGGGGAACCCCGGCCGACAGGTGCGGACGACGAGCGGCGACGGCAGCACAACGGCCGCCGCCGCCGGGATATTCCCGCGTCAGTCCTGCCCTCCGGGGGTCGTGCGCGAGATGAGCACGAGGAACTCGGAGTTGTTCTGGGTCTTGCGCAGCCGGTTGAGCAGCATCTCGAGCGCCGCCTGGTCCTCGAGTCCGGCCAGGACGCGGCGCAGCTTCCAGATGATGCCCAGTTCCTCGCGGCCGAGCAGCAGCTCCTCGCGCCGGGTGCCCGAGGCGTCGACGTCGATGGCCGGGAAGATGCGCTTGTCCGCGAGCTCGCGGCGCAGCCGCAGCTCCATGTTGCCGGTGCCCTTGAACTCCTCGAAGATCACCTCGTCCATCTTCGAGCCGGTCTCGATGAGCGCGGTGGCGAGGATGGTGAGCGAGCCGCCGTTCTCGATGTTGCGGGCGGCGCCGAAGAACTTCTTCGGCGGGTAGAGGGCGGCGGAGTCGACACCACCGGACAGGATGCGCCCGGACGCCGGGGCGGCGAGGTTGTAGGCGCGTCCCAGCCGGGTGATGCCGTCAAGCAGCACGACGACGTCGCGGCCCATCTCGACCAGCCGCTTGGCCCGCTCGATCGCCATCTCGGCGGCCACGGTGTGGTCCTCGGCCGGACGGTCGAAGGTCGAGGCGATCACCTCGCCCGAGACGGTGCGCTGGAAGTCGGTGACCTCCTCGGGACGCTCGTCGACGAGCACCACCATGAGGTGCACCTCGGGGTTGTTCGTCGTGATCGCGTTCGCGATGTTCTGCATGATCATCGTCTTGCCGGCCTTGGGCGGCGAGACGATGAGGCCGCGCTGGCCCTTGCCGATCGGCGACACGAGGTCGATGATCCGCCCGGTCATGTTGGTGGGCGTGGTCTCCAGGCGCAGCCGCTCCTGCGGGTAGAGCGGGGTGAGCTTGCTGAAGTCGGGCCGGCCCTTCGCCTGCTCCGGGTCGAGCCCGTTGATCGAGTCGACCCGCACGAGCGGGTTGTAGCGCTCACGACGCTCGCCCTCGTGCGGCTGCTTGAGCGAGCCTCGGACGATGTCGCCCTTGCGCATGCCGTAGCGGCGCACCAGCGAGAGGCTCACGTACGCGTCGTTGGGGCCGGGGAGGTAGCCCGACGTGCGAACGAACGCGTGGTTGTCGAGGACGTCGAGGACGCCGGACACCTCGATGAGGACGTCGTCGGGGGACACGGTCGGTTCGGTGTCCATCGCGCGCTCGGTCGGCCGGTTGCGGCGGTTCTGCCGGTCGCGCTGGCGGCGGCGCCGGTTGCGGCGTCCGCCCCCGGCCGAGTCGTCGTCGTAGCGGTTGCGCGAGTCGCGGGACCCGGAACTGTCGGAGTCGGAGGAGGACGTGTCGTCGCTCACGGTGCGGACGGCCTCCGCCACGGCGGCGGCCTCGGGGGCCTCCCCGTCGCGGCCGCGCTGGCGCCGGCGGCGTCCGGTCTGGCTGCTCAGTTCGGCGAGGCGGGCGCCCACCTCGTCGCGCACCTCGTCGCGGGCCTGCGGCCGCGACGAGGTGGTCTCCTCGGCCGGACGGCGGGCGTCCCCGTGGTCGCGCTCACCCTGGTCGCGCTGGGCCTGGTCGCGGTGGGCCTGGTCGCGCTCGCCGCCGGCGCGTTCGGCTCGCGCCGGGGCCTGCTGGGGCGTCGCGATGAGCGTCGTCTGCACGGGGGCGGTCTGGGCTGCCGGACCGCCGGTGCGGCGGTTCTGGATCGCGGCGACGAGGTCGCCCTTGCGCATGGCGCCGGCACCCTTGATGCCGAGACCCTGAGCGATCGACTTGAGTTCGGGCAGCTTCATCGCAGTCAGGGGCGCTGCGGTGGCGGTATCGGTCACAGAATGCCTTTCTGCGACGGTCGTCGGCGACGACCGCCGGTGTGGAGCGGATCATGGCGCACCGACCGCATGGGGCGACGGGTGGGATTCCCGGCGTGGGCCACAGGGTGCGCCGGCACGAGGCGTGCGGGGCTGATCTGCTGGTGGCGGGGAACACCCGGCTGGAGCGATGACTTGTTCGGGCTGCTGTGCCTCACCGCGTGCGGTCACCGACGAATCGGCGGAATCTTCCGGGGCACAGATCGAAACGAACTCATCGTGCGATCTTTCGCTGACCGCCGGAGTGCTTCGTCGAGAAATATACCAATGCCGGGGCTGGGACAAAAACCACGACACCGGGAAAGCACCGATCGGGGTGGGATTATTCCCCCTCGACGCCCGCCACGACCTCCACGCCGTGGCCGACGGGGAGCGCGACCGGCACGAATCCGGCGAGCGCCGGGCGCAGCGACGGGTCGTCGAGGACCTCGAGGACGCCGGGCGGCCCGAGCACCAGAACGGTGGGACCCGCACCCGACACCACGGCGGGAACCTCCCGCTCGCGCAGCGCCGACACCAGCCGCCACGACTCGGGCATGAGCGTCGCGCGGTAGCGCTGGTGCAGGAAGTCCTCGGTGGCGAGCAGCAGCCGCTCGGGTGCGCCGGTGAGCGCCCGGACGAGCAGCGCCGAGCGGATCGCCTGCTGCACGGCGTCCGCGCGGCTCACCGCGTCGGGAAGCACCTGCCGGGCTCCCGAGGTCGCGACCTCGTGGTCGGGAACCAGGGCGACGAACCGGATGTCCGGGTGCACCGGCAGCTGGTCGACGAGCGTGGGACCGTCGTCGGGGGCGGGCGGGGTGAACGCCAGCACCACTCCCCCGTACACCGCCGCGCTCGCGTTGTCGGGGTGACCCTCGAGGCGCGACGAGCGGTCGGCGAGCCACTCGAGGTCGAGGTCCTCCCCCGGGCGGCAGAGCAGGTGCCCCAGCGCCAGTCCGGCGACGATGGCGGCGGCGGACGATCCGAGCCCGCGACCGTGAGGGATCCGGTTGTTCGCGACGAGGCGGACCCCGCTCTCGGGGTCGCCGCCCAGCTCGCCGCACGCCTGGCGGACCATCCGCACGACGAGGTGCGTCCCGTCGAGGGGCACGGACGCCGCGCCCTGCCCGGTGACGTCGACGTCGACGCCCTCACCAGAGGGCTGCAGGGCGGCGGCGACGTCGTCGTAGAGGCCGAGGGCCACGCCCATGGCGTCGAAGCCGGGGCCGAGGTTGGCCGAGGTCGCCGGCACCCGGACCCGCGCCCAGCGGTGCGGGGCGGCCGGCGTCCCGCCGCTCATCGGGTCAGAACCCTTCGCCGCGCATCATGCGCACGGGCCCACGGACGAACTCGCGCCGGGACAGGTCGGCCAGGCAGGCCCGCAGGTCGGCCTCCCGGGTGGTGTGGGTCATGAGCGACAGCCAGGCGCTCGGGTGGGGGCCGTCGGCCTCCTCGTGCACGTCGAGGGGGTCGTCGCGCCGCTCCACCGTCTGCTTCACCGTCTGCACCGACACGTTGTGCTCGGCGAGCACCGTCGCGATCGCCGCGAGCACGCCCGGCTGGTCGCTGACCTCGAGCCGCAGGAGATAGGTGGCCCGGGTGTCGCCCATCGGGGCGACACCCCGGTCGGCGTAGAGGGACTGCCCGTAGGCGGCCACGCCGCGCACCCGGTTGCGGGCCACGGTGACGAGGTCGCCCATGACGGCGCTGGCCGTGGGGGCGCCCCCGGCGCCGGGGCCGAGGAACATGAGCTGGCCGGCCTCCCTGGACTCGACGAACACCGCGTTGAAGGCACCGGGCACGCTCGCCAGCGGGTGTCGTTCGGGGAGCATCGCCGGGTGCACCCGGACGCTGACCCGCCCGTCGTCGGTGAGGCGGGCGATCGCGAGCAGCTTCACGACGCACCCCAGGTCGCGGGCGACGGCGATGTCGGAGGAGGTGATGTCGCTGATCCCCTCCCGGTACACGTCGGCGCCCCGCACCCGGGTGTGGAAGGCCAGCGAGGCGATGATCGCGGCCTTGGCGGCGGCGTCGAAGCCCTCGATGTCGGCCGTCGGATCGGCCTCCGCGAAGCCCAGCCGCTGCGCCTCGGCGAGCACGTCGGCGAACTCGGCGCCCTCGGTGACCATCTTGTCGAGGATGAAGTTGGTCGTGCCGTTGACGATGCCCATGACCGCGAGGATCTCGTCGCCGACCAGCGACTCACGCAGCGGCCGGACGATCGGGATGGCCCCGGCGACCGCGGCCTCGAAGTAGACGTCGACGCCGGCGCGCTCGGCCGCGGTGAAGATCGTCTCGCCGTCCTCGGCGAGCAGCACCTTGTTCGCGGTGACGATCGACGCACCGTGCTCGATCGCCGCGAGCAGCAGGCTCCGCGCCGGCTCGATCCCGCCGATCACCTCGATGACCACGTCGAGGTCACCGCGCGTCACCAGGGCGTGCACGTCGTCGGTGAGCAGCGCGGGATCGATCCCCTCGCGCGGCTTCGTGACGTCGCGGACGCCGATACCGACGAGTTCGATCCGGCGCCCGGTGCGGGCCCTGAGGTCGTCGCCCTGCTGGGTGAGCAGGCGGGCGACCTGCGAGCCGACGACGCCGCAGCCGAGCAGCGCGACGCGCAGGGGCTGCTCGCCGGAGGGGTCGACGCTGGTCATCGGTGTCATCGTTCTTCTCGCTGTCTGTGATGCGTGCTGGACCTGCCGGAGCGCCGGCGAACGGGTCACTCCCCGACGTCGAGCGCCAGCAGGTCGTCGATCGTCTCGCGGCGGATCAGCGTGGTGAGGCGTCCGTCGCGCACCGAGATCACCGGTGGCCGCGGAGTGTGATTGTAATTGCTGGCCATCGCCCGCGAGTAGGCACCGGACGCGGGGACGGCGATGAGATCGCCGGGGGCGATGTCGCGGGGCAGGAAGACGTCCCGGACGAGGATGTCTCCGCCCTCGCAGTGCCGGCCGACCACGCGGCACAGCACCGGCTCGGCGTCCGAGGCGCGGGAGGCGATGGTGGCGGTGTATTCGGCGCCGTAGAGGGCCGGGCGGATGTTGTCGCTCATGCCGCCGTCGACCGACACGTAGACCCGCTGGCCGCCGTCGATGTCGACGACCTTGACCGTGCCGACCTCGTAGAGCGCGAGGGTCGTCGGCCCGCTGATCGCCCGGCCCGGCTCCACCGACATCGTGGGCACGGCCAGCCCGTACCCGCGGCACTCGTGCTCGACGATCTCGCGCAGCTCGCGCGCCAGCGCGTCGGGGCTCTCGGGCGAGTCGTCGGCGGTGTAGGCGATGCCGAACCCGCCGCCGAGGTCGAGCTCGGGCAGCTGGGTGCCGGTCGCGGCCGTGAACTGGGCCAGCAGCTTCGTCGCGCGGCGGGCGGCCACCTCGAACCCGGCGGTGTCGAAGATCTGCGACCCGATGTGGGAGTGGATGCCGAGCAGGGTGATGTGCTCGCTCATGTGGCAGCGCACCATCGCGACCATCGCCTGCCCGTTGGTGATCGAGAAGCCGAACTTCTGGTCCTCGTGGGCGGTGGCGATGTACTCGTGGGTGTGCGCCTCCACGCCGGTCGTGACCCGCACGAGCACCGAGGCGTGCCAGCCGTTGGCGCCGCACAGTGCCTCGATCCGGGCGATCTCGTCCATCGAGTCGACGACGATCCGCCCGACCCCCCTGCTCAGGGCGAACCGCAGCTCGTCGAGGGTCTTGTTGTTGCCGTGGAAGGCGATCCGGGCCGGGTCGATGGGGCTGCGCAGGGCCACGGTGAGCTCGCCCCCGGTGGCGACGTCGAGGTACAGCCCCTCCTCGCTGATCCAGCGCCCGATGGTGCGGCTGAGGAACGACTTGCCGGCGTAGTAGACGTGCCATCCCGCGAAGGCGTCGCGGAAGGCGCGCGCCCGCTGCCGGAAGTCGAGCTCGTCGAGGACGTAGACCGGCGTCCCCTCGGCCGCCGCGATCTCGCGCACGTCGCGGCCGCCGACCCTGAGCGCGCCGTCGTCGCCGCGCGTCACGGTGCTGCTCCACACGGCCCGGTCGAGGGCGTTGACGTCCGCCGGGCGGGTGAGCCACTGGGGGCCCGCCTGGACCGCGTCGGCGTGGATGGCACCCGCCACGTGCATGTGCGTCATGGTCCGAGCCTGCCAGATCGGCCCGGCACGACCGGTGCCCGCCGGTCCCCGTGGACGCCGGTGCGGGGCCCGAGCGGTCTCGACCACTCCGGTATTGCTGCTAATCTTGAGCCCGCCCGGTCAGGAAGCCGGGCTGTTGGCCCCCGTAGCTCAGGGGATAGAGCACCGCCCTCCGGAGGCGGGAGCGCAGGTTCGAATCCTGCCGGGGGCGCCACACATGGGTCGGGCCGCGTGCCGTCCCGGGCCACGAGGTGGCCACTCCAGGCGATATGGAGGAACAGTGGCCGACGATCCGTCAGATCCCGCCGTACCCGGCACCACCGCCGTGGCCGCTGGCTGGCGTCGGCCGCTCGCCTGGATCCCCCGCCGTGAGACCCAGGGCGTCCGGGCGATCTTCGGGGCCCTCGGGCACACCCAGTCGGGCCGGTTCATCTGGTGGTCCTGGCTGATCAGCCGCGCACTCATCTTCGTCTTCTGGGGCTCGCTGCGCTTCACCCTCGGCGACACCAAGTACTACTTCATCAAGATGAGCCTGCTCGCCCAGACCGGGCCGAGCCAGACGATGATCGAGTACCCGACGCCGGTGCTGTGGTTCTTCGAGCTGCTCTACGCGCTGAGCCTGCATCACCAGTACGTCTTCACCGGACTGTTCGTCGTGTCGATGGTCGCCCTCGACGCCTGGTTCACCTGGATGCTGTGGCGGGTCGGGGCCAACCGGCGGGGCGAGGCGGTGTTCTTCTGGACGGTGTTCCTGCTCCTCGTCGGTCCCACCGCCTACCTGCGCTTCGACCTCGTCACCGCCGTGCTGTGCGGCCTGGCGCTGCTCGCCCTCGAACGCCGCGACGACCTGCGCGCCGGGCTGCTCACCGGGCTCGGAGCGGGGATCAAACTGTGGCCCGCCCTGCTCTGGCCGGCGCTGCTGGGCGGTGACCGCCGCTCGCGGATCCGTACCACCATCGGCTTCGGCGCGGCCGGCGTCGTGCTCGCCGGGCTGGCCCTCTGGTACGCCGGGTGGTCGCGGTTGCTGTCGCCCCTCGAGTACCAGTCGGCGCGGGGCCTGCAGATCGAGTCGCTGTGGGCGGTGCCCCCGATGATCTGGCGCATCTTCCACCTGTCGGCGTACGCGGTGAACGTGTCGATCTGGAACGCGTGGGAGATCTCGGGGCCGATGACCGAGACGATGCTCGTCCTCGCCAAGGTCGCCCAGGCCGTCGGACTCGCCGGCGTCGCCGTGTGCTACGTCGCGTGGCTGCGCCGGGGGCGGCAGCGCTTCGTCGAGGCGTCCGCGCTCATGCAACTCGTCATCCTCGTCATGATCCTGTCGAACAAGACGTTCTCGCCGCAGTACATGATGTGGCTCGGCGGCCCCGCTGCCGCGGGCATCGCGATGCTCCCCCACTCGACGCTCGCCGACGACAGCCCCGAGGAGCGGGAGCGCTCGGAGAACGAGGCCGTCGACCGGCTCCGCACCATCAGCCGGGTGTTCCTCGCCTGCACCGTCCTCACGACCATCGTCTACCCCGTGGGCTACGACCCCATCGTCCACGGGACGATCGGGCTGAGCGTCGTCACGATGGTGCTCGCCACCCGCAACCTGCTGCTCACCTACCTGCTGTACCTGGTGGCCCTGTGGGTGGTCCACTTCTCCCGGCTCCGCCACGGCCAGTGGTGGCGCCCGGGTGCACGACGACACCAGGCGGTTCCGTGACGGTTCATGACGAGACCAGTGACATGCCCGACGTGACCCGGGAGTCGAGCCCGGTCGACGACCGGTGGCCGGCACCCCAGCGGCCGCCGCTCGCCGAGACGGCCCGCCGGGTCGCGGCGTCCCCCCTGCTGCTCGTCGTGGTCTGGGGCGTCTCCCGGGCGATCATGCTCCGGGAGTGGTCGGCGCACTACCAATACATCACCGGCGACCCGCGCTACTACTTCTGGGCGCTGCACTCGACGCCCTCGATCGACCAGCGGCTGCCCGAGTACCCCGCCCCGGTGGTCGCGTTCCTCGAGCTGTTCCGCTGGCCCGCGGCGAACGTCTCGTCGGTCTACATCTTCACCTTCGCGATCGGCATGGCGCTGCTCGACGCCGCGTTCACCGTGGTCCTGTGGCGGGCCGGCGCGCGGCTCGCCGCGTGGTACTGGATGGCGTTCGGCTTCTGCATGGGCTCGCTCATCTGGTTCCGCTTCGACGTACTGCCGGCGGTGTTCGTCGGCGTCGCCCTCCTGTGGGTGCAGCGGCGGCCCGGTCGCAGCGGGGTGTTCATCGGCCTCGGCGCGGCCGTCAAGCTGTGGCCCGCGCTGCTGCTGTTGCCGCTCGTCCACCGCGGCGAGGCGGGACGCCGGCGGGTGCAGGGGGTGCTGGTCACCGGGATCGTCCTCGCGCTCATCAGCTGGGCGGCCGTCGGCTGGACCCGGCTGGTCTCGCCGCTCACGTGGCAGGGCGACCGGGGCCTGCAGATCGAGTCCGTGCCGGCGTCGGTGGCGATGTTCGGCAAGGCCTTCGGGCACTCGATCGACTGGACCATCGACTTCTCGAAGTACAACGCCTACGAGATCACCGGGCCCGGCGTGGGCATCGCCCTCCAGGTGTCGACCCTGCTCATGGGCCTCGTGGTCTCCGTCGCCGTACTGCTCGCCGTGCTCGGCTGGCGCTCGAGCGACCGCCCGGGCCATCGGCTGACCGCCTTCGACTTCACCCTCGCGGCGGTGGCCATCAACGCCCTGCTCATCGTCGCGAACAAGACGTTCTCCCCGCAGTACATGTTCTGGGTCGGAGCGCCCCTCGCCGTCCTCCTGCACCATGCGGGACGCCGCGGCGGCTCGCACCCGGCGCAGTCGGTGCGTTCGCAACAGCGGATCGCGGGATGGCTGGCCGGCCTGGGGCTGGTGGCCGCGGTGCTCACCCAGATCGAGTTCCCCGGCAACTACAACGACCTCATCTTCGTCACCCCCGCCGACCCGGTCATCACCGGCGACCTGCTGATCCGCAACCTGCTCATGGTCGCCGTGGCCGTGTCGGCCACCGTCGCGGCTCTCACCCGGTACGTGCGCTCCGCCCGGGCCTGACCCACCCCTGGGGAGGCCCTTCGGGGCGCCCCGGGTCGGCAAGTGGGATATCGCGTGCTTCGGCACTAGAGTCGGTAGCTGGCAGGCCGTGGCCTGCAGAGGTAGATCCGGCTCACATCCCAGCGACGGAAAGGCAGCGGTGGCCCTGCCCACCGGCGAGACATGGCACACAGCGAATCGTCCCAGGATTTCGGCGCGAACGACTGGCTCATCGACGAGATGCGCGATCAGTACCGACACGACCCCAGCCAGCTCGACCCGGTCTGGATCGAGTACTTCCGGGGCCACGAGCCCCAGCCATCGGCCACGCCGCCCTCGCCGCCGCAGCAGACCCCGCCCGTGACCCCCGCCGCCCGGCCGCAGCCGGCGCCCCGTCCGAGCGCCACGCCCGCCCCGCAGCCGCCCGCCCCCCAGGCCCCGGCAGCCACTCAGGGGGCGCCGGCCCAGCCCACCGCCCAGCCGCAGGCACCCGCGTCCCCCGGCGGCACGGTGTCGGCAGTCGGTCCCAACGTCACCGGCCAGGCCGGCGGTCTCAGCGCCGACATCCCGCACCCCGGACGTCCCGCCGGCGCCGCCGCCGCGGAGCCCGAGCGGGTCAAGCTCCGCGGGCCGGCCATGCGCACGGCCCAGAACATGCAGGCGTCCCTCAGCGTGCCCACCGCGACGAGCGTCCGAACCGTGCCGATGAAGCTCGCCATCGAGCAGCGCACGATGATCAACAACTTCCTGCGCCGCAGCCGCGGCGGCAAGGTCTCCTTCACCCACATCATCGGTTACGCGATGGTGCAGGCGCTCAAGGCGATCCCGGAGATGAACTACGCCTACGAGGAGGTCGACGGGAAGCCCACGCTGGTCGAGAACGCCTCGATCAACCTCGGGCTGGCCATCGACGTCACCAAGGCCGACGGCACCCGCCAGCTGCTGGTGCCCAACATCCGCAGCAGCGAGACCCTCGACTTCTCCCAGTTCCGCGCCGCCTACGACGACCTCGTCCGCCGAGGGCGGGTGGGCAAGCTTGGGATCGAGGACTTCGCCGGCACCACCGCGTCGCTCACCAACCCCGGCGGCATCGGCACGACCCACTCGGTCGCGCGGCTGATGCCCGGGCAGGGCGTCATCCTCGGAGTGGGCAGCATCGACTACGCGCCGCAGTTCCAGGG
Source organism: Propionibacteriaceae bacterium (assembly GCA_036261615.1). GTDB lineage: Bacteria > Actinomycetota > Actinomycetes > Propionibacteriales > Propionibacteriaceae > JAJYQH01. The sequence continues at coordinate 115,673 of DATAKK010000068.1, read as the reverse complement.
CACGAGCGAGCACCGGCTGAGCGAACTGGGCGTGGGGCGGATCACGACCCTCACCTCGACCTACGACCACCGGATCATCCAGGGCGCGACCAGCGGCGAGTTCCTCAAGTACATCAACGAACTGCTGCTCGGCGAGCACGGCTTCTACGACGAGATCTTCACCAGCCTGCGCATCCCCTACGCCCCCCTGCGCTGGCACGCGGACATCAGCGCGCACCGCAGCAGCCAGGTGCCCAAGCAGGCCCGCGTCCTCGAACTGGTCATGGCCTACCGCCACTACGGCCACCTCATCGCCGACATCGACCCGCTCGAGTACCGACAGCGCACGGTCGCCGAGCTCGAGCTCGAGACCCACGGCCTCACCATCTGGGACCTCGACCGCGAGTTCCCGGTCGGCAACTTCGGCGAGTCGAACCGGGCCGTGCTCACGCTCCGGGAGATCCTCGAGGTGCTGCGCGACTCGTACTGCCACACCATGGGCATCGAGTACATGCACATCCTCGACCCGCACCAGCGCAGCTGGTTCCAGTCCCGCTTCGAGCGGGCCCACACCCCGTTGCCGCGCGAGGAGCACATCCGCATCCTCGACAAGCTCAACGAGGCCGAGGTCTTCGAGACCTTCCTGCAGACCAAGTTCGTCGGCCAGAAGCGCTTCAGCCTCGAGGGCGGCGAGTCGGTCATCGTGCTCCTCGACGAGGTGTGCGAGCAGGCCGCCGACACCGGGCTCGACGAGGTGACCATCGGCATGCCGCACCGCGGCCGGCTCAACACCCTCGCGAACATCATCGGCAAGAAGTACGGCCAGATCTTCCGCGAGTTCGAGGGACGCATCGACCCCCGGGTCGACCCGGGGTCGGGCGACGTCAAGTACCACCTGGGTGCCGAGGGGCGGTTCACCTCCGCCACCGGCGCGACCATCAAGGCGTCCGTCGCCGCCAACCCGAGTCACCTCGAGGCGGTCAACCCGGTCCTCGAGGGCCTCACCCGCGCCAAGCAGGACCAGTTGGGCCGCGACGACTTCCCGGTGCTGCCGATCCTCATGCACGGCGACGCGTCCTTCGCGGGCCAGGGCGTCGTGTACGAGGTGCTGCAGATGGGCCAGCTCCGCGGCTACCGCACGGGCGGCACCATCCACGTCGTGGTCAACAACCAGGTGGGCTTCACCACCGCGCCCCACGAGTCGCGCACCTCGGTCTACTGCACCGACGTCGCGAAGACCGTGCAGGCGCCGGTCATCCACGTGAACGGCGACGACCCGGACGCCTGCGTGCGGGCGGCCCAGATCGCCTTCGAGTACCGCCAGCAGTTCCACCGCGACGTCGTCATCGACCTCGTCTGCTACCGGCGCCGCGGACACAACGAGGGCGACGACCCGAGCTTCACCCAGCCGCACATGTACGACCTCATCGAGCAGAAGCGCTCGACCCGCAGGCTCTACGTCGAGCAGCTCATCGGCCGTGGCGACATCACGACCCAGGACGCCGACGAGGCGATGAGCCGGTTCCGCTCGCGGCTCGAGCAGCTGTTCGCGGCGTCCCACAAGGACGTCGAGGACTCCTCCGACGAGGAGTACGTGCGCACGCCGTACTACCCGACCAAGCCGGCCGCTGCCCTCGGCACGAACATCACCCGCGACGACATGCAGCGGGTCGCCGACGCCTACGTCCGGCTGCCGGAGAGCTTCACACCTCACCCCAAGGTGCTCCCCCAGCTGGAGCGCCGGGCCAGGGCGATCATGGAGGGCCCGATCGACTGGGCCACCGCGGAGCTGCTGGCGTTCGGCTCGCTGCTCATGGAGGGCCGGCCGGTGCGCATCAGCGGACAGGACACCCGCCGCGGCACCTTCAGCCAGCGCTTCGCCGCGGTCGTCGACCGGGTGACGAACGAGGAGTACGTGCCGCTCAAGCACCTCACCGAGGGGCAGGCGCCGTTCGACATCTACGACTCGCTGCTGAGCGAGTACGCCGTCATGGGCTTCGAGTACGGGTACTCCGTGGCCCGCCCGGACGCCCTCGTGCTGTGGGAGGCGCAGTTCGGCGACTTCGCCAACGGGGCGCAGACCATCGCCGACGAGTTCATCAGCTCGGGCTACGCCAAGTGGCAGCAGAAGTCGGGCGTGGTCCTGCTGCTGCCCCACGGCTACGAGGGTCAGGGGCCCGACCACTCCTCGGCGCGGATCGAGCGGTGGCTGCAGCTGTGCAGCGAGGGCGCGCTGGCCGTGTGCCAGCCGTCGACGCCGGCGAACCACTTCCACCTGCTCCGCACCCACGCCTACGTGAACTGGCACCGGCCGGTCGTCATCATGACGCCCAAGTCGATGCTGCGGAACAAGCTCGCCACCTCCCAGCCGGAGGACTTCACCTCCGGCCACTGGAGCCCGGCGCTCGGCGACCCGTCGATCACCGACCCGTCCACCGTGCGGCGGGTGCTGCTCTGCTCGGGCAAGATCCGCTGGGAGCTGGTCGCCGAGCGGGCGAAGATGGGGCTCGACCAGCAGGTCGCGATCCTCTCGCTGGAGCGGCTCTACCCGCTGCCGACCGCCGAACTCGCGGCCGAACTGGCCAAGTACCGGCACGTCACCGACGTCCGGTACGTCCAGGACGAGCCGGAGAACCAGGGTGCGTGGCAGTTCATGGAGCTGCACCTGCCCGCCGCGATCGCCAAGGAGCTGCCGGGTTACGAGCTGCGGATGGTGCCGTTCACCCGGCCCACCGCCTCCGCGCCCTCGGTGGGCTCGCACGACGTGCACGAGCGTCAGCAGCGCGAGCTGCTCACCTCGGCGTTGTCCGACTGACCCCCGCCGCACCGGCGGAGCAGACCCGTGTACTTCACCGATCGCGGCATCGAGGAACTCGAGCAGCGGCGCGGCGACGACGAGGTGAGCCTCGCGTGGCTCGCGGAGCAGTTGCGCGTGTTCGTCGACCTCTACCCGGAGTTCGAGGTGCCCGTGGAGCGGCTGGCCACCTGGCTGGCCCGCCTCGACGACGACTTCGACGATGACGACCTCCCCGACGACTGACGGGGCGGCGCCCACCACCGATGGACAGAACAGGAGTCCCGTCATGACCTCATCACTCGACGCACGGGTGGCGGCCGTGGCGGCCGCCTTCGAGGAGCGTTTCGGCTACCGCCCCACCGGCGTGTGGCGGGCCCCGGGACGGGTGAACCTCATCGGGGAGCACACCGACTACAACGACGGCTTCGTCCTGCCGTTCGCGCTCGAGCAGTCGGCGCTCGTCGCCGCCGCGCCCCGCGGTGACCAGGGCGTGCGCATCTCCTCGCTCGATCTCGGTGAGACGCACGAGCTGAGCGTGGACGAGATCGTGCCGGGCTCCGGGGGCTGGCAGGCCTACCTCGCGGGAACGCTGTGGGCGCTGCGCGAGGCGGGGCACCCGGCCGGCGGCCTCGACCTGGTGCTCTCCTCCGACGTGCCGGTCGGCGCCGGCCTGTCGAGTTCGGCCGCCATCGAGTGCGCGGTGATGGCCGCCGCCGTCGACCTGTTCGACCTCGACCTCTCCCCCCTCGACCGGGCACGGCTGTGCCAGCGCGCGGAGAACGCCTACGTCGGGGCGCCGACCGGGCTGCTCGACCAGGCGGCGTCCACCCTGTGCACCGCAGGCCACGCGCTGTTCCTCGACTGCCGCAGCTTCGACTCGCGTCAGGTGCCGCTGCCCCTGCGCGAGGCCGGCCTGGAGATCCTCGTCCTCGACACCCACACGCCGCACACCCACGTCGACGGCGAGTACGCCGCCCGGCGCGGCGCTTGTGAGGAGGCGGCGAGGCGGCTCGGGGTGCCGGCACTGCGCGACGTCGTCGACCTGCCGGCCGCCCTCGCCCTGCTCGACGACGACCTGCTGCGCCGCCGGGTGCGGCACGTCGTCACCGAGGACGCCCGCGTGCTCGAGACGGTGGAGCTCGCCTCCGACGGCCGGCTCGAGCAGATCGCCCCGCTGCTCGACGCGTCGCACGCGTCGATGCGCGACGACTTCGAGATCACCGTCGAGACCGTCGACACCGCCGTCGAGACGGCGCGAGCCGCGGGGGCGCTGGGGGCGCGGATGACCGGTGGAGGCTTCGGGGGCTGCATCATCGCGCTGTGCCGGGAGGGTGCCGGGGACGCCGTCGGCGCGGCGGTCGCCGCCGAGTTCGCCCGGCGGGGATTCAACGCGCCGACCTGGTTCGTCGCCCACCCCGCCGACGGAGCCGGCCGGGTCGGCTGAGCGTCACATCCGGCGGAAGTCGCGCCGCGTCGGGGCGACGAGCAGGCACACCAGCGTCGCGGCCGGGACGACGGCCAGGGCCGCGAACAGCGCGCCGTGGTCGCCGGTGGCGAGGTTGCCGAGCACCAGCAGGTGCAGCAGGGACGCCGCGACGGCCGCTCCGAACACCGAGCGGCGCCGCTGCCAGACGAGCAGGGCGATCATGAGGACGAGCACGGCGTAGATGACGAGCACCACCGCGACGCCCGCCGAGAACACCGCCCACCGGGAGACGACGACGGCCACCCCGGTGCCCGCGAAGCCGAGGCCGCTCACGGCGGTGAGTGCCGCAGCGGCGGCGGTGGTACGCGATCGGGTGGCGGGCACGCCCACACTGTAGCGGGGGTCGCCGGTGACACCGATTTCTCTCGGCGCGCACCCCTCGTCCAAACCGGCCCGCTGGGGTATTCTGAACCGTTGTTGCTGGCTGGAGCCTCGTCTCCCACCCGTCCCACTAGCGGGTCCATCCGAGCCAGCGTGTGCGTAGCTGGCCCGCTAGGCCAGCACCTTTGTGTCAAAGGAGTGGTCCGTACATGGATTGGCGCCACAAGGCCGCCTGCCTCACCGAAGACCCCGAGCTCTTCTTCCCCATCGGCAACACCGGCCCCGCCCTCCTGCAGATCGAGGAGGCCAAGCGGGTGTGCCGACGTTGCGAGGTGCGCGAGCAGTGCCTCAACTGGGCGCTCGACAACGGCCAGGACCACGGAGTGTGGGGCGGGATGAGCGAGGACGAGCGACGCGCGCTCAAGCGCCGTCAGGCCCGCTCGCGCCTGCGCTCCTCCTGACCCGCGAGCCGGCCGTGCCGCCCCAGGCGCGGCCCTGAACACCACCGGGCCGCCGGCCCGCCCATTCACCGAACTCCGGACGCCGCTCAGATCGGCATGGTCACCCGCGCGCGGGTGCCGTGCTCGTCGGGGGCGGCGTCCGGGTCGTCGGACCTGTTGCGCAGGGTGAAGGTGCCGCCGGCGTCGTCGACGAGGGTGGTGACGATCGACAGCCCGAGGCTGTTGGTCGCGGTCATGTCGAAGTCCGGCGGCAGTCCCGGGCCGTCGTCGAGGATGTCGACCCGGATCTCCCTGCCGGTGTTGGTCGGACGCAGTTCGACCTGTCCGGTCGTGAACTTCAGCCCGTGCTCGACGGCGTTTTGCAGCAGTTCGGTGATCACCAGGGACAACGAGGTGGCGGCCGCGGCCGGCACCAGCCCGAAGGATCCGATCCGGCGGGTGTTGACCCGCCCGGACAGGGCGGCGACGTCACCGACCATCCGCAGGATGCGGTCGGCGATGTCGTCGAACTCGACGGCCTCCGAGTGGGCCTGCGACAGGATCTCGTGCACGACGGCGATCGCCGCGACCCGGTTCATCGCATCGTGCAGCGCGGTGCGCGACTCCTCGGTGGTCATCCGCCTCGACTGGAGCCGCAGCAGCGCCGCCACGGTCTGCAGGTTGTTCTTCACCCGGTGGTGGATCTCGCGGATCGTGGCGTCCTTGGTGACCAACTGGCGCTCGCGCTCCTGGATCTCGGTGGTGTCGCGCACCAGCACGAGGATTCCGGCCGGGTGGCCTGCGACCGTGAGCGGGATGATCCGCAGCCGCGCACTGGCCTGCCGGTTGCCGAGGTCGATCTCGTGCACGGCCCGTGCCCGCAGGTCGGAGGTGAAGCTCTGGCCCACGGTCGCCAGGCCCAGGCCGAGCCGCTGGGTGACCTCCTCGAGCCGCTCCCCCTCGAGGTCTCCGATGTGCCCGAGGCGACGGTAGGCGGTGATGGCGTTGGGGGTGGCGTAGGAGATGCGGCCGTCGTTGTTGACGACGACGAGGCCGTCCGCCACCCGGGGGCTGAGGTTGGGCTCACTCGGCGGGTCGACCGGGAACTCGCGGTGGTGAACCATGTCGGTGAGGATCTCGGCGACCTCGAGGAACGCGTCCTCCAGGGCTCCCGGCGCCCGCACGCCCATCCGGTTGGTGTGCCGCTCGAGCACGGCGATGCACCGGTCGTGGGAGATGATCGGGATGGCGAGGGTGTCGACCGGGATGCCGGCGTTGAGCTGGTTGTCGCTGGTGGCGACGATCTCGTGCGACAGGAAGGCTCCGGTGACCGGGTGCTCGTCGTCGTAGACGATGCTCTCCCCGATCACGTCCTCCTCGAGGGCGGTCGGGCCCGTGGTCGGCCGGATCTGCGCCGTCGCCCAGAACACCGCCTCGTCGTCGCGGTCGGGCAGCCACAGCACGAGGTCGGAGAAGCTGGTGTCGGCGAGCACGTGCCACTCGTTGACGAGCCCCTTGAGCCACGCCTGATCGTCGGAACTCAGGGCGCAGTGCTCGTTGATCAGCTGCTGCAGGGATGCCACGAGGCCCACCCTAGCGGGACCTCTGCCGGGCCACTCCCGCGGAGCCGACCCGGACGCCGCCCGCGTCCGGGCATGAAAAACCCCGGCCGCGAACGACCGGGGCATCGGCGCGTCAGCTCACGCGTTGGGGCGCTTGCCGTGGTTCGCGCTGTGCTTGCGGCGTGCGCGGCGCTTACGTCCACCCTTGCCCATGGTTCCTCCTGAAGCCTCGTCATCGGCCCTGCCGAGCCGCAGGACGCAGTGTCTGATTCTGCCAGTACCGGCCGCGGACGACCAATCCGGCGGCTCAGTGGTCGTCGAGCCGGTAGGTGACCCGGAGCGCGGTGAGCCGGACCCTGAGGTTCGGCGGTGCCGGCGGCGACGAACACGACCGGCGCAGCATCCTGCTGATCAGCGCCTCGACGTCGAAGTTCTCGAGGCACTTCTCGCAGGCGTTGAGATGGGCCCGGATGAGGTCGGCATCCGAGATCGGCAGTTCGTTGTGGAGGAAGGCCTGGACCTGGGCCAGGGCCTCCGCGCACGACTCCTCGACATGCTCGTGGTTGGTCACCGCGCGTGGCTCGGGTGCAGGAACCACAGGCTCGTCGGCCGCGGAACTCATGCTTTCACCCCGATTCCCCGGGACGCCGCGTAGTCGCCGAGCATCGCCCGCAGCTGGCCGCGTCCACGATTGAGCCTCGACATCACCGTGCCGATCGGCGTGCCCATGATCTCGGCGATCTCCTTGTAGGAGAAGCCGTCGACATCGGCGAGGTAGACCGCCTCCCGGAAGTCGGGCGACAGCCGGCTCAGCGCGTCGACGACCACCGAGTCGGGCATGTTGTCGAGGGCCTCCATCTCGGCCGACCGCAGGCCGGTGGAGTCGTGGGATTCGGCGCGGGCCAACTGCCAGTCTTCGATCTGCTCGCCCTCACCGCTGATCTTCGGCTGGCGCTGCGCCTTCCGGTACTGGTTGATGTAGGTGTTGGTGAGGATCCGGTAGAGCCAGGCCTTGAGGTTGGTGCCCGGCGTGTACTGGTGGAAGCTCGCGAACGCCTTGGTGTAGGTCTCCTGCACCAGGTCTTCGGCGTCGGCCGGGTTGCGGGTCATCCGCAACGCCGCGCCGTACAGCTGGTCGAGGTAGCCCATGGCGTCGCTCTCGAACCGCGCCACGCGGTCCTCGTGGCTCTCGGTGGCGGGGTCGATGTCGGCGGCGTCGGTGGCGGGCACGCTGGACGCCTCGCCGTGCCCGGCGGAGCCGTCCCGGTCCGGACGGTCTGTCAAAGGAGTCATCGCCAGCCAGGCTAGCGCCCGCTCCGCATGCCCCGCATCCGAGCACACCGGAGCCGGGAGGCCGGGGGCCGGCTTCCGGACGGGTGGTCGGGTCGGGTCAAGCAGTGCCATCACGACGATCACAACGAGTGGGGGGCTGCTGCTATTCCGCCGATCCAGTCCGAGATCCCCGTCGACCGCGCCTGCCACCAGGCCGCGGCGTCCACCCCGCTCGCCCGCCGGGGGAGCAGATCGTGGCCGGCCGCCGGCACCTCGACCACCTCGATGCCCGTGGACCGGCCCCGTCCGGCGTCCTCGAGCGCGAGCCGCACCTCGGACGCCGAACCGAACGGGTCGCGCTCCCCCTGGACGACGAGCACCGGCACCCGGGGAGCCAGCAGTTCGGGCAGCCGACTGGACGCCGGGCGACCCGGCGGGTGGAGCGGGAACGAGAGCGCGAGGACGCCGGCCGCGCCCGTGGCGTCCGCCGTGCGGCAGGCAACCCGTGCGCCCGCGGAATGCCCGCCCACGACGAGCGGGACGCCGGCCAGCACCTCCCGCAGGGCGCGGACCGCCGGCGTCCACGCCTCGTCGAGCAGCGCGGGACGCACCGCGATCCGGCGCCCCGACACCTTCCACGGCTGCACGTACCGGGCCACCGTCACTCCCTGGGCCGGAAGCAGCCGCGACAGGGTGAGCAGGTCGACGCCCTCGACGCCTCCCCCGGCGCCGTGGCCGAGCACGAGGAGGGCGTGGGGGCGCTCCGCCTCGCTGAGCAGCAGCCGCCCCGGCCCCTGGGCGGTGTCGACGTCGACGACGACGGGCGGCTCGGCGCTCATCCGCTCCCCTCCCGGGGGTCGGGGACGCCGGACTCCTCCACCGGCTGGACGAGGTCGGGACCGTCGTTGGCGACCGTGTTCACCCGCTTCGACACGGCGTAGGCCCCCATCTCGTCGGCACTCGGGGCGTGCAGCAACTGCCGGGCCGCCGCCGGGTCGGTGAGGTCCGGGTCGAGCCAGGCGTCCCAGTCGGCCCGGCGCACCTGCATCGGCATCCGGTCGTGGATCATCCCGAGGGCGTCGGTGACCTGCGTCGTGATGATCGAGCAGGTCGTGAGCCAGGCGGTCGGGTCGCCGGCCTCCTTGGAGTCGTCGCGCCAGAACTCGTAGATCCCTGCCATCGCCATGACGTCGGGCTCTCCCGGACGCGCCAGCGGATGGATCCAGAACGGCTGCTTCACCGGCCGGCCCTTCGACAGCACCGGCGTCCCGTCGGCGTTCTTCAGCGGGTACCACTCGTAGTAGCCGTCGGCGGGGATGAGGCAGCGGCGCTGGGCGAACGCGCGGCGGAAGGCCGGCTTCTCGGCGACCGTCTCGGCCCGGGCGTTGATCATCCGGGCGCCCGAGCCCGGCTCCTTGCTCCAGCTGGGCACCAGGCCCCACCGCGGCGCGTAGAGCTTGCGGGTCACGTCGCCGCTGTCGCGGTCGGTGCGCTCGACGATCGCCGCGACCGGGTCGGTGGGCGCGATGTTCCACCGCGGCGTGAGCGCCCGCACGTCGGGGAGGTCGGGCACCTCGTCGACCTCGAAGATCTCGACGAGCTGGTCGGGGGACGCCGACGACGCATACCTGCCGCACATGCCTCCCACGCTAGTGCGGCCCGGCGCCCGCGCGCCCGCCGTCCTCCGGGGGGGTGTGATGCCCGCGCTTTCGCCGCCGAGCGCGGGACGCTGTCGGGGGCAGGATGGTAGGAATGGGGGATGAGTCTCATCCGCGCTGCAGGACGCACCATGCTCGCCAGCTTCTTCGTGGTCAACGGATTCAAATCCGCCCGGAAGCCCGATCAGTTCGTCGCCGACGCCGAGCCGATCGCCCAGAAGGTCGTTCCCCTCGTCCAGAAGGTCGCCCCGCCGACGGTGACGAACTACATCCCCGAGGACACCCGGTCGCTGGTGCGCTACACCGGCATCGCGCAGGTCATCGGCGGGCTCGGCCTGGCCACCGGCATCGGACGCCGCGGCTGCTCGGCCCTGTTGGCGGCCACGATGATCCCGCACGTGCTGGCGTCCCGCACCCCCGCCGGCGCCACCGCCGAACAGCGCACGGCGTCCCGGTCGGTCGCGCTCCGCAACGTCGCGCTGCTCGGGGCCGTGCTCATCGCCTCCCGCGACACCGAGGGCCACCCGAGCCTCGGCTGGCGCGCCCAGCGCGAGCAGGAGCGGCTGAGCCGCGCGGCGTCCCAGCAGCGGCGCCACCTCAAGAAGCAGCAGAAGCACGCCCGCAAGGCGCTCGGCAAGCAGACGACGAGCCTCGGCAAGAGCGCCCGCCGCAGCGTTGGCCACGTCGCCGACTCGCTCGAGTCCGCGCTCAGCTGACGTGGGAGCGGTGATGGCGGCCGGGGCGGCGACGTCCGTCCCCGAGGCCCGGCCGTGGGACGCCCCGGTTGCCGGACGTCCCGTCACCGGGCGGGTGGACGTCCCCGGCTCGAAGTCCGAGACGAACCGGGCCCTCGTCCTGGCCGCGGTCGCCGACGGGCCGTGCACCCTCACCGGAGCCCTCGATGCTCGCGACAGCCGCCTCATGCGCGCGGCGCTCATCGCACTCGGTGCGCGCATCGACCCGCTGGGCTCCTCCGAGACCCGGGTCTCTCCCCCCGAGGCGATCTCCCCCGCGGCCGAGCCGGTCGACGTCGGCCTGGCCGGCAACGTCATGCGCTTCGTGCCGCCGCTCGCCGCCCTGGCGCCCGGCCGCACCCGCTTCGTCGGCGACCCGGAGGCCTCCCGGCGTCCGGTGGCCCCGCTGCTCGACGGGTTGCGGCAGCTCGGGGTCGGCGTCGACGGCGACCGGGTGCCGTTCGCGGTCTCCGGCGGCACCCTGCGCGGACGCCGCGCCACCATCGACGCGAGCGAGTCCAGCCAGTTCGTGTCGGGGCTGCTCCTCGCGGCGCCCCGGTTCCCCGAGGGCCTCGAACTGCACCACCGCGGGGCCGGGGGTGCCGGCGTCCCCAGCCGCCCGCACATCGACATGACGGTGGCCATGCTCGCCGCCCGGGGGGTGACGATCAGCTGTCCCGACGAGGCGAGCTGGTCGGTGGCACCCGGGCCGGTCGCGGCCCGCGACCAGCGGATCGAGCCCGACCTCACCAACGCCGCGGTGTTCCTCGCGGTAGCGGCGGCCACCGGGGGGGAGGTCGTCGTCCCCGGCTGGCCCTCACGCACCACCCAGGGCGGTGACCAGGTCCGCGACCTGCTCGCCCGGATGGGTGCCGAGGTGCGCCTCGACGGCGACGACCTGCACGTGCGCGGCACCGGCGGCCTCGTCGGTGTGGACGCCGACCTGCACGAGTCGAGCGAACTCACCCCGGTCGCCGCCGCCCTCGGCGCCCTGGCCGAGGGGACGACGACGATCCGCGGGGTCGCGCACATCCGCGGGCACGAGACCGACCGGCTCGCCGCACTCGCCACCGAGCTCGCCAGGCTCGGCGTCCAGGTGGAGGAACTCGACGACGGGCTGCGGATCGCCGGTCGCGGGCCGGGGGTGCTGCACGGCACCCGGCTCGCCACCTACGCCGACCACCGGCTGGCCCACGCGGCCGCGCTCCTCGGCGCCGTGGTTCCCGGGGTCAGCCTCGACGACGTCGCGTGCACCTCGAAGACCCTGCCCGACTTCCCGAGGATGTGGTCGACCCTGCTGGGGGGCGGGGCGTGAGTCCGCGTGCCGTCAGGGGCGCGATGCCGCACTCGGTCGGCGCCCGCGACATGGGTGACGACGACCGTACGTTCCAGCGTCCCGGCAAGCGCACCAGGCCCCGCACCAAGGACCGGCCCGACTACTCGGCGCTGCCGCTCGGCCGGGTGATCACCATCGACCGGGGCCGGTACCGCTGCCGGGTGCTCGACGACGACGGGGAGGCCGGCGGCCCGATCGTCACCGCCACCAAGGCCCGGTCGCTGGGACGCAAGGGCGCGATCGTCGGCGACGTCGTCCGCCTCGACGGCGACGTGACCGGCGCGGAGGGCACCCTCGCCCGCATCGCCGAGGTGCTCGAGCGCACCACCGTCCTCCGCCGCACCGCGGACGACACCGACCCCTACGAGCGTCCGATCGTCGCCAACGCCGACCAGCTGATGATCGTCACCGCGCTCGCCGACCCGCCGCCGCGGGTGGGCATGATCGACAGGGTGCTCGTCGCCGGGTACGACGCGGGGCTGCAGCCGGTGTTGTGCCTCACCAAGGCCGACCTCGGCTCCCCCGACCAGCTGGTCGCCGCCTACGGGCCGCTCGACGTGCCGATCGTCGTCACCGAGCCGGACGCCGACCTCGGCCCGGTGCGCGAGGTGCTCGACGACCGGGTGACCGTGCTGGTGGGCCACTCGGGGGTCGGCAAGTCGACGCTCGTCAACCGGCTCATCCCAGGGGTGAACCGCACGACCGGCGAGGTCAACGACGTCACCGGCCGCGGCCGTCACACGTCGACGTCGGCCATCGCCCTGGAGCTGCCCGACGCCCGCGGCTGGGTCATCGACACCCCGGGAGTGCGCAGCTTCGGCCTCAGCCACGTGACGGTCGAGAGCGTCCTGCGCGCGTTCCCCGACCTCGACGAGCTCACCTCCGACTGCCCGCGCGGCTGTACGCACGGGGCGGACCAGCCCGAGTGCGCCCTGGACACCGCGGTGGCCGGCGGCCGACTGGCGCCCGAGCGGCTGGACAGCTTCCGCCGGATGACCGCGGCGCGCTGAGGGCGTCCCCCGCCCGGCCTCGATATCGTGGCGAGCATGGCTTCCCGCGACTACAACGACGACCTCCGCCTCGCCCACGTGCTGGCCGACAACGCCGACGCCATCACCATGAAGCGGTTCAAGGCGCAGGACCTGCGGGTGAGCACGAAACCCGACCTCACCGAGGTGAGCGACGCCGACACCGCGGTGGAGGAGGCGCTGCGCACCACGCTGCGCCGGGCCCGGCCGCGCGACGCGGTGCACGGCGAGGAGGGCGAGGACACCGGCTGGGGTCCCCGGCGGTGGGTCATCGACCCGATCGACGCCACCCGCAACTTCATCCGCGGCGTGCCCGTGTGGGCCACCCTCATCGCGCTCATGGTCGACAACCGGGTCTGCGTGGGCGTCGTGAGCGCTCCGGCGCTCGGACGCCGCTGGTGGGCGGCCGAGGGGGCGGGCGCCTACACCGGGAAGTCGCTCATGAACCCCACCCGCATCCACACGTCCGGCGTCGACCGGCTCGAGAACGCCTCGCTGAGCTACTCGTCCATCGACGGCTGGATCACCAGCGGCAGGGGCCAGAACTTCGTCAACCTGCTCCGCGAGTGCTGGCGCACCCGGGCCTTCGGCGACTTCTGGAGCTACATGCTGGTGGCCGAGGGGGCGGTCGACCTCGCCGCGGAGCCCGAACTCGCCCTGCACGACATGGCGGCGCTCGACATCATCGTCCGCGAGGCCGGCGGCAGTTTCACCAACCTCGACGGGGAGCCCGGACCGTTCGGCCCCGGCGCGGTCTGCACGAACGGCCCCCTGCACCACGCGGTGGTCGAGGCGCTCGCGGTCGAGGACGCCGACGACTACGCCGTCGACGCCGACTGACTCACCGCTGCTCGAGCACCCGCACCCGCACCGTCTCGGGCATCGACGCCAGCTCGTCGGCCAGCGCTCCGGTGAGGTTGGCGAGGTCGGTGACGACGTAGCCGTACTCGCCCTTGGTCGCGAGCGACTGGTAGGTGATGTTGGCCCCGTGATCGGCGAAGCGCTGGTTGAGGCGGGCCAGGACGCCGGGCACGTTGCGGTGCAGGTGCAGCACCCGCACCCCCTGCGGCGCCTCGGTGTTCACTGAGGGCAGGTTGACGCTCATGCCGGTGGCACCGGACTCGACGTAGTCGCCGAGCTTGGCGGCGACGTAGCGGCCGATGTCCTCCTGCGCCTCCTGGGTCGACCCGCCGATGTGCGGGGTGAGGATGACGTTGGGCACGTTCTGCAGCGGGCTGACGAACGGGTCGCCGGCCTTGCGCGGCTCGTGCTGGAACACGTCGAGGGCCGCGCCCGAGATGTGGCCCGACTCGAGGTTCTCCACGAGGGCCTGTTCGTCGACGATGAACCCGCGGGACAGGTTGAGGAACATCGCCCGCGGCTTCATCTGGGCGAACTGCTCCGCGCCGAAGAAGTCGGCGTTCGACGCGCGGCCGTCGACGTGCAACGTCACCGTGTCGGAGATCGCGAGCAGTTCCTCGAGCGTTTCGCAGCGCTTCGCGTTGCCGAGGGCCAGTTTGTCGGCGAGGTCGAAGAAGACGACCCGCATCCCGAAGCTCTCGGCGAGCACCGACAACTGCGACCCGATGTTGCCGTAGCCGACGATGCCGAGCGTCCGCCCGCGCACCTCGTGGGCACCGGCCGCCGACTTGTCCCAGACGCCGCCGTGCATGAGCCGGTTCTTGTCGGTGAGGCGCCGGGCCATGACGATGATCTCGCCCATGACCAGTTCGACGACGCTGCGGGTGTTGGAGAAGGGGGCGTTGAACACCGGGAGTCCGGCGTGCGCGGCGGCCGTCAGGTCGACCTGGTTGGTGCCGATGCAGAAGCAGCCGACCGTGGCGAGCTGGGGCGCGCTGGCGATCACCCGCTGGGTGACGTGGGTGCCGGAGCGGATGCCGAGCAGGTCGACACCCTCGAGAGCCGAGATGAGCTCGTCCTCTCCGAGGGCGCCGGTGCGCAGGTCGACCTCATAGCCGCGTTCGCGCAGCGTGTCGACGGCGATCGGGTGGATGTTCTCGAGCAGGAGCGCCTTCACGTCGGCAATCCTATGGGGCGCCGGGCGTGGGCCCGGTCGCTCCGCCCGGCGGCGGACGCCGTCACCCCGCGGTGGGCAGCCTCGGCACCGCGGCGAGCAGCTCCCGGGTGTAGGCGTGCTGCGGGTGCTCGTACACGCGGGCGATCGGACCCTCCTCGACGATCCTCCCCCCGCTCATGACCACGACCTCGTCGCAGACGTGCCGCACCACGGCGAGGTCGTGGGACACGAGGACGAGCGTGAGGCCCTCGTGCTCGACGAGGCCGAGCAGCAGGTTGAGCACCTGCGCGCGGACCGAGACGTCGAGCGCCGAGACCGGCTCGTCGGCGATGAGCACGTCGGGTCGGGGGGCCAGGGCGCGGGCGATCGCCACCCGCTGGCGCTGGCCGCCGCTCAGTTCGTGGGGGTAGCGGCCGGCGAGCCGGGGATCGAGTCCGACGTCGGTCATGACCTCGGCGAGGCGGGACGCCGCGTCGGCGGGCACGTCGGGGCGCCCCCGCAGGAGCGGCGAGCGCAGCGGCTCGGTGATGGTCGTGCCGATCCGCATCCGGGGATCGAGCGACGAGCGGGGGTCCTGGAACACGAGTTGCACGCTCGCTCGCAGGTCGGCGAGGTCGCGGGCGCGCCGGCCGAGGGGACGCCCGCGGAAGCTCACGGTTCCCGACGTCGGGCGGTCGAGCGCGCAGAGCAGCCGCATGAGCGTCGTCTTGCCCGATCCCGACCCGCCGACGACGCCCAGCCGCGCGCCGCGCTGGACGTCGAGCGAGACGCCGCGCAGGGCGTGCACGGCGGCGTCCCCGCGCCCGAAGGTGCGGCTCACCTCGACGGCCGAGAAGAGGGGACTCATGGTGCCGGCTCCGGGTCGTCTGGGACCGTGACGGTGGGCAGCGGGCGCCCCGGCTCGACGAGGTCGATGCGGGCGGCGGTGACGAGGGCGGCGGTGTACGGGTGCGCGGGGCGTTCGAGGATGTCGACGACCCGGCCGGACTCGACGATCCTGCCCCGCCACATCACCGCCACCCGGTCGCACACCTGGGCGACCACCGCCAGGTCGTGGCTGATGAACAGGCAGGCGGCGTCCGCGGCGCGGAGCTGCCGGTCGAGGACGTCGAGCACCCTCGCCTGGACGGTGACGTCGAGCGCGGTGGTCGGCTCGTCGCAGAGCACGAGCTCCGGCTGGTTGACCAGGGCCATCGCGATGAGGACGCGCTGCCGCTGGCCGCCGGACAGCTGGTGCGGGTAGGCGTCGGCGACCCGGTCGGGATCGGGGACGCCGACCCCTGCCAGCATGTCGAGCACCCGCTGACGGGCCGGACCGGGTGCGGCGTCCCGGTGCAGCCGCAGCACCTCGGCCACCTGGCGGCCGACCCGCATCGTCGGGTCGAGGGCGGTCATCGGCTCCTGGAACACCATCGACATCCGGCTCCCCCGCAGTCGCGACAGGCGGGCGTCGCCGCGTCCGACGAGGTTCTCGCCCCGCCACCGCACCTCGCCGGAGACGTGTGCGTTGTCGGGAAGCAGCCCCATGACGGCCAGGGCGGCGACCGACTTGCCCGAGCCCGACGCCCCGATCAGCCCGAGCCGTTCGCCGGGGCCGAGGGCGAGCGAGACGCCGGCGACGGCCGGCACCCGGCGGCGTCCGAAGTCGACGCGGAGGTCGTCGACCTCCAGCAGCGCGCTCATACGACCTCCCGCAGCCGCGGGTCGAGCAGGTCGCGCAGCCCGTCCCCCAGCACGTTGAAGCCCATCACCGCCACGACGATCGCCGCGCCGGGCCACAGGGTGAGCAGCGGCGCGTTGAACAGCTGCGCCTGGGCGTCGTAGAGCATCCGGCCCCATGTGGGGGTGGTGGGGGGCGTCGCCAGCCCGAGGTAGCTCAACGCGGCCTCCGCGAGGATCGCCATGCCGAAGCTCACCGACGCCTGCACGCCCACGAGCGGGGCGATGTTGGGCCACACGTGCCGGGCGGCGATCGCCGGCCAGGTGGTGCCCGAGGCGCGGGCCGCCCAGACGTAGTCCTGGCTCATCACGGTGAGCGTCCCGGCCCGGGTGATGCGCGTGAACACCGGCACGGTGGCGATGCCGATCGCGGCCATCCCGGTGAGCGTGGAGCCGCCGAAGGCTGCGGCGAGCAGCATGGCGACGAGGATCGCCGGGAACGCGTAGAGCAGGTCGGCCGCCCGGAGCACGAGCCGGGAGACCACTCCCCTGGTCATCCCCGCGACCAGGCCCAGCGGGACGCCGGCCACGGCGGCGATGGCGACCGACACGACCCCGACGAGCAGGCAGATGCGGCTGCCGGCCATCAGCCGGCTCAGCGTGTCGCGGCCGAAGGTGTCGGTGCCGAGCAGGTGCGGCCACCCCGGGGGCGCCAGCCGGACGCCGGGGTCGATGGCGCCCGGGTCGTACGGTGTCCAGACGAGCGAGACCAGCGCGGTGACCACCACGAGGCCCACCGCGACCAGGCCGAACACCACCGGCAGCCGCCTCATCGCGCCTCCCGGCGTCCCCGCAGGCGCGGATCGAGGGCGAGGTAGGCGAGCTCGACCAGCGCCTCGATGACGAGGACGACGGCCACGAGGAGCATGACGATGTCCTGGACGACGACGAGGTCGCGTTTGGTCACCTGGTCGAGCAGCAGCGTGCCCAGCCCGGGGATGGCGAACACCTGCTCGACGACCACGGCACCGACGAACACGGTCGCCAGCTGCAGGCCGACGACGGTCACGAGGGACGTCGCGGCGTTGCGGACGCCGTGCCGCCACAGCGCCGGCCACAGCCGCCACCCCACCGACCGCGCGGTGCGGAACCAGTCCTCGGCGAGCACCTCGACGAACGCCGAGCGCACGTAGCGGGCGAGCAGTGAGCCGTTGACGAGGGCCAGGCTGAGCGAGGGCAGCACGAGGTGGCGCAGCCACTGGAGGGGATCGCGCTGGATGTCGACGTAGCCGCCGGCGGGCAGCCACTGCAGCCGCACCGCGAAGACGAGCACGAGGACGATCCCGGCGACGAACGCCGGCACCGCCATCCCGAGCTGGCTCACGGTGGCCGCGACGAAGCCTCGGGCGCGCCTCCGGTGCACGGCGGCGTACATGCCGAGGGGCAGCGCGATCGCCACCGACAGCACCGTCGCGAACGCGACGAGCGAGACCGTGACTCCGAGGCGGGGCAGGATGAGCGAGCTCACGGCGTCCCCCGACACGAGCGACGTGCCGAGGTGGCCGCGCAGCAGCCCGGCCAGCCACGACACGTATCTCACGAGGAGGGGCCGGTCGAGGCCGAGCCGGGCGCGCAGCTGGGCGACGGCGACCGGGTCGGCGTTCGTGCCGAGGATCGCCGAGGTCGCGTCGCCGGGCAGCGCGTTGAGGGCGACGAAGATCAGCAGCGACGCCACGAGCAGGCTCAGCACCAGGGCGCTGAGCCTCGTGAGGATCTGCCGGACGACGTGCACGGGAGTCGGGGACGCGGGACCCGCTCAGCTGTCGCGCGACGCGAGCGTGGTGAGGTCGAAGCTCGAGGTGACCTGGTTGGGGGTGATGCCGCTGATGTCGGCGTCACAGACCGCGATGTGCGGGAACAGGAACAGGAAGTCGCCGGCCGCGTCGGTGGTGAGGATGCGGGCCGCCTGCTTCATCAGCGCGATGAACTCCGCGTCGGTCGGCGCCTGGTCGGCCGAGGCGATGAGCTTGTTGAACTCCGGGTTGTCGTAGTGCCAGTAGTAGTTCTTGTCGGCCCACTTGACGATGTCCTTGGGCTCGACGTGGTTGACGATCGTGAGGTCGTAGTCGCCCTTCTGGAACACCTGGCTGATCCACGTGCCGAAGTCCTGCTGCTGCACCTTGACGGTGATTCCCACCTGCTTGAGCTGGGCCGCCACGAACTGGGCGGCGCCGGTGGCGTAGGAGAGGTTCGGCACCGGCATCGACAGGGTGAGCCCCTTGCCGTAACCGGCCTCCTTGAGCAGCCGCCTCGCCTTGGCGGGATCGTAGGTGTAGTAGGTCGACAGGTCCTCGTAGTAGGGGTCGGTGGGCGGCACCATCGAGCCGATGAGCGTCCCCTGGCCGCCCCACACCGTGTCGAGCAGGGCCTTGCGGTCGACCGCGTAGATGATCGCCTGGCGCACCTTGAGGTTCTTCAGCGGCGTCGAGTCGTGGTTGAAGCCCATGACGACCTCGCCGTTGCTCGTTCCGCGCACGATCGTGTACTTCTCGCTGTCGCTGAACTGGTCGAGCGCGTCGGGGGTGGTGAGGTCGCTGATGATGTTGATGTCCCCCGCCTTCATCGCCGTGGTGAGGGCGTTGGGGTCGGTGAAGTACTTGAAGGTCACCGAGCCGAAGTGCGCCTCGTTGCCCCAGTAGTTGGTGTTGCGGGTGAGCGTGACCGAGGCGCCCTTCGTCCAGGACTTGAAGACGTAGGGCCCCGAGCCCGCCGTCGCCTTCGAGAGCGTGGCGAAGCCCGCGGGGTCGATGACGATGCCCGCCGGGCCCGCCATGTTGTAGAGCCAGAAGTGGCTGCGCTGCTTGAGTGTGATGGTGAGCGTGCTGTTCGTGTCGGCGACGGCGTTGCTCACGACGGCCAGCTGCGACTTGATCGTCGCCGTGGTGGCGGGGTTGCTGCGGATGTGGTTGAGGCTGTCGACGACGGCCTGTGCGGTGACCGGGTCGCCGTTGGCGAAGGTGGCGTGCGGCTGGAGGGCGAAGGTGTACGACAGGCCGTCGGGCGAGACCGTCCAGTCGGTCGCGAGCAGCCCGACGAGGTTGCCGTCGCTGTTGAGCTTCACCAGCGTCTCGTAGACGTTGTACAGCAGCGCCTGCGGCCCGCCCGCGCCGTCGGACGTCGTGATGTCGAGCCCGGTGGGCTCGAGGGTCGCCCCCACGACCAGCGTCGAGGAGCTCTGGGTGCCGTCGGGACCGGCGGTGTTGGAGCAGCCGGCGAGGGTCAACAGCGCCACTCCCATGACGAGGGCGACCACGGACGTCACCAGCTTCGAAACGTGGCGCCGTCCCATGACGTCTCCTGTCGCTTGGCCTCGCTGAGCGCCGCAAGGGCGTGATGATCCTACTCGGTGGGGCCGGGGACGCCGGTCCGCCCGGCCCCTCCCCCACCGCGCCGGCCGGCCGCACCCGGCGTTCGGCCTCGCCGGAGAGTCCGGCGGTTCTACAGTGCAGGAGACAGCCGTGCCACGTCGGTGGCGAAGGGTTGTGGAACCGCGATGGTGAGCGACGCGTTGGCCGGTGAGGGTCTGGCCGCCCTCGACCCCGATCGGGTGGTGGACGCGCTCGGATCCAGCGGCGGGGGCCTGTCCGCGGGCGAGGCCGCCGCGCGCCTGGAGCTGTACGGCCGCAACGAGATCGCCGCGCAGCGTGGCCGCTCCGAGCCACTCGAGTTGCTCGCCCAGTTCGCGAGCCCCATGGCGATCCTCATGTGGGTGGCCGGCGGCATCGCGGTGCTCGCCGGCCTGTTGGAACTCGGGTTGGCGGTGTTCGCGGTCGTCGTCATCAACGGCGTCTTCGGATACTGGCAGGAGTACCGCGCCGAACGCGCGACCGACGCGTTGCGCCGCATGCTGTCGCAGCGGGCGCTCGTGCTGCGCGACGGCACCGAGACCGACGTGCCGACCGAGGACCTGGTGCCCGGCGATCTGCTGCTGCTGAGCGAGGGCGAGCGGATCGGGGCCGACGCCCGGCTCATCGAGTGCGCCGACCTGCGCGTCGACCAGTCGACCCTCACCGGGGAGTCACGGTCGGTGCACAAGTCGCCGGCGGCGATCCACGGACGCCGGCAGGCGCCGCTGCTCGCGAACATGGTGTTCGCGGGCACGAGCGTGGTGAGCGGGGACGGGCGGGGCGTCGTCACGGCCACCGGCATGGACACCGAGTTCGGCCGGATCGCCCACCTCACCCAGTCGGTGCCCGAGGTCGCCAGCCCGCTGCAGCAGGAGTTGGCGCGGCTGACCCGGGAGCTGTCGGTGCTCGCGCTCGCGATGGGCGCCCTCTACTTCGTCGTGGCGGTGCTGTTCGTCGGGCAGCCCGGGGTGACGGCGTTCGTCTTCGCCCTCGCGATGATCGTCGCGTTCATTCCCGAGGGACT
The DNA here is from genome assembly GCA_036261615.1 of Propionibacteriaceae bacterium. Classification (GTDB taxonomy): domain Bacteria; phylum Actinomycetota; class Actinomycetes; order Propionibacteriales; family Propionibacteriaceae; genus JAJYQH01. Next base: position 94,932 of record DATAKK010000068.1, on the reverse strand, counting down.
GCTCCCGACGGTGACCCTGTCGCTCGCCATGGCCGTGCAGCGGATGGCCCAGCGCAACGCCCTCGTCAAGAAGCTCTCCTCGGTCGAGACCCTCGGCTGCACGACGGTGATCTGTTCGGACAAGACCGGCACGCTCACCCAGAACGAGATGACCGTGACCCGCATCTGGCTGCCCGGGGAGACCTACGAGGTCGAGGGCCGGGGGTACGCGCCTACCGGCGCGATCCTCCGCGACGGCGTCCCCCAGCGGGCCGGGACGAACCCCGCGCTGCGGGAACTGCTCGAGGCGGTGGTGCTCTGCAACAACGCGGCACTGCTCGACCCCGCACCCGGGGAGGACGAGTGGGGGGTTCGGGGCGACCAGACCGAGGCGTGCCTGCTCGTCGCGGCCACCAAGGCCGGCGTCGCCCCCGCCGAGGTGCGCTCCCGGCGTCCGCGGCTGCGGGAGCTGCCGTTCGACTCCCACCGCCAGCGGATGACCACCGTGCACGCGGTCGACGGAACGCGGACCGCCTACCTCAAGGGCGCGCCACAACAGGTGACCCGGCTGTGTGCCCGGATCTCCCGGGGCGGCGCCGACGCCGCCCTGAGCGACGCCGACCTGTCCGAGATCACCGCGGCCACCGACGGGCTCGCCCGGCAGGGGCTGCGGGTGCTCGCGGTGGCCCGGCGCGCCCTCGACGACGCCACCGAGCCGGCGTCCTACACCGTCGCGGCGGTCGAGGGCGGGCTCACCTTCCTCGGGCTGGTAGCGATGGAGGACCCGCCCCGCGAGGGCGTCACGGAGGCGGTGACCACCTGCCACCGGGCGCACATCCGGGTCATCATGATGACCGGTGACTACGGGCTGACGGCCGAGGCGATCGCCCGCAGCATCGGCATCGTGCGGGGCGACGACGTCCGGGTGATCTCGGGCACCGAACTGGAGGCGATGTCCGACCGCGAACTCGCGGCCGCCCTGCACACGGAGGCGATCTTCGCCCGCGTGGCCCCGGAGCAGAAGTACCGGGTGGTCGCGGCCCTGCAACGACTCGGCGACATCGTCGCCGTCACCGGCGACGGGGTGAACGACGCACCCGCCCTCAAGAAGGCCGACATCGGCATCGCCATGGGCCGGGCGGGCACGGACGTGTCCAAGGAGGCGGCGGACATGATCCTCACCGACGACCACTTCGCCTCCATCGTCGAGGCGATCCGTGAGGGGCGCGGCGTCTACGACAACATCCGCCGGTTCCTCATCTACATCCTCACCAGCAACGTGGCCGAGGCCGCTCCGGCGACGGCGTTCCTCGTGTCCGGCGGCCTCATCCCGTTGCCCCTCACGGTGATGCAGATCCTCACCATCGACCTGGGCACCGACCTGCTGCCCGCCCTCGGCCTCGGCACCGAGCCGCCCGAGGGCGACGTGATGGAACGCGCGCCGCGCAGCCGGGCGGCCCGTCTCATGAACCGGCACGTGCTGGCCCTGGCGTTCGCCTGGTACGGGCTGCTCGAGGCCCTGTTCGGGCTGGCGGGCTACTTCGTCGTCAACCTGCTCAACGGGTGGCCGGCCGCAGCGCTGGCGGCGTCCGGGGGGCTCTACCAGCGGGCCACCACGATGACGCTGGGCGCGATCATCTTCTCCCAGATCGGGGCAGTGCTGAACTGCCGCACGACCCGCGCGTCGGTCGTGCGGGTCGGGCTGCTGAGCAACGGGCGGGTCGTGCTCGGCATCGTCGTCGAGGTGGTGCTGCTCGGCCTGCTGAGCTACCTCGGCCCGCTGCAGCACGTCTTCGGCACGGCGCCGCTCCGGGTGGGCGACTGGGCGTTCCTGGCGGTTCTCCCGGTGCTCATGGTCGCGCTCGGCGAGGCGCGGAAGGCCGTGGGACGCCGCCGGGGGCACCGGTGACGGGCGTGGTCAGATCGCCGACCAGCCGCCGTCGCAGGTCACCATGGCCCCGTTGACGTTGCTGGAGTCGTCGCTCAGCAGCCAGGTGATGGCGGCCCCCACCTCGTCGGCCTCCGCCATCCGGGGAAGGGTCGCCTGCATGATCGGCCCGAGCAGGCGTGCGGCGAGTTCCGACCGGAACGGCGCCTCGATGTTCGTCGCCACCGGACCTGGCAACACGGCGTTCGCCCGGATGCCCTTGTCCTTGTAGAAAACGGCGACGCTCTTGGTGAGCCCGTTGAGCGCGTGCTTGGAGGCCGTGTAGGCGACGCCGGACGCCGACGCGCGCAGCGCCGCCTCGGAGCTCACGTTGACGATCGCTCCCCCGCCCGCGTCGAGCATCAGCGGGAGAACCGCGCGAATGAGGCGCATGGGGCCTCGTACGTTGACCCCGAACACGCGGTCCCAGGTGGCGTCGTCGACCTCGGCCGGGGGCAGGAAGGCGTCCATGATGCCGGCCACGTTGGCGAGTCCGTCGACCCGGAACTCGGTGGCGTTGACGATGGCGCGCACCCCGTCGTCGGTCGCCACGTCGGCGACCACCGGGCGCAGGTCGAGGTCGGGATTCTCGAGCACCAACTCGTCGAGGCGTGACTCCTTGAGGTCTGCGGCGACCACCGTGGCCCCCTCGCGCGCGAGACGGACCGCTGTGGCCTTGCCGATTCCCGACCCCGCGCCGGTGACGATGATCGTCCTGCCACTGAATCGACCGCTGACGACGTCCATGTCGCTTCCCCCGTGACCCCCGGGGCACGCCCGGTGCCCCCGCATTCCACGCTACGCCGGAGCCCCGCCGCTCGCCGGATCCCGGGCAGTCCGCTCCCGGGTGCGCTCGGCACGGATCCGCCCCGCCAGGTACCGGGCGTCGTCGCCCACCCCAGCCAGGTCGCCGGAGGCCAGCGAGTGCTGGAAGGCGAGCCCGCAGAAGTAGAGGCCGGACACGTCGGCGACCACTCCACGGACTTCCGGCGGCCAGCCGCGGGCGGGGATCCACGGCAGGTCGACCCAGTCGAAGCGCTGCTCGAAGCCCGTCGCCCAGATGACGGTCCGGACAGCGAGGACGCGCCCGTCGGCGAGGAGTGGGAGCCCCTCGCGGGTACCGACCACCCGTGCGGTGATCCGGACCACCCCCCTGGCGGCGAGATCGCTCCGCTTCACCCGCAGCATCGGGCTGCCGTGCCCACGGAGGGGCGCCACCAGGCGGCGTCCGAGGGGGTTCGACCGGGTGAGCAGGTGGCGTCCGAGCGCCATGGCCGGCGGCCAGGCGAGGCGCAGCGGCCACGAGCCCCATCTCAGGGGCACCTGCCCCCGGTCGGGCCCCGCGAGCGTCGTCTGCCTCGTCGCCGCGAGCTCGTAGGCGATGTCGCACCCCGAGTGCGAGGCCCCGACGACGAGGACGGCCCCCTCGGGCAGGTCGGCCGGACGCCGGTACTCGCCGGAGTGCAGGTGGCGGATCGCGGGGTCGAGGTCCCGTGCGACGTCCGGGATAGGGGGATCGGAGCCGTAGGTGCCGGTGGCCACGACGACGTCGCGGCAGCGGTACGTGCCGGCGTCCGTCTCGACCTGAACCGGCTGGTCGTGCCGCGCCCGACGCGCAGCACGCGGACGCCGGTGCGCACCGGGAGCTCGAACCGGGCGACGTAGTGCTCGAGATAGTCGGCGACCTCGTCCTTGGTCGGGTAGACGTCGGGACGCCCGGGAAAGCGGAGTCCCGGCAGGGAGTCGTAGCGGGCGGGTGTGAACAGGCGCAAGGAGTCGTAGCGCAGCCGCCAGGTGTCGCCCACGCGCTCGTGGCGTTCGAGCACCACGCAGGGGATGCCGGCGTCCACCAGCGCCCTGGCGGTGGCGAGGCCGGCCTGGCCGCCCCCGACGACGACCACGTCGATCCGGAGGTCGCGGCCGGGCCGGTCGGCGCCTGCCGTGCCGGCGTCCGGACGCTCGCCGATCAGGCTCCGAGCCTTTCCAGGCCGTGGTAGACGACGAAGGCCGGCCAGACGAAGCCCTCGAGGATGGCGAGGACGTGCGGCCACAGCCCGTGGGCGGCGTGCATCCAGAAGAAGACCCAGGCGCCGAAGATGCCGAGTCCGTAGATCGCGTTGCCCGCCTGTCCCCCTGAGACGACGCGGGTGGTCTGAGCGCTCATCGGTGCGTCCTTTCCGCGGAATTCCGATGCGGGCGCGTCCGCATTCCTCCATGACAGCACGAGTCGTCGGCCGTCGCCGACGATGTGAACGCCCGCCCCGGGCTACATCCCTGGTACGCGCGTTCCGGTGAGCTCCTGGGCCAGCGGGGGCGCGACGACGATGATCGCCACCCAGACCGCGCTGATGGCGGCCACCTCGTAGAGGTACTCGAGTCGGCTGCCCAGCAGCGCGGCCATGACCGGCAGCAGCACGACGCCGAGGGCACCCAGCGTCCCGGCCGTGAGTCGCACCACCCGCCGCCGGACTCCGGTGCCGGGCACCATGAGGGCGACCGCGATCATCGCGGCGCTCAGGAGGAGGTAGCCCACGTTCTCCAGCGCGATGAACCCGCCGTGCGGGTTGTACTGCGTCCAGAAGCTCAGGCCCGACTGCTCTCCCCGGATGATGCTCGGCTGGACGACCATGAGCTGCAGGGCGTAGTCGACGGCCAGCAGGGCCACGCCGACCTCGGCGGCGAGCCGGGCGAGGCGCGCTGCGGTCGGACGCCGCTGGGCTCGCTCCTCGCCGAGGACGAGAAGCAGGGCGAAGGCGACGAGACCGAGCAGCGCCGGGTACATCCACGCGAAGTCGATCGGGCGGTACTCGGCGCTCTCGTACGGGTAGGCCAGGCACGGCGCCGTGCGGCACCAGGGACCCGCCTGCGGGACGGCCATGAGAGCGAGCGGCCAGGCGACGAGTAGGCCGACCGAGCTGACGGCGCCCGTGGCGACGAGGAGCGCCCGGTGTGCGGCGCCGCGGGCGACCGGTGCAGGGGTGCTGGCGGATGGCAGCGTCGCGGAACTCATGTCGCCTCGATCGTCGGTGCTTCCTCCCAGTGTCGGCCTCCCTCGCGCCCGACGGGGGGAAACGGTTGCCTGGCGTGAAGTGGGACCCCGGACTCACATCCCGCTCACCGCCGGGCTGCGGTAGCGGTGCCCGGTGGGCGTCGTGAGACGCACCTCGTCGCCCCACTCCTCGTGTGGCCGGTCGGCGCGACGGTCGCCGACGCCTGCCTCCATTGCCAGGTCCCTGACGATGGTGTGAGCGGTCCAGCCGAGGGCTTGTCTGGCGTGGTTGCAGCGTTCGCACAACCCCTGGCCATTGGCGGCGCCGGTCGGGCCCCCGGCGGCTTTCGGGTGCATGTGGTCGATGTGTCTGATCGGGGCGTCGCAGTAAGGGGTGCGGCAGATCTGATCCCTGATGGTGATGAACTCGGCCAGCCCGCTCGGGAACAGCCGGCGCCGGGATTCCATCGCGACCAGCCGTCCAGTGGGCGCCTGGTAGAGCCGGCGGATCCAGGACCGGAGCGGGGGCGCGGCGACCACGAGGTCTCCGGCCAGCTCGGCGGGGATGGGTCCGTGGCCGAGCACCACACCCGGCCGCTCGCCCGCGGTCCGGTCGCCGGTGGTGTGGCGTCCGCGCCGGTTGAGGAGGACCTCGGCGGGCAGGATCAGGTGCAGTCCGATGGGTACGGCCTCGGCGGTGGTTTGTCCGGTAAGCCGGATCACCAACTCGTCGGCCATGATCTGGGCCCGGGTGCGGGGATCGCCGGTGCCGTGAGCGGTGTCGGCGGCCTTGGACAGAGCGGCGAACGCGGCGACACCCTGGCCGACGGGGAGCAGGGCGGTGAGCCGCACCATGCAGTCGGGTGCCGGGCGCACCGCCACGAACCGTTGCGAGGCCGCGTACGCGAGCCGACCCACCGAGGATTCGGGGTCGCGCCGGTAGGTCTCGGCCCGGACCAGGTGCACCAACCGCCGGGTGCCGAGCCGCTCGAGTCGGTCGAGGTCACCGGCGACCGCCTCGTCGACCTCGCCGCGCACCTCCCGTGACACGCACGCGGTCTCGTGGACGAGCAGTTGGGCCCGGTGTTCGGTGAGCACCCCGGTGGCCATCGCGTGCAGGGTGTGCGGCATTTCCAAGACGAGGATCGACGCGACGCCGAGGAACACCCCACCCCGGTGGGGTGACTCCCGCCGGGCCAGGGCCACCTGCTCGGCCACCCCCCGGCCGAGCTGGTCGGCGGGCACTCCCTGACGGGCTTGTTCGGCGCGTTGGGAGCGGGCGAACGCCACCGCTGTGACTGCTTGCAGGGCTGTGGCGATGTTCTTCACCTCCTCCAACGCGCGGAGCAGGTCGATCCGGGCAACGTCCGCGTCGGAAGGGGTGCCGGCGAGGTTCACCCGTTCAACGGCGGCGAGGGCGGCACGGTTCGCGTCGCCCCATCTGTCGAGGATCTTCAGTTCGATGATCCCCACTTCATCGTTCATACGTTCGATAGTAAACGTGGCCACTGACAGAAACCTGTAGCGGCAAGCCCGGCCGCGCGCCCTCACCCGACAATCCTCCCGATCCGCGGGCGACACGCCGACCTCCCGGCAGCCATGGCACCAAAGGCACCGGTCGCCCGCCGATTCGGAGGCGCACGACCCAAGCCACGACGCTGTCGACCTGGTTGTCGCTCCCCGGGTCAGAAGCGCCAGCCCTCGGCCGCCCCTGCGGAGACGGACGCCGCGACTGTTGGCCGATGAGCTCCAACACGAGAGGATGGACACCGTGACCGGGAGCAGCCGCATTGAGCGCTACCTGGCTCACTTGGATGAGCTATCGGTGGGCGCCGAGCCAGAGTTCTGGCCGGTCGAGTCGACCAGGCGCGGGGTGAAGGGGCTCACAGCCATCGGCTACCGCGACCTGCCAGAAACGGGACTGTTCCTTGGATTCACTTACGGGCTGTCGCTGGCCCAGCATGAACGGTGGCAGCACGGCAAGCCGGAGCTCTGCATCTGCGTCCGCTCGGAGAACCCCTCGTGGGTGCTCGCGGTCGCCGCTGTGGCCGAGCACCTGCGGGGCGATTGCCCGTTCCAGTACGGCGACGTCGTGGACTTCGGCGAACCCATCGCTCCCGACACCACCATGGACGGCTTCGTCGTCTTCGCGCCATCGGTCGTCGACGCCGACGACGCCCGCATCGACGTCGGCGACGACCTCCCCATCAACCTGACCGGCATGTATCCGACCTACCGGACCGAACGACAGTTCATCCGCGACCACGGGCTGCAAGCCTTTTGGCGCCTCGAATGGGACCCCTATGACCCCGCTCGCCCACCGGCCGTGTGACATCCCCGACCTGTCCGTGGGTTGCACGCAGATCGCATTCTCTTACCCAACAACAAGGCCCCTGACCAGAGGATTGCCAGGTCAGGGGCCTTTGTACACGTTGTAGCGGGGACAGGATTTGAACCTGTGACCTCCGGGTTATGAGCCCGGCGAGCTACCGAGCTGCTCCACCCCGCGTCGGCTCTGCCAACGATACAGCGACGCCGGACGCCGGCCAAATCGGGCCCGCGCCACGCCCGCCGGACGCCGTCCACGCCGCCGCCGACCCGGGAGCCCCGGGCCCACCCGGCCGCTCGCATGATAGACAAGTGGGATGTCTGTGATCGCCCCGCATTACGAGCTTGTCGAACACCGTCTCGACAACGGACTGCGGCTGGTGGTCAACCCCGACCCGGTCTCGCCGGCGGTCGCGGTCAATCTGTGGTTCCAGGTCGGGTCCCGCGACGAGGTGCCGGGGCGCACCGGCTTCGCCCACCTGTTCGAGCACCTCATGTTCCAGGGCTCGGCGCAGGTGACCAGCGGGGAGCACCTCGCCTCGATCCAGGCGGTGGGCGGCAGCGTCAACGCCACCACCTCGTTCGACCGCACGAACTACTTCGAGACGGTCCCCCCGCACGCGCTCGACCTCGCCCTGTGGCTTGAGGCCGAGCGGATGGCGTCCCTCGCCGTCACGCAGGAGAACCTCGACAACCAGCGCGACGTGGTGCTGGAGGAGAAGCGTCAGCGCTACGACAACACCCCCTACGGCGATCTGCTCGAACTGCTGCTCGGCACCAACTTCCCGGAGGGGCATCCCTACGCCCATCCCACCATCGGCTCGATGCCCGACCTCATGGCGGCCCCGCTGGAGTGGGTGCAGGAGTTCCACACGCACTGGTACCAGCCGGCGAACGCGGTGCTCGTTCTCAGCGGTGCCGTCGAGGCGGACGCCGCCCTCGACCGGGTGACCCGTTACTTCGGGCATCTGCCGAGCTCACCCGCTCCCGGACGCCGGCCGGTGCCACCACTGCCGCCCCTCACGGACGTGCCGACGACGGTGGTGACCCGCGACGTCCCGCGCACCGTGGTGGCGCTCGGCTGGCTCACCCCCGATCTCACCACCACCACCGCCGACGCCGTCGACCAGACCCTGGCCGTGCTCGGTAACGGCCAGGCCTCGCGGCTGCACGAGCGCCTCGTGCGCCACGAGGAGATCGCCGAGTCGGTGTCGGCGTCCAGCCTCAGCCTGGCCCAGGGCAACTCCCTCAGCTTCGTGTCGGCGGCGCTCGTCCCGGGGGCCGACCCGGGCGAGGTCGAACAGCGGATCTGCGAGGAGATCGAGCGGCTCATCGCCGAGGGCCCCCACGAGCGGGAGGTGGAGCGGGTCGCCGCCCAGTTCGAGCGGGAGTGGCTCAGCGAACTGGCCGGCGTCGACGACCGCGCCGACCGGATCAACGAGGCGGCCTCGCTGCTCGGCGACCCGGCCCGCGTCAACAGCCACCTGCAGGTGGTGCAGGCCATCACCCCCGACGACATCACCGCGGCCGCCCGCGACCACCTGCGCCCGGACGACCGCAGCCGTCTCGTCTACCTCAGCGAGGGAATCCGATGACCACGACCCGGCCCGTCGTCCCCGACCCGAGCGTCTGGCACTATCCCCAGCCGGACATCGCCACCCTCCCCAACGGCCTGCGCGTCTGGGCGTTCCACCTGCCCGGCCAGCACGTCATCGCGGTCGATCTCGTCCTCGACGTGCCCCTGAGCGACGAGCGGCGCGACCGCGAGGGCGTGGGGATGCTGTGCGCACGGGTCGCCGACGAGGGCACCCGGCGGCACCCGGGCTCGGCCATCACCGATGAGCTGGAGCGTCGCGGGGCCGCCTACTCGGCCCACGTCTGGCACACCGCCACCATCTGCAGCCTGGACGTGCCCTCGACACGGCTCGCCGACGCCCTGCCCCTGTTCGCGGAGATCGTCCTCGAGCCCGAGTACGCGCCCTCCGACGTCGCCCGGCACCTCGCCCTGCGGCGCAGCGAGATCGCGCACGCCCGCGCCTCGGCGAGCGGAAGCGCCACGATGGCCCGGCGCACCGTGCAGTTCGCCGACGACAGCCGCTTCAGCCGGGCGGCCGGGGGCACCGAGGAGTCGATCGCCGGAATCACCGCCGACGACCTGCACGCCTTCCACGACGCCCACTGGCGGCCCGACCGGGCGACCCTGGTCATCGCGGGCGAGCTGCCCCCCGAGATCCTCGACCTGCTCGCCGCCTCCTTCGGCCCGTGGACGCCGGCCCCCGACGGCAGCGTGCAACCGGCTCCCGACTGGCGACCGGTCACCACGACACCGGCGCGCCGCACGGTGCACCTGGTCGACCGTCCGGACGCCGTCCAGGCCGAGGTCCGCATCTGCGGGCGCGCCATCGACCGGTCCGATCCGCGACTCTCGTCGCTCCAGGTCGCGGCGACCGCCGTCGGCGGCAGCTTCCTCAGCCGTCTCAACGCGGTGCTGCGCGAGGAACTGGGCTACACCTACGGAGCGCACCTCAGCGTGGCCCCCCTGCGGGCAGGCGGGCAGTGGACGGCGTCCTGGAGCTCGCGCACCGAGGTGACGACCGACGCCCTCACCCGGGCGCTCGACATCCTCTCCCTGGCCGATCCCCTCACCGCCGAGGAGGTGCACGACGCGGTGAACTACCTCGTCGGCGTGGCGCCGCTGCGCTACGACACGGCCGGAGGGATCGCCGAGCAGGCGCGGGCGCTCGCCGCGGACGGGCAGGATCCCGACTACCCCAACCGGCACTTCGCGCGGATCGCCGGCACGACCACCGATGCCGCCACCGCCTTGATCCGCGAGCTGGTGCGTCCCGACGAGTGCTGGATCGTCGTCGTGGGCGCCGCCGAGGCGCTGGCTCCCGCGCTCGCGGCAGCGGGATTCGACGTCGCGCCGCTCGCGGTCTGACCAGGACGCCCGCCGGCCCCCGGCCCCGCCCCTCACCGGTTGAGCGCGGCCAGGGCCTCCGCCGTCTTCTGCTGGGCGATGCCGATCTGCTTCGCGTAACCGGCGAGGTCGCCCTGCTTGAGCGCCGTCGCCGCGGCGTCGTAGGCCTGCTGGGCCTGCTGGAGCAGCTTGCGGGCGGCGTCCGCCCCCGGGGCGTTGCTGCTGGGTGGAGTCGGCTGGGGTGAGGTGTTGCCCTCCCCCGTGCTCGCCCCCGCGTTGCCCTGGAACACCTGGTCGAGGGCCTGTTGCAGGGTGTCGCCGATGCCGACGTGCTCGCCGAAGCGCACGACGACGAAGCGCAGCGCCGGGTATCCCCCCGAGCTCACCGTCGTCTGGGTGTAGACGGGCTCGACGTACAGCAGGCCCCCGCCGACGGGCAGGGCGAGCAGATTGCCGTAGATGGCCGACGAGGAGCCCTGCCCGAGGAACAGCCGCAGCTTCGCCGCCACCGCCTCGTTCGAGTTGATCGCGCTGTAGGTCTGCGCCGGCCCGGGAACCTGCACGGTGTCGGCCATCCGCAGCACCCGGATCGTCCCGTAGCCAGGGCTGGACGCATCGGCGTCCACGCTCATGTAGGCGATGAGGTTCGACCGGTCGCTCGGCGTGAAGCCCGACGTGAGGCTGAACACCGGCTGCGAGTCGCCGGGCCAGCGCACCGACAGGTAGTAGGGCGGCTGGGTGTCGGAGCCGGGGCGGGTGGGGTCGTCGGGCACCTGCCAGAGGTCCGACTTCTGCAGCCACTGGACGGGGTCGGTCGCGTGGTAGCGGGCGAGGATCGTGCGCTGCACCGTGAACAGGTCCTGCGGGTAGCGCAGGTGCTTGAGCAGGTCGGCGGGGATCGACCCCTTGGGCTTCACCAGCCCGGGGTAGGTCTTCTCCCAGGTCTTGAGGATGGGGTCCGACTCGTCCCACGCGTAGAGCGTGACCGTGCCGTCGTACGCGTCCACCGTCGCCTTCACGGAGTTGCGCACGTAGTTGACCGGCCGGTCGAACAAGACCGAGCGGGCGGTGCTCGCCGAGTCGCTGGTCGCCGCCTGCCATCCGACCTGCTGCGAGTCGGGGTAGTTCGCGCTCATCGTGTAGCCGTCGATGACCCAGACGACCCGGCCGTCGACGACCGTCGGGTACGGGTCGGAGTCGGGCACGAGCCACGGGGCCACCTGCTGCACCCGCTGCACCGGCTGCCGGTCGGTGAGGATGCGCGAGTCGGCGTTCACCCGGTTGCTCAGCAGCAGATTGAGGTCGTTGAGGCGGGTCGCGAACAGCAGCTTGTCGAACCAGTTGCCGATGGGCACCCCGCCCGTGCCGGTGTAGGTGTAGAGGCTCGGCGAGCCGGACGCCGTGAGCGCGGGCGTGTCCAACTCGACCGGAGGCGTGCCCTGAGGGGCGCCGACGACCACGTAGTTGGACGACTGTTCGCCGAAGTAGATGCGCCCCTGGGTCTCGTTGAGGGCGCCGGTCGGCGGCAGGCCGCCCTCGATCCACACCGGCTCGTCGCCGGTGCGGCGGTTCCCGTACGCGGCGACGACCCCGTACCCGTGGGTGTAGACCGTGTGCAGGTTCGTCCACGTCTTGTCGGGGATCGCGTCGGTGTTGATCTCCCGGGCGGCGACGACCGCGTCGGTCGACACCCCGTCGAGCGTGTAGTGGTCGACGTCCAGCACCGGGGGGAAGGTGTAGTAGTTCTGCTTCTGCTGCAGCGCCTCGAAGGTGGGAGCGATGATTGCCGGGTCCATCAGCCGGATCGACGGCAGCGCCTCGGCGTCCGCCTTGAGCTGGCCGGCGCTGGCGGTCTGGGTGGCGGCGTAGTTCGGCGTCGTCTTGACGTTGGACAGCCCGTAGGCCGCTCTCGTCGCACTGATGTGGTTGGCGATGTAGGGGGCTTCGAGCTGGGGCTCGCTGGGGCGCACCTTGAACCGCTGGACGGTGGCCGGATAGATGCCGAGCAGGATGATGCTGGTGACGAGCAGCAGGATCAAGGAGAGCCAGCCCAGCGACCACCGGTGGGTCCACGCGTTGAGGACGAACAGTCCGGCGCAGATGAACGCCACGATCGCGACGACCAGCTTGGCGCCGAACCGCACGTGCTGGTCGGTGTACGAGACGCCGGTGAACAGGGAGTTGTCGCTCATCTCGTAGCCGTAGCGGCCGAGCAGCGCCGACAGCCCGAGCGCGATCATGAGCAGCGCGACGAGCACGCTGAGGTGTGCGGACGCCGCCCGCGGCGACTCCTCCCCGCGGTGGGTGAGGCTCATCCCCTGGAAGCCGCCCACCATGAGATGGACCGCGCCGGCGGCGATGATGCCGATGACCGCCATCGCGATGAGGTGGTCGACCAGATAGGTGAGCCAGGGGTAGGTGAACACGAAGAACGAGACGTCGAGGCCGAAGTAGGGGTCGGTGCGCCCGAACGGCACCTGGTTGCGCCAGGCGAGGAAGGTGGACGCCGCCCCCGCCCCGGAGGCCGCGCCCCAGAGGGCGACGAAGGCGGCGGGCAGACCGATGGCCAGGCGCAGCCGCAGGTCCATCGCGGCCCGGTAGCGCAGCAGCAGCACCGAGGTGTTGGCGGACCGGAACCTCGGCCGCAGCCGGTAGGCGAGGTACATGGTGCCCGCGACCCAGGCGAAGTCCACGGCCCCGAAGACGAGGGCGAGCACCAGCCGGGTCACCCACAGCGTGGTGAACACCGACTGGTCGCCGACCGAGCGGAACCAGAGGTACTGGGTGCGGATCCACGCCAGGGCCTCGAACCCGACGACGACAACCACGAGGGGCACGAGGATGCGCACCCAGAGCCGGCCCCGGGACGTCCTCCCCCAGCGCTGGCGGGAGAACCGCGCGGCCTGCTCGCTCATGGCCGGTGCCCGCCCCCGGGCTGGTCGATGAGCAGCGTTCCGGCGAGGATCCGGGCGATGCCGGGCGCGAGGTCGGGGCCGCCGAACAGGTCGTCGGGCCGCTCCCGGTACCGGCCCACGCCATGGGAGCGGCCGTCACGCAGTACGCCGACGACCACCCGGAGGTCCTGGCGGTGCGGGTGGTTCGCCACCGCCCGGGCCGCCTCGTCGGGGTCGTCGGGGAGGTCGGCCTCGTCCCCGCTGGGCAGGAAGCTGCGCTCGACGCTCAGGGCGCACCCGGTGACCGCGCCCGACCACTGGATGCGCTCGAGCGTGGTCTGCAGGTCGTCACCCTCGCGGAAGTCCTCCTGCTCGATCGAGGACAGGGCGTCCGGGGCGGTGACGACGAGGTGCTCGGCCAGGGCGGGCTCCGCGGCCACCAGCTCGTCGGTGCGCACGAGCGCGAACAACCTGGCCGGCTGGTCCCAGCCCTGTTGGCCGACGTGGTGCTCGATCTCGACCAGGGCCGCCACGAGGGCGTCGTCGGCCGGGGACGAGCCGGACTCCTCCGGCGTCCGCGCCTGCGGGTCGTCGTTCAGCAATGCGGAACCTCCTTCGCCGTGTCGGCCGACTTCAGCGCGTTGAGGGCGGAGATCGCGTCGTCGAGAGTGGCGACCTTGACGAGTTGCAGTGAGGTGTGCAGGCCGGCGACGTCGACGCAGTTGCCTGCCGGCACGAGGAAGACCGTCGCGTGCGCGGCACTGGCGCCGGCGATCTTCTCCTGGATGCCGCCGATCGGGCTCACGGTGCCGTCGGCGCTGATCTCGCCGGTTCCGGCGACGATGCGGTCGCCGGCGATGGCCGACTGGGTGATGAGGTCGTAGATGGCCAGGGAGAACATGAGGCCGCCGCTGGGTCCGACGATGCTCGGGTCGATGCCGAAGGTGGCACTGGCCTGCAGGTCGTAGCCCACCGCGACCCTGATGCCCACCCGCGGGGTCGAGTTGCCGTCGTTGGAGGCCACCGTCGTGATGCTCACCCCCACGGTCGAGCCGTTGCGCTTCACCGTCATGGTCACCGTGTCGCCGACCTTGTGCTTGGCGATCATCCGGGTGACGTCGTCGACCGTCTGCACGGGCGTCCCGTCGACCTTCTCGATGAGGTCACCGGGCTGCAGCTTGCCGTTGGAGGGACCCGACGTGACCACCGCCGCCACCACCGGCATCTCCTTGACCGGCTGCCCGGCCGCCCGCAGCGCGGCGACGAGCGCCGACTGCTGCGAGGTGTCCATCATCTGGGCTTCCTGCGACTGCACCTGGTCGTTGCTGAGGCTCGGCGGGTAGACGACGTCCCGCGGAAGCACGTCGCGGCTGGGCAGCACGTACGCGGCCAGGGCCTCGGGGAGGCTGAGCCCGGAGTCGACCCGGGTCACCGAGACGGTCGTCATGAGGAGCGACCCGGTGGTCGTGTAGGTCTTGACCCCGTTGACCCGGAGGTTGGGTTGCCCGGCCGAGTTGCGCCCCAGCAGGTTGACCGTCTCCCCCGGCGCCCAGGCGACGAACGGCACGTGCAGCACGCCGAGGAGGACCGCGAGGATGACGAACGCCACCGCCGAGGTGAGCGCCGTCCAGCTCTGCCGGGTCATCCCGTCGTCCCGGGCAGCGCCGGGCCGCGGCCGGGCGCGAGGCGCCGAGCGGCACGGCCCTGTTCGATCATGGCCGAAACCATACAACGCGCCCCTAGCGCCCCAACCCCGCCGTGACTGGTTCGGCAGCACGATCCCGACGCGCCGCCATGAGGCTTGGGGGGTTTGGGACACTGGAGGCATGAGCAATCCCTTCCTGCCCGGTGGCGAGGGCGACGGCCCCGACGATCAGCTGGCCAACCTGCTGCGCCAGCTCGGCATCAACGTCGGCCCGCACGGCGAGATCGACTTCGCCGCGCTCGTCCAGCAGATGCAGAGCCGGCTCGCCTCCATGGGCGGGGGCGAGACCGGGGCATCGGGCGTGAACTGGGATCGCACCCGCCAGTTCGCCCGCCAGGTCACGGCCACCCTGGGCCCCGACCCCACCCCCACCTCCACAGACCAGCGGCGGGTCGCGGACGCCGGCCGGCTCGCCGACCTGTGGCTCGACAAGGCGTGCGCCCTGCCCGAGCTCGCCGCGCGTCCGGTGGCGTGGAGCCGGGCGGAGTGGATCGAGAACACGATGGGCGCCTGGCAGCACATCACCGACCCGATCGCCGCGAGCATGGCCCAGGCGATGGGCGGGCTGCTCCAGACCGGTGGCGCCGCGCTGCCGCCGGAGCTCGCCGGCATCAGTTCCATGCTGTCGCCGATGCTCAACCAGATGGCGGGCTCGATGTACTCGATGCAGCTCGCGCAGGCCCTCGGTCAGCTGTCCACCCAGGTGCTCACCGGCACCGAGATCGGGCTGCAGCTGCTCGCGCAGCCGCGCGTGGTCGTGCTTCCCGCCGCGGTCGGCGGCTTCGGCGAGGGCCTCGACATCCCCGCCGACGACGTGCTCCTCTATCTCACCCTGCGTGAGACCGCGCGGCAGCGGCTGTTCGCCGAGGCGGGCTGGCTGGCTCCCCAGCTGCTCGCCATGGTCGAGCACTACGCCCGCGAGATCCGCATCGACACCTCGGCCCTCGAGGACGCCGTCGACATCGACGACCTCGGGGAGCTCACCCCCGACAAGCTGCTGCAGGTGTCCGAGAACCTCAAGGGACGGTTGTTCGAGCCCACACGCACCGCCGAGCAGGACGCGATCCTCGCCCGGCTGGAGACCCTCGTGGCACTCATCGAGGGGTGGGTCGACGAGGTCACGTCACAGGCCGCCCAGGGCTGGATGCCCGCCGAGCCCCAGCTGTCGGAGATGATCCGGCGCCGCCGCGGCGCCGGCGGCCCCGCGGAGACCGTGTTCCGCACCCTCGTCGGGCTCGAACTGCGTCCACGCCGGGTGCGGGACGCCGCCACCCTCTGGGCGATGCTGCGCGAGGCCCGGGGCATCGACGGCCGCGACGCCCTGTGGGCGCACCCAGACCTCGCCCCCGGGGCCGAGGCGCTCGACGACCCCCAGGGGTTCGTGCACGGCACCACCGGCGAGGGCTCCCGGGCCTTCGACGAGATCGACCTCGAGCTGCAGCAACTGCTCAACGGCGGCCCGGGTGACGCGAGCGGGCCAGGTGACGCGAGCGGGCCGGGCGGGCCCGGGGCCGACGGCCCGACCGCCGAGGGCCCCGGCGAGGGGCCGCACGGCCCGGACACCACGCCCGAGTCCTGAGGAGCCGCCCAGGATCGGCCCGCTCAGTCGAACGCGCCGTCGTCCCGGTCGTCGTCGCCGTCGTCCCAGTCGTCGCCGGGGTCGACCGCGGGGTGTCCAGCCTCCCTGGACGCCGCGGCGTGCCCCGCCGACCACCCGCGCAGCCAGTTGCGGGCGAGGTCGTGCTGCGGGTAGAGCGCCTCGAGCGAGCGGAACCGCGCGGTGTGCCCGGGCTCGACGAGGTGCACGAGCTCGTGGAACACCACAGCCTCGACGACGTGGAGGGGCGCCGTGCCGAGGGTGTCGGCGATGCGGATGCGCCCGGTGCCGATCGTGCACGACCCCCAGCGGCGCTCCATCGTCGACACCCACCGGATGCTGCTGGCACGCACCTCGCGTCGGACGACCGGATCGAGGTGGGCGCGGGCCAGGCGGACCGCGACCTCGCCGAGCCACTGGTCGCCCCGGGTGCGGGGACGGGCCGCGGAACGGTTGACCTTGGCGACCAGGCCCTCGACGAGCCGCTGCTCCTCGCGACCGGGAAGGCCGGCGGGCACCATTACGACAATGCGGCCGGCCTCCCACCTGGCCTGGGCGGTGCGCCGGCGCCGGGCCGACCGCCTGATCTCGACCTCGATCGGGCGCCCGTCTCCCGCGGGAGCGGCGACCGGGGGCGGGAGCGGCGGTTCGGCGGCTCGGCGGAACTCCATGGCCCAAGACTGGCACGCGCCACCGACAGAACCCCGGACGGTGGCTCCGCGGTGGCCGACCGGGCGGCGTCCAACAGCCACTTGACCTCCTCATTCGTTTGCCGATAGGTTCATCGGCGAGGCCTCGGAAGGTCACCGCATGCAGGGGAAGGCAAGCGGGAGATCCCGGGGCCTCACTGCGTCCCGGGGGGCGCCGCGACACCCGATCGGGGACGCTCACACCAGCGCCGCCCCTTGTCCGCGGGCGGCGCGCCCGACTCGGATCGGCCTCCCCCCTTTGTCGGTGGCCCGGGGTTGTGGAACAGTTGACCCCCGTAGCGCGTCTGGGCTTTACCAAACCTCATGTCGTCCCGCCCGGAACGCCGCCCAACAGCCAGGAGGAAGCATGAGCGACGAGACCTACAGCGGTGAGTTCTACTGCGTGAAGTGCAAGGCGAAGCGCGAGGCCAGCGGCCACGTGGTGGTCAACGACAAGGGCACCCGGATGGCCAAGGCCACCTGCCCCGAGTGCGGCACGAACCTCAACCGGATTCTCGGCAAGGTCAAGTGACGTAGCGGCGCGCGATCATCGCGCGCCCGTCGCGCCTGAGCGCGACAGCATGGCGTTGTGGGGCGGCCCTGGTGCCGCCCCCTTCGCGTCCCCGGCCCCGATCGCGCCCGGTGTCGTCCCGCACGCACCCGGTGTTGTCCGCACGGCGCCCGCCGTTGTCCGTTCCGTCCTGACCTGACGAACCGGACGCCGGCAGGGCCCGCCGCGACAAGGCTGACGCCCATGGCCGTCACCACAGCACTCCCCGCGCCCTGCCCGACCCTGCCGGCCGACGGCTGGGGCGCCGATGTCATCGCCGTCACCGGACCGTCGGGAGCCGCCGTGCGACTGTGGCGCGGCCCGCATCACTGGCTGCAGGACGACGGCGCCGGCGACGACGACCCCCACCTCGCCGCCCGGCTCGACCGGGCCCTGCGGGGCGCGGCGGACGTTCGGCACCCCTCCCCCGCCCTGCGTGAGGTCGTCGTGGTCGGCGACGGAGCCGGGGCCGCGGCGATCGGGCGCCACCTCGTCCTCCGGTCCTCCCTCGATGTCGTTCTGGGGCGCGACCCCTCGCGTCCCGCCGAGGGGCCCACGACCTGGCAGACCGGGCTGCTGGCCGAACGTCGAGGCACCCGGCGTCCCGCACGGTGGACCGACGCCCACCCCGAGGACGCGTGGCGTCCGGGCTCGGTCGTGGTGGTGTGCACGGCGAGCGCCGAACCCGACCGGGTACTCGCCCGCCGGCTGGTGAGGAGGGGTGCCGACCACGTCGTCGTGCGCGTGCACCAGGGCGTGGCGCTGGTCGGGCCGTGGGTTCTGCCGGGGGTCACCCCGTGCCTGGAGTGTCACGACCACGGGTGGGCGGCCCACGACGCGGGCTACGCCCGCGTGCTCGCCGACCTCGAGCAGCGCCGGGCGGTCACCGACGACTCGTCGCTCGCCTGGGCCGCGGCCGTCGTCGGTCGGCATCTGGCGGCTCCGCAGGCGGGACGCCGGGCGCTGGCCGGCCGCGTCGAGGTCAGCGACCCGCTGTTCCCGACCCTGCGCGGCTTCGCCGTGGCCCCGCACCCGGCGTGCAGGTGCGGGGCCGCCGCTCACGCGGCCTCGACGATCTGAGTCTTGCGCGGCCGCCCACGCGGGCGCTTGCGGGCCACGACGACGCCGCCCACGAAGAGCTCGCCACCCCACACGCCGTGGGGTTCGGCCCTCCGCTTCGCCGCCGACAGGCAGACCTCCCGCACTGGGCAGCCGTGGCACACGAGCTTGGCCCGCTCGACGTCGGCCGGCGACTCGGCGAAGAACAGCTCGGGGTCGTGGTCGAGGCAGGCGGCCCGGTCGCTCACCGGCAGCCACGCCTGTCGGAAGAGGTCGACCAACTGGCCCGTGTGGGAGGGCTCGATCTGCACCTCATGGGCCGTCAGGCTCGGCATCGCGTTCATGGTGTCTCCTGGAAATCCCGTGCTGCTCCGGAATCGTCCCCGGCCGGGATGACAAAAAGGGCCGTGATTCCGGTTGATCGGAGTCACGGCCCGTGAGACGGCGCTGGCTAGAGCGGTATCGCGGTGGGGTGACCCGGATCGGTGATGGACGTGTGGACGTGCGTGGGGGCGGGCGCCTGGCCGAGGCCGCGCGTTCCCGAGAGATCGGGGCGCAGTGCTCCCCCCGAGGCGAGGAGGGTCGCGGCGCGCATGCGCGGCACGGCAGTACCCGTGATGGTGTTCATCAGCACGTCGACCTCCTTCGCTGTGTCAGGCACCGGTTCCGACGCGGTGCACGCCCGTCCTCCAGGCGACCCGGGATACTTTACCGGTCTCAGGGCTCCTGGCAATCCATTTTCGACAAGGGAGTTCGGCGGCGGGTCGCTCCGTCAGCCCGACGCGCGTTCGACGAGCGCGAGCACCTCGTCCCCGTAGCGTTCGGCCTTGCGCCGCCCGACTCCGGGGATGGCCACCAGCGCCGTGCGGGTGCGCGGGAGCGCCTCCGCGATCGCGATGAGGGTGGCGTCGGTGAAGATGACGAACGCCGGGACGTGCTGGTCGTCCGCCGACTGCTTGCGCCAGGCCCTGAGCCCGGCGAGCAGGGCCTCGTCGTAGCTGGAGGGACAGTCCTCGTGCCGCCCGAGCTTGCGGTCGGCCGCGGTGCTGAGCACGCCGCCGCAGACCCGGCAGGCGGTCACCGCGCGCGGGGCCCGGGGACGCGGGGCTGGTCCGGCCTCCGCCCCGGAGAGGCCGGCCGGCAGGCACCCGTCGAGGAACCGGGAGGGGCGCCGGACCCGCCCCCGGGATCCGGACCAGGAGATGCGCAGCCGCGAGCGGGTCCGGGTGACGGCGACGTGCAGCAGCCGCCGCTCCTCGGCGAGGTCGGCGGCGCTGGTGGCGAGCACGAACGGCATGGTGCCCTCGTGGACGCCGGCGAGCGCGACGGCGTCCCACTCGAGGCCCTTGGCCGAGTGCATGGTCGCGAGCGTGACCCCGGCACCCGGTGGTGCGTGGTCGATGCTCGCCCGGTGCTGCAGCACGGCGACGACCGACGCGAAGTCGAGATCGGGATCCTCGTCGGCGACCGACTGCGCGGCGTCGAGCAGGGCGGCCAGCGACTCCCACCGCTCGCGCTGGTGGCCGGCCCCGCTGGGCGGCTCGGGCGTCCAGCCGGACGCCAGCAGCACCTGGCGCACCTGAGCCACGGCCACCGACTCGTCGTCGTCGACCGCGGCGCCGGTGGTCGCGGGTCCGGTGCCGGCCGCCGCCCGCAGGGCCAGCATCGCCTGGCGGATCTCGGGGCGCTCGTAGAACCGCTCGGCTCCGCGCACCTGGTAGGGGACGTCGCGCTCGGCCAGCGCCGCCTCGAGGGCCGGCGACTGGGCGGAGATGCGGAACAGCACGGCCATCTCGCGCCACTCCACCCCCTCGCGGTGCACCGCCGCGAGCCACTCGGCGATGCCGGCCGCCTCGTCGGCCTCGCTCTCCGCCCCCGCGAATTCGGGCGCCGCGCCCGAGGGCCTCCTGGCCTGGAGCCGGACGCCGGCGTTCACCGGCGCGACGACCCGGTTGGCCAGCACCAGCACCTCGGGCGTCGAGCGGTAGTTGCGGACCAGCCGCACGGTGCGGGCGGCGGGATGCTCCGCGGTGAAGTTGAGCAGGTAGTCGGGCCGCGCTCCGGCGAACGCGTGGATGGACTGGTTGGGGTCGCCGACGACGCAGACGTCGTGGCGTCCCCCGAGCCAGAGGTTGAGCACGGTGTGCTGCAGCGGGGAGACGTCCTGGAACTCGTCGACGACGAAGTGCGCGTACGTCGCATGCACCTCGGCGGCGATGTCGGGGTGCTGCGACAGCAGGGCGGCGTTGCACAGCAGCACGTCGTCGAAGTCGATGAGACCGCGCGCCGTCTTCAGCTGCTCGTAGGTGGCGAAGACCCGCGCGACGGCCTCCGGGTCAGCCTTGGTGAACTCACGCCCCGCGGCACGCGCGAGGGCGGGGTAGTCGCCGACCGGAACGTTGCTCACCTTGGCCCAGCTGATCTCCCCCGCGAGGTCGCGCAGCAGCGCAGTGTCGGCGCCGAGGCGGTGCCGGGTGCTCGCCTCGGCGACCAGCCGCATGCGCGACTCGGTGACCTGAGGGAGCTCGACGCCGTACGCGCGCGGCCAGAAGTAGCGGTTCTGGCGCAGGGCGGCGGAGTGGAAGGTTCGGGCCTGCACCTGAGGGACGCCGAGCGTGGCCAGCCGCGCCCTCAGCTCACCGGCGGCGCGCGTGGTGAACGTCACGGCGAGCGTGCGCCGGGGGTCGAGCAGGGCGGTGAGCGCCGCGTAGGCGATGCGGTGGGTGAGTGCGCGCGTCTTGCCGGTTCCCGCGCCCGCGATGACCACAGTCGGGGCACCCGACGAGGTGGCGACCTCGCGCTGCTCGGGGTCGAGGGCGTCGAGGACCTGCTGCGGGTCGATCCGCACCTGCACCTCCCGATCCTCCACGGGCCGCGCCCGCTGCGGCGCCCACGTCCCGCCCGACCCTAGGCGCTCGGCCCGACAGTTTCACCTCGGCCGGCTCGGCGGGAAGGGCGGGCGCGCCCTCCCGGGGCGGCCGGGCCCGGAGCGAAAGTGTCGGTGCGCTTGCGTAGGGTGAGGCCCATCATGACGAGCGTGTCCGTGCAGCATCCCGAGGGGTACCGCCCCGCGGTCCCCGGCGAGCGGGTCGGGCTCTCGGTTCGCATCGCCACCCGCTGGAGCGACCTCGTGGACGACGTGGTGCACACCCTCCACGCCGCCCGTCCCGGCGACCCGTTCGCGGCCGTGGAACTCGTCGTCCGAGGCCCGGCTGCGCGCCGGGCCCTCTCGCAGGCGATCGCCACCCGCACGGGGACGGCGTCCGACCGGCACGCGGGCATCTGCGCGGGGGTCGACTTCCCCACCCTGGCCGGGGTGCACCGGCGGGTCCAGGCCGAACTGGCCCACCTCGCTCCCGAGCGCGACCCGTGGCGACGGCGTCCGCTCACCCTCACGGTGCTGTCGGTGCTGCGCGCCTCCGTCGGCGAGCCGTGGTTCGCCCCCGTGGCCCACCACCTCCTGCACCCGGCGGCGTCCGGTGGCCCGGGGGCCGACGACGGCGAGCAGCGCCCCGGACGCTGGATGGCCACCGCCGACCGCATCGCCCGGCTGCTGCTCGGCTACGTCCGCGACGCCCCCGGGATGCTCCGGTCCTGGACGGCCGGGACCGACGTCGACCCCGAGGGCGATGCGCTGGGGCCCTCGGCCGGCTGGCAACCCGTGGTGTGGCGGGCCTGCCGCGAGCTCCTCTCCCCCGTCGACGACCCCGTGACCCGGCACGACCGGCTGCTCGAGTTCGTTGCCGGCGGGCGACCGATCGCCGGCCTCCGCGACACTGTGCTGCTCGTCGATCCCGGCCCGATGACCGCGTTCGAGCACGAGTTCCTCGACGCCGTGGCGCGGGTGCGCCCGGTGACGGTGTGGGTGCTCGCGCCCGCCGGCATGGCGACCCCGTGGGGCGAGCGGCTCGGGCAGTCGGCCCGCGCCCAGGTGCACCGGCTGCTCGGCCCGGGCGGGTCGACCATCGTGGTCGGCGACGGGTCTCCGGTCCTCAACACCGTGCTGCACCGGCTCCAGGCCAACCTGCTCTCGCCCCGGCGGCCGGCGGTCACCGGCGTCCGGCCGGCTCCCGACGGCACCGTGCAGGTGCACGCCAGTCACGGTCCCGACCGTCAGGTCGAGGTGCTCCGCGACGTGCTGTGCGCGCTGTTCGTCGAGTCGCCCACCCTCGAGCCCCGCGACGTGGTCGTCGTGTGTCCCCGGCTCGACGAGTACGCCCCCCTGGTCCGCGCCGCCTTCGGCACCCGTGCACACCGCGCCGACGACGAGGACGTGCCGCGGGCCGGCCGCCACCCCGGCACCGAGCTCCGGGTGCAGGTCGCGGCGTCCGGGGTCGACGAGGCCAACCCTGCCTTCGACCTGCTCCGGCGGCTGCTGCTGCTGCCGGTCAGCCGCGCCACCGCCCAGGACTTCGTCGACCTCTGCTCGTCGCCGCTCGTCGCGACCCGGTTCGCACTCGACCCCGACGACCTCGACGCGCTCGCCCGGCTGCTGCACCGGGCCGAGACGCACTGGGGCGTCGACGCCGCGCACCGGGCACGGTTCGGACTCGCCGCGGTGCGCCAGTCGACCTGGCTGGTGGGCATCGAGAGGATGCTCGTCGGCGTCGCCCTCGCCGACCGGCCGCCCGGCTGGCTCGACACGGTCGTGCCCGTCCCGCAGGTGTCGTCGCGGCACCTGCCCGCGATCGGCGCCGCGGCCGAGATCCTCTCGCGCGTCCGGCGCATCCTTGGCGTGTGGCAGACGCCGGCGCCCATGTCGGAATGGTCCCGCAGGCTGGTCGAGGCACTCGACGCCCTCACCTCGCCCGCCGACGGCGATACGGCGCGCATGCTCGCGCATGCTCGGGCCGAGCTCGCCGCGCTCGCCGAACTCACCGTCGGCGCCGATGTCGAGGTGAGCCGGGGAGACCTGCGCTCGCACTTCGACCGGCTCGTCCACGTCGGCGCCGGGCGTCCCAACCACGGGAACGGGTCGCTCCTCGTCACCCGGCTCGACGACCTCGACGACGTCGGGCACCGGGTGGTCGTGATCCTCGGACTCGACGACGCGACCGTGCCCCCGCCGGTTCGTCACGACGGCGACAACCTGGTGCCCGACCGCGCGCTGCCCGAGTCCGGGGTGCGTGCGGCGTCCCTGAGATCGCTGCACTCGGCGATCGCCGCCGCCACCGACACCCTGGTCGTGATCCATCAGGGACGCGACCCCCGCAGCAACGAGCCCGTGCCCACCACCCCGGTGCTCGCCGAGCTCGTCGAGGCCTGCGGCGTCGTCGGCGGTGCCACGCACCGGGAGCACACCCTGCTGCCGGAGTCGGAGACGAACTTCCTGGCCGACGACGACGAGCCGCCCGTGAGTTTCGACCCGGTCGCCCTGCGCGGCGCCCGCGCCCTCGACGCCCGGCTGCGCCGCTCCGGGCCGCCGTCCCGCACGACGCCGTCGAGCGCGTCGCCCTGGGAGCCGGGGACACCGGTGCAGCTCGACGACCTGCTCGCCTTCTTCCGCAACCCGGCCCGGGCGCTGCTCCGGAACCAGCTGGGGGTATCGCTCGACAGCTACGCGCCGGTGCTCGACGAGACCCTTCCCGTGGAGGCCGACGGGCTGGTCCGCTGGCGCGTCGGCACCGCCCTGCTCGAGGCCGAGTTGCAGGGGGTCGACGTCGACCGGGCCGAGAGGGCCCAGCAACTGTCCGGCGTGCTCCCCCCGCCGGGGCGCGTGGGCGCGCTCATCGACGACATCCGCGGGCGCGCCGACCGGGTCGCGGAGGCCGTGCGCCGCTGTACGTCGACACCCTCCGGCGCGCCGGCCGCCGCGGTCTCGCAGCGGGTCGACCTCGATCTCACGCACCTGCTCGCCGGCCCTCTGTCCGGCGACGTCGTCCTGCACGGCCGCTCGGCGGTGTCGTGGCGCTACGGCTCGGTGCGCTGGCAGGAACTCGTCCCGCTGTGGATCCGGCTGCTCGCCGTCCGGGCGGCGGCCGCAGCGGGTCCCGCGGACATGGCCTCCCCGCTCCAGGGCGTCGCGATCGGCACCAACGGCGTCTTCCGGCTCACGCCGCCCGATCCGGGCGCCTCGGCAGCGCTGCTGGCGGAGATGATCGGGGTGCGGGGCCGCGGCCTGCGGCGGGTGCTGCCCCTGCCGGTCGAACTGGTCAACGCGCGGCGTCCGCTGCTGTCGCTGTCGCAGCGGGATCCCGAGGGCGAGGCGCGTGCGGAGTGGGCCCGGGTGGCCGAGCGCCCCGAGTGGCAGATGACGCTCCCGTACAGCTACCGCGAGCTGATGCGGCTGCCACCGGACGCCGACGACCCCGGAGTCCCCGAGCCGTCGAGGGTCGAGCAACTCACGTCCTGGCTGACGGTTCCCGTGCTCACGGGCCTGCGCACGGAGCGGCTGCCATGACCAGCGCGCCGGCCGCCGCCTTCGACATCACCGGCGAACTCCCCACTGGCACCGTCGTGCTCGAGGCGAGCGCGGGCACCGGGAAGACCTACACGATCTCGGCGCTCGCCGCGCGGTACGTCGCCGAGGGCCGGCGCAGCCTCGACGAGATCATGATGGTCACCTTCTCCCGCGCGGCCACCCGCGAACTGCGCTCGAGGGTGCTCGCCCGCCTCCGGTCGACCCGGGCGGCGCTGCAGCTCTGGCTGACCGCCTCGGTGCTGCCCGACGACCCCGTCGACGCGCTGCTGTGCGGCGCCGAGCCCGACGAAGTGTCGGCGCGGTGCGAGCGCCTGTCCACGGCGCTCGCCGACTCCGACTCCGCCACCATCACCACCACCCACGAGTTCTGCTCGCGGATGCTGTCCGAGCTCGGGCTGCTCGTCGATCACGACGACACCGCCCGCTTCGTCGACGACCTGAGCGAACTCGAGGATCAGGTGATCCGCGACTGCTACCTGTCGCACTTCCAGGCCGACGCCCCCGCATTCTCGGAGGCCCGCGAGCTGGCGTCGGTGTGCCTGCGCCGCCTCGACCTGCCCCTGGCACCACCCGGCGACGACCAGTTCTCGATCGGGCGGCACCGGTTCGCATCCCTCGTCCGGGGCGAGTTCGAGCGACGCAAACGGCAGCTCGGGGTCTACGGTTTCGACGACATGGTCGCCCGGCTCCGGGCGGCCCTCGTCGACCCGGTGACCGGGCCCGCCGCCGGCGAGGTCCTCTCGCGGCGTTTCCCCCTCGTCCTGGTCGACGAGTTCCAGGACACCGACCTGTCGCAGTGGACAATCGTCGAGCACGCCTTCGTCGGCCGCTCGACCGTCGTGCTCATCGGCGACCCGAAGCAGTCGATCTACTCCTTCCGCGACGCCGACGTGCTCGCCTATCTCGCCGCCGTCGACGCCGCCGACCACGTGTTCACCCTGCCGGTGAACCACCGCAGCGACCCGGCCGTGGTGCACGGGCTGTCCGACCTGTTCGGCGGGGCGGCCCTGGGCCATCCGCAGATCGCGGTGACCCCCGTTCAGGCGCGCTCCGGCCGGCCCACCCTGCGGCGGGTCCGGGGCGACGGGGGGCCGGCCGTTCAGGTGCGATGCCTCGACGTCGACAAGCCGGTGCCGGTGGGTCAGGCGCGGGAGCGGATCGACGATGACCTGTGCGCCCAGGTGGCCGAACTGCTCGACGGGTCATGGGAGGTGACCGCATCAGCCGGAGACTGGCGTCAGCTCGACGCCGGCGACATCGCGGTCCTCGTGCGGCGCAACGAGCGGGGTCTGCAGGTGCAGCGGGCGCTCGCCCGGGTCGGCGTCGACGCCGTGTTCAGCGGCGCCGAAACCGTGTTCACGTCTCCGGCGGCCCGCGACTGGCAGGTGGTGCTCGCGGCGCTCGTCGAGCCCTCCGCGGGTCACCTCGCCCGGGCGGCGCTGAGCGACCTCGTCGGGTGGACCCTCGACGACTACGCGGCAGCCGCGCGCGACAACCACCCGGGCATGAGCCTCGACGACCTCGGCTACACCGTCCGCGGCATCGGGCGGGTGTTGCGCGACCAGGGGGTCGCGGCCGCGTTCGAGCTCCTGCTCGACCGGTTCGACGTGGCCGAGCGGGTGCTGTCGGAGGCCGATGGCGAACGACGCTTCACCGATCTGCGGCACGTCGCCGAACTGCTCAACAGCGCGCACGTGCGCGAGCGGCTGAGCCCGGCCGCCCTCGAGCAGTGGCTGGCCGACCGCATCGCCGACGCCCGCCGCGGTGACGACGGCGACCGCACCCGCCGTCTCGAGACCGACCGGCCGGCGGTGCGCATCATGTCCGTGCACCGGGCGAAGGGGCTGGAGTTCCCGATCGTCCTCGTGCCCGAGGCGGCCGACCTCTACGGCGGGGAGACCCGTCGCGACACGGACGCCGCGGTGCCCGCGGCGACGGCGTCCGGTCGCATCCTCGACGTCGGCTTCGGCGTCGAGCACCGACGGCGGGTGCACGAGTTCCAGGTCGAGTCGCGCGACGAGGAACTGCGCACCGCCTACGTCGCGCTGACCCGGGCACGGTCGCGCGTCGTGTGCTGGTGGGCGCCCACCACCTACAACACCTCGTGCTCCCCGCTGCACCGGCTGCTCACCGGAGACTTCCGCCCCGGGGAGACGCCGCCGCAGGAGTGTCCGGTGGCCGTCTCGCCCCTCGACGTCGCCCGCGAGCGGCCCGCCCGGTTCACCGATCCCGACCTCCGGCTGGTGCTCGCGGCGGCCCCGGCCGCACCGGCCATCGTCCGGCCGGTTCCCACCGTCCCGCTGCTCAGCGTCCGAAGCTTCACCCGCACCCTCGACCGGGCCTGGCGGCGCACTTCGTACTCGGGCCTCACCGCCCTCGCCCACGAGGCTCCGCCCGCGGCCGGGCTCCCCGTCACGACCGACGAGCCGACGCTGGAAGCGCCGAGCGAGGAGACGTCCCCGGCCGCGGCGCCGCTCCCCTCGGGCCGTGTCGGCCTCCTGTCCGGCCTACCGGGAGGAACCGACTTCGGCACCCTGGTGCACGCGGTGCTCGAGGGCTTCGACCCGGGGGCCGCCGACCCGCGCTCGGCCATGGCCGCGCTCGTCGACCACTGGCTGGTGCGGTTCCCGCTGCCGGACGTGCCGGCCGCGGACCTGGCCGCGGGCCTCTCCACCGTGGTCGACACGCCCCTCGACGCCCTCACCGACGGGCGCTCGCTCGCCGAGCACGGGCTGTCCGACCGGTTGTCCGAACTCGACTTCGAGCTTGCGCTCGCTCCCACAGGTTCGCTCGCCGGCACCCTGGGAGACATCGCCTCGGCCCTCGCCGACCCCGGGGTCGCGGGCGACGACCCGTTCGCCCGCGACTACGGGCGGCACCTCGGGGGCCAGGCGATCGCCGACGAACGGCTGGCCGGTTTCCTCACCGGCTCCATCGACGCGGTGCTGCGCACGGGCGCGGCGGCGCAGCGGTTCGTCATCATCGACTACAAGACGAACCGACTGCCCGTGCCCCCCGGCGAACTGCTGACCGTCGAGCACTATCACCGCCAGGCGATGGAGGCCGCGATGATCGCCGCGCACTACCCGCTCCAGGCACTGCTGTACGCCGTCGCGCTGCATCGGTATCTGCGGTGGCGGCTGCCCGGCTACCGGCCCGAGCAGCATCTCGGCGGTGTCGGCTACCTGTTCGTACGCGGGATGGACGGACCCACCACCCCGGTCGTCGACGGGGAGCGGTGCGGCGTGTTCGCGTGGCGACCGCACCACCGACTGGTCGAACACGTCTCGCACCTGCTGGGAGGCGGGCGATGAGTCCGGGCGGCAGCGCCCGCGCCGCGGGGGCCGCGGGCCTCGACTTCTCCGTGCCGATCTCCAGCACGGGCCCGCTGCGCGACTTCGCGGCGGCCGGGGTGCTCTCGTTCGCCGCGGTGCACGTCGCGCAGACGGTCTGCCGGCTCGCCCTCGAGCCCGATCCGCTGGTGCAGCTCGCCGCGGCGCTCACGGTTCGCGCCCTCGAGGGCGGCTCCGTGTGCCTCGACCTCGACAGCGTCCGGGGGGACGTCGAGGCGTGGCTGGCCGAGCGGGACGAGTCCGGCGTGCAGCTGCCGTGGCCCGCGGCCTCGCAGTGGAGGGAGGCCCTCGGGCGCAGCCCGGCCGTGGGCGCGGCGGCGTCCCCGCTCAATGTCACGCCGCTGCGGCTGGTCGGATCCCTGCTCTACCTCGAGCGCTACTGGTGTGACGAGGCGACGGTCCGCGAGCACCTGCGCCGCCGCAGCGAGCGGCGTCCGGGGGCGGTGGACGCCGCGACGCTCCGGTCTGTGGCACGGGGCACGTTCGCGCAGGGGGTGCAGATCGACGACGACCAGCTCACCGCGGCGATGCGCAGCGCCACCGAGCCGACGACGATCGTGGCGGGCGGCCCCGGAAGCGGCAAGACCGCCACGGTGGCACGCATGCTCGCGACCGCGCAGGGCGTGGCCGACCGGCGGCTCACGGTCGCACTCGCGGCGCCGAGCGGCAAGGCGGCCGCCCGGCTGGAGTCGTCGGTGCGCGACGAGTTGCGCCGCATTCCCGGCCCGCACCCGCTCATCGACCCTGCGACGACGGTGCACCGCCTCCTCGGCGCCCGGGGTGAGCTCCGCGGGTTCTCACGAGGCCCGACCGAGCCACTCCCCCACGACATCGTCGTCGTCGACGAGATGTCGATGATGGCGCTGCCACTCATGGCCGCCCTGCTCGACGCTCTTCGCGACGACTGCCGGCTGGTGCTCGTCGGCGACCCCATGCAGCTCACCTCGGTCGAGGCGGGCTCGGTCCTCGCCGACCTGGCGTCCGCCGCCCGGTCGGGATCGCCGCTCGCGTCCCTGGTCGAGCTCACCCACAACTGGCGCTCGCTGGGGGCCGTGGCCGACCTCGCCACCGCCATCCGCCGCGGCGACGCGGACGCCGCGCTCGACATCCTGGCGGCGGGCGACCCCGCGGTGCGGTTCATCGACTCGCAGCAGCCGGTCGCGCTCTCGGAGGTCGATGCCGCACGCGACGCCGTCGCCGACGGGCTGCTCCGGCTGGCGGACGCGGGCGCGCGCGGTGATGCGTCGGCAGCCCTGGCCGCGCTCGACCGGCAGCGGGTGCTGTGCGCCCACCGGCACGGGCCCTACGGAGTCGGCTGGTGGTCCCGCCAGATCGATCAGCTGGGACGCGAGCTGGGCGCCGTTCCGCCCGGCCACGACCAGTGGTACCCGGGCCGCGCCGTGCTCGTCACGGCCAACGCCGACGAACTGGGGCTGCGCAACGGCGACGCCGGCGTGGCGATCACGACCCCCGCCGGCCTCCGGGTGGCCTTCCCCGGCCCCGGCGCCCCGCGGCTGCTCCCCCCGTGGGTGCTCGACGACATCGACGCCGTGCACGCGATGACGGTGCACAAGGCCCAGGGGAGCCAGTTCTCGACCGTCGTCGTGGTCCTCCCGCCCGTGCAGTCACCGCTGCTGACCCGCGAGCTGGTGTACACCGCGATCACCCGCACCGTCGACCGGGTGGTGGTCATCGGCAGCCGGGACGCCCTCGCCACGGCGATCCGCACCCCCTCGGCGCGGGCCTCCGGACTCGCACGCGACTCGTAGTCGGGCGGCTCAGAGCTCCTGGGTCTGCCAGAGGTGGATCATTCGGCCGGCGATCGACGCCGGCCCGGGCAGCTGGATGCGCCCGGCGGTCAGTTCGCGGTGCAACTCGTCGCGGCCGAACCAGCGGGCCCACTCGATCTCCTGCCCGTCGGGGCGCAGGTCGCCGTCGCCGCGGGCGGAGAAGGCGAGCATGAGCGATCTCGGGAAGGGCCACGGCTGGCTGTGCAGGTAGCGCACGGAGTGGACGCCGAGCTGCACCTCCTCGCTGATCTCCCGGAGCACCGCCGCCTCGGCCGACTCGCCGGCCTCGACGAACCCGGCGAGCACCGAGCACCGGCCGTGCGGCCAGGTGACCTGGTGGGCCAGCAGCAGCCGGTCGCCGGAGTCGCGCACCGCGACGATCACTGCGGGGTCGGTGCGCGGGAAGTTCTCGTGGCCCTCGTCGCACCGGCGGGTGCCTCCGCCGGGCACCCACTCGGTGGGCCGGTGGCACTTCTCGCACACGGGCCGGCCCTGGTGCCAGGTGAGCATCGCCACCGCCGCCTCGGCGACCTGGCGCTCAGCGGTACTGAGCCCGGCGTCGCGGAGGGTTGCCGTCTCTCCGGAGACCGGGCCCCGGCGCGCGAACCAGGCCCCTTCGGGAACGCGCCCGACGAGCAGGTGGATCTGCGGGTCGAAGGGTTCCTGCTCCCCCGCCAGGTGGACGCCCTCGGCGTCCCGGCTCACCGGGAAGGCGCCCGACTCGTCGACGACCAGCACGCGGGCCGAGGTCCACAGGGTGCGCAACAGCGGGATATCGCCGCGGGCCTCGGTCACCCGGTCGAGCACGGGCTGCGGCCAGTGGACGCCGCTCATCACCGGTGGGGATTGGGTCACCTCGCCACCCTACCCAGGGAACCCGAGAGGGCCGTGAGCAGTTCGTCGGGCCCGAGCAACCGGGGGCGTTCCACCCGCCCCGTGCGGACGTGGACGAACTGGGCGTCGACCTGGTGCGGCGGGACGCCGGCCAGCTGCGACCAGGCGATCCGGTAGATCGACAGCTGCAGGGGGTCGGCCGGCGCCGCGGAGGTCTTCCAGTCGACGACCAGGTAGCTGTCGGGCTCCGCCTCGCGATAGACGGCGTCGATGCGCCCGCGGACCAGCATCGGTCCGAGGGTGAGGACGAACGGCTGCTCGACCCGCAGCGGCACCCGGTCGGCGAACGGGGACGCGAGGAAGGCCGTCACCAGCCGGTCGAGCCGGGTGTCGCCGCCGCCGTCGTCCTCGTCGCCGCGGTCGGCCGGATCGGTCAGCGTCGCGGCCGCGGCGAAGCGGCGCTCGACCCATTCGTGGAAGCGGGTGCCGAGGCTGGTCTGGGGGGACACCGGGCGAGGCATCGGCCGCAACCGGCTGGTGGCGAAGGTCGTGGGGTCGCGGATGGCGGCCATGAGCGCGGACGCCGACAACGCCCGGGGCATCGGCACCTCGATCTCGGCGGCGTCGTCGACCAGCGCCTGGCCCTCGAGGGCGGCCAGGTCGGCGTCCCACTGCGCGACGAGCGCCTCGAGGTCGAGGGGTAGCGGGTCGGGGTCGGGATGCTGGTAGCTGCCGGTGGCGCGGGCCCGCCGGCGGGCCCGCTCGACGGCGTCCGCGGTCTCCTGCAACCGCAGCCGGCGGTCGGGGTCGGGCGCCGGGGGCCATTCCACGGCGGACGCCGCCGTGTAGACCGGGTTCTCGTCGGCCGGTGGCTCGGCCACCGCGTGCACCAACCCCTGCCGGTCGGCCTCCTCGAGGATGAGCTGCAGGTAGTGCGAGGGCCTGCGCGGGCGCACGACATCGGGACGCCAGTAGTGGCCGGTGCCGACGAGCCGCCGCCGGGCCCGGGTGATGGCGACGTAGGCGAGCCGGTTCTCGCTGCGCCGCTCGGCCTCCTTGAGCTCGTCGGCGTACCGCTTGAACGCGTCGTTGCTCACCTCGCCGAGCTGGGGCACGGCCTCGGCGTCGCCCCGCAGCGGGGCAGGCACCACCGCCGAGTTCTTCAGCCAGTTGCCGCTCACCCGGTCGGACGGGAACACCCCCTCGACCAGGGACGGCAGATACACGACGTCCCATTCGAGGCCCTTGGCCCGGTGCACGGTGAGCAACTTCACCGAGTCGTCCTCGCTGGGCACCGCCTGGTCGAGCCCGGCACCGTAGTCGAGCTCGGCATCGAGCCAGGCGAGCAGTCCGCCGAGCGAGTCGTCGCCGTCGACGTCGCTGTAGGTCGCGACGGCGTCGAGGAAGGTGGCGAGCTGGGCCCGCCGCTCGGTGCGGACGAACTGGGTGTCCGCGGCCAGCTCGATGTCGAGCCCGAGGGTGCTCACGACGCGGCGGGTGAGATCGAGCACCGACTCGCCGGCGTGGGTGCGCAGCCGCCGCAACTCCGCCCCGAACGCCTCGAGCCGCTCCGCGGCCTCCGGGGAGAGGGGGATGTCGCCCGGGTCGTCGACGGCGTCGAGGAGGCAGGCGATGTCGGCCTCGTCGACCTCGTCGAGCAGGCCGAGCAGCTCCGCATGGAGGTCGCCCGGGGACGGGTCGCGGCGGTCGCCGGCGAGCTCGACGGCCCGGCGTCCGAGCAGGGTGAGGTCTCGGGGGCCGATCCGCCACCGCGGCCCGCTGAGCAGTCGCACGACCGACGGGTTGGCGGTGACGTCGTCGACCAGCCGCAGCGTGTCGACGACGTCGGCGATTTCGGGGAGCCGGAGCAGGCCCCCGAGGCCGACGATCTCGACGGGCACCTCGCGATCGACCAGGTGCGCGTGCACGGTGGCGATGTCGGCGTTGCGCCGGGCGAGCACCGCGATGTCGCGCCACCGGTGGGCCCGGCCGCTGCGGTGGTCGTCGACGATGCGGTCGGCGACCCAGTCGACCTCCTCGCTCCAGCTCTCGAACGTCGCCCCGTGCACCTCCGCGGGCGGGGTGCCGGGCGGGGCCGCCAGATCGAGGGGGACGTGCCGCGACGAGTGCGCCGCCAGGGCGGGGTCGTCGAACAGGCTGCTCGCGACCCGGTTGGCGACGTCGAGCACCTCCTGGCCGGAGCGGCGGTTGATCGACAGCGTGTAGCCGGTGGCCGGGGTGCCATCGGCGCGCGGGAAGCTGTCGGCGAAGGCGAGGATGTTGCTGGCGGCCGCGCCGCGCCAGCCGTAGATCGCCTGCCACGGATCGCCGACCGCCGTCACCGCGTGCCCTCGGCCCCGCTGGCGGTCGGGGCCGGAGAACAGCCCGGACAGCAACTGGGCCTGGGCCGAGGACGTGTCCTGGTACTCGTCGAGCAGCACCACGGGGAACTGGGCTCGCACGGCGGCGGACACGAGTGGGATCTCCTGGACCAGCCGGGCGGCGACCGCCATCTGGTCGGCGAACTCCACCAGCCCCAGCCGGCGCTTGAGCTGCTGGTACTGGGCCGCCAGCCCCACCACCTCGAGCCGCTCGCGGGCCGCCGCGGCGGCCTCCTCGACCGCCTTGTAGGGGCGGCCGCGATAGAGGGGGGCCGAGGCGAGGTCGGTGAGGAAGGAGTCGGTGAAGCCGGCGAGGGCGTCATGGTCGACGAGGTGCGCGGTGAGTTCGGCGTCCAGCTGCAGCAACCGGTCGGTGACGCTGGCCGGGCGGAGCCGCGACAGGTGCTCGAACGGGCCGGGCGCCGAGGTGACCACCCGGCTGGCGAGGCGGTACCGGGCCGCGCCGGTGATCATCACCGGGTCGGTCTCGACGGCGAGCCGCAGCCCGTGATCGGCGACGAGACGGGCGGCGAACGCGTCGTAGGTCATGACCAGTTGCTCGCCGCTGTCGTCGGGGCCGTCGGCCGGCACGACGCCCGCGCGGTCGAGCGCCAGCCGGATGCGGTGGGACAGCTCCGCGGCCGCCTTGCGGGTGAAGGTGAGCCCGAGGACGCCGCCCGGCGTCACCTGGCCCGTGCCCACCAGCCAGACGACCCGGGCCGCCATGACCGTGGTCTTGCCCGAGCCGGCACCGGCGATGATGACCGCCGGTTCGAGGGGCGCGGTGATCGCGGCCAGCTGCTCGGCGGAGAAGCCGATGCCCAGGGCGTCGCAGAGGTCGTCGGTGGTTCGCAGCAGGGGAAGCTGGTGGACGCTCATCGCAGCAGCTCCGCCCCCTGGGAGGGACAGCCGATGCGGAAGGCGCAGAACTGGCATCCCCCATTGCGCACGGCGCTGAAGCGCTCCTCACGGATGATGCCGACCGCCTCGGCGACCCGGTCGTGCACCCACGTCGGCCGGGGCGGCCGCTCCCCATCCCCTCCCTCGGGGACGCCGCCGCCGGGATGCGGGGTGTCGTCGAGCGAGGGCTGGCTGAGGATCTTCGGGAAGGGGGTGGGGCCGTCGTTGCGTCTCAGGTAGACGAGGTCGGCGCCGGCCACGGCGCGGGACGGGCCGACGGCGTCGAAGGCACCCGCGGTCGCCGCGAGCTGGTACAGGCCCATCTGGTCGGAGCTCGCGGCCGCGGCCGCCGTCGGGACGCTGCGTCCGGTCTTGAAGTCGATGATCCGGAGGCTGCCGGCGGTGTCGACCTCCAGCCTGTCGACACTGCCCACGAGGACGACCGGCTGTCCGTCGACCTCGATCTGCTGCCGGAACGGCACCTCGACCCCCAGCACCTGCCGGCCGCCGTACTGCTGCTGCCACGCGGCGAACCGGGTGAGGGCGGCGTCCGCCTCGATCCGTTCGCTGGCCGCCAGCCAGGAGGCGTCGAATCTGACGTGCCGCCACACCTCGTCGAGCCGCTGCGACAGCGTGTCGAGGGTGAGGTTCTCGTCGACCGCGTGCTGGACCAGCGCGTGGATGAGCGAGCCGAGGCTCTGTGCGCTGCTGCTCGGCGCGTCGGCCCTGGCCCTGCGGGCGAGGAACCACTGCCGCGGGCAGCGCAGGATCGCCTCGAGCGCGGAACCGCTGAGCTCGACCGGGCCGTCGGGGTCGACGACCGGACGCCGGTTGCGGGTGGTGTCGTGGATGCCCCACCAGGTGGCGGGATCGGCCCCGCGGGCCACCCGCCGCCCGGACCGGTCGCGCAGGTCGGCGAGCCGGGCGAGCCGCTCGGCGGCGGCCTCCCGGAGCGCCGGCGGCGTTTCGGGGTCGATCGCCGTGCGGCGCAGTTCGGCGGACAGGCCGGCAAGGGTCGTCGGACGACGGGGGCGCCCGTGGATCGGCTCGAGCGGGACGCCGAGTTCGGAGAGAAAGCGCGAGGGATGGTCGACCTCGCCGTCGCTGCCGGCCGCGGCGGTGACGACCAGACGGTCGCGGGCCCTGCTGATCGCGGTGAGGAACAGGCGCCGCTCGTCGGCCACCACGCTGCCCGGGTCGGGGAGCAGCCCGCTCTCGGTGAGGGCGGCGGGGTCGAGCTGGTCGGGGTCGATGAGCCGCGAGCGCCGGCCCAGGGTGGGCCACGAGCCCTCCTGGACCCCGCAGACGATGACCAGCGGCCACTCGAGGCCCTTCGTGCGGTGGGCCGTGACCAGCCGGACGCCGCGGTGCCGCACGTGCGACTCGCGGGCGGTGTCGGCGGGAATCGACTGCCCGGACACCTCGGCCAGCAGCCAGCGGATGCCCCGCTGCCCCACGTACTGCTCCTGACGGGCGGCGACGTCGAACAGCGCCACCACCGCGTCGAGGTCGCGATGGGCCCGGCGCGCACCGTCGCCGCCGCCGAGCGCGGCCTCCTGAAGCCGCCCCGGCCACGACGATCCGGACCACAGCTCCCACAGGGCGACGGAGGGAGTCGCCCCCGAGGCGATCACCCCCGCGACGCCGGCCAGCAGCCGGCCCGCCCGCTCGGCGACGGCCCGGTCGGCCGCCGCGGGCACGGGGCCGATCCCGTCGGCGGCCACGGTGTCGTCGGCGGGAGCGCCCTCGCCGGTGGGAACGGCCTCGTCGGCGGGTCCGCCGGGCTCCCGGCCGGTCGCCGTGAGGGCGAGCCGGCTCACCAGCTGGGCCGAGGGGGTGGCGGCGTCCGGGCCGCCGCGTGCCGCCTGCCGCAGCGCTCGGCCCAGGCGGCGGACGCCGAGGCTGTCGAGCCCGGCGATGGGCGACTGGAGGAACCGCAGCATCGCGTCGGCCTCCACGGGGGTCTCGGCGGCGATCGCCGCGGCGAGGTCGAGCCCGAGCAGAAGGGGACGCACCGCCGGCTCGTCGGAGAGCGCGAGGTCGTCGCCGGCCACCTCGACGGGGACGCCGGCAGCGGTGAGCGTGCGCGCCAGCACCGGGAGCTGGCCGCGTGCGGTGCGGCAGACCACGGCCATCTGCGACCACTCGAGCCCGTCGTCGAGCCGGGCGGTGCGCAGCAGGTCGGCGATGTGGTCGGCCTCGGCCCCGGCGGAGTCGAACACCAGCGCCCGCACGAGGCCCGGCCGGACGGCGTCCGCGGGCCTGAGGTCGGGGGCCTGCCGCCCGCTCGGCAACCGCCGCCCCACCCTGGTGACGGCGCGGCGGACCTCGTCGGCGTGCCGGTGGTCGGTCGACAGGGCGAAGCGGGCGACGCCGTCGCCTCCGGCCGCGTCGAGCGCCTCCCCGAGACCGGGGACGGCCCGGGGGTCGGCGCCCCGGAATCCGAACACCTGGGTGCTGGGGTCGGCGAACACCACGGTCGACAGCCCGATCCCGGCGAGGTCGGCGACCAGCCGCCACTGGCTGGGGTCGCTCTCGGCGAACTCGTCGACCGCCACGCCGTCGTAGTCGGCGGCGAGCGAGGCCCGGACGCCGGGATCGAGCAGCAGCAGCCGGGCACGGTGGATCAGCTCCGCGTAGTCGAGCACGCCTTCGGCGTCGACGACATCGAGGTACTCCTCGAAGAACCCCGCCACCGCCCGCCACGTCTGGACGCCGGTCTGCCCGGCCAGGTGCTCGAGATCGGCGGGGTCCATGCCGAGCTGCCGCGCGCGGGCCAGCGCGGCCCGCATCTGTGCGGCCAGCCCCCGGGTGCGGGCCGCTGCGGCCAGGTCGCCCGGCCAGCCGGACGTGTCGTGGCCCTCGAGCAGCTCGCGGATGCGGAAGTCCTGCTCGGGGGCGGTGAGCAGCCGCACCTCGGAGGCGGCCTCGGAGCGGCCGAAGCGGCGCACCAGCGCATGGCTGAACCCGTGCAGCGTCATCACCGAGGCACCGGTCTGGGTGCGGCCCAGCCGGGACACCAGCCGGGCGCGCAGTGCCTGGGCCGCGGCTCGGCCGTGGGTGAGCACGAGGAACCGGTCGAGCCCCGCCGTCGGGCCGCCCGCGGCCGCCCGGGCACTCACCCACTCGACGAGCGTGGTCGTCTTCCCGCTCCCGGGCCCCCCGAGCACCACGGCCGACCCCGCATGGTCGACGACCCGTCGCTGGTCGGCGTCCAGCACCACCGGCCCGGCGGCGGACGCGGCGGGGGCGGGCGCGAGGACGAACCGGCTGCCGCCAGCGGACTCGGACTCGGTGACGGTGCCCTGCATGAGGCCATGCAACCATTCCCGTCCGACAGTTCGCGACACCGTGGCCACCCCGCGTGCCGCCCCTCCCCCGGCTCCCCCGGGTCCACCCGGGCCGGGTTGGACGCTCGACCAGCCAATGGGGTGATCGCACTGCGGCTTCGTTTCCATCGGGCGCAGTGCTGTGGAAAGCTGACCGATGTTGCCCCGCCGGCGTCCGCCCGATGCCGTCACGGACATCCGGGTCGTGAGGTGCGGCCCGCGCACAGTACAAGGAGAAACACACATGGCACAGGGAACCGTCAAGTGGTTCAATGCCGAAAAGGGCTACGGTTTCATCGCCGTCGACGGGGACAACGGTGACGATGTCTTCGTCCACTACACCGCCATCGAGTCGAACGGGTTCCGGACGCTCGAGGACGGCCAGCGGGTCGAGTTCGACATCGTCCAGGGACAGAAGGGTCAGCAGGCCGACCACGTCGTCGCCCTCTGACACTCCACCACACCACGGGCGCTCCCGCCGGAGCGCACGGTTCGAGCCCCGGGTCCCCCTGATGCCCGGGGCTCGATCCATGTCCCGGTCACCTGCACGCCCACGGGGGTGTCCGGTGGACCTGGCCAGCAGGGCATGGTGGAATCGGTGGGTAGACCAGACAGCCCCCAATCAGGCAGGCGTTCACAGTGACCACTGACCAGCCGGGATCCACCCGGGCCGAGGGGCTCGACGACGCGTTCGAACCCACCCACGTGCTCTGGCCCGGCTCCGCGGGCCAGCGCCATCCCACCCCCCTGCGGAGCAGCGGCCACCTCGGGGCGGCGGTCGGCGCCGCGAGCGACGTCGGACACCGCCACAGCACCAATCAGGACGCCTACCGCATCGCGCTCGTCCCCAGCGAGGGTCGCCGTCCGGTGATCCTCATCATCGCCGACGGCGTCTCGTCGACCCTCGACTCCGACCTCGCCTCCGACCGGGCCGTCGCCGCCGCCCTCGACCACATCAGCGGGTTCGTCGCGGAGCACCCGGAGGCCACGAGCGAGGAGCAGGCGGAGGTGCTCGCCGCCGCCTTCGCCTTGGCCAACGCGGCCGTCGTCGGCAACGTCCAGGACCCCGCGGCCCACGGCTCGTGCACCCTCATCGCCGGCGTCGCCACCGACGTCATCACCGTGGCCAGCATCGGCGACTCCCGCGCCTACTGGTTCGGCGACGACGGCGCGGTGCTCCGCCTGTCCATCGACGACTCCGTGACCCAGGCGCGCATCGAGCTCGGCATGACGCCGGAGGAGGCCGAGCAGGGCGTCAACGCGCACGCGATCACCCGCTGGCTCGGCGCCAACGCCGAGGACGTGACCCCGCGCGTGCTCGGCTTCCGGCCCGGCGGCCCGGGCTGGCTGCTCCTGTGCAGCGACGGCCTGTGGAACTACGCCCCGGACGCCCGGACGCTCGCCCAGCTGCTCAGCACCGCGACCGCGGACGCCAGCGCGGAGGACGCCTCCCAACGCCTGGTCGACTGGGCGCTCGCCC
Organism: Propionibacteriaceae bacterium; assembly: GCA_036261615.1. Lineage (GTDB taxonomy): Bacteria > Actinomycetota > Actinomycetes > Propionibacteriales > Propionibacteriaceae > JAJYQH01. Next base: position 55,807 of record DATAKK010000068.1, on the reverse strand, counting down.
AAGGGGGACGTGACAACGTGACAGTGGCCCTGGCCCGATGGGAGCCCCTCGCATGACCGACATCCCGACCACCGCCCCCGATCCCATCGAGCCCGTCGAGGGCACCTGGGTGATGGAGGTCTCCGTCTCCCCCGAGTGGTTCGCCGAGCAGGACAGCTCACTCACCCCGCCCGTGCAGCAGCCTCCCCGCACCGTGCCGCTCGAGGAGGGCTACGTCCTCATCGGGCGCGACTCGACGACCCGCGACGTGCATCCGCTCGTGCAGGCCGACGACGACACGGGCTGCTCCCGACGCCACGCCGACCTCAGCTGGACCGGCGGCCACTGGGTGTTGCGCGACCTCAACTCCGTCAACGGCACCTACCTGCAGCGGTCCGGCGCCCCGTTCCCGCCCGTGCAGGTCGGCGGTCCGGTGCCGCTCGAGCCGGGCGACGCCGTGTACGTGGGCGCCTGGACCAAGCTGGTGCTGCGCCGCGTCCACTGACCCGTTCCGCTGCGGGCTGATCGCCGGTGCGGGCCGGGTGCCCGTCCGGCGAGATGCAGCGGCTACGGTGGTGGACGTGGAGATCAAGATCGGTATTCAGAACATCGCCCGCGAAGTGGCCATCGAGGCGGAGGCCTCCGGCGAAGACGTCGAGCGCGACTTCGCCAAGGCGCTCGAGGACAACGGCGTACTCACCCTCACCGACGAGCGCGGCCGCAAGCTCATCGTGCCCGCACGCACCATCGGCTACCTCGACCTCGGCCAGGAGCACGCCCGCCCGGTCGGCTTCGGCCAGCTCTGAGCGGTTCGCCGAACCGCACCCGTCGCACCGCCCCGACCCGGCCTCCCGGCCGGTCGGGGCGGTGCCGCCTCCGTTCCCGCTAGACTGTTCCTCGGTCTGCCGGTCGGCGCGCCACTTTGGCCCGCGCTGATGGCACCCACCAGACTCCCGGCCCCCGGCCGGATCATCCGGGCAGGCTGAGCCCACGCCATCCGTGGTGCAGCAAGGCCGGCCATCGCACTGTTGCGGCCCCGAGCCGCAAGGAACAGACAGGACTCGGTCTTGACCGAACACGACACCACGACCAACCCGCTCAGCACCGACGCCGCCGACGACCGGCCCACCGCCGACGTCCGCCAGACCTTCGACGACCTCGGCGTCATCCCCGAGATCCAGCAGGCCCTCGCCGCTGAGGGCATCACCCACCCGTTCCCCATCCAGTCGCTCGCCATCCCGATCGCCATCCTCGGCACCGACATGGTCGGGCAGGCGCGCACCGGCACCGGAAAGACGCTGGCCTTCGGCATCTCCCTGCTCCAGCGCGTCGTCGTCCCCGGAGACCCGGGCTACGACCGGCTGGCCCACCCCGGCAAACCGCAGGCGCTGGTCATGACCCCGACCCGTGAGCTGGCGCTCCAGGTCTCCCGCGACCTCGAGGTGGCCTCGTCCATCCGCAAGGCCAGGGTCCTCACCGTGTACGGCGGCGTGGGCTACGAGCCGCAGCTCGAGGCGCTCGAGCGCGGCGTCGACGTCGTCGTCGGAACACCCGGCCGGCTGCTCGACATCGCGAACCGCCGCGCCCTCGACCTGTCCCACGTGCGGGTGCTCGTGCTCGACGAGGCCGACGAGATGCTCGACCTCGGGTTCCTGCCCGACGTCGAGAAGCTCATCGCCCGGACGCCGTCCGACCGCCAGACCCTGCTGTTCTCGGCGACGATGCCGTCGGCCATCGTCGCGCTGGCCCGGATGCACCTCAACCAGCCGGTCAACGTGCGGGCCGAGGGGCACGACGCGCGCGCCACGGTGCCCGACACCACCCAGTTCATCTACCAGGCTCACGACCTCGACAAGCCCGAGATCATCGGCAAGCTGCTCCAGGCCACCGATGTCGGCAAGGTGATGATCTTCACCCGCACGAAGCGGGCCGCCCAGCGGCTGTCCGACGAGCTCGAGGACCGCGGTTTCGCGGCCACCTCCATCCACGGCGACCTCACCCAGGCGGCGCGGGAGAAGGCCCTCACCCGCTTCCGGGAGGACAAGGTGAAGGTGCTCGTGGCGACCGATGTGGCCGCCCGGGGCATCGACGTCACCGGTGTCACCCACGTCATCAACTACGAGTGCCCCGACGACGAGAAGACCTACGTCCACCGCATCGGCCGCACGGGGCGGGCCGGGGCGAAGGGGATCGCGGTCACGCTCGTCGACTGGAGCGACGTCACCCGCTGGAAGGTGATCAACAAGGCCCTCGACCTGCCGTTCGACAACCCGCCCGAGACCTACTCCACCTCGCCGAACCTGCTCACCGACCTGCAGATCCCCGAGGGCACCCGCGGCCGGCTGCCCGGCGCGGAGCCGAAGCGGCGCCACTCCCACGACGGCGACTTCCTCGACGAGGGCCACGGCAAGCGCCGCGGCGACCGGGGCGACCGCGGCGGACATCGCGACCGCAAGGGGTCGAGGGACGCCGGCGGCCACCAGGAGGAGGGCGTCGAGCGCCCGCGCGAGGAGCGGCGTCCCAGCGACCGGGTGCGTCGTCGCCGGCGCAACGGCGAGGTGGTCGCCGAGACCACCGAGAGCCAGAAGGACGCCCCGGAGACCACGGGCGACACCGCGACCGCAGCCGCCGGCGCTCCGCGTCGCCGCCGGCGCAGCCGCGGCCGCTCCTCGGGTCACGACGGAGCGGGTGCCCCAGCCGCCGACTGAGCCTCCTCGGGCGCGGCAGGATGGGGGCATGACTGACTCCCAGATGCGCGCCGCCGTGGTCGACGCGTTCACCGGTCCCCGCGACATCCGGCTGGCGGAGGTCCCGGCCCCCCGGCCGGGTCCCGACGAGGTGCTCGTCGACGTGCATTTCGCCGGTGTGAGCTACCCCGACCTGCTGCACACCCGCGGTCTGCACCAGGATCGCCCGGAGCTTCCGTTCATCCCCGGCTGGGAAGTGTCCGGTGTCGTGGCCGCCGACGGCGCCGGATTCCGGGCGGGCGAGCGGGTCGCCGCCGTCACTCTGCTCGGCGGGTTCGCCGAGCAGGTCACCGCCCCCGCCGCCACCGTGTTCCGGCTCCCCGACACCCTCCCCCTCGACGCCGCTGCGGCCCTGCCCCTCAACTACCTCACCGCGGTGTTCGGCCTCATCCACCGCGGGGCGCTGACGCGGGGCGAGACCGTCCTCGTCCACGGCGCCTCCGGCGGCGTGGGATCGGCGGCGTGCCAGGTGGCCGCGGGCCTCGACTGCCGGGTGATCGCGGTGACGTCGACCCCGGAGAAGGGCGAGGCGGCCCTGCGTCTCGGCGCGTCCGACGCGGTCCGGGCCGACGGGTTCAAGGACGCGGTGCTGCGGCTCACCGGGGGCCGCGGGGTCGACGTCGTGTTCGACCCCGTCGGAGGTGAGCGCTTCACCGATTCACTGCGCTGCCTCGCCACCGACGGGCGCCTGCTGGTGGTCGGCTTCACGGGCGGCGACATCCCCACGGTCAAGGTCAACCGGCTGCTGCTCACCAACACCGGCGTGATCGGCGTCAACATCTCCTCCGTGCTCCGCCGCACCCCGGACATCGCCCAGCGGCTGTGGGCCGACCTCGTTCCGCTCATCGAGTCGGGGGCGGTCGCTCCCGTGCTCGCCGACGTCCGCCCCCTCGACGCCGCCGCGGACGCCCTGGTCGCGCTCGAGGAGCGCCGCGTCGTCGGCAAGCAGCTGCTGCGGATCCGCTGAACCTCAGGGTTGTGACGGGTCGGCGTCCTCCGGCAGGAGGGTGGCGCGCCAGGCGGCGGCCATCTCTCCGATCGACGGCCAGCGGTCCGACCTGTCCGCCAACGCGGCGCGCCGGGCGATGGCGAACTGGTCGTCACTGCCGACCCACGCGTCCCGCGACCGGGTCCCGTCGTCCCCGAGCAGCGAGTGGGCGAGGACGCCGAGCGTGTGCACCGTGGTGACCTCGTCGATCGTGGCGCCGAGCTCGAACTCCTCGGGTGACATGAACCGGCTGGACCCCCACATCCGCCCCATCCGGTTGACGTGCGGTGCCCGCTGGTAGACGTCGATGTCGCAGACAGTGACCCGGCCGGACGCCGGGTCGACCAGCACGCTGCCGTCGTAGAGGTCGACCGCGACCCAGCCGCGGCGGGCCGCCTCGGCGTGGAAGTCGAGCAGTTGCTGTACCGCGGCCGCCCGCCGGGCGGGCGCGAGGCGCTCGAGGACGCCGCGGAGCCCGTACTGGCGTCCGATGCACACGGCGTCGCTCCACGGGAACACGAGCGCATGGCCGTGCGACCCGATGTCCACCGACTCGAGCAGCGGCAGCAGCGTGGGGTGCGCGAGCGCCCGGTACCTCCCGGCCGCGTCACGGAGCGAGGCGACGGCGTCCTCGATCCGGCCTTCGTAGCGCACCGTCAACGCCCCGGCGTACTTGACGAACAGGCGTCCGGCGCGCCCCTCGAGACCGACGCAGAGACTGCCCGAGTCCTGCAGGTCGAACACGCGGAACACCCGTCCCCACCGGCTCAGGAACCCGAGGTCGAGCTCCTCCCGCAGGCGCACGGGGACGCCGTCGACCATCCGGATCACGGGCGGCCGGGGTGCCATTTGCCTGGGCCCTCGGTCCGCTCAGGCGTAGGTCATCTGCATGGCCCGGCGCACCTCGTCGAGGGTCGCCTCGGCGACCTCGTTCGCCCGCCGGTTGCCCTCCGCGAGCACGTCGCGGAGATGGCCCGGGTCGGCCACCAGTTCCTGGCGGCGTGCGCGGTGGGGGGCGAAGTAGTCGTTCACCGCGGTGGTGACGAGCTTCTTGAGACCACCACCGCCCCCGTCGCCGATCTGCTCGGCGATCTCCTCGGGCGCCCGTCCGGTCGTGAGCGCCGCGAGGTTGACGAGGTTCGACACCTGCGGCCGGTTGACGGGGTCGAAGGTGATGCGCCGGTCGGAGTCGGTGACCGCCCGCTTGAGCAGCTTGGCGGTCTCCTCCGCGGTCATCCCTAGATCGATGGTGTTGCCGCGGGACTTGCTCATCTTCTGCCCGTCGAGACCGAGGATGTTCGCGGCCCCCCTGCTGAGCAGCGCGTCGGCCTGGGGGAACACCGGGGCGTCGGGCACCGCGCGCCCGTACCGCTCGTCGAACCGGCGGGCGATCACCCGGGTCTGCTCGAGGTGGGGCAGCTGGTCCTTACCGACCGGCACGAGGTTCGCCTTGCAGAACAGGATGTCGGCGGCCTGGTGCACCGGGTAGGTGAGCATGAGTCCCGACATCGGCCGGTCGCCGGCGGCGTCCAGCTCGCTCTTGACGGTGGGGTTGCGCCGCAGTTCGGCGTCGGTGACGACCGACAGGAACGGCAGCATGAGCTGGTTGAGCGCGGGCACCGAGGAGTGGGTGAAGATCGTCGTGCGGGCGGGGTCGATGCCGGCGGCGAGGTAGTCGGCGACGAGCGAGAACACCCGGTCACGGATCGGTCCGACGCCGTCGCGGTCGGTGATCACCTGGTAGTCGGCGATGACGACGAAGGTCTGGACGCCGGCGTCCTGCAGCCGGACGCGGTTGCGCAGCGAGCCGAAGTAGTGGCCGATGTGCAGGTTTCCGGTGGGTCGATCCCCGGTGAGGATGCGGTAGCGCTCCGGATGCACCGCGAGACCGGCCTCGATCTCCTCGCTGCGGGCCTCGCTGCGGCGCAGTGAGGCGTCGTTGACGGAGTTGGCGAGGTCGTCGCCGGCGTCGCCGGCGAGCGGCTCCTCGGGGGCTTGGGTGGTCATGCGGGGATCTCCTGCTCTGGGCTGCCGCGTGGCGGACGCACGTCGGGCCGCCCCGCGGGCGGCCCGTTGACGTGGAACAGCGTGGGTGTCAGTGCCGCCTGGTCGGCGGCCACCAGCAGCGCGACGGCGCCGGCGCATCCTCAACGGGGTGACTCACGCCGCGAGGTTACCACGCGCCCGCCGTCGTCCCCGGGCGGGCGCGGAGCGGCGATCCGGCGCCGCGACCGACGGCCGGATGGTGGACGATTCGAGGAACCGGGAATGAGGCACCGGCCCGGGTGGTTGCCCGGATGACCTCCCTCCAGCGAAGGATGCCGAGTGCACCTGCTCATCGTGTCCCTGCACACCTCACCCACCGCCCCCCTCGGCACCGGCGACGCCGGTGGGATGAACGCCGTGCTCCAGGCCCAGGCGCCCGAACTGGCCCGCCTCGGTCACACCGTCGACCTGGTCACCCGCCGCGACTCGGCGAGCGCCGCGGACACCGAACCGCTCGGCCCCGGCATCACCCTGCACCGTGTCCCCGCGGGGCCGCCCGTACCGCTGCCGAAGAGCGAGATCGACGAGCACCTCGACGAGTTCCGCGAGCACCTCGCCCTGCTGGGGCTGCGCCCGGACCTCGTCCACTCGCATCACTGGATGAGCGGCGTCGCGGCCCTGCCGCTGGCCCGCGAGTGGGGCGTCCCGCACGTGCAGAGCTACCACTCGGTGGCCGCCCTGCCCGGCTCGCCCCTCGCCCACGGGGAGCCCCCGGAGTCCGGCCGTCGGGTTCCCGGCGAGCGGCTGATCGCCCGTGAGTCCGACCTCGTCGTCGCGGTGAGCGAACGCGAGCGCTACACGGTCATCGAGCGGTGCGGCGCGCACCCCGACCGAGTGGTGGTCAACCATCCGGGCGTCGACCTCGCACTGTTCCGGCCCCTTCATCCCGGCGAACGGCCCTGGCGGCCGGAGGGGGTCGCGGCCGGGCGTGCGCTCGCGGTGTTCGCGGCCCGGTTGCAGCCGCTCAAGGCCGCCGACCTCGCCGTCGCGGCCCTCGCGCACATTCCGCCCGAGCGGCGTCCCGTGCTCGCCATCGCGGGCGACGTGTCGGCCGACTTCGCCGGCTACTGGGCCGAGCTGGAGGCGATGATCACCGACCTCGGGCTCGCCGACTCGATCGTCCACATCGGCGCCCAGCCCCGCCCGGACCTCGCGCGGCTGCTGCGCTCGAGGTCGGCGGTGCTCGTCCCTTCCCATTCGGAGACCTTCGGGCTGATCTCGCTGGAGGGGCAGGCCTCGGGCGTCCCCGTGCTGTCGGCCACCTCCGGCGGCCTGCCGGAGGCCATGGGCAACGGCGGTCTCCTGATCGACAGCCGCGACCCGGCGGTCTGGGGCGAGGAGCTCGACGGGGTGCTGTCCAACCCGGCGTTCGCCGCCGATCTCGGACGCCGCGGCCGCCGGCACGCCGAGGCGTTCGGCTGGCCGGAGCGGGTGCGGGAACTGAGCGACATCTACGAGGGGATGGTCCGATGACCGTGGCGCAGGCCCTGCTGGCCGGTCGTCCGCTGCACCGGGCGCTGTTCCTCCACGCACACCCCGACGACGAGGCGCTGGCCACCGGGGGGCTGATCGCGACGCTGGCGGCGTCCGGGATCGAGTGCCAGGTGGTCACGTGCACGCGCGGCGAGCGGGGCGAGGTGATCCCGGGCGTGCTGCCCGACGACGCGGGCCCCGACGACCTGGTGCGACTGCGCCAGGCGGAACTCGCCGGCTCGTGCGCGGAGCTCGGCGTGTCGCGGCACACCTACCTCGGCGCTCCCCCGGCCCTCGCCGCCGGCCGGACGCCGCGCGCCTACCGTGACTCGGGCATGCGGTGGGTGACCCCGACCCTGGCCGGCCCGTCGCTGGACGCCGGCCCCGACGCCCTCACCAGCGCCCCGACGGGCGACGCCGTGGCCGACTGCGTCGCCGTGATCGGCGCCTGGGTGCCGGACGTGCTCGTGAGCTACGACCTGGGGGGCGGCTACGGACATCCCGACCACGTGCGCACCGCGGAGATCGCGCTGGCGGCGTCCGCGAGGGCCGGCGTCCCGCTCGTCCAGGTGGTCACCGGTACCCCGGACGACGCGACCTGGGTCGACGTGTCGGCCCAGCTCTCCCGGGTGCGCCGGGCCCTCGGCCACTACGCCAGCCAGTTGAGCGTGCACGACGACCACGTCGTGCACGTGGGGGGCCAGCACCAGCCGATCGACGTGCGCACCGGGCTGCGGGCGGTCGCCGCCTGAGCCCGCACGCCGTCAGCGCGGCAGTTCGCCCCCGCGCTCGCCGATCCGCCGCAGGATGTCGCGGTAGGCGCTCGGGCGGGTGAGGTTGCAGCCCAGCTCGTGATCGCGTTTGCCGCGCCCGTGGTAGTCGGAGGAGCCGGTGCGGATCAGCCCGAGGCGGCCGCCCATCTCGAACAGCAGCGAACGGGTCGCCGGGTCGTGGTTCTGGTGGTCGACCTCGATGCCCTCGAGCCCGTGGTCGCGCACGAGGGTCTCGAGGTAGGGCGCGGTGAGCACGTCGCGGTTGCCGCGTCCCCAGGGGTGCGCGATCACGGCGACCCCGTGGGCCTCGTGGACGAGGTCAATCCCCTGCTCGAGCGGCACCGAGTATCGCGGCACGTAGCCGGGCCGCCCCTCGGCGAGGTACAGCCGGAACGCCTCGTCCCTGTCGGCGACATACCCCTTGCCGACGAGCGCGTCCGCGACGTGCGGGCGTCCGACCGAGGGCGAGGAGCCCGCCTGGGCCAGCACGTCGTCGACGCTCACCGCGAGCCCGAGCGCGACCAGCCGGTCGACCATCGCCTGCAGGCGTCCGGACCGCGCGGACCGCACCCGGGCGAGTTCGGTGAGCAGGCGCGGCGCGCCCCGGTCGCACCCGTAGCCCACGAGGTGCACCGGTCGCCCGAGGTGCTCGCACGACACCTCGATGCCGCCGAGCACGACGATCCCCGCGCGTCGGCCCGCCTCCTGCGCCTCGAGGACGCCGTCGAAGGTGTCGTGGTCGGTGAGGGCGACGACGTCGAGGCCGGCAGCGACCGCCTTCAGCACCAGCCCGGTCGGGGTGTCGGTTCCGTCGGACACCGTCGAGTGGGTGTGCAGGTCGATGCGCATGGGTTCATCATGCCGTGACGGGCCCGGCGAGGCTCCGCAGGGCCCGGACGGCCACCGACAGGGGGGCCAGGGTGCGGTCGTCGCCGATCGAGCCGAGCAGGGCCGTCACCTGCCCGACCCGCCCCGAGCCGTCGAGCCACTCCTCGACCCGGGACGCCGCCTCGTCGCCGGTGGTGTCGCGGACGAGGGCCCGCACGAGGTCCTCGGTGATGGCGTACAGCTCGTCCTGCAGCGACGCCCGCGCCATGATCTCCCACTTCGAGCGGCGGGGCAGCGCCGCGACGGCCGCCTTGAGGTCGCGCAGGCCGAGGCGGTCGGTGAGCCCGAACCAGCACCCGGCGACGAGGGCCGGGCGTTCCCCGCCGGCCCTGGCGATGTCGACGACCGAGAGCGCCTCGTGCAGCACCGGGGCGACGGACACCAGCGCGGCGACGTCCTCCGGGACGCCCTGGGCCGTGAGGTCGTCGTGACTGCGCTCCGCCTCGCGGCGGGACGCGGCGTCCAGGACGCCCGGCATGAGTTCCCGGAGGTCGTCGATCGGCGGCCCGTAGCGGTCGATGGTGGCCCGGATGTCGATCGTGCCTCCCCCGCGCAGCAGCACCCGGCTCGCGTGGTCGACGAGGTGACGGATCTGGGCGCGGATCGCGGTGCGCACGGACGCCGGCAGGTCGCCCCGGCTGGTCTGCACCTCGATCCGGCCGGCCCCGAAGATGCTCCGGGAGGCGAGTTGCGCCCGGATCACCTCCGCCGGCCCCGCCCCTGTCACCTCGCTGCGCCGGTGGTAGGCGGCGATGCCCTGCGAGTGCACGTAGCGGTTGACGGCGACCGTCGCAACGATCTCGCGGTGCAGCCGGTGGTTCGGCATCTGGTCGCGGTAGCGCTCCTGCAGCACCGTGGGGAAGTAGCCGATGAGCCGGTCGGCCACGAACGGATCCTCGGGCAGGTCGGAGGCGAGCACCTGGTCCTTCATCCAGATCTTGGTCCACGACAGCAGGGTGGCGAGTTCCGGGTCGGTGAGTCCCTGCCCCGCGGCGATGCGGCGGCCCATCTCCTCGCGGCTCGGCATCTCGTCGAGCCGCCGGTCGAGGTAGCCCGCCTCGGCGAGGCGCTCCATCCACATCTCGTGGACGCCGGCCGACCCGGGCGCGCTCGCCACGGCGTCGCTGAGCGCGTCGTTCTGGTCGACGTTGTGGGCGAGCACGAGCCGGCTCACCTCGTCGGTCATCGTCGGCAGCAGGGCGTCGCGTTCGGCCATGGTGAGACGCCCGGCCGCCACCTCGGCGGCCAGCAGGATCTTGATGTTCACCTCGTGGTCGCTGGTGTCGACGCCCGCCGAGTTGTCGATGAAGTCGGTGTTGATCCGGCCGCCGCGCTGGGCGTACTCGATCCGCGCCCGCTGGGTCCAGCCGAGGTTGCCGCCTTCGCCGGCCACCCGCGCCCGCACCTCGACGCCGGTGACCCGCACCGCGTCGTTGGCCCGGTCGCCCACCTGGGCGTCGGTCTCGCCGGTGGCCCGCACGTAGGTGCCGATGCCCCCGTTCCACAGCAGGTCGACGGGGGCGCGCAGGATCGCCGCCACGAGTTCGGTGGGCGTCAGGGAGTGCACGCCCTCGTCGATCCCCAGCGCCCGGCGCACCGGGCCCGTGACCCTCACCGACTTCGCGGTGCGCGGGAACACCCCTCCCCCGCTGGAGATGAGACGCGGGTCGTAGTCGGTCCACGCCGAGCGCGGCAGGTTGAACAGCCGCTCCCGCTCGGCGAAGGACGCCTCGGCGTCGGGGTCGGGGTCGAGGAAGATGTGCAGGTGGTTGAAGGCGGCCACCAGCCGGGTGTGCCGCGACAGCAGCATGCCGTTGCCGAAGACGTCGCCGGACATGTCCCCGATGCCGACGCAGGTGAAATCGGTCGTCTGGCAGTCGACGCCGAGGTCGCGGAAGTGCCGCTTGACCGACTCCCAGGCACCCTTCGCCGTGATGCCCATCGCCTTGTGGTCGTAACCGACCGAGCCACCGGACGCGAAGGCGTCCCCGAGCCAGAACCCGTGGTCGGTGGCGATGCCGTTGGCGATGTCGGAGAAGGTGGCCGTGCCCTTGTCGGCGGCGACGACGAGGTACGGGTCGTCCGCGTCGTGGCGCACCACCCGCGACGGCGGGACCACCGCGCCCGCGGCGTCGATGTTGTCGGTGACGCTGAGCAGGGTCGCGATGTAGCACCGGTAGGCCTCGACCCCGGCCGCCTGCCACGCCGCCCGGTCGGCGGGGTCGGGGAGCCGCTTGGGGACGAAGCCGCCCTTGGCCCCCGAGGGGACGATGACCGAGTTCTTCACCGTCTGCGCCTTCGCCAGGCCGAGCACCTCGGTGCGGAAGTCCTCGGGCCGGTCGGACCACCGCAGCCCGCCCCGCGCGACGTCGGCGAAGCGCAGGTGGACCCCCTCGACGAGGGGGCCGTTGACGTAGATCTCGTGCACCGGCCGCGGCAGCGGCGCCAGGTCGATCGCCGCCGGGCGCAGCTTCAGCGCGAGCGCCGCGGACTCGTGGTCGAAGGGCGCCGGGGTGCAGTACCAGTTGGTGCGGTCGGCGGCCGCCACCACCGCCAGGAACTGCCGCACGATCCGGTCGTGGTCGAGCGACTCGACGAGGTCGAGCGCGCCGAGCAGCTGGTCGTGCTTCTCCTGCCACGCCTGCTCGCGGGCCTCGGCAGCCTGGAACAGGTCGGGGTCGAAGCGGACCTCGAACAGCTCGACGAGGGCGACGGCGAGGTCGGGATGGGCGAGCAGCGCACGGGCCTGGTAGCTCGCGGGATAGGGGCTGCCGAGCTGCTGGAGGTAGCGGGCGATGGACCGCAGCAGCGCGACCTGCCGCCACGTGAGGTCGGTGGCGGTGACGAGGGCGGAGAAGTCGTCGGCGGGAACCCGGCCCTGGTAGGACGCCACGAAGGCGTCGGTGAACCGGGCGTGGTCGCGTCCGCTGAGCGCGCGGGCGGGGTCTGGGACGCCGAGGCCGAAGTCGTAGACGGTGGCCTCGGTGCCACGGAGCCGCAGCTCGTAGGGACGCTCGTCGATCACCCGGAATCCGAGGCCGGTGAGGTGGGGCATCACCTCCGAGAGCCGCATCGTCGCCCCCACCCGGAACATCTTCACCCGCAGGTCGCTGGGGTCGTCGGCGTCCTCGGGCATGCGGGTGCGGAACCCGATGTCGTCGGGGCCGGTGATCTCGTTGAGGGCCACCAGGTCGGCGACGCCGTCGGCCGGGGAGAAGTCCTCACGGTAGGCCTCAGGGAAGTCGATCCCCCGCTGCGAGGTGGCGAGGTCGCCCACCGCCTCGACGAAACGGTCGTCCCACGACTTGGCGGCCTCGGTGAGGCGCTGTTCGAGCTCGCCGATGTCGAACGGGGTGACGTCACTCCCGTCCGGCAGCCGGACGGTGAAGAACAACCTGGCCAGCACCGACTCCGAGACCCGCACCTCGTACTCGATCGACTCCCCGCCCACCGCCCCGGTGAGAATCGCCATCATCTGCTGGCGCACCTCGGTGTTGTAGCGGTCGCGCGGGAAGTACACGAGGAAGCTGACGAATCGGCCCCAACGGCCCACCCGGGCGAACAGCCGCAGCTGGCGCCGCTCGCGCAGGGTGCCGACGCTGCGCATCACCGCGGACAGCTCCCCGACGCCGGCGTGCAGCAGCTCGTCGCGGGGGTAGGTCTCGATGATGCCGCGCAACTGGGCCGCGCTGTGGCTGCCCGGCAGGTGCCCGCTGCGGCGCATGATCTCGCGTGCCTTGTCACGCACCAGCGGCACCCGCCACACCGATTCGGCGTAGACCGTCGAGCCGAACAGGCCGAGGAACCGCACCTCGCCGGTGAGCCGTCCGGACTCGTCGAAGCGGCGGACGCCGATGTAGTCGAGCCACGAAGGCCGGTGCACGGTGGAGCGCTCGGAGTCGTGGGTGATGACGAGCAGTTCCGGCGAGTCGTCGGCCGGCACGGCGTCGAAGCGGTCCGCCCCCTGGCGGCGGATGCCCAGCTCGGTGCCGGGAACGGCCCGGTACCCGGAGCCGTCGGCCGTGTACTCGGCGGAACTCAGCAGGGTGAAGTTGCCCTCCCCCAGCCAGCCGAGGAACTCCGCGGCGGCGTCCCGGCCGGCCGGACAGGTGGACGACTCGGCCTCGCGCCGGGCCGCGTGCAGCCGGTCGAGCATGGCCGGGAAGTCGTCGGTGGCGATCCGCACGTCGGCGAGCGCCTCGTCGACGGCTGCGTGCAGCGCGTCGGACTCGAGGTCGAGGCTCTGCCCGAGCGGCGGCGTCACCTCGACGAAGACCCACGACTCCGCGAGCCCGTCGTCGGGCGAGCTCTCGGTGAGCTCCTCGACGCTCACCAGCCGGCCGGCGGGGTCGCGGCGCACCCGGAACTGGGGGTGCGACAGCTCGTGGATGTCCCAGCCGTGCCCCGTGATCGTCATGGTGATCGTGTCGACGAGGAACGGCCGGTCGTCGGTGACCACGAGCACGACGGTGCGGCCGTGGTCATCCCACCCGTCCCGCTCGGGATTGGGGGTGAACAGGTCGGTCACCATCGCGCCGCGCTCCCGGACGCCGCCCAGCTCGAGATGGGCGCGCACCAGTTCGGCCATGATCACCGGCGTCCCCTGGGAGATGTCGAAGGGGTCGACGTCGGACAGCCACAGTTCCACCAGCCGGCGCCGGGCCTCCGGCGTCCAGTCGTCGAGGGCGCGGCCCCGCTCGCCGGGCCCGGGGCGGCCGAGCAGGTCGGCGACGGTGTCGATGATCTGCGACACGGACGCCGGGTCGACCCACTCCTCCTGGGTCAGGCCGTGCGGCGGGTAGAGCCCGCCGGCGGGCTCCCCCTCCGGGTCGCCGTGCGCCGTCTCACTGCCCACCGAGTGCTGCATCCGAACCGTCCGTGATCGCGAGGGCCCGTGCGAGGCGATGAGCCCGGCCGGGCGGACCGGCGTCCCTGCCGGCCACCGCCCACACTAGGCCCGCCGTCCCACATCCGCGCGCAGGGCCGGGTGCGACGAGGCGTTTCGCGATGGGGCGGCGGTCCGGGCGCCGGGCAGAATGGGGCCATGGAGATCGCCAGCCGCCAGGTCTACAACGCCGATCCGACCACCGTCGTCGACATGTTCTGCCACCCGGAGTTCCTCGAGGAGCTCGGTCGCCGCAGCGGGGCGAGCGCGTCGAAGGTCGCCGTCGCCGGAACCACCACGACGGTGTCCCGCACCCTGCCGGCGCCCGACGCCGCCTCCAAGTTCGTCGGGCCCACCATCGGCATCGTCGAGACCATCGCCTGGGGCGACCCCGAACCCGACGGGGGGCGCCACGGCACCCTGCAGGTCGACTTCGAGGGGCTCCCGATCCAGCTCACCGGCACCACGGTCGCCCGCCCCGACGGCGCCACCACGGTGATCGAGTACCGGGGCGAACTCACCGTGCGCATCCCGATCATCGCGCGCACGGTCGAGAATGTGGCCGCACCCGCCATCACCGACGCCCTCAAGGCGCAGGAGCGGGTCGGCAACGAGTGGCTGGCCGCGCGCGGTTGACCGAAACGGGCCTCACTCCTCGGAGATGAACAGCTCCTCGGTCACGTCGCCCAGCGCCTCCATCGCCTCCTGCTTGGACGCCGGCGTGGCCACGACGTAGTCGATGTCCTCGTCGTCGTCCTCCCCGGCGAACCGCTCCCGGACGATCGCCACCTCGTACCCGGCTGCGTACAGGGTCTCGGCGGCTTCGTCGGCACCCTCAGCGTCGTCGAAGTGGATCCTGGTGACCATGGGTGTTCCCCTTCCGTGGCGGCCTGAAGGTGCGAGACTACGCCCCCGGCGTCAGCTGGCCTCCGCCCGGGGGGTACCGGCGTCCGGCTGGCCCGGCTCGGCCTCCGCGCGGCGCTTGCGTGCCGCCTCCACGGAGGCCCGCAGGGCGGCCACCAGGTCGATGACCTCGCCCTGCCCAGTGGGCGCCTCGGCGGTCTCGGGCACGGGGACACCCTCGAGCTTCTGCTGCACCAGGGTCTCCAGCGCCTCCCGATAGGCGTCGGTGAACTTGCCCGGGTCGAAGTCGGCCTCGAGCTGGCTGATGAACATCTCCGCCATCGACACCTCGGCGTCGTTGACCTTGATGTCGGCGCTGGGGGCGGCGAACGACGAGTCGCGCACCTCGTCGGGCCACAGCATCGTGTGCATGACGAGCACCCCGTTGACCGGGCGGATGACGGCCAGGGACTCCCGGTTGCGCAGGGCCACCTTCACCACGGCCCACTTCCCGGTGCGCACGAGCGCGTCGCGCAGCAGCACGTAGGGCTTGCCGCCGGCCCCCTCGGCCTCGAGGTAGTAGCTCTTCTCGAACAGGATCGGGTCGACCTGGTCCTGGCTCACGAACTCGACGACGTCGACGGTCTTGGTCGTCGGGAGGGGCAGGTTGTCGAAGTCGTCCTTGTCGAGGATCACCATCCGCCCGTCGGCCGCGTCGTAGCCCTTGCCGATCTCGGAGTACGGCACCTCCTGGCCGTCGGTCTCACACACCCGCTTGTAGCGGATGCGGCCCCCGTCCTCGATGTGCACCTGGTGGAAGGAGATGTCCTTCTCCTCGGTGCCGGAGAACACCCGCACGGGGATGGAGACGAGCCCGAACGAGATCGCGCCCTTCCAGATCGACCGCGGCATGTCAGGCCTCCTCACGGGCGGCGAGGACGTGCAGTTCCTCCGCCGAGTGCCACAGCAGGTCGTGGCTCGTGACCAGGGCCTGCACCGGGTCGAGTTCCCACGCCTCGTCGATGGACAGGCCCTGCGCCGCCTCGGCCGCCGCGCGCACCGCGGACGCGGCGCCCGGCTCGTCGGCGAACCAGGACACGACGGCGTCCGCAGGCACGGTCGACACCGCCACCGCGCCGTTGTCCGCCTCGGCGTCGTCGATCTCGGGGTCGCTCACGAGGTCGGGCGGCAGTTCGGCGACGAGCACGACCCGCTCGCCGTAGTGGCTGAGGCCCCACACCGAGCCGAGCACCATCGCCGCGTACTCGCCCTCCTCCTCCTTGTCGGGCGCGAGGCCCTGGGAGATGAACAGCGCGTCGGTGGCCGCGAAGGCCTGCCGGGGGGCGGGAAGGGGCGCGCCGCCGGCCAGGGACGCCGCCTCGGCGCGGCTCACCGGAAGGAAGGTCAGTTGTCGCTCCACGATCCGCCTCCATCGTCGATCCGGGCACCGGGCGGCGCCGTCATCCTTCAACGGTAGTGGCAGGGGGCGGCCGAGGGCCATCATCCGGAGCTGACCAGGGGTTTCACGCGAGGTTGCGGCAAGCGCGGAGTTGTCCACAGGCGTGCTGGCGCGACCGGCCTCCGGGTGCCCAGACTGTGCCCATGACCGCGACTCCTGACGACCCGACCCCGCTGCCGCTGCCCCGCCCGATCGTGCTCGACGGACGCCGGCTGCTCCTCTGCCGACCCGATCCGCCACCCCTGGCCGCCCCGCCGGGGACGCAGCCCCCACTCCCCCTCGACGGCCCGGCTCTCGACGACGCCCGGCTCGGCGACTCCGACCTCGAGCCGGCCAGGGCATGGGTGGCGATGCTCGGCCGGGTGATCCTCGAGGTGCTCACCGGACGGCGTCCGGCCGCCCAGTTGGGCGCGCACCTCGACGACCGCTCGGTCGCCTATCTCGCGGCCTGGGCGAACAGGGCGACCCTGCGGCCCCGGGCGGTCGGCACCCCGCACCTCCGGCGGGTCACCCCCTCACGCATCGAGGGGTGGGTCCCGTTCCACACGCCCGACCACGAGTTCGTGGCCGTCCTGTGTCTCCGGCACGACGGAGTGCGCTGGTCGTGTCGCGACCTGCGGGTGCTCGCCCCCGCCGGCGGTGCGGCCGCCTGACCGGGGCGAGCCGCTCACATGGTGGCGCCGTGACAGTTCTTGAACTTCTTGCCCGACCCGCACGGGCACTTCTGGTTGCGCCCCACCCCGGAGAAGGCCGCCCGTGCGGCCGCCGCCGGAGTCCCGCTCGCCGGCTCCTCGCGGCGCGACTCGGCCGCCCCCAGCTCGTCGGGGGCTGTGTAGGTGAGCGTCGACACCGGGGCGTGCCCCTCGAGGCCCTTCGCGTGGATCTCCGGCCGACCCGTCTCGGCCCCCAGCGGCCCCTCGCCCGTCGGGGACGGGGTGCGCCCGCGTCCCATGCCAGCGAGCAGCTCGTCGACGTCGACGGGGGCGCCCTCCGGGGTCATCACCGGGGCCACCTGTGGCCCCACCTGCACCTCGAGGTTGAACAGGTAGCCGACGACCTCCTCCATGAACGCTTCCATCATGGCGGTGAACATCTGCCCACCCTCGCGCTGGTATTCGACGAGCGGGTCGCGCTGGGCCATCGCCCGCAGCCCGATGCCCTCGCGGAGGTAGTCCATCTCGTACAGGTGCTCGCGCCACTTGCGGTCGAGCACGGTGAGCAGCACCTGGCGCTCCAGCTCGCGCATCGTCTCCTCGCCGAGCTCGGCCTCCCGCCGGTCGTAGGCGGCCTGGGCGTCCTCGAGGAAGGCGTCGATCAGCTCGGCCTGGTCCTCGGCGCCCTCGAAGTCCTCGAGCTTGAGCCCGACGGGGTAGAGGGTGCGCATCTCGGTCCACAGGTTGTCGAGGTCCCAGTCCTCGGCGAAGCCCTCGGTGTGCGAGCGGACGCCGGCCTCCACGACC
Organism: Propionibacteriaceae bacterium; assembly: GCA_036261615.1. Classification (GTDB taxonomy): domain Bacteria; phylum Actinomycetota; class Actinomycetes; order Propionibacteriales; family Propionibacteriaceae; genus JAJYQH01. The sequence continues at coordinate 38,266 of DATAKK010000068.1, read as the reverse complement.
CGGTTGACGGTGTCGCGCAGCCGGCCCTCGACGTCGGCACCCTCGAGCACCTTGCGCCGGTCGCCGTAGATCGCGTGCCGCTGCCGGTTCATCACGTCGTCGTACTTGAGCACGTTCTTGCGCATCTCGAAGTTCTGCCCCTCGAGCTGCTTCTGCGCCTCCTCGATGGAGCGCGAGACGAACCGGTTCTCGATCGGCACGTCGTCGTCGAGCTTCGACAGGGTCATCGCCCGCTCGATCATCTCCGGCTTGAACAGGCGCAGCAGGTCGTCCTGGAGCGAGAGGTAGAACCGGCTCTCGCCGGGGTCGCCCTGACGGCCGGACCGGCCACGCAGCTGGTTGTCGATGCGCCGGGACTCGTGCCGCTCGGAGCCGACGACGTAGAGGCCGCCGGCCGCGACGACCTCCTCGTGCTCGTCGGCCACCTGGGCCTCGAGGGTGGCGAGCGTCTCCGGCCACGCCGCCTCGTACTCCTCGGGGCTGTCCACGGGGTCGAGCCCCTGCGAGCGCAGCTCGAGGTCGGCGAGGAACTCGGGGTTGCCGCCGAGAATGATGTCGGTGCCACGCCCGGCCATGTTGGTGGCGACGGTCACGGCGCCCTTGCGCCCGGCCTGGGCGACGATGGCGGCCTCGCGCTCGTGCTGCTTCGCGTTGAGCACCTGGTGCGGGATGCCGGCCCGTCGGAGCTTGGTCGACAGCACCTCCGACTTCGCCACGGACGCCGTGCCGAGCAGCACCGGCTGGCCCTTGGCGTGCCGGTCGACGACGTCGGCGACGATCGCGTCGAACTTGGCGTCCTCGGTGCGGTAGATGCGGTCGGACTGGTCGGCGCGGATCATCGGCTTGTTCGTGCGGATCGGCAGCACCGCGAGGCCGTAGATCTTCTGGAACTCGCCCTCCTCGGTCTTCGCCGTGCCGGTCATCCCGGAGAGCTTCTCGTACATCCGGAAGTAGTTCTGCAGGGTGATGGTCGCGAGGGTCTGGTACTCGTCCTTGATCTCCACGCCCTCCTTCGCCTCGAGCGCCTGGTGCAGGCCCTCGTTGTAGCGGCGTCCGATGAGGGTGCGGCCGGTGTGCTCGTCGACGATGAGCACCTCCCCGTTCATGACGACGTAGTCGCGGTCGCGCTTGAACAGTTCCTTGGCCTTGATCGCGTTGTTGAGGTAGCTGATGAGCGGCGTGTTGGCGCTCTCGTAGAGGTTGTCGATGCCGAGCCGGTCCTCGACGGCCTCGATGCCCTCGCCGAGGATCGCGACGGTCTTCTTCTTCTCGTCGACCTCGTAGTGCACGTCGCGCTGCAGCCGCAGCGCCAGCCGGGCGAACTCCGGGTACCACTCGTGGGTGTCCTCGGCGGGGCCGGAGATGATGAGCGGCGTCCGGGCCTCGTCGATGAGGATCGAGTCGACCTCGTCGACGATGGCGAAGTAGTGGCCACGCTGCACGCAGTCGTCGAGCGACAGGGCCATGTTGTCGCGCAGGTAGTCGAAGCCGAACTCGTTGTTCGTGCCATAGGTGATGTCGGCCTGGTAGGCGTGCCGCCGCGCGGCCGGATCCATGTTGGCGAGGATCGCGCCCACCTCGAGACCGAGGAAGTGGTGCACGCGGCCCATCTGCTCCGACTGGTAGCGGGCCAGGTAGTCGTTGACCGTGACGACGTGGACGCCGCGACCGGTGAGCGCGTTGAGATAGGACGGCAGGGTGGCGACGAGGGTCTTGCCCTCACCGGTGCGCATCTCGGCGATCCGGCACTGGTGCAGGGCCACGCCGCCCTCGATCTGGACGTCGAAGTGCCGCTTGCCGAGCACCCGCTTGGACGCCTCGCGCACGGTGGCGAAGGCCTCGGGAAGCAGGTCGTCGAGCGACTCGCCGTTGTCGAGGCGCTGCTTGAAGGCGGCGGTCTGCGAGCGCAGCTCGTCGTCGCTCATCGCCTCGAAGTCGGGCTCGATGCTGTTGACCTGCTCGGCGACACGCGTCAGCCGGCGCAGTCTGGTGCCCTCGCCGGCGTTGAGAAGGCGGTCCATGAAAGCCACAGCGGAAGGTCCTCACGTGTTCGGGCTCGGGAGATCCGGGCATGCTGGCGGCCACGACTCCCGGCGATGCGGTGATCCCACCGCGGGGCCGTGGCCCGGCGTCGCGATGACGCCAGTCGGATCCATGGTAGTGCCCGCCCCGCCAGGCGCCGGTCGGCGACGTCAGCCCCCGATCGCCGTCCTCAGCTGGGCGGCCAGGTCACCGCGATCCTCCACCCGCACCTCGCCCAGTCCGCGCCACCGGGCCACCTCCCGCAGCTCCCCGGCCAGCTCGGCCGCGATGTGGTCCGCAGGCAGCTCGCGGCCGGGCTCGAGCCAGGCGGAACGCACGACGAGGGCGCCGCGCGAGCGGTCGGCCTTGAGGTCGACGCGGGCGACGAACGCGTCGCCGAGCAGGAACGGGTAGACGTAGTACCCGTACTGCCGCTGCGGCTCGGGGACGTAGATCTCGATCCGGTAGAACAGATCGAACAGGCGGTGCGTCCGCTCCCGCTCGAAGATCAGCGAGTCGAACGGACTGACGATCGCCCGCGCCTCGATCCGCCGCGGCACCGTCGTCTCGTGCCACACCCACCGGCGTCCCGACCAGCCCTCGACCTCCACCGGACGCAGCTCGCCGGACGCCTCGAGCCGGGCGATCGCCGCCCGGGTGGGGGCGACCCGCATCCGGAAGTAGTCGGCCAGGCACCGTTCGGAGAAGACGCCGAGAGCCCGCGCGGCGCGACGGGCGAGCTCGAGATGCGCATCCCGCTCGTCGGGGGTCTCCCGGGCGACGACGGCCGGCGGGAGCACCCGCTCCGGCAGGTCGTAGACCCGCTCGAACTGGGGATTGCGCCGTGCCGATGTGACGTTCCCGGTCCAGAAGTGCCACTCGAGGGCGGTCTTCACGGCCGACCAGTTCCATCCCCAGTGATCGTGTCGGCGCACCTCTTCGTGCTCGATCTGCCGGGCGCTCAGCGGCCCCTCGTCGGTGATCGTGCGGAGCACGTCGTCGATGAGGCCGGGGTGTTGGTCGCGGACGCGGAGCACCCCCTTCCACGCGTCCTCGTGCGCCCGCGCCATCTTCCACCGCAGGGCCGGCTGCAGCTCGACGTCAATGAGGCTGGCGGCGTGGCCCCAGTACTCGAACAGGGTGCGCGGTGTGCGGCCGCTGAGGAGGTCGAAGGTGGCGACGTCGTAGGGGCCCAGCCGGCTGAACAGCGGCAGGTAGTGGGCCCGCGCGAGCACGTTGATCGAGTCGATCTGCACCTGGGCCAGCCGCCCGAGCACCCGACCGAGGTCACGGCGGGTGGGCGGCCGGGTCGGACGCGGCCGATCGAAGCCCTGGGCGGCCAGCGCCACTCGACGGGCCGCCGGCAAAGTCAACCGCTGCATGGGTCCGTCATACCAAAAGGGGGCGACACTCCCGACCGGCCCGGGCACCCTTGCCACGGATCCGGGCCGGGACGGCCGACCGCCGCCGGCCCGGTGACCGGCGGCGGTCGGAGGTGCCGCTAGTGCTGGACCGCGAGGTGGATGACGCCGTAGTCGTAGGCCTTGCGCCGGTAGACCACGCTGGGTCGCCCGGTGGTGGCGTCCTGGTAGAGGAAGAAGTCGTGCCCGACGAGTTCCATCTCGTCGAGTGCCTGGGCCAGGGTGAGCGGAACGGCGGGGAACTCCTTCTCCCGCACGACGAGCGGCCCCTCACCCACGACCTCGAGGCCCGCGATCTGCTGGGACTCGTCGGCGCCCTCGGGCTCGGACGCCTCGCTCGCCGAGATCTCGGCCATCTCCGCGGTGCTGCGGAGCCCGTGGTGATCCTTGCGTCGGTCACTCGCCTTGCGTATCTGTGTCTTCAGCCTCTCGAACGCCCGCTCGAAGGCGGCGGCCTTCTCGTCGGCGGTTCCCTCGGCACGGACCACCGGCCCCTTGCTGCGGAGCGTGATCTCGGCCTCGATCGCCTGGTCGGGGCTGCCCTTGACGTCGGTGGCGGTGAATTCCACCTCGGCCCTGATGGCCCGGTCCTGGAGTCGTTCGACACTGTGCAGTCTGGTCTCCACGTGCTCACGCAGCGAATCGCTGACGCTGCAGCGGCGACCAGTGACGGTGACGTCCATGCGTTCCTCCTCACGGCTGAAAACAGAAAGGCCAACCTCTGCGGCGGAGCGGGGTCCCGGTCAGTGAGCACCGACCTTCATGAACCCGACCCTTCCCCGTCCCTGTCGGGAGCGGGGCCGCGTCGGTTGTGCCATAAACCAACGCTACCGGGTTTGCCCCGCCCGAGTAAGGATCATCGAAGAATTCCGGGGCGTGGACAACGGGCTCCCGACAAGGGACGACGAGCGGGTCAGTGGAGCTCATGGGTGCTCCTCCGCAGGGGCGTGTGGGCCACGACGAGGGCCAGGGACACCGCGCCCCCGGCGGCCGCGACGGCCCGGCACGCCTCGCCGACGGTCGCCCCGGTCGTGAGGATGTCGTCGACGACGACCACCGGCGACGACGGGGCCGGGCCCCTCCAGCGCATCGACCCGACCTGGTTGGTCAGCCGCTCGAGGTGGCCGAGGTCGGCCTGGTCGCGCACCACCCGGCACCGTCGCAGCCGGGGCGCCACCCGCGCCCGCGTGCCCCGCTCGGTGAGGTCACGGGCCAACAGCCGGGTGAACTCCAGCATGTGGTCGTAGCCCCGGCGGCGCACGGCGGCCCCGCTCGACGGCACGGGCACGAGGAGCACCGGGGGGCCGAGCCCCCCGTGACGGGACGCCGCCAGCGCCACGGCCCGTGCCAGCGGACGGCCGAGCGACCGGACTCCCCGGTCCTTGTAGGCCACCACGAGACGCGCCAGTGTCCCGTCGTAGGGTCCGCAGGCGACCACCCGAGGTCCCCCGGCGCGGGACGTGACCAGTCCGGGAAGCCCTGCGACCTCGGCGCGACACGTGTCACACAGAGGACTGCCCGGCAGCCCGCACCCCGCGCAGACCGACCCGAGCACGAGGTCGTCGACCGCCCGGCGAGCACGCTCGAGCAGGTCGCGCGCCGCCCGGACCCCGGACGCCGCAACCCATCGTTCCTCCATGCCGGGATTGTCCGGACGCCGGCCCGCCCAGGGGCTGCGGGCACGTCCGTCTGTGGACGGCCGCCGCCCGGGCCGCGGACCGGTGGACGGACTGCGTCAGGAGGCGGACAGCGTCGCCAGCCCGATGCCGGTGCCCACGGTCCGCCACCGCCAGGCGTCCTCGATCTCCTGCAGCTGCCCCCCACTGGCGAGCACCATGATGGCCGGGGCGTCCGGGCGCGGGTGGACGACCAGCTGCATGGGCTCGACGTTGTCGGCCGGGCCCAGCGAGGTGATGGTGGCCGCGTCGTCGGAGACGGTGTACGCGCCGACCCGCGGGCTGGTCGTCTCGCCGGCCAGCACCACCAACTGCGAGGCGTCGGTCCAGGCGATGTCGGTGACCAGTGACAGCGACCCCGACTGGAGCGCGGTCAGCCGCGTCTCGTACCACCCCTGGGTCCGCGGGTGTGCGCCGCCGGTGAGGCTCACCAGGCCGGTCCTCGTCGTGCTGTCGCTGTTCCCGATGACGAGGGCGACGCGGGTCTGGTCGGGCGCGACGGCGAAGGCGGCGACCGGGCCCTTCGGCTGCGAGGTGAGCGGCACGTCGGCCACCGCACCGTCGGGCGCGATCCGCACCAGTTCGGGCCGCCCACCGGCGACGGCGGTGCACCACAGGGTGCCGTCGGCCATCAACTGGGGACGCCCGAGCGACGTCCCGCGGAGGACGACGGTCACCTTGTCACTGGTCCCCCGCAAGAGGGTGCGCCCGTCGGTCCACACGAGAACACCACCACCGGAGCCGGCGGCGAGGCCCGAGATGTGCCGGACGTCCACCTTGGCGAGGGCTCCGGTCACCGGCGTGAAGGCCCCCGACGAGGGGTCCACCTGGCCCAGCTTGCCGTCGCGGACGGCGACGAGCGTTCCCCCCGTGTCGTCGACAGGCTCCCCCCGCAGGTAGCCGGAAAGCTCCATGACACCGGTCGGCGCCAGCGAGGGGATGGCGAGGGGCTGGCCGCGCACGGCGAACCGGACGGCCTCGACGGAGGGGAACTGCTTGAGGGTCCACGCGACCTGGGTGGCCAACAGCGTCCGCTGGGTGTCGGACAGCGAGGCGATGCCCTGGTCGAAGTTCACCTCGGCGGTCCCCGACGCGTCGGTGGTCACCGGGTCGATCGTCAGGTGCGTGCCTGAGGGGATCGCCGTGGTGACCGCCGGTGCGAGCCACGACGATGGTCCCTCGAGCAGCGCGCGGAGTGCACGCCCGGGCGTGAAGTCCTGGGCGGGCACGCGCAGCGTCTCGGGCACGACCCGGGACCCGTCGGGGGTGAGGAAGTACCGCTGCATCGCCACGTAGTACGAGCCGAACGTGCTCGTCGTGGTCACCAGTCCCGGGGGTGGGCTGGAGATCCGCCACTGGCCCTTCACCTTGGTGAGCCCGAAGTCGTGGCGGAACTGGCCGCCCACCGACTGGTACCGCCCGGCCCGGGTGAGCTGGCCGACGATCGGCGCGTCGAGCAGTTCCGAGGACGCCGTCGCCACCAGCTGCTCGGCACTCGCGTCGACGATGGTCGTCCCGCTGCCGGGATCCCAGCGCTGCCGGGCCCGGTCGGTGAGGTAGAGCTTGGCGACGTCGAACCCCGGCTGCAGGCTGGCCATGGCGCTGAGGAACCCGGCGACGACCCGTTCGGGTGTCGCGTCCGGGCGCGGCGGCTCGGCGTCGATCCGGACGCCGCTGTCCTGCGTCTGGCGGACGTTCGGGCTGACCTGCTCGACCGGCCCGGCAGTGGGGACGCCGGCACAGCCGGTCAGCAGGGCGGCCAGCACGGCCAACGGCAGCAGGCGCCGCAGGCGCGAGGAACGGCTGGTCATGCGAGCTCCCGCGAGGAGAAGGTCCGGGCCGGCGGCACCACGTCGACCGGCGCCAGCGGCAGCGGCGAGCCGGTGAGGATCTGCCCGTGCCGGCGGGGCAACGTGAGGCGGAACTGGGCGCCCTTGCGCGGGCGGCCCCACGCCGACAGCCATCCCCCGTGCAGGCGCGCGTCCTCGAGGGCGATCGCCAGCCCGAGGCCGGTGCCCCCGACCGTCCTGGTGCGACTGGGGTCGGCCCGCCAGAAGCGGTGGAACACCTGGGTGTTCTGGCTCGGGAGGAAACCCACGCCGTGGTCGCGCACGGTGACGGCCACCGCCTGCTCGTCCCCCGCGACGGTGATGACGATCGGCCGCCGCTCGCCGTGCTCGATGGCGTTGGTGATGAGGTTGCGCAGGATGCGCCGGACCCGGCGGGCGTCCATTTCCGCGGTCGTGTCGCCCCGCACGTGCACGCTGAGCCGGGTGTGCTGGCGGTCGGCGAACGGCTGCTGGGCCTCCACCTCCGCCCGCACGACGCTGGCGAGATCGGTCTCGTCGAGGGTGAGCACGGCGGCGCCCGCGTCGAAGCGGGAGATCTCGAGCAGGTCGCCGAGCAGGCCCTCGAACCGCTCGAGTTCGGCGTGCATGAGCTCGGCCGAGCGCGCCTCGCTCACGTCGAACTCGTCGCGCTGGTCGTACAGCAGCTCGGCGGCCATCTTCACCGTGGTGAGCGGCGTCCGCAGTTCGTGCGACACGTCCGAGACGAACTGCTGCTGCACCCTGGAGAGCTCCTCCAACTGGCCGATCTGCCGCTGGATCTCCGCGGCCATGTTGTTGATCGACCGGCCGAGGCTCGCCAGCTCGGTCGTGCCGCGGACGTCCATCCGTTCGTTGAGGTGGCCGGAGGCCAACCGCTCCGCGGCGAGGCTGGCGCGGCGCACCGGCCCGACCACCTGCCGGGTGACGAGGCCCGCCATGATCGTGAGGGCCAGAGCGAGCAGTGCGCCCGTGCTGGCGGCGGCGCCCTGCACGACGTCGAGGGTCTGCACCTCCTTCCCCTCCGGGAAGATGAAGTAGACCGGGTAGGACTCCCCGACCGACGGGGCGTAGAGCAGCGAGCCGACCACCAGCCCGGGCTCGTTGGTGAGGCCGGGCTGGGTGTAGCGCACCAGCGTCGACGCGAGGTACATCCCGCCGCCCTGCTGAACGGCCTGGGCGAGGTTGTCGGGCACGGTCGCGGCGTCGATGCCCACCGAGGCGTAGCCCGACACCGGGCCCTGGATGATGATGCGGTACTGCCCCGCCTGCGATCCGACCTCGATGGCCAACTGGTTCAGCCGCTCGTAGATGGAGCTGCTGTCGGAGTTGGACAGGCGCAGTTCCTGCTGCATGCGGTCGAGCGCGGTGGACGCCTCCTGGATGCTCGCCTGCCGCTTCGCGGCGAGGATGCCGGTGGACGCCTGGCGCACGAGGAGGAAGCCGCCCAGCACCATGATGATGACCGAGGCGACGAAGGTCGAGACGATGACGCGGAACGGGAGCGAGGTGAGCCACGCTCGCGCCGGAGCGCGGACGACCCGGGTGATCGGCCGTTTCATCGGGGCGACGACCGCGACACTGAGGGGACGCCGTCAGCGGAGGGCATCGGCCGGCTCCCCGGCACGGTAACCGATCCCGCGAACGGTGACCACGATCTCGGGATGCTCGGGATCCTTCTCGATCTTGGAGCGCAGGCGCTGCACGTGCACGTTCACGAGGCGGGTGTCGGCCGCGTGGCGGTACCCCCAGACCTCCTCCAGCAGCACCTCGCGGCTGAACACCTGGCGGGGCTTGCGCGCCAGGGCGAGCAGGAGGTCGAACTCCAGAGGGGTCAACTGGATCGGCACATTGCCCCGCAGCACCTTGTGGCCCTGGGTGTTGATGGTGATGTCGCCGATCTGGAAGGTGCCGGAGTCGTCCTCGGCGTAGCTCGCCACCCGACGCAGCCGGGTACGGATGCGGGCGATGAGCTCCTTGGCCTTGAACGGCTTCGACACGTAGTCGTCGGCGCCCGCCTCGAGACCGACGACGACGTCGACGGTGTCGCTCTTGGCGGTGAGCATGATGATCGGCACGTCCGACTCGTTGCGGATGTCGCGGCACACGTCGATCCCGTCCCGCCCGGGCAGCATGAGGTCGAGCAGCACGAGGTCGGGCCGCACCTCGTGGAAGGCGCTCAGCGCGCGCTCGCCGGTCGCGCACCAGATGGTCTCGAATCCCTCCTGGCGGAGCACGATCTGGAGCATCTCGGCGAGGGCGACGTCGTCGTCGACGACGAGGATGCGGTTCCGGGAACCGCGTCCGACTTCGGACATGCCCACTTCTCCTCAGCCTGCACCGGCTTGTCAGAACGGGCGGCGGCCCGTCGACAGGATCGTAGCGATGATAACGGCTTGATCACGGGGCGGCGGCGTCCACGGGAGCCGCACTCCGTGCTCAGTTCCATGGTGCCGCGGCGGACCAGAGGGGCCGAGACACTCGCCGGAGTCAGTTGCGGTCAGGATCCGAGAGCCACGTCGACATGAGGGCGGCGTCGCCGCCGACCCGTCGCATCACCCGGCGCCACAGCCCCTGGGGCTCGGTGCCGAAGACGTCCTCGGGTCGCCCGGCGGTGCGGAACCAGTCGCCGCGCAACAGTTCACCCTCCAGTTGCCCCGGCTTCCACCCGGCGTAGCCGGCGAAGATGCGCAGTTCCGAATAGGCGCCCTCGACCAGTTCGACCGGGGTGTCGAGGTGCAGCAGCCCGACGTCGTCGATCACCCGGCGCCACCCGGGCGGCTCCTCGTGCGGATTGGTGAGCCGGGCCAGGCAGACCGCGCCGTTGGGCGACACCGGGCCGCCGGCGAACAGCTTCTGCGGCTGGCACACGAGCGAGGCCCACTGGGGCAGGACGTCGTCGAGCGAGCTGTCCGCGAACCTGTTGAGGACGACGCCGAGACAACCGTCGTCGTCGCAGTCGAGCAGGTAGATCACCGTCTCGCCGAACCAGTCACTGGCGAGCCCGGCGGAAGCGAGCAGCAGCTCGCCGGGCCTCGGGGGATGCGCCAGAATCACCGGTCCAGTCTGTCATGGTCCGCACATCATCCGGTCCATGAGCCGCCCGTGGGGCGCTGACAAGGGGGAAAGCGCCATTGGGGCTGGTGCCGGCCACCCGTCGCTCCGGCGGGGCGAGCGGCTCCGGCACGACCCGGGGAATAAACAGGACCCGCCCGCCCTTGCGCCGATGACAGCTGACCCCGAGCGGAAGTGACAACGAGATGCCCAACCTCACCGTGATCATCGGATCGACCCGGCCGGGTCGCGCCGGACTGCCCATCGCCCAGTGGTTCGTCGAGCGAGCGCGTCAGCACGGGGGTTTCACTGTCGAGACCGCAGACCTGGCCGAGATCGACCTGCCGCTGCTCGACGAGCCCAACCACCCCCGGCTGGGCAAGTACACCCACCAGCACACCCGCGACTGGAGCGCCCGCATCGACCGCGCCGACGCGATCGTGTTCGTGACGCCGGAGTACAACTACGGCTACCCGGCCGCCCTGAAGAACGCGATCGACTACCTCCACAACGAGTGGCGCGACAAGCCGGTGGGGTTCGTCTCCTACGGCGGCGTGGCCGCCGGCACCCGGGCTGTGCAGCAACTCAAGCAGGTCGTCACGACCCTGAAGATGGTGCCGGTGGTCGAGAGCGTGAACATCCCGTTCCACGCGAGCTTCATCAAGGAGGGCCGGGTCGAGGCCAACGACGTGATGGTGCAGGCTGCCGACGCGATGCTCGACGAACTCCTGCGGCTCGACTCGGCGCTGCGTCCGTTGCGCGAGGACGCCGCCTCCGCCGCGGCCTGAGGCAGCTCGTGGCCGCCGCTCGCACCCTCGTGGCCGAGGGAGCGGGCGAGGATGGACGCCCTCGGCTCACCGCTGGAACGGCATGACGATCTCGGTGCGCCAGGTGCGGGGGTCCGGCTCCTTTGAGGGGTCGCTCAAGTAGACCTCCCAGGGGTCACCCGACGGACGACCCCCTGACCGCGCCACCCATTCCTCGAGGGCACCGTAGGCCGGCTCCATCTCGTCGTACGGGCCGAGATAGGTGAGCACGGCCGCCGCACCGCCGGGGAGCGTGGACGCCCTCACGTCGCCGGACGCCGAGACCTCGCCGGGCGTGGCGAACCCGGCCTCGACATCGAACTCCTGGCCCCCGGTGCGGTGATACCGGGCGAAGGGCGGCCCGCTGGGCGCAACCCGCTGCTGGGCGAGCGCCCGGGCGACTGTTCCGATCGCTGGGCCGACGAAGCCACCCATGTCGGAGACAGTCACCGTCGAGCGCACCACCGCGGTGTGGCACTCGGTCAACTGACGCTGGTCGATCTGGTAGGTCTCCATACCCGACAGTATGAGCAGCGTCCCCGGCGAGCGCAGGCGAGGGCGCGAAGGTGCCGCAGGATGGCCCCACGCACCGCGGCGGACTCACCGGGCAGCGGCGCCCCCGGGGACAGCGTCCAGCAGCTTCACCATCGTCCAGATGTTGTGGTTCCCGCTCCGGGCGTAGCGCAGTTCGTCCAGCATGGCGTCGGCCAGCCACAGGCCCCGGCCGCTCTCGGCCAACGGGTCGGCGGGCGGCCCGCAGAGAAGGTGCGAGAGGTCCGGCACCTCGTCGTCGTCCGTGGTGAGGTGGGCCCTGAGCCGGTCGTCCTGCACCTCCAGCCGGAACTCGTACGCAACCTTCCCCTGAGGACGGCCGTGCCGGATGACGTTGCCGTGGATCTCGACGACCGCCGTCTCGAACATCATGAGCGCCGTCTCGTCGACATCCGGGTGATCGCTGCGGACGCGCTCGAGCAGGGCGTGCAGCTGTTCGAGCGACTCGGGGACGGCCAGGCCGTCCATCCGATACTCACCAGTCACGGCCGGCCTCCTCGACGGTATCTCGCGGACGCAGCACCCGGTCGAGGTTGGTCAGCCGCAGCACCGTGAGCACCTGCTCGTTCGCGCCGGAGATCCGCAGGTCGCCCTGAGCCTGGCGGGCCCGCTTGAGGCCCGCGACGAGGGCGCCCAGGCCCGACGAGTCCATGAAGCTGACGCCGCTGAGGTCGACCACCACCCGCGGCCGGCCACCGCTGATCAGGTCGTCGATGGCCGCCTTCACCGCTGGGGCCGAGACCATGTTGAGCCTGCCGCCGAGGGCGACCAGCCCGACACCCTCGGCGAGCTCCCGCGTGTCCATCTCCATGTCAGTCAACCTTCTGTTCGTCAGTCTCGGGGGCACGGAATGCGGCGGCGTGGAAGATGACACTCATCACGAGCAGGTCGTAGGCGACCCACGCCACGTTGACGAAGGTACCGATCGTCGACGTGCTGGCACCTGTCCACAGCCGCAACACGCCGATCGCGCAGGCGATCACCAGCACAGCAACGGCGACGGTCTGGGGGAGGATGAGGCGCCATGGGAACCCGCCACGGGCCTGCCGCGTCTTGGGGGTGACGACGAAGCCCAGAGGCTTGCCGAGCAGCACGTTGGCGGCGGCGGTGACGCACGCGCGGATCCACAGCGGGAACAGCGCGAGGCTGTACTGCTGGCCGCGCCAGGTCCTGATCCCGTAGCCCACGACGAGGAACAACAGCTGGTTGGCCAGCATGTACGGGACGAAATGCTCGAGGAACTGCAGGCCGAACGCGTGCACGGGCAGCACGCCGAAGCACAGGTAGACCACGGGCGCGGCGATGTAGACGAGGGCGGCGAACCCCGACAGGTAGCTCCACATCGTCGCGAAGTACATGAGCCGTTGCCCGAGGCTCAAGCCGCGCTGCACGAGCGGGTTCTCCCGGAGCATCACCTGGACGGTGCCCTGGGCCCAGCGGAGCCGCTGCTGCAGCATCGTGCGCAGGTCCTCCGGCGCGAGGCCCTGGGCGAGGATCTCGTGGTGGTAGACCGACCGCCAGCCGAGCGAGTGCAGCCGCATGCAGGTCGCCATGTCCTCGGTGACCGAGACGGTCGCGAGCGGCATCATCGGCTGCGCCTCGTCATCCCGGTCGACGTCGACGGCCGCGAGCAGTCTTCGCACCGACTCGATCGCCCCGAGGGGGGACCAGTCGCGGTCCGCCAGCCGCTCCAGCGCCGCCTCGTCCACGACCAGCACGCCCAACTCGTGGTCGCGGTCGACGGGCAGGGCGCGGATCGCCCGCAGGTCGGCCTCGATGGCTGCCAGATCCGACGAGACCACTCCCCTGGCCGCCTCGTCGACGTGCCGCTGGAACTCGTAGGTCACGTCCGCGACCGCCCCACCGGCCGCCAGCCGCTCCCGTGCCTGCCCCACCGCCCGCTGGACGCCGAGCAGGGCCGGCAGGGCGGGGTCGGCCTCCCGCCGGGCCCGCCGCACGGCCCGGGCGATGACGCGCGAGCCGGCGTCCAGCGCCTCGCGGACCGCGCCGCTCATCTCCCGCACGTAGCCGACGATGCCCAGCTGCATGAGCGCCTCGCGTCGGAGCACCGCGTTCGACCCGCAGAAGAAGGCCGCGTTCCAGCCGTCCTTGCCCTGCTGGATCGGTCCGTAGAACAGGGGCGCCTGGCTGCCGAGCGGGTCGGACTCGGTGACGTTGACGAACCACTGGGGGGTCTGCACCAGCGCGACCAGCGGATCGCGGAAGTAGCCCAGCGTCCGGTCGAGGATGCGCGGGTCGGGCACCTGGTCGGCGTCCAGGATGAGCATGAACTCCCCGCGGGTGAGGAACAGGGCGTTGTTGAGGTTGCCCGCCTTGGCGTGCCGTGGACGGTTGTCCCAGTCCTCGGTGCGGGTGATGTACCCGAGCCCGTGCCTCTCGGCGGCGACCCGCATCTCCTGCCGGGCGCCGTCGTCGAGGATCCAGGTGTCGTGCGGGTGCCGGATGCGCTGGGCGGCGAGCGCCGTGGCCAGCACCATCTCGACCGGCTCGTTGTAGGTGGTGATGAAGACGTCGACGGTGGCGTCGGGCGGCGCGGGCGGCGGCTCGCCCCGCACCTTGAGCCGCCACACGGTCAGCCCGAACAGGTAGGCGTCGATGAGGCTGTAGGTCTCGGCGACGACGAGGGGGACGCCGATCCACCAGTTGGCCCAGTTCACGGAGAAGGCCCAGCGCCAGCCGACGTAAACGGTCCCCAAGCTCAGGGTCAGCAGCACCAGCAGCCGCACGAGCCACCGTCTCATGCGGCCACTCTCCTGATCGCCACGATCGTCACGTCGTCGGTGGCGTCGTGGCCCTGCGCGTACGACTTGGCCCGGTCGACGACCTCCTGCGCGTGACCGCTCTCCAGCGCCGTGAGGCGAATGGCGGCGACCGCCGCGTCGAGGTCGTCGAACAGGTCGAGCAGTCCGTCGCTCAGGCAGATGAACGTCTCCCCGGCTTGCAGGCGATGGGTCGCCGCTCGCCACCCGCCCTGGGTGACCGTGCCGATCGGCACCCCGTCGCAGTCGAGCAGACGCGCCTCACCGGTGGCGGTGACGGTCCCGGCCAGCCCGTGCCCCGCGTCCACGTAGGTCAACTCGTGCCGGACCGGGTCGAGACGTGCCGCGAACATCGTCACGAAGCTCCCGGTCTCGGCGAGGTCCGAGTCCATGCTCACCGCCAGCCGCTGCACGGCCTCGTCCAGCCCGTTGTACTGCGACGTTCCCCGCATCACCGCCCGGACGCCGGCACCGATGATGGCAGCGCCCGCACCCTTGCCCATGACGTCAGCCACGACGACCTGCAGGGTTTCCGCCACGGGATACCAGTCGAAGAAGTCGCCGCTCATGAGCCCCACGGGGACCGCTCCCCCCGCGATCTCGTATCCGGGGATGTCGGGGGTGGACTTCGGCAGCAGCTGCATCTGCACGTCCCGACCGCGGTCGAACTCCGCCGAGCGCCCCAACTCCTCCTGCACCAGCCCGGCGAGTTCGGCGAGCAGATCGCGTTGGTCCTCGGTCAGTTGGCGCGGCGCGGTGTCGAGAATGCACAGCGCGCCGACCGGCACTCCGCCGGGCGCGTGCAGCGGCCGGCCGGCGTAGAACCGGACGGACTTCTCCCCGGTCACCAGAGGGTTGTCGCGGAAGCGGTCGTCGAGCCGGGCGTCGGCCACCTCCATCGGCCGGTCGTCGTCGACGACGTAGCGGCAGAACGACTGCGAGATGGGAATCTGTCGGCTGCCGAAGCCCTGCTCGGCGACGTGGAACTGCCGGTCCTCAGCGACGAGGGTGACCAACGCCGTCGGCACGCGCAGGGTGCGGCAGGCGAGCCGCACGATGCGCTCGAAGCGACCCTCCGGGGGTGCGTCGAGCAGACCCAACGACTCGATTGCTTCGACCCGCACCTGCTCGACGGCTGCGCTCAACGGCGTCCCCTCTCCTGGCCCCTGACCCTATGCAGACCCGGCAATGGCCTGCCACTAGGCATTCCGACCCGTGGACCGGGGCCCGGGAGGACAACGGTCCTGGCCCGGACACGACGACGGTCCCACCCGCGGGTGCGGATGGGACCGTCGTGCAGTCTTCGCCTCTGACGCGTTGACCTCGGGGTGGAGGTGGCGGGAATTGAACCCGCGTCCTCGAGCGGCGAACCAGGACTTCTCCGGGCGCAGCTGACATCACGTTCTACTCGGCTCCTGCACTCACGTCAGCATGTTGCAGACAAGCCCAGCTCGGTTAATGTCCCGGACGATCCGCCGAGCGCGGAACGTCAAGCAAGCCTTCTGAATGAGGCCAGGATCCGGACGGAAGGCACATCCGGGCTGACCCTTCGATCACTGATCAGGCAGCGAGAGCGAAGTCAGTGCGAGCGTTGTCGGCACTTATTGGTTTCCAGGCGATCGTTAACGAGTTGAGTCTGGATCCTCGGCCCGCTTCTCCTGGGACTACCGTCCCAAGTCGAAACCAGTCACCCCCTGTTGAGTTGTCTCCGACCGCAAGCGGCCGGCACGTCGTACAACGTTACCGGGTCGCGTCCTGTTCCCGCGACCCGGTTTCCGCCGGTCAGCGCTGCGAGCCGCGCCGGCGGGTGCCGTCGTTGAGGGCGCGGATGGGCAGCACCCGCGTGAACGGGTTGGTCCAATCGTCGCCGTTGGCGGCCTTCACACCGCCGACGATCATGAAGACGAACCACAGCAGCCACACGAGGCCGGTCACCGCGTTGAGGGGGTGCACCACGTGCTGGAGCACCGACAGCACGGCCACGATGATCGTGGCGGACAGGGTGGCGTTGAACGCCCTGGCCGCCTGACGGTGGGCCGGAGATCCGGCCGGGGTGACGGCCGCACCGACCGCCGGCCCGATGAAGGGGAAGATCGCCCCACTGAAGTAGGCGACGGCACCACCCGCGGTCGCCTCGGGGTTGCGGGCGACAGCACTGGAGAACGGGTTGCTGGGGGCCAGCCCGTACGAGGAGCGGTACTGGCCAGGGGTCGTCGGAATCCTCGCGAGCCCGTCGAACGCCTGGTTGAGCTCCCTCCGCGTGGTGGCGGACAGCGCGATGCCGATGCGGTGGTCGAATTCCTCACCCGACAGGCGTCCCTCGGCGTAGGCGCGCTGCAGGTAGTCCTCGGCGCGGGCCCGCTGATCGGGCGTCACCGCCCAATCCAGGCTGGGGTGCTCCGGCGCTCCGGAGAACGGGGATGTTGACATGTGTCCAGTGTGCGCCCCCTCGTTCCCGGACGGGGATCGGGTGCTCCCCCAGCCCGACCCGGGATCGGCCCCGGCCCCACCGCGGGCGGGGTGCGCTTCGCACCGGACGGTAGGGTTCCGGGCATGACCCAGGACAAGCCAGAAGTCGACCGCCCCGACGGCCCCCCGCCGCAGGACCTGCAGATCACCGACCTCGTCGAGGGCGAGGGCCGGGAGGCGTCCGCGGGCGACATGGTGCTCGTGCACTACGTCGGCGTCTCCTACTCGACGGGCGAGGAGTTCGACTCCTCCTTCGGACGCGGCCCGCTGGGCTTCCCGCTCGGCGCGGGCAGGGTGATCCCGGGCTGGGACACCGGCATCCAGGGGATGAAGGTCGGCGGACGCCGCAAGCTCGTGATCCCTCCCCACCTCGCCTACGGAGACCGGGGCGCCGGCGGCGTCATCGCTCCCGGGGAGACGCTCATCTTCGTGTGTGACCTCGTCGACGTGCGCTGAGCTCACCACGAGCCGATGCTCGTGCCGCCCCCGCCCCCGCCTGAGAAGCCTCCCCCGCCGAAGCTCGACCCGCCGCCGAAGCCCGAACTGCCGGAGCTCACGGCGACCGGCGGCATCGCCGCGGTGGTGATGTGGCCGACCTGGCCGGTGATCCAGTAGGGACTCCACATCCAGGCCGGACCGGCGTACCAGGTGGGCGGGGTGTCGGGCAGGCGGCCCATCTCGACCAGCCGCTGACAGACCTTCGCCCAGCGCTCCGTGAGCCCGAAGATGATCGCCCAGGGGAGGTACTTCGAGTAGATGTCCTCGCCCTCCTCGAAGCGCAGCTGCTCGGCCTCCGCGGTGGCGAGGTAGGTGCGGAAGCCGCGGATCTGGTCGGTGAGCGCCGTGCCGTCGGCGCTGCGCTGCCCCTTGAGCGACCGCGCATGCACCACGACGAGCGTGCCGATCGCCGACAGCAGCACGACGATCACCCACACGACCAGGGTCGGGCTGAGGACGCCGGTCAGCCCGGCACCCGAACTCATCGCCGACCAGCCGACCGCGATCGCCATGCCGACGACGAGCAGGACGAGGCAGCCGGGGGCCCCGAGGTCGCCGGCCGAGAAGCCGGGCAGCCGCTTGTACCAGTGCTGCTGCGCGGCCGTCTGCATCACCAGGCGGCGCATCCGGGCCTCGGCCCGGTAGATCTGGCCGGCCGTGGACAGGTCGGCTGTGCGGCCCAGCTCGACGCCGGCGTCCGACAGCGACCTGCTGCCCGGGCCGCCGAACACCGCCCCGAGCAGCGCATCCTCGTGCGGAGCCAGGGGAAGGTCTGAGCGACGCAGGTGCACGGTCGAGGTGTTCTCGTCGCCCCCGAGGGTGACGACCCCCCGGACGGCGAGCTCGACGAGCGTGCCGGCGAGTTCGGGCGACCCGAAGCGCCCGTCCTCGAGCAACCCCGCTTCCGCCACGCTGAGCCGGGGCGGCGCGAAGGCGACAGGGATCTCCATCCGGGTGCTCGGCCCGACGGCCGACGCCTGCCCAGGAGCGGGCACGACGCCGGGCGGCAGCCCGACGTACCGCTCGTCTCGACGCCGGCGCCACGCGACGACACCGAGGATCGGCGGGACGACGGCCGCGACCGGACCGGCCACCCGCGCGACCGACGCGAGCTGCCGCGCGGTGTGATCCGCGCGGGTCACGAGGTGCGGCCGGGGGTCGGCGACGAGCCCGGAACCGATCTTCGCGCCGATGCTCACGACGTCGCCGGGCCGCTTGCTCGCCACCGTGTAGTGGCCGGCGCCACCGCTCACCGACGCGCTCGTGCACCGCTGCGTGCTCTTCACCGGGCCGTTGAAGCACGAGACGTCGCGGACGCCGCCCGGCACGTGGACGGTGATGGCCAGGTTGCTGATCGCCGGAGTGTCCTCGCTCACGACGTCCCAATAAAACTCGTCGTACCCCGAGAAGTGACGCAGCGCCCCCGACACGTCGTAGCTGATCGTGTAGGTGGCGGTCGGCGTGGACACCGTGCGGTCGGGCGAACCGATCCGCAGCGTGAGCCACTGGTTGCGGCCGCTCCGCTTCGTGCTCGTCTGGACCGCCGCCGAGGCGTCGGGGCTGCTCACCGTGACGTTGCTGATCGAGTAGACCGCGTCGGACGTGTCGTCGTACGGCTCGCGGGTGAGCAGCGTCCAGGTGATGCCGTGCCGCCCGGACGCCGTGCCGAAACGGTAGACCACGCTCTCGGTGACGTGCACCGGGCCCGCCTGGGACACCGTGAAATCGGCGGTCATCGAGTCGATGCTGTCAGCGCTTCCCGCCCACGCCGGGGCCGCCAGAGTCCAGGCCGCCAGCGTGAGGACGGCGAGCAGGAACCATCGTGCGGATCTGGACATCGGCCGCGACACCCTTCTGTGGTTACGTCGCCAGTGTGACGTATGCCCGGACCGCGCTCAGGAACGGCGTCGATTCCGCTCGGCGAGTTCGCGTTCGGCGTCTCGGCGGGCGTCCCGCTCCGCGATCGACTGGCGCTTGTCCCAGTCGCGCTTGCCGGTGGCGACGGCGATCTCGATCTTCGCGTAGCCGTCGGAGAAGTAGACGGCGAGCGGGACGATGGTGCGCCCGCTGTGCGACACCTCGCGCTCGAGCTTGTCGATTTCGCGCCGGTTGAGCAGCAGTTTGCGGGTGCGGCGGGCGGCGTGGTTCTTCCACGTCCCCATCTCGTACTCGGGGATGTGCGCGTTACGCAGCCACGCCTCGCCGTCGTCGATGGTGACGAAGCCGTCGACGAGGGACGCCCGCCCCTGGCGGAGCGACTTCACCTCGGTGCCGGTGAGCACCATTCCGGCCTCGAAACGGTCGCCCACGTGGTAGTCGTGGAAGGCCTTCTTGTTCTGGGCGATGAGCTTGCGGCCCTTCTCGCGCGGCATGGCATCCTCCGTGCAGTGTCACCGGTGCGGCCCGGTTCGAAGCCCTCAGGCTATCCCGACCGGCGAGGCCGCCTCGACCGGTTTTCCCGGTCGGCAGGGTGGACGCCGCTCAGAACCAGCGGGCCATGGGGTCGACGACGCGGCCGTCCTGCCACGCCATGAGGTGCAGGTGGCAGCCGGTGGAGTAGCCGGTGGTTCCGACGTAGCCGATGACCTGACCCGACGACACCCGGTCGCCCACCTGCACGACGTAGCGCTCGGCGTGGTTGTAGCCGGTGGTGAGGAAGTGCCCGTCGATGATTCCGTGGTCGAGGATCAGCCGGTTGCCGTACCCGGCGTTGAAGTACTCCTCGACGACGACCCCGGCCCGGGGCGCGCGGATCGGCGTCCCGCAGGCGGCCCCGAAGTCGGTTCCGTCGTGCAGGCTCCAGTCGTGGGTGACGGGGTGCAACCGCATGCCGTAGGCAGAGGTGATGGGTCCGGCGACCGGGAGCGGCAGCGCACCGGAGGCCGGGGAGCCGCCCCACTCCTCGTTGCTCAGCAACGCCATCCGCGCCCGGATCTTGTCCTCCACCGAGGACGCCTCGGACCGGAGGGCGGTCTGGCGGCGGTACTCCTGGGCCAGTTGCGCCTCGAACTCGCGCTTGGCCTCGAGGGTGGCGCGAACCCGGGCGGAGAGCTCGGCCGCGAGCGCCGTGGCCCTGGCCTCGGCCCCGCGCGTCTCGACGACGTGGGTGGAGGCCGTCCTCTTGGCCTCGTCGACCCGGGCCCGGGCGGTCTCCTGGGCCTGCTGGGCAACCTCCACCTGCGACTGGAGCGTCCGGAGCGCGTCCATCCTGCTCTGGGTCGTGCCGAACAGGGTGGTCGACCACTGCACCTGCTCGTTGACGTCGCCGGTGGTGAGGTTGGTCACGAGGGCGGCGACGCCGAGCAGCGGGGTGCTCTGCTGGGTGGTCTGTCGCACGACGGCCCCGGCGACCTGCTGCTCGCGCTCGAGGTTCTGGCGACCGAGAGAGACGGCCACCCTGGTCGCCGCCAGCGCCGACTCCGCCTGGGCCACGGCGGCCGTGAGCACCTGGTCGTCGACCTCGGCCTGCTGCCGCTGCGTGCGGGCGGTGGCGAGGGCAGCCTCCGCGGCGGTGAGTTCGGCCTGCGACCGGACGAGGGCCGCCTCCGCCTCGCTCAGCCGTTGGTTGAGCTGGTCGAGCTGCTGATGGTCGTCTCCGGCCGCGACCGCCACGGGCTGCTTCTCGGTGTCGATCCCGTCGGCGTGGGCGGGCAGGACGGCGAGCGACGTCGCGCAGGCAGCCACGAGGGCGGTGCCGACGAGCACACGGTGCACGGTCGGACCTGGGGCGCCATTGCGGGCCCCCGTACCAAAAGCCCTGGCCACTGCGACTTCTCTCCCCCGACGGTTGAAGTAGCGGCGCTTCAGATCATACGCGCAGGTACTTGCGGGTGGCGATGAGCGTGGGAACTACCGAGAGCAGGATGCCGACGCCGGCGACCCCCGCGAGGATCACCCCGGTCTGCGACCAGTCGATCCACCGCAGGGTCTTGATCGTCTCCTCGGCGTTGCGGTCGACGAGCAGGTACTTGCCGAGCGCGATCGTGCCGTCGGCGAAGGCCGAGCCGAGGACGCCTGCGACCAGGCTCTCGAGGAGGAACGGCAGCAGAATGTAGGTGTTGCTGGCGCCGACCATCCGCATGATCCCCAACTCGCGGCGCCGGGAGAACGCCGCCATCCGGATGGTGTTGCCGATCTGCAGGGCGGCGGCGATGAGCAGCAGCGCGCTCATGCCGTTGGCGGCCCACTTCACCGCGTTGAGGGCGCGGAAGAGGGGGTCGAGCACGGTGTGCAGGTCCTGCACCGCCTGGACGCCCGGCATGGCGCGCAGCTCCTGCACGACACCCTCGTAGTTGTTCGGGTCGACGAGCTTGACCCGGAACGAGTCCTGCATCTGGTCCTGCGTGAGGGTGTTGAGGATCGGGGTGTTCTTGTAGGTCTGCTGGAACTGCTGGTAGGCGTCGGCCTTGGTCTCGTAGTAGACCTTCTGCACCTCGGGGTTCGATTCGAGGGCCTTCTGGATGGCCGCGCGCTGCGCATCGGTCGTGTCCTGGTTCGCGGTGCACGTGCCGCCCGGGTACTGGCCGAGGTCTTTGACGCAGAGGAACGCCGAGATCTCGATCTTGTCGTACCACTTGCCCTTGACGAGGTCGACCTCCTGGGTGGTCATCAGCCCGACGCCGAACAGGGTGAGGGACACCCACATCGTCACGATGACGGCGATCGTCATCGACAGGTTGCGACGCAGCCCGGACCAGGTTTCCCGCAGTGTGTGGCGCATGATGAGGCAATTCCTTCGTGTGTGACGCGTGGTGGGTCGTGGCGGAGGCGGGGTCGGCGATCAGGACGCGCCGTACACACCCTTGGTCTGGTCGCGCACGAGAAGACCCTTGTCGAGTTCGAGGACCCGCCGACGCATCTGGTCGACGATCGTCGAGTCGTGGGTGGCCATGATCACGGTGGTGCCCGTGCGGTTGATCCGGTCGAGCAGCTTCATGATGCCCACGCTGGTCGCCGGGTCGAGGTTGCCCGTCGGCTCGTCGGCGATGAGGATCGCCGGGTCGTTGACGAAGGCCCGGGCGATGGCCACCCGCTGCTGCTCGCCGCCCGACAGTTCCTCGGGCAGCCGGTCGCCCTTGCCGGTGAGCCCGACTGTCTGCAGGGTCTCGGGCACCCGGCGGCGGATCTCACTGGTGGGGCGTCCGATCACCTGGAGTGCGAAGGCGACGTTCTCGTTGACGCTCTTGCCGGGCAACAGCCGGAAGTCCTGGAACACGGTGCCGATCCGGCGACGGTGCTGGGGGATCTTCCACGGGTGGATCCGGGCCAGGTCGCGGCCCGCGACGAGCACCTGCCCCCTGCTCGTGACGAGCTCGCGCAGGATGAGCCGCAGGAAGGTGGACTTACCGGATCCCGACGACCCGACGAGGAAGACGAACTCTCCCTTGTCGATCTGAACGTTGACGTTCGACAGGGCGGGGACCTGCTGGCTGTCGTAGAACTTGGTGACGTTGTCGAAGGTGATCATGCATCGGCCTCTGCTGGGGAAGTGAGCCCGGGTCACGCGCCGCACGGAGCGCGCAGGGACTTGAGAATTCTAAGGTACGCAGGCCCGAACCACCGCTTCGGCGCGGTCACCACGCCGTTCCCCGGCCGGAAATCCTTGTCAGGCGGCCTGTCGGCGCCAGCGGATGCCGGCGTCGATGAAGGCGTCGATGTCACCGTCGAACACGGAGTCGGGGTTGCCGACCTCGTAGTCGGTGCGCAGGTCCTTGACCATCTGATAGGGGTGCAGGACGTACGAGCGCATCTGCGAGCCCCAGGAGTTTCCTCCGTCGCCCTTGAGCTCGCGCATCTGCGCCTCGCGCTCCTGGCGCGCCCGCTCGAGCAGCCGCGACTGGAGCACCCGCATGGCCGCCGCCTTGTTCTGCAGCTGCGACTTCTCGTTCTGGCAGCTCACCACGATGCCCGTCGGCAGGTGGGTGATGCGCACCGCCGAGTCGGTCGTGTTGACGCTCTGGCCGCCCGGGCCCGACGACCGGAAGACGTCGATGCGCACGTCGCTCTCGGGGATGTCGATGTGGTCGGCCTCCTCGGTGACCGGGAGCACCTCGACCCCGGCGAAGGAGGTCTGGCGGCGTCCCTGGTTGTCGAACGGGGAGATGCGGACCAGCCGGTGGGTGCCGGCCTCGACCGACAGCGAGCCGTACGCGAACGGGGCGCGGACGGTGAAGGTCGCCGACTTGATGCCCGCCTCTTCGGCGTAGGAGATGTCGTAGACCTCGTAGTTGTAGTTGTGCCGCTCGGCCCAGCGCGTGTACATGCGGAGCAGCATCGCGGCGAAGTCGGCGGCGTCCACGCCCCCGGCCTCGGACCTGATGGTGACGAGCGCGTCGCGCTCGTCGTACTCGCCGGACAGCAGGGTGCGCACCTCGAGGGCGGCGATCTCCTTCTTCAGCCGGCCGATCTCGTACTCCGACTCGGTGACCGACTCGGCGTCGCCCTCCTCGGTGGCGAGGTCGAGCAGCACCTCGACGTCGTCGAGCCGGCTGCGCAGGCCGGACACCCGTTCGACTTCGCCCTGCAACGACGACAGCCGGGAGGTGACCCGCTGGGCGTTCTCCTGGTCGTCCCACAGGTCTGGGGCGCTGACCTGCTTCTCGAGCTCGCCGATCTCGGCGCGCTTCGCCTCGGGGTCGACGACGGCCTCGATGCTGCTCAGCGACTTGTCGAGTTCGGCGATGGTGTTCTGCAGGTCTTCGAGTGCCACAAGGAGCGAGTTTATCCGTCCCGGCGGTGGGCGGCGACCGCCCGGACCCGGCGACGCCACCGGCGTCCCAGGTGCAGGGCGACGACGAGCAGGACGACGCCGAGGGCGAGGCCTGCCACGCCGACCGGGAGCCACTCCTCCACCGGCGCGGGTGGTGGAGGCGGAGCTGTCGTGGTGGTGGCGGGCGGCAGCGCCCCCAGGGCGGCGTCCACGGCGGAGACGGTGTTCGCGACCGCCGCGCCGCGGTAACCCAGGTGGATCGGGCGGGCGCGGTCGCGTTCGGCGGTGATCGTGCTGGACGTCGTCAGCACCCGGGCGAGTGGCTGGGCGGCGTCGCACACCAGGTCGCCCTCGTCGCAGACGGAGTAGACGTGCGGGGCGTCCATCCCGGAGATCGAGAGCTTGTCGGCCGCCATCATCTCGGTGAGCCGTGCCGTGTCGATGGTCCCCTGGTACATGTCGACCGCCGCCTGCACCACGGCGTGCACCTGGTCGGCGCGCGTCGGGTTGTGCAGCGGGTCGGCGACGCCGCGCAGGTAGTTGAGGGCGGTGACCAGGCCGAACGCCCGGTTTCCGGCGGTGCCATCGAGTTCGAGGGTGTTCTGTCCGGGGTAGTGCAGCGGGTCGCCGAGCACCACCGCCGCCAGCAGGTGCGGCCCCTGGGGGTGCAGGGCCAGCGTCCGCACGACCACCTCGGCCCCCTGGGAGAAGCCGGCGAGCAGCAGCCGCTGGGACGGGCACGCCTGCGCCTGGGAGGCGATGAGGTTCGACAGGGCGGTGACGCCGGCGCCGACCGAGGCGAAGTAGGCGTTCTGTGCGGCGGTGGGATCGAAGATGGCGTCCTCGAGGGAGCGCCGGTCGACGGCGTCGATGGCTCCGGCCGGATAGTCGAGGTAGACCTGCCGGACGCTGGCACCCCCGGCCCCGGCCGCTATCGCGTCGCGGAGGGCGGTGATCGTCGACCCGTAGGGCGGCGACTCCCCCGACCCGCGGACGCCGACGAACAGCACCTCGGCGCACTCGCCGTGGAGGGCCGAGGACGACACCGGGGTGGCGGACCATCCGGAACCGGGAGTGGGAGCGGCCACGGCACGGGTGGTGGGCCCGGCCACGGGGATCACGGTGGCCAGGAGCAGCAGGACGAGCATCCGGCGGAGGGTCACCACGGCCCCGACGCTACCCGGCGTCCGGCCCCGGGCCGCACGGCGGCGCGACGGATGGGCGGGGACGCGGCAGGATGCGGGGCATGACTCCTGAGGAGGTGTACGCCGTGGCCCGGCTGGTTCCGGCCGGCCGCGCGGTGGCCTACGGCGACATCGCCGCCCTCTTCGAGGCCAATCCCCGCCAGGTCGGGCGCTTCCTCAGCGGGTGCGGCGACCCGACGGTTCCGTGGTGGCGGGTCACCAACGCCTCGGGACGCCTGCCCCCGCAGTTGCTGCCCGAGGCGGCGTCCCGGTGGCGCGCGGAGGGGACCCCCAGCCGCGGCGACGGGTCCGGCGTCCTCATGGCCAGGGCGCGGGCCGACCTGCCGCAGCTCGCGGACGCCGCCGAGGCCGTGCTCGGGCCGTTGCCCGGGGTCGCCGGCCGCTGAGGTGGAGCGGGTCAGGGGCGCGTGGGAGACTGGCACGGTCGTCGCACGCGAGAGGAAGTCATGGGAGCACTGAAGGACCAGTTGCGCGCCGATCTCGTCACCGCCATGAAGGCCAAGGACGAGGCGGCCAGGAGCAATGTCCGCATGGCGCTGGCCGCGATCCAGAACGAGGAGGTCGCCGGCAAGGAGGCCCGCGAGCTCACCGACGACGAGGAGATCCGCGTCGTCACCCGGGAGGTGAACAAGCGCAAGGACTCCGCGCAGGCGTACGCCGACGGGGGCCGCCCCGAGCTCGCGGCGAAGGAGGCCGCGGAGGCCGAGTTCCTCTCGCGGTACCTGCCCGCACAGATGGGCGACCACGAGATCCGCGCGATCGTCGACACGATCATCACCCGGCAATCCGCGGGCGGCGACCGGCCGACGATGAAGCAGATGGGCCAAGTCATGAAGGCCGTGACCGCGGAGGTCGCCGGGCGCGCCGACGGACGCCGGGTGTCGCAGCTCGTCCGGGAGGCGCTCGCCTGACGGCGTCCGCCCGGTGGCCCCGGTGGCCCCCGGGGACGCGTGCTGTCAGAATTGGCACGGCCGCCGGGCCGTGCCGCCCCGGGCGCATAGCTCAGTTGGTTAGAGCACCTCCCTTACAAGGAGGTGGTCGGGGGTTCGAGTCCCTCTGCGCCCACCGAAGTCCCCCGCCTCCTCCGGCGCCCGCCGGAGGCTCAGGTGCTGACGGGCCCGAACAGAGCGCGATGCCGCACCAGGGCCCACACCAGAAGTGGGGCGGCGGCGAGGTTGACGTAGCCGACGAGGAAGACGACGAACAGCAGCGGGTCGTCGGGGTGCAGGACGTGCAGCAGGACCCCGTTCCCGGTCGCCGCCTGGACGATCTGAGTCTGCAGATAGAAGAGGAACTCGACGAGCAGGAACGACACGCTGAGCACCAGCCCGAGCGGTTTGCGGGCCGCGATCCGCCAGTACCCCACGACGAACCATGCCAGCACGAGCAGCATGAGCACCGCGCCCAGGAGCGTCGGCGGCCGGTGGGAGCGGGCGTAGTACTGGTGGTAGTAGTACGGCACCTGCGCGAGGAAGTTCGCGCCGACGATGCCGAGGAACGCCCCGAGGATGAGGCGTCGCCGCCGCTGCTGGTCCACGCCGGGAATCCTAGGAAGCCGGGTCGCCCGCAGACCAGAACCCGGCGGGGTCGAGGGGGAGAAACCGGGGCCGCGGGCCCGCGAGGACTAGCGGAGGTGGTGGACGTCGCCGGCGGCGAAGGCCCGGCGGGAGCCGTCGTCCAACCGCACCACCAGCCTCCCGTCGGTGTCGACGTCGAGCCCGAGGCCTTCACGCACGCTCTGCGGGCTCTCGACGATGCGCACCCGGCGTCCGACGCTCGCGCACTCGCGGACGTACCGTTCGCGGACGTCCCGCCCGGCCTCCCAATCGGAGACGAGGTCGGCGAGCCGAGTGAGCGTGGCGACGACGAGGGCGTCCTTGTTCTCGGGGAGCCCGGCGATGCGCAGGGAGGTCGCGTTGTCGACCGGGAGCTCGTGCTCGGTCAGCGCGATGTTGATGCCCATGCCGACGATCGCCTGCCAGCCGGACGCCGTCTCGACGGCTTCGGAGAGGATGCCACACACCTTGCGCCCGTCGATGAGCACGTCGTTGGGCCACTTGAGGTGGACCCGCGCGTCGTCGGCCCCGGTCGCGTCGAGGATGCCGCCGCGGACCGCCACCCCGGCGAGCAGTGACAGCCAGCCCCACTGGGGCACCGGACGACGGGGCGCCAGCGACACCGACACGGCGATCGAGGTGCCGAGCGGCGTCTCCCAGCGCCGGTCGAACCGGCCGCGTCCGGCCGTCTGGTGCTCGCCGAGGAGCACGGCCCCGGACGCCGCGCCCGCCCGCGCCGCGGCGGCGAGGTCGGCGTTGGTCGAGCCCGTCTCGCGGACGCAGCGCACCGCGGTCCACAGCGGCACTCCGGACAGCCCGGCCCGGATGGCCCGCTCGTCGGCGGGGGCCGGCAACAACGACATACCGGCAGCCTAGCGGCGTCCCGACGGCGGCCCTCGCGGCGCGGGTCCGGGCCGGGGAGGGGCGGCGCTAGTGTCGGGCCATGGAGATCGACATCCACACGACGGCCGGCAAGCTCGCCGACCTCGGACGCCGCATCGACGAGGCCGTCAATGCCGCCTCCCCCGCCGCCGTCGAACGTCAGCACTCGCGCGGCAAGCTGACCGCCCGCGAGCGGGTGCTGGCCCTGCTCGACGAGGGCAGTTTCACCGAGATCGACGAGTTCTCCCGGCACCGCTCCACCGCCTTCGGGATGGAGAAGCGGCGTCCCTACGGCGACGGCGTCATCATCGGCATGGGGGCGATCCACGGCCGGCCGGTGTGCGTGTTCAGTCAGGACGTCGCGATCTTCGGCGGCTCCCTCGGCCAGGTCTACGGCGAGAAGATCTGCAAGATCATCGACTTCGCGCTCAAGACCGGCTGCCCCCTGATCGGGATCAACGAGGGCGGCGGCGCTCGCATCCAGGAGGGCGTCGTGTCCCTGGGCCTGTACGGCGAGATCTTCCGGCGCAACACCCACGCGTCGGGCGTCATCCCGCAGATCTCCCTCGTCATGGGCGCGGCGGCCGGGGGCCACGTCTACTCCCCCGCGCTCACCGACTTCATCGTCATGGTCGACCAGACTTCGCAGATGTTCATCACGGGCCCGGACGTCATCCGCACGGTGACCGGCGAGGACGTCACCATGGAGGAACTCGGGGGCGGCCGCACCCACAACGCGATCTCGGGGACGGCCCACTACCTCGCCGCCAACGAGAGCGACGCGCTCGAGTTCGTCCGCGACCTGCTCACCTACCTGCCGCAGAACAATCTCGAGGACCCGCCGATCTTCGACGACGAGGTCGACACGGCGATCACCGACCTCGATCGCGAGCTCGACACCCTCATCCCTGACTCCCCCAACCAGCCCTACGACATGCGCGAGGTCGTGCACACGATTCTCGACGACGGCGAATTCCTCGAGGTGCAGGAGTTGTACGCGCAGAACATCGTCTGCGGGTTCGGACGGATCGAGGGCCGCTCGGTGGGGGTGGTGGCCAACCAGCCGACCCAGTTGGCCGGCTGCCTCGACATCGGCGCGTCCGAGAAGGCGGCCCGGTTCATCCGCACCTGCGACTGCTTCAACATCCCGATCGTCACGCTCGTCGACACCCCCGGCTTCCTGCCGGGAGTCGGCCAGGAGCACCAGGGCATCATCCGCCGCGGGGCGAAGCTGCTGTACGCCTACGCCGAAGCGACCGTGCCGCTCATCACGGTGATCACCCGCAAGGCCTACGGCGGCGCCTACGACGTCATGGGCTCCAAGCACCTCGGCGCCGACGTCAACCTCGCCTGGCCCACCGCCCAGATCGCGGTGATGGGTGCGGAGGGGGCGGTCAACATCCTCTACAAGCGCGAACTGTCCGAGCATCCCGACCCGCAGGCCCGGCGCCGCGAGCTCGTCGACGAGTACAACGACGAGCTCGCCAACCCCTACGTCGCGAGCGAGCGCGGCTACATCGACCAGGTCATCTACCCGCACGAGACCCGGGCCGAGTGCATCCGGGTGCTCCGGCTGCTGCGCACCAAGCGCGAGGTGCTGCCGCCCAAGAAGCACGGGAACATCCCGCTGTGAGCGCCGACGAGACCGTCCCCCCGGACGCCGGCACCCCCACGTTCCGGATCACTCACGGGCATCCCGACGACGTCGAGATCGCCGCCGTCATGGCCGTGCTCCAGGCCGCCACCGCCGCGCGTCCCCCCGCCGACGAGGGTCTCGGCGACCGGCCGCGCGCCGGCGGCTGGAAGTCGTACTGGCGGGTGGTGCGGCGTCCGCTGGTTCCCGGCCGCGACGCCTGGACGCACACCCTCTGAGCCGCCCCGGCCCTCCCATCGGAGCGCCGTAGGCTGGGGCGATGCGCCTGGTTCTCGCGTCGATGTCCCCCGCCCGCCTCGCCACGCTGCGCCAAGCCGGGCTGCGTCCCGACGTCATCTACTCCGACGTCGAGGAGGACGGTTTCGAGGCCGACAGCGTGGCCGAGCTGACCGCCGTCCTCGCCCGGGAGAAGGGCGAGGCCGTGGTGGAGAAGCTCGGCACCTCGCTGCCGGAGCCGACGGTGATCGTCGCCTGCGACTCCATGCTCGAACTCGACGGACATCCGTGGGGCAAGCCGGTCACCGACGACGAGGCGCTGGCACGCTGGTACCGGATGCGCGGGCGCTCCGCGACCCTGCACACCGGCCACCACATCGTGCTCGTCGAGCCCGACGGCGTCCGCCGGTCGACCCGGGTGGCCAGCACACTGGTCACCTTCGCCGACCTCACGGACGCCGAGATCGGCGCCTACGTGGCCACCGGCGAACCGCAGCGGGTCGCGGGGGCGTTCACGATCGACGGCTGGGGCGGCGCGTTCGTCACCCGGGTCGAGGGCGACCCGCACAACGTGGTGGGGATCAGCCTGCCGCTCGTGCGCCAGATGCTCATCGACTTCGGCATCGCCTGGCACACCTTGTGGCAGGCGCCCTCGAACGAGTAGCCGGCCTCAGTTCCGGCGCAGCGTGAGGGCGGAGATCTTCGAGTCGCTCGTGAAGGCGCCCGACCAGGCCGGCCCGGAGAAGACCACGGAATCGGCCGAGGCGCCCTGCACGTGGTAGCCCATGCCGGGCAACTGGGCGGCGAGCCAGGCCGCGAGCTGCGGCCCCTCGGACGCATCGAAGAACGCCGTGACGACGTTCGGCTGGTCGATCCGGTAGACGACCGTGAGGCCCTGCGGAACGACGAAGCCCGCGGGCCCGTTGGTGAACCCGTACCACCGCAGGGCCTGGGTGGGTCCCTTAGGGACGGCGGGAGTCGAGGCCCGGGCGCTGCTCACCGCCGCGGGAGCCATCGACGCCGGCTCCGCCGCCGAGCTGGTCTCGGCGCAGCCCGCCAGGGCGGCGCATGCCGCGACCGCAACGACGACGGAGGCGACCCGGCGTCCGGCACGCGGGCGGGCGGCGCGGAGCGACGCGGGGGAAGGGATCACCCGGCAATTCTACCGGTGTCCACGTGCGGCCACCGCCCTCGGCCCCGGCCCCGGCGTCCGGGCGGTGAGGCACCGGCGGTAGGGTCCAGACCATGGCAACCGTGCCCCGGACCCGCGACGACCTCGCCCGCTACATCGACCACACCCTGCTCAAGCCGGAGGCCACCGACGACCAGGTGCGCGCGCTGGTCGACGAGGCGGAGCGGCTGGGCGTCTACGCGGTGTGCGTCTCTCCCAGCAGGCTCCCGCTGGCGGTGCCGGACGGGCTGAGGCTCGCGGTCGTCTGCGGCTTCCCCTCGGGAGCGCACGCGTCCGCCGTCAAGGCGGCCGAGGCGGCCGCCGCCGC
Source organism: Propionibacteriaceae bacterium (assembly GCA_036261615.1). GTDB lineage: Bacteria > Actinomycetota > Actinomycetes > Propionibacteriales > Propionibacteriaceae > JAJYQH01. The sequence continues at coordinate 7,441 of DATAKK010000068.1, read as the reverse complement.
GGACGCCGGGGCCGACGAGGTCGACATGGTCATCGACCTCGCCCAGGCGACGACCGGCCGCTTCGACCTCACGGAGGCCGAGATCCGGGCCGTCCGCGAGGCGGCGCCCCAGGTCGTCCTCAAGGTGATCATCGAGTCGGCCGTCCTCAGCGATGCCCAGATCGTCGGCGTCTGCCAGGCGGCCGAGCGGGCGGGCGCGGACTTCGTCAAGACCTCCACCGGCTTCCACCCCGCGGGCGGGGCCAGTGTGCACGCCGTGCGGCTGATGGCCGAGACCGTGGGGCCCCGGCTGGGCGTCAAGGCGTCCGGGGGCATCCGCGACACGGCCACGGCCCTGGCGATGATCGACGCCGGAGCGACCCGCCTCGGCCTGTCGGCGTCCGCCGCGGTGCTGGCCGGCTTCGACGGAGCCGCGCCGACCACTGGGTCAGAGGGCTACTGACCCGCTCACCTGCACCGGCGTCATCGCCGGGTGCCGGTCGTACCACCAGTACCAGACACCGACCAGCGCTTCGTGCCAGGTGAATCGGGCCTTGTGCCAGGGATGTTCCCCGAACCGGTAGTCGTCGGCGAGCACGAGCAGCGGAACCGCCTCGGGCGCCAGCACCTCGACCTCGTGGCGCCCCCGGTCGGCGTGCAGGGCGTTCGACACGATGGCGATCCGGTCGCAGCCGGCCAGCAGCGGCAGCCCGAGTTGCACGTTCTCGGCGGTCGTCGTGGCAGACTCCTCCAACTCGACGACCGAGGGGTCGAGCCCGAGCACGTCGACCGCGTAACGCGCCAGCGACGCCGCCTCCGAGAGCTCGGCGCTCGTCGTGCGACCCCCGCTGAACACCACCCGCACCGGTCCACGATGGGCGGCGATCGTGCGCATGAGGATGTCGCACCGCCACTTCTGCTCGGCCGACGGCTCTCCGGAGGGTTCGGGCGGGTAGCCGAGCACCAGCAGCCCGAGTGAGCCGTCGGGGCGGGCCGCGGCGCCCGGTGGACGCCGCGCCGCCCGCCACTGCAGCACCTCTGCTCCGCCCCACCACAGGGCGACCTCGACGAGCAGGCCGACTGCGAGCCGGGCCGGTCGGACCCGCGGCGAGCGCCGTCCCGGTCGGGTCACGGGGTCGGCTCGCGGTGGTGGGTGTGCACCCACAGCGCCGCGATCGCGGCGACGGCGACGACGATGGCGGGCAGGAGGATCGAATCGGCCATGGCCCGCGCGAAGGAGGGACCGAGAACGGCTGGCACGTGCCCCTCCCCCTGCTGCGTCGCTCCCCCGGCCCCGGCGGCCCCGGGATGGGTCGCCATGAACTCCCCGATCCAGTGGGTGATGCGGCTGGTCATGAGCATGGCGATGAGCGCCGATCCCAGCACCGAGCCGATCTGCCGGGTCGTGTTGAACACGCTCGACCCGGCACCCGCCTCGTGGGCCTGGAGGTCGCGCGTCGCCGTCAGGGAGATCGGGCCCCAGATGAGCGAGCCGGACACCCCCATGGGCACGGCGAGCAGCACCAGTTCCCACACGGGGTGTCCAGAACGGATCAGCCACTGGTAGGCGAACAGGGTGAGCGCGAACAGGGCCAGTCCGCCGGGGATGACCAGCCGGGCGTTGAGCCGGGGAAAGGCACGACCGACCAGGGGGGCGAGCACGCCGGAGACGACGGCGTTCGGCACCATGGTGAGGGCCGCCTGGGTCGGGCTGAGGTAGCGGCCGTCCTGAAGGAAGATCATCATCGGGAAGGTCATCGAGGTGACCGCGACGCCCATGCAGAACGTGAGGATGTTTCCGAGGGTGAAGTTCCACGTGCGGAACAGGCCGAGCGGCACGAGCGGTTCGGCCGGTCCCTTCGCCTCCCACCAGACGAACCCCGCCATCACGGCGACGCCGACGATCAGCAGCAGCGGCACGCTGAGGATTCCGGAGATGGTGCCCCAGTTGTAGCTGTTGCCCTCCTGCAGCCCGAAGACGAGGCAGAACAGCCCGATGCCCGACAGAACCACCCCGAGCCAGTCGAACCGGTGGGTCATCCGGGGCAGGTCGGGCACCCGCCGCCACACCTGCCAGATGCCGAACAGCCCGAACGGCACGTTGACGAAGAAGATCCACTCCCAGCCCAGGCCGTCGACGAGGATGCCGCCGAGGATCGGGCCGACCAGGGTGGCGACCCCGGCTGTGGACCCCCACAGGCCCATGGCCGCGCCCCGGTGCCGGAACGGGAACAGGCGGGTGATCACCGCCATCGACTGGGGCGTCATGAGGGCGGCGCCGAGCCCCTGGACGGCGCGGGCCGCGATGAGCATGCCGATGCTCGTCGACAGTCCGCACCACGCGGAGGAGGCGGTGAAGACGACCAGCCCGACGATGAAGACGTTGCGGGGGCCGAAGCGGTCGCCGAGGCGCCCGGTGACGAGGAGCGGCACCGCGTAGGTGAGCAGGTAGGCGCTGGTGACCCACACGACACCGTTCACGGACGTGTCGAGGCCCTGCATGATCGCCGGGATGGCGGTGGTGACGATCGTCGAGTCGACGAGGATCATGAAGAAGCCGACGAGCAGCGCCCACAGCGCCGCCCAGGCCTGCTTCTCGGTGATCGGCTCGCCGCTGCGGGTGAGGGCGGTGGCGTCCGGCTGGCCGCCCGGACCCTGCCCCCGCTCGATCTCTTCGACGGCGCTCATCGGCTCTCCGCCGGGTCGCTCGCTCGGGGGACCCGGACGCCGCCGGGATCGTGGCTCTGCATGCCGACAAGACTAGGTGCAACCCCTGACAGTTCCGGCCGTCGCCGGAGGCCGGCACGAGGGGCGCGGCAGGCGTCCGTCGGCTGGCCCTAGGATCCCAGGTACGGGCGTTTCGAGGAGGAACCGTGGCCAGGATCACGAAGGTGTTGGTGGCGAACCGGGGCGAGATCGCGGTGCGGGTCGTGCGGGCGGCCGCGGACGCCGGCATCGCCAGCGTGGCAGTCTACGCCGACTCCGACCGCGACTCCCTGGTCGTCCGGCTGGCCGACGAGGCCTTCGCCCTCAACGGCGCCACCCCCGCCGACACCTACCTCAACATTCCCAAGCTCCTCGACGTCGCCGAGCGCAGCGGCGCGGACGCCGTGCACCCCGGGTACGGATTCCTCGCCGAGAACGCCGACTTCGCCCGAGCGGTGATCGACGCCGGACTGATCTGGATCGGCCCGCCCCCGGAGGCGATCGAGGCCCTGGGCGACAAGGTGCGCGCCCGGCACATCGCCCAGCGCGTCGGGGCCCCGCTGGTCCCCGGCACCCCCGACCCCGTGGCGGACGCCGAGGAGGTGACCGCCTTCGCGAGGCAGCACGGCCTCCCGATCGCCATCAAGGCCGCCTTCGGCGGTGGCGGTCGAGGACTGAAGGTCGCCCACACCCTGGAGGAGATCCCCGAACTGTTCGCCTCCGCGACCCGGGAGGCGGTCACCGCGTTCGGACGCGGAGAGTGTTTCGTCGAGCGCTACCTCGACAAGCCACGGCACGTCGAGACCCAGTGCCTCGCCGACATGCACGGCACCGTGGTCGTCGTCTCCACTCGCGACTGCTCGCTGCAGCGGCGCCACCAGAAGCTGGTCGAGGAGGCGCCGGCGCCCTTCCTCGCCGCCGACCAGGTCGACCGCCTCTACCGGGCGAGCAAGGCGATCCTGCGGGAGGCGGGATACGTCGGCGCCGGGACCTGCGAGTTTCTCGTGGCCCGCGACGGCACGATCTCCTTCCTCGAGGTGAACACCCGGCTCCAGGTGGAGCATCCGGTGAGTGAGGAGGTCTCCGGCCTCGACCTGGTGCGGGAGATGTTCCGCATCGCCCAGGGCCAGCCGCTCGGCTACGACGACCCCGTCCTGCGCGGCCACTCGATCGAGTTCCGCATCAACGCCGAGGACCCCGGCCGTGGTTTCCTGCCGGCCCCCGGCACCCTGGTGAGCTGGCACGCACCGGGGGGTCCCGGCGTCCGCGTCGACGAGGGGTATCACGCGGGGATGACGGTGCCGGGAGCCTTCGACTCCCTGGTCGCCAAGCTCGTCGTCACCGGGCCCGACCGTGCCGAGGCGCTGGCCCGGGCCCGGCGGGCGCTGCGCGAACTCGTCGTCGACGGTATGCCGACGGTGGTGCCGTTCCATCGCGCGGTGCTCGACGACCCGGCGTTCACCGCGCCCGACGGCGTCTTCGGGGTGCACACCCGATGGATCGAGACCGAGTTCGACAACACCATCCCGCCGTACACCGGCCTGCTCGGCGAGGCTGCTGACGCCGAACCGGCCCAGGTCGTGGTGGTCGAGGTCGACGGGCGCCGGGTGGAGGTGAAACTGCCGGCCGGCCTGCCCGCGCCCGGACGGCCGGGACAGCCGACGGGGGCCGGGCGGCGTCCGCCCCGGCGCGACCGCGGCGGAGCCCGGGTGCATGCGCCCTCGGGCAACGCGCTCACCGCGCCGATGCAGGGAACCGTGGTCAAGGTGGCCGCCGGGGAGGGCGACCTGGTGGCCGAGGGCGACCTCGTCGTCGTGCTCGAGGCGATGAAGATGGAGAACCCGGTGGTCGCCCACCGCGAGGGCACCATCGCCCGGATCGTCACCGTCGGTGTCGCGGTCACGGCCGGCGCGGTGCTCTGCGAGATCGTCTGACGCCGACCCGCCGGTCAGGGTTCATCCAGGGAGGCCTCGGCGCGCTCTCTCAGCCGGGTGAGCAACACTGGGTACATGTTGATCGGGTCTGGCCTGCTTCCCCTGCTCATGATGGGCCTGGTGGTCTGGTTCTTCTTCGCTCGCGCGGGGCGCAGTCAGCAGCAGCTCGCCGTGCGGCAACAGGCCCAGCTCGCGTCCGTGCTGGCGGCGTCCCGCGCGGCCGCCGAGGAGGACGTCACCCGGTTCGGCGAGGAGCTCCAGCGGCTCGACTCCGACGTCGTCGGGCACGAGCTCGACGAGGCGATGCAGCAGGACTACACCCGCGCCCTCGACGCCTACGACCACGCCAAGGAGTCGCTCGCGGCCGTGCAGCGTCCCGAGGAGATCAGCAACGTCACCGAGATCCTCGATGACGGCCGCTACGCCGTCGCCTGCGTCAAGGCGCGGGTGGCCGGCGAGACCCTGCCGCAGAATCGGCCGCCGTGCTTCTTCAACCCGGCCCACGGCCCCTCGGTGCGCAACGTCATGTGGTCGCCGAACGGCGGCGTGGCCCGCGAGATCCCGGCCTGTGCCGCGGACGCCGAACGGGTCGAGGCGGGCGCCGACCCGTACATCCGCACGGTGCAGCTCGGTTCGCGTCGCGTTCCCTACTGGCAGGGTGGCCCGGCCTATGCGCCGTGGGCGCAGGGCTACTACACGGGGTGGCGGGGCAACTCGCTGCTCGGCGACCTCGTCGTCGGGTCACTGATCTTCAACGGCATGTCCACCCTCCCCTTCATGCTGGGGGGCATGGGCCAGGGCCTGGGCCAGATCGGCACCGGCATCGGCGACGGCCTGGGCCAGATCGGCACCGGCATCGTCGACGGCCTCGGTCAGATCGGCGACGGCGTCGGCGACGCGTTCGGCGACATCGGCGACTTCTTCGGAGACCTGTTCTAGGAGCTTCCCGCGGGTCCCGGGTCGTTCAGCACCCGCTCGAGCGCGGCGCGTCCCAGGGGACCCCAAGCGGTCTTCCCCCCGGGGAGTCCCAGGTCGCCGTTGCGGCCCATGAGCATGAGGAACAGGCTCTTGAGCGCGGCCAGGCCACGGGCGCGACGGAGCGTGCCGGCGTCCGTGGGCCCGTAGGCGGCGAAGAACCTCGCCGTGAGGCCGGCGGGCAGGATCACCCAGGCGGCCGCCAGGTCCCACGCGGGGTCGCCGGCGAACAGGTCCCCGAAGTCGATCACCCCGCCGAGCGTGCCGCCGGACACGACGACGTTGGCGGGGTGCAGGTCGCCGTGCACCCAGAGCGCAGGGCCCTCCCAGTCCGGGGCCGCGACCGCATCGTCCCAGATCGCCCGGATCTCCCCGGCGAGCTCGCTGGGCGCCACGGCCTGGAAGAAGTGGTCGAAGCCCTCGGTGCACGCCCGGGGGTGGAGGCGGCCGTCCGAACTCGGGGGCGCGCCCGGCGGCGCGGGCTGGTGGAGGGCGGCGAGGAAGGCTGCCAGCCGGTCGGCGGCGTCCTCGGGGCGGTCGATCGTCGCGCGGTCGAGGGGCTCGCCCGGCACCCAGGTCATGATCGTCCAGGGCCCGGGGAAGTACGCGGAGGGACGGCCCAGGCGGACCGGGAGGGGCACCGGCAGCGGCAGGCGCGGAGCCAGCACCGGAAGCCACCGGCACTCCTTGCGCTGCAGGGCTGGGGCGCGTTCGGTGCGGGGCATGCGGACGACGAGGTCGTCCCCCAGCCGCCACTGCAGGTTGTCCCAGCCCCCGGGCACCTCGCGGATCGGCAGGCCGGCCAGGTCGGGGTGCTGCTCGCGGACGAGTCGATGGACGAGGTCGGCCGTGATGAGGGGCTCGTCGGGCATGAGACGTGACGATAGCCGCCCCAAGTCTCCCGATCGGCGGGCGACCGGCGGCTGTGGTGCCATGGCCGCCGGGAGGGCGGCGTGTCGCCCGCGGATCGGGAGGATTCTCGAGGCGAGGCTGACGGCTCAGGTTCCTGCGGGAGTTTTTTGTCAGTGGCCAGCCCTAGTATCGAACGTATGGACGATGAATCGGGGATCATCGACAGGTGGGCTGACGCGCACCGAGCGGCACTCGCCGCCGTTGAACGGGTGAGACTCGCCGGTACCACGCCGGACGCAGACACAGCCCGGATCGACCTGCTCCGCGCGTTGGAGGAGGTGAAGAACATCGCCACCGCGGTGCAAGCAGTGACCGCGGTCGCCTTCGCGAGGTCCCAACGCGCCGAACAAGCCCGCCAGGGAGTGCCCGCCGACCAGCTCGGCCGGGGTGTCGCCGAACAGGTTGCCCTGGCCCGGCGGGAGTCACCGCACCGGGGTGGGGTGTTCCTCGGCGTCGCGACCATCCTGGTCGCCGAGATGCCGCACACCCTGACAGCGATGGCCGCCGGTGTCCTCACCGAACATCGCGCCCAACTGCTGGTCCACGAGACCGCGTGCGTGTCCCGCCAGGCCCGGGCCGCGGTGGATGAGGTGGTGTGCGGTGATCTGGACCGGCTGGGCCGGTTGGGCACCCGCCGGCTGGTCCACCTCGCCCGGGCCGAAACCTACCGGCGTGACCCCGCCGCCTCCGTGAGCCGGTTGGCCTACGCGGCCTCGCAACGGTTCGTGTCGGTGCGCCCGGCACCCGACTGCATGGTGCGGCTCACCGCCCTGCTCCCCGTCGCCCAAGGTGTTGCCGCGTTCGCCGCCCTGTCCAAGGCCGCCGACACCGCCCACGCCACCGGCGATCCCCGCAGCCGGGCCCAGATCATGGCGGACGAGCTCGTGGTCCGGATCACCGGGCAAACCAGCGCGGACGCGATCCCGCTGGCGTTG
>DATAKK010000067.1:0-3648 GCA_036261615.1 Propionibacteriaceae bacterium | reverse complement strand
TCGGACGCGGACGAGCGGACGTCGCGCTGTGGATCCGCGAGGAGGACGGGAGCCAGCAGCGCTACACCTACGCCGAGATGGTCGACCGGAGCGACCGGCTGGCGGCCTGGTTCGAGAGCCAGGGCCTGGGCAAGGGCGACCGGGTGCTTCTCATGCTCGGCAACCAGGTGGAGATCTGGGACGCCCAGCTCGCCCTCATGAAGATCGGCGCGGTCATCCTGCCCACCGCCATGGCGCTCAACCCGGCCGACCTCGACCACCGCATCCGCCGCGCCGGTGCCCGCGGCGTCATCACCAACCCGGCCGAGACGCCGAAGTTCGACCTCGTCGGGGGCGACTACCTGCGGATCTGCACGGGCAACGCCCCGGACGGCTGGCTCCCGCTCAGCGAGGCCCAGCAGTTGGAGGCCCGCCCGCGTCCGGTCGTCACCACGAGCGACGATCCCGTGCTCGCCTACTTCACGTCGGGGACGACCAACCAGCCCAAGCTCGTCGAGCACACCCACCAGAGCTACCCGGTGGGCCACCTCACCACCACCTACTTCATCGGTACCCGCCCCGGCGACGTGCACCTCAACATCAGTTCGCCGGGCTGGGGTAAGCACGCGTGGAGCAGCTTCTTCGCGCCGTGGATCGCCGAGGCCACGGTGTTCGTCTACAACTACCTGCGCTTCGACGCCGCCGACCTCCTGCGGGAGCTCCGCGAGTGCGGGGTCAACACGTTCTGCGCTCCCCCGACGGTGTGGCGGATGATGATCCTCGCCGACCTCGGCGAGCGCCCGGCCGGGCTGCGGGAGGTCGTCGGGGCCGGCGAGCCGCTCAACCCGGAGGTGATCGCCCAGGTGCAGCAGGCCTGGGGACTCACCATCCGCGACGGCTACGGCCAGACCGAGACGACCGCGCAGATCGGCAACGTGCCGGGCGAGCCGGTGAAGGTGGGGTCGATGGGACGCCCGCTGCCCGGCGTCCCGATCGTCGTCATCGACCCCGAGACCGGCGAGGCGGGACGGCACGGCGAGATCTGCCTCGACCTCGCCCAGCAGCCGCGGAACCTGTTCACCGAGTACGTCGGGAGCCCGTCGCTCACCGCCCAGGCCAAGCGCGGCGGCTATTACCACACGGGCGATCTCGTCGTCGTCGACGACGACGAGTACCTCACCTACGTCGGGCGCGACGACGACGTGTTCAAGGCCTCCGACTACAAGGTGTCGCCGTTCGAGCTGGAGAGCGTGCTCATGGAGCACCCGGCGGTGGCGGAGGTCGCCGTCGTCCCCTCGCCCGACCCGACGCGCCTGGCCGTGCCGAAGGCCTACGTGACCCTCGCTCCGGGGTTCGAGCGCAGCCGGGAGACGGCGGCGTCCATCCTCGCCCACGCCAAGGAGCACCTGCCGGCCTACCTGCGGGTGCGCCGGCTCGAGTTCCACGACCTGCCGAAGACGCTGTCGGGCAAGATCCGCCGGGTGGCGCTGCGGGCCCGCGAGGCGCTGCCGCTGCACGAACGCGACGGCGCCGACACCACTGAATACCGCTACGAGGACTTCCCGGAACTGCGCGGCGGCGGCCGGCACTGACCTCTGGGCTCTTCGATAGGCTCGGGGCCGTGGAGATCCTCATCACCGGCGGAGCCGGCTACATCGGCAGCACTGTGGCGTCGGCCTGCCTCGACGCCGGCCACCAGGTCGTGATCCTCGACGACTTCTCGGCCGGACGCCGCGCGTTCGTCGCCGACCGCCCGTTCTACGAGGGCGACATCGCCGACGGCGAGCTCATCGACCGCATCTGCCGCGAGCACCACATCGACGTGGTCGTGCACTGCGCCGCGAAGATCGTCGTGCCCGAGTCGGTGTCGGAGCCGTACCTCTACTACGAGAACAACGTCGGCAAGACCCTCGACCTGATCGCCGCGCTCGAGCGGAACCGGGTGCGCCGGCTGGTCTTCTCGTCGTCGGCGTCCATCTACGCGCCGGACGAGAACTTCGTGGTGACCGAGGACTCGCCGCTCGCGCCGGCGTCCCCCTACGCGGCGACGAAGTACATGATGGAGCGCATCTTCGCCGACGTCGCGGCCGCCACCGAGCTCCGGGTGCTGAGCCTGCGCTACTTCAACCCGATCGGCACCGACCCCCAGCTGCGCACCGGCCAGCAGATCGAGCACCCCACGCACGTCATGGGCAAGCTGCTCGACGCCTGGCTCGAGGAATCGACGTTCACGGTCACCGGCACGGACTGGCCGACCCGCGACGGCTCGGGGATCCGCGACTTCATCCACGTCTGGGACCTCGCCAAGGCGCACGTGGCGGCCATCGAGAAGTTCGACGAGGTCACCGCCGACCAGCCCGCCGTCGCCATCAACATCGGCACCGGCGCGGGCGTCACGGTCAAGGAACTCGCCGCCGCCTTCGAGGAGGGCACCGGGCGCAAGCTCGACATCGTCTTCGGACCGCCCCGTCCCGGGGACACCGCCGGGGTCTACACAGTGTCCGACCGGGCGGCGACACTGCTGGGCTGGCACGCCGAACTCAGCATCGCGGACGCCGTCCGCGACGCCGTCGCCTGGCTGCCGAAGCGCAAGGAGCTGCTCGGCTACTGAGTCGCTGGGCAACCCGCCCCGAGTGGATGTTTGATGGCTTTGCTCCCCCACCGAACTTCCACTGTCTTTGCGCGAGCCCTCGGGACCACTCAATCTTCGGCGCCGGAACCGGTACCGCGTCAACACTTCGACGTTGACCACCGACTGCCGAGACACGCTCAATCGCACATGTCCCTGGGCCTCCTCGATGAATCCGGCGTCCCGTCGCAGACCACCTCGGCTCCTCATGAGGGTCAAGGTGGTCGGAGACCAGGGCTTGGCGCTAAGCATCCACGCCCGGGGTCGTTTGGGAGCGTGTGGGCAGGTTCTCATGGAAGATATTGATTAGCGTTACGGCAGCGGAGACCGCCACCTTCGCTTCTTCTAGCGAGACATTGCCGGGTGCGGACGGCTGGCCGCCGTGCCGGTCGTGCTGTCCGTGCCAGATCAACCGCATTAGTGCAATGATTACGTCGCCGGAGGGGGCCTTGCCGTGCTCCCTCTCCATTGGCAGTCGCCAGTCCCCCTGCTTTTCCATCTGAGCAATCACTGTGCCAAGTGTCGCGGTTGGGTTCGAGGGGGAGACAACAGGCACAACGGCGTCCTCTACCGCTTTGACGGCTAATCGGTAGGCAGAGCTAGCGACTGGAGCAAGCCCGTACAGTTCCTCCCACGCCAGGGCGAGGTTTAGCCCGGCGCGCCCTGCTCTTGTCATGGTGTCCTCGGCAGCGAGTTGCACACCCTTCGGCACGCGGCGTACCAACCCGGGACGGCCACTCCTCTCACCCACAGTCCAAGCGGACCTGCCTCGCTCTAACAGGCCCTCTAGGTCCCCGGCCTGCGCCCTGCCACTATGCGCCAGAAGGTAGTCCGCGATCTGCAGGACGTTATGGTGCGCCTTCAAGGCCGTTAGCGTGGTTGAGACCAGAGCGGCGGCTTCGTCTGACCACATGGGTGTCGGCCCGAGGTCGGGCAATGGAATCTGCAGCCGCTGGCACATCGTCGGTACAAGCGGCTGAACGACGGCCAATCCGGCATCCCCGTCTACAAAGACGGATCGTACGGTAATCGCGTCCCGT
>DATAKK010000061.1:0-1836 GCA_036261615.1 Propionibacteriaceae bacterium | reverse complement strand
GAACCCGTTGCAGTAAACCGAGCCCGGCCGTCGGTGGCCACCCCTGGGCAGATCCCATGGCCACCACCGGGCAATTCTCGTGGCCGCCACCGGGCAGGTTTCATGACCGCCTCCGGGCAGAAACCAATGTCCCTTGACAGGTGACTGGCCACATCGCCTTGTCAGCGGTTGTCTCAGGATTGTCCCCAATGTCCCTCGTGTCATCGTCACCGTAAGGGTGACCGTCCTGCGTCTCGGGGTCGGCCGGGAGCCCGTGTGAGCCATGGTGGTCCGTGCGCTCTCCGGATCGCCGCGCGTGCAGGCGTGGGCGATCGCGTCGAGGTCCATCCCACGTTCGATGTTCCGGTGCGGGCCGTCTGGTCTCGTCTGACTGCCGGTGTCCAGAGAGCACACCGATGTACCAGAACTTGTCCCTGGGGCTCCTGGTTCCGGGCGAATCGTTGCGCGGGACGAGCCAGGCAACCTCGTCTCCCTCGCGTTTCACCTGATCAGGGGATGTCGCTGGAATGTCCGCTATGTCCCCCAAGCCATCCTCGGGTCGTCGTGGCCGGTGCCCCCGAGCCAGCCACGCTCGGCATGCACTGGCCGTGGCATGCCATGGACGGGTTGGTGTCGACGACGGCCTCACGTCTGCCGGATGGCACCGACCGCTCCTGCTGCGAGACCGCACGATAGACGTCGCGGCGAACGCTTTCTCGCGATCGGGCCGGCGGTCGGGCGGCGCCTCGTCGGTCGCTGTCATGGTCACCGACTCGTCGTCCCGGCCGGGTCGCCCGCTCCTGCCTCCGAGGTAGTGGACGAGCGGCCGGCATGGAGGTCGTGGGCGGTCTACGAATCGGGTGCCGCTTCGAGCCGCATCTGGGTGGAAACGTCCGCCAACGGCCTTCCCGCCCACTTCTGGTGGGCAGGAAGGGAGAATCCCATGACACGCCGGACCTACGAATCGCTCGCCGAGGCTGCCGAACGAACCAAGATGAGCGTCAAGACGCTCCGGCGCCGTATCGCGTCGGGCGAGCTCCCCGCCTACCGCTGCGGCACCAAGATCCTGCGCGTCGACCCCGACGACGTGGACGAACTCATGAAGCCGCTCCTAGGCGGACGGCGGAGCCGTCGGGCCATTCCCGCTCGGTGACCGTACGGACGTGCGCGCGTCGGGCACGGAGCAGGTCGCCGCGAGTGTGCGCGCCAAGCCTGCGCGGCTGGGCCTGGTTGATTACTCGTCGCGACGACGCGCTGCGTGCGGGGCGGTCGTCGGCGTGTGCGCGCGTCAGCGACCCGCTCGGCGGCACGATCCGGTCGACGCTCGCCAGCGAGGATTGGACACCTGGTGGGCCAAGGAGATCAAGGCCCAGGGCAGTCGTCGGTGAGTACCGCGCCGTCGACAGAACGGGCCGTTCGGGCTATCGCAACGGCGGTCGAGTGCGCGCCGAGGCCGGTCGCCTGCCGTGTCGGCAGCCCCTCTTCTGACGCTGCGGAAGCCGTTCCTTGTTGCACGTATGTTGCACGACACGCCAATGCTCGTCGCTTTGAAGACTATAATTGCTAGTCAGAATGCAAATGTAGCGGTGCCGGAGAAGGGACTTGAACCCTCACGCCTTTCGGCACAGGAACCTAAATCCTGCGTGTCTGCCAATTCCACCACTCCGGCGCGCGTCGGCTTCGACCGTCCGGGGACGGCCGAGGCGCCCACTCTTCGGGGCTACACGTCGAGTTCGCGGCGCAGCCGGTCGACGTGACCTGTGGCCTTCACGTTGTACTGGGCGTTGGTGATGGTGCCGGTGCCGTCCTCGGCCACGTCGACGACGAAGGTCGAACGGATCACACCCTCGATCGACT
>DATAKK010000055.1:0-77622 GCA_036261615.1 Propionibacteriaceae bacterium | reverse complement strand
TGCGGTGTCGCTGAGGTGGACGACGATCTCCGCCTTCGGCAGGAGCCGTTCCGGGTCGACCGTGATCTGTCCGCACAGGTGGCCCGCTTGACCGGCAGCCGGGCACGATCCGCCCCAGGTTTCGCCCAGGTCGGTGGGGAGTTCGTCGAGGATGGAGGCCTGCAGCAGTTGCAGTGCCCTGGCGGGGAAGGCCATCAGGCCGAGGGCGGCTGCTCGGCGGTCGTCCAGACCGCGCTGGTCTCCGCCCTGGGCGAGCAGGTGGGCGATGCGTCGGACCTGTTGGTCGAGGGCGTCGGCGTCACCGGCGTCGAGGACGCCGGTGAGGGTGGCGATGGTGGTGGCCCGGTGATTGGGGCGCTGCCGGATCCATACTCCGCGTCGTCCCTGGTCTCGGGTGCGGTCATCCTGCGCCTCGGCGGGTGGTGTGAGTTTGGCGACCTGCCCGTCGACCAGTCGCAGCAGCCGTGAGGTGGGGAGCGTGGCGGCGACGGGATCGATGCGGGTGTCGAGGCGTCGGGCGCCGTCGCGATCGAGCCGGGACGCCTTCCAGGTGATCTTGGTGGCCACCCAGGTGTCGAGTTGCCCGGCCATGACCCGTCGCCACAAACTGGGGAAGCGGTGGCGCAGGTCGAGGGCTTCGTGGATGCGGGCGTCGACGGCCTCAACCGGGGTGTTCCACAGGGCGGCAACCTCCAGGGCGGCGAATTCGGACACCTGGGGGGTGCCGTCGGCCCCGCCGGGGACCATCCGGTCACCGTGCAACACCCGGGTCGCGGGCAGATCGGCGCCGGTTTCGACGTGCGCGGTGCAGTCGGCGAAATGGGCCAGCAGCGCGACTTCGCGGGCCTGCCACAACCGTTGCAGCGTGCGCACCTGACCCAGCTCGGCCACTGTCGCGGCCGTGTCGAGATCGGCCACATCACTCGGATCGAACATCGTTCGCGCCACCCCCGTCGCGCTTCGTACTGATATTCGATTCTACACCCGTCAAAGCTCTCCTGGCTAGGAAAGCTAGTGACTAGAGTGAGTGAGTTTCGGGGCCAGGATAGGGGAGGCTGGAATCAGGGTGTCCCCGCAGGCAGCCGGTCTTGCTGCCCGTCCGCTTCGGCGCGGGCGGAGGCTGAAGCTGGTGTAACCGAAAAGTCGTACAGCAAATCGAGGAAGCATCGTGGTCCCCGTTGCCCGTCATCCCGGTCACGCAGGTGACCTCGAGCAGGGTCAGCCCCCGGCCACCCGGCGACGAGGACAGGAGCCTTTTCCACCTCTCAGGGGGCCAGCCGCTCCCGCACCCAGCGGCCGTCAACGAGCCGGTAGCGGAGCCGGTCGTGCAGCCGCGACTTGCGGCCCTGCCAGAACTCCCACATCTCCGGACGCAGGCGGTAGCCGCCCCACCACTCCGGACGCGGCGGGTTGAGGCCGAACCGCGCCGAGGCCTTGGCGGCGTTGCTCACGAGCGTCGCCCGGCCGGGGATGACCTCGCTCTGCGGGGAGGCCCACGCGCCGAGGCGGCTGTCGAGCGGCCGCATCCCGAAGTACTCGTCGGACTCCTGGGGTGACACCTTCTCGACCGGGCCCTCGATCCGCACCACGCGCTCCAGTTGCACCCAGTGGAACTGGAGGGCCGCGAACGGATGGACCTCGAGGTCGCGTCCCTTGCGGGAGTGGTAGTTCGTGTACCAGACGAGCCCGTCGGGCCCGAACGACTTGACGAGCACGACGCGGGTGGAGGGGCGTCCGTCGGCGCCGACGGTGGCGACGGTCATCGCGTTGGGCTCGGGGACGCCGGCGGCGAGCGCCTTGTCGAACCACTCCTGGAACTGCCGGACGGGGTCGTCGACGGCCACCGACTCGTCGAGTTCGCCGCTCTCGTAGCTCTTGCGCATCCCGCGTACGTCCACGCCCCCAGCCTAGGCGGCAGGGGCCCGGGCCCGACGGGCGCGGTGCCTCAGCCCTGGTCGGCGAACCCGGCGCTGGCGAGCACCTTCTTCGCCACCTCGATCGGCAGTTCGCGACCGACCTCTACGACGGCGTCGTCGAGCTGGGCGGTCTCGAGGATCCCGTCGAGCTGCCCGGCCCGCTCGAGGTGCCAGTCGCGCTCGGCCTCGTCGCGGTGCTGCCGGTGCCACAGCCGTTCGCGCACGGCGTCCGCGTAGGGCCGCAGCCGCACCACGGTCATCCGCGATCCGATCATCGCCTCGCACCGGTCGCGCTGGTCGAGGCTCTCGAGGACGCCGGCCACCACGAGCATCTGGGCGCCGAACTGGCGGTAGGTGTCGGACATCGCCGCCAGGTTGATCTGCGCGACCCGGATGTTGAACGGGTCGTCGTCGGGCGCCGGCCAGGCGTTGCGGAGCCCGTCGAGATCGATGAGAGCGTGCGGGACGCCGGCACCGCGGAGGATGACCCCGACGGCGTCCATGGTCGTCGTCTTGCCGGCGCCGACCGTCCCGTTGATGAAGAGCACGTTCATGGGGTCACAGCTTCTGGGTGAGGGTGCCCTTGTCGACGTCGTAGAGGAAGCCTCCGATCGTCGCGCGGCCGGCGAGCAGGGGATGGGTGCGCAGCAGGCTCACGTCGTAGCGCATGCCGGCCTCCTGGTCGGGGGTGGAGCCGAGCACCATCCCGCGGATGTCGGTGCCTGTGGCCTCCTGCACCTTCGCGGCGATCGCGAGGTCGTCGCCCGAACCCATCGCGCAGCGGGTGTGCGGGATCACCATGATCCGCTGGGCGTTGAGCAGGTGCACCGCGAGGATGCAGCCGACCAGCGCGTCGGGGGTGATCCGGCCGCCCGGAGTGCGGAGGATCTTGGCGTCGCCCAGCTTGAGGCCGAGCATGGCCAGCGGTTCGATGCGGGAGTCCATGCAGGTGACCACGCACACGCCCGCGTGGGCCTTGCCGTCGAAGCCTCCGTCGGTGAATTCGCTCGCGTAGCGGGCGTTGGCGGCCAGCAGGTCGTCGAAATCGCTCATGGCGGCACTCTAGCGGCCACTGCCGGATGAGCCGCCCAGGGACGGGCCCCGATGCTCAGTGGACGCGGGACCCCACCGCTGCGATCGGCTGCGGCGAGGGGACGCCGGACCCGTCGCGGCGACCGGTGGCCGGGGGCAGGACGACTGCGGCCCCGCTCGCGGCGGCGGCGACCGCGGGTTCCGGCCCGACCCAGGCGAGGGTGAGCCGGTCCTCACCCTTGAGGAACCGGTGGCAGCGGACGCCGCCGGTCGCGCGTCCCTTGGCCGGGTACTCGGTGAACGGGGTGACCTTCACCGTGCCCGCCTCGGTGCCCGGGAGCGCGTCGGAGGATCCGGCCACGGTGACGACGACGGCGTCCGTCGCCGGGCTGGCCCCGAACCACACGACCTCCTGCCCCGGCGCCAGTTTGATGCCGGCCATGCCGCCCCCGGAGCGTCCCTGGGGCCGCACGGATGCCGCGGAGAAGTGCAGCAGTTGCGCGTCGCTGGCGACGAAGACGAGTTGGACGTCGTCGTCGGCGAGCTCGAGCGCGCCGACGACCTCGTCGCCGTCGTCCAGACGGATGACCTCCCAGCTCTCCTTGCCGAGCACCTCGGGGTTGACCCGCTTGACCACACCCCGCCGGGTGCCGAGGGCCAGCCCCCGGGAGTCGGGGGTGAGGGTCGTGAGCGCCAGCGCGCGCTCGCCCTTGTCGAGCAGGAGCAGCTCGCTGAGCATCGTGCCGCCCTGGAGGTTGGGCGCGTTCGCGGTCCGCGGCACCGTCGGCAGCTCGATCGCCCGGGCGCGCACCAGCCGGCCCTGCGAGGTGAGCACCCCGAACTCGGCGTGCGCGCTGGCCCGCACCGCGGAGACGACGACGTCGTGGGTGGCGCGCGGACCCTCGAGCGGCAGGGGCTCGTCGCCGTCGACCCGGGCGAGCAGGCCGGCCGAGGACAGCACGACCCAGCACGGGTTGTCGGGCACCTCGAGCGGCCCCGCGGACGCCGTGACGGCGGTTCCGGAGGAGGCCAGCAGCACCGTGCGCCGGGGGGTGCCGAACTGGCGCGCGACGTCGGCGAGCTCGCGGCCCACGAGATCGCGCAGCACGGAGTCGTTCTCGACGATCTCGGTGAGCCGGGCGATCGTCTCGCGCAACTCGTCGCGCTCCTTCTCCAGTTCGATCGTGCTGAGGCGGGTGAGCCGGCGCAGCTGCAGGTCGAGGATGTAGGTCGCCTGGGCGTCGCTGAGGTCGAACGCCTCGATCAGCCGCGCCCGGGCCTCCGCCACGTCGTCGGACGTGCGGATGATCGCGATGACGTCGTCGATGTCGACGATGGCGAGGAGCAGGCCCTCGACGAGGTGCAGGCGCCTGCTCGCCTGGTCGAGCTGGAACCGGGTGCGCCGCATCGTCACCTGCAGCCGGTGCTCGAGGTAGACCTGCAGCAGTTCTGGCAGGCTCAGCGTGCGCGGCTGACCCTCGACGAGGGCCACCGCGTTGATGCCGAACGTGTCCTCGAGTTTGGTGAGCCGGTACAGCTGTTCGAGCAGCGCGTCGGGGTTGATCCCGTTCTTCACCTCGATGACCAGCCGGGTGCCGTGGGTGAGGTCGGAGAGGTCCTTGACGTCGGCGATGCCGGTGAGCTTCTTCGACTGCACGAGCGAGCTGATCTGCTCGATGATCCGCTCGGGTCCGACGAGGTAGGGGAGTTCGGTGACGACGATGCCCCGCCGCCGGGGGGTGACCTGTTCGATCCGCGCGGTGGCCCGGATGCGGAAGCTGCCCCGCCCGGTCGCGTAGGCGTCGCGGATGCCGTCGAGCCCGATGATCTTGCCGCCGGTCGGCAGGTCGGGCCCGGGGACGAAGCCCATGAGGGTGGCCAGGTCGGCGTCCGGGTGCTTGAGCAGGTGGCGCAGCGCCTGGACGAGCTCGACGAGGTTGTGCGGCGGGATGTTGGTGGCCATGCCGACCGCGATGCCGCTGGACCCGTTGACGAGCAGGTTGGGGAACGCGGCGGGGAGGACCGCGGGCTCGGTCTCCTTGCCGTCGTAGTTGGCGCGGAAGTCGACGGTGTCCTCGTCGAGGCTGCCGGTCATCGCCAGCGCGGCCGGCGCCATCCGGCACTCCGTGTAGCGCATGGCCGCGGGTCCGGCGTCCAGGCTGCCGAAGTTGCCGTGCCCGTCGATGAGCGGCAGCCGCATCGCCCACGGCTGAGCCATCCGCACGAGCGCGTCGTAGATGGCGCCGTCGCCGTGCGGGTGCAGCTTGCCCATCACCTCGCCGACCACCCGGGCCGACTTCACGTGGCCCCGGTCGGGCCGGATGCCCATGTCGTCCATCGAGTAGAGGATGCGGCGCTGCACCGGCTTGAGTCCGTCACGGGCGTCGGGCAGCGCGCGGGAGTAGATGACCGAGTAGGCGTACTCGAGGAAGCTGGTCTCGATCTCCGACGACACGTCGACGTCGATGATCCGCTCTTCGAAGTCGTCGTCCAGATCGGGGCCGGCCATCATTCTCCACTCGTGGTGCGGTGCTCAACCCTGTGATTCTGGCGAATCCGGGCCCCGCCGCCAAAACTCCACGCCGACAGGGCCCCCGACGACGCCCGGACGCCGGTCAGCGGGCGGCCACGACCTCGTCGGTCTCCGCGAGCACCTGCTGCAGCTGCGGCAGCAGGGCCGTGCCGTCGGGACCACGGACCTCGGGGGCCGATTCCGGCGTCCACTGCACCGCGTCGGCGTCCTGGAGCACCGTCGCGGTGCCGTGGGCCAGCACCTGCTCGGCCATGGTGAGCTCGCGGATGGCGATCGCCCGGACGTGCTCGGGCTGCAGCTCGGCGAACTCGGAGTACAGCATCGGGTCGTGCTGTCCGTCGTCGCCGATGAGCACCCAGCGGATGGTCGGGAAGTCGCGGGCGAGCTCGCGCAGCGCCCTGCTCTTGTGGTCGGCCCCGCTGCGGAACCAGCCGGTGTTCGTGGGTCCCCAGTCGGTGAGCAGCATCGGCCCGATCGGGAACCCGTGCCGCTGGAGGAAGCGGTTGAGGAAGGAGAAGGTGTTCCAGGCGCCCGTCGAGACGTAGATGATCGGCGCGCCGGGGTGGTCGGCGAGCAGCTTCGTGAGCATGTCGGCCATGCCGGGGACGGGCTGGCGCGCCTGCTCGGTGAGCACGAGCGAGTTCCACGCAGCAATGAACAACCGGGGCAGGAAGGTCGAGATGACCGTGTCGTCGATGTCGCTCACGAGTCCGAAGGTCTGCGAGTCGTCGACGACCATGACCGGGGCGTCGGTGGGCAGCGACGTCGGCGTGGTGATCGTCACGTGGTTCCAGCCGGGGTTGAGCATCTCGCTCTTCACCCGGACATCGACGTAGCCGTTGCGGTCGGTGCGCAGGGTGATCCCGGAACTGCCGACGGTGACGCTCACCTCGGTGTGCGGGATCGGGGCCGCGACGAAGTTGCGCCAGCCGCGCTGCAGCAGCATCTCCTCGGCGGCCTTGCCCAGCGGGGTGCGCGGCTCGGCGGGCCGCAGGACGACGCGGGCGAGCACCCGCACCTGCGACTGGGTGCCGTACCCGGTGAACGGCAGCACGGCCTCCGTCCAACCCATCCGCCGGAGGACGCGGTTGACCCGGCGATAGACGAATTCCTCCATCCGGGCACCGACAAACGGTCGATTGGACATGCTCGCACCCTATCCGCAACACCGGTCGTGGCCTAGGGCACCGACTCCCCGGGGGCCCGCGGCGTCGTGGCGTGGGATGATGCCGGGGTGACCCTGTCATCGACACTGAGCCGCCAGTTGCGCGTCGATATCGAGGCCTGCGGCTACTTCCCGGAGTTCGTCACCGACTCCCTCGCCCTGGCCCTCGGGGACGAGCCGGCGCTGCACCATCTGGTGCACCAGGAGGCGACGTTCATGGGCGACGAGATCCACCGGCACCTCACCGTGCTCGTCGTCACGCCCACCCGGCTGGTGGCCCTGCACACCGACGAGGGGGCCGAGGAGGCCAACGCCGAGGACCAGGCGATCACGACGACCGAGACCGTCCCGCTCACCAACGTCCGGTCGGTGTCGCTGTCGCGGGTGGTGCAGAAGCCGGAGCACTTCGACTCCCGGCGTCCGCGCGTCGTCGAGACGTGGCTGGTGCTCGGCTGGGGCGTCCTCGGCCGGGTCGACATGGAGCCTGCCGGCTGCAGCGACCCCGCCTGCGAGGCCGACCACGGCTACACCGGGACGATCACCGGCGACGACCTCACCATCCGGATGAGTCCCGCCGCCGACGGCGCCGAGAACGTCGACCGGCTGATCCGCTTCGCCAGCGTCCTGCAGCAGGCCGTCGGACGCGCCCGATGAGTGTGAAGGTCGTCCCCGCCTACGGTCAGTCGACCCTCTCCGACATCCTTCCCGCCGTCGCCGCGCACCTCGGCGTGCCCGGCATGGTCGACCGGCTCGGGCTGCCGGCGTCCACCCGCTACGTCGTCCTGCTCGTCGACGGCCTCGGCCTCGGACTGGTGCGCTCGCACCTGCGCGACGCGCCCTACTTCGCCGAGCTCTTCGGGGACGCCGTCGAGCTCACCAGCGGCGTGCCGAGCACCACCGCCACCTCGATCACCTGCCTCGGCACCGGATGCCCGCCCGGTGTGCACGGCATCGCCGGCTACACCTTCCGCGAGCCGGCGTCCGGCGTCCGCATGAACGCGCTGACGTGGGAGCACGGGCCCGAGGCGGTCGAGTCGTTCCAGCCGCACGACACGATGTTCGAGACGATGAGCGCGCACGGGGTCACCTGCACGAGCGTCGTGCTGCCCCGGTTCGAGGGCAGCGGGCTCACCCGGGCCGCGCTGCGCGGGGCCGAGTTCGTCGGCATCGACGACGACGCTGACGGGGACGCCCGGATGGCGGCGATCACCGGGGCGGCCGCCGCGGGGGAGCGGTCGTGCGTCTACGTCTACGAGCGGCGGCTCGACCACGCCGGGCACGGGCGGGGAACGGCGTCCGAGGCCTGGCGCCGGGTGCTGCACCGCATCGACGGCTTCGCCGAGCAGCTGCGCGCCGAGCTGCCCGACGACGTCGTGCTGCTCGTCACCGGCGACCACGGGATGATCGACGTGCCAGCGCGCACCCGGATCGTTCTCGACGACCAGCCGGGCCTGCTCGACGGCGTCGACCTCCTCGCCGGCGAGGCCCGCTTCCGGCAGCTCTACTCCCTCACCCCGGACGCCGTCGCCCGCCGGTTCGCCGCCTTCCTCGGGGAGCGCGCGTGGGTCGTCACTCGCGACCAGGCGATCGAGGAGGAGTGGTTCGGGGCGACCCCGGCGAGCATGGCCGGTCACTTCGGCGACGTGCTCGTGGCGATGCGCGGCACCTGGGCGCTCATGTCCCGCGACTTCCCGCAGGAGTTCGGCCTCGTCGGCATGCACGGCTCGCTCACGCCCGAGGAGGCCGCCGTGCCGCTGTTCGTCGACGGGCCCGTGCGGCCCGCGCCGTGGAGCGGCCGTGGCTGAGCTGGTCTACTTCGCCGGCCCGATGGACTCGGGCAAGTCGACGCTGGCGCTGCAGATGGCCTACACCCAGTCGCGGCACGGCCGGTCCGGACGCCTGTTCACCAGTCACGACCGGTCGGGGCCGGCGACGATCACCTCCCGCATCGGCCTGCGCGCCGCCGCCACCGAGGTGGATGCCGACTTCGACGTGTGGGAGCACGTCGTCGGCGCGCTCACCGGCGGGGAGCGGATCGACTTCCTCGTGTGCGACGAGGCCCAGTTCTACACGCCGGCGCAGATCGACGACCTCGCCCGGGTCGTCGACGACCTCGCCATCGACGTCTTCGCCTTCGGCATCCTCGCCGACTTCCGCACCGAGCTGTTCCCCGGCTCGAAGCGCCTCATCGAACTGTGCGACCGGATGGAGACCCCGCAGGTGCGGCCGCTGTGCTGGTGCGGTGCCCCCGCCACCCACAACGCCCGGGTGGTCGAGGGGGTGATGGTCACCGAGGGCAGCCAGGTCGCGGTCGGCGACGTCGCCGCCCCGGACGCCCCCACCGTCACCTACCAGGTGCTGTGCCGGCGCCACCACCGCCAGCGGATGACCATCGAGCGGGCGGTGGCGATCCCCAGCCCCGAGGTGCTGCCGTTCGCGGCGCCGGATGCCGGCTGACCCCCGGACGTCGCGGCGTCCGCCCCGCCGGTCTCGCTAGGGTGTGCCGATGAGCCGAGTGAGCGCCGCCGACCTGCGTGACCGCCTCGACCGGGGTGAGCGCCTCACCCTGCTCGACGTCCGCTACTACCTCACCGAGCCGGGTCGGGGCGAGCGCGAGTACATCGAGGGCCACATCCCCGGTGCCGCGTTCGTCGATCTGGACGCCGACCTCGCCGCACCGCACACCGGCCCCGGCGGGCGCCACCCGCTGCCCGACGCCGCCGTCTTCGGCGAGGCGATGCGCCGCGCGGGCGTCTCGGCGTCCGCGCCCGTCGTCGTCTACGACCAGCGCACCTCGCTGTCTGCCGGTCGCGCCTGGTGGATGCTCGTCAACGCCGGCCATCCCCGGGTCGAGGTGCTCGACGGCGGGTACGCAGCATGGCTGGCCGAGGGAGCCGCGGTGAGCGGCGGCCCGGAGATGGCACAGCCCGGCGACTTCGAGCCGGGTGCCGACCGACTGCCGCGCGTGGACGCCGACGAGGTGTCCGACCTGCTCGCAGCCGGTCACCGGCTCGCCGACGTCCGCGCCCCCGAACGGTTCCGGGGCGACGTGGAACCCATCGACCCGGTCGCCGGGCACATCCCCGGGGCCCTCAACCTCCCGGCCGCCGATCTGTTCACCCCCGACGGGACGCTCCTGCCGGTCGACGAGTTGCGCCGCCGCCTGGCCCCGCTGGGATCGGGGGACGCGGTGAGCTGCGGCTCCGGCGTCACCGCGGCCCAGGTGCTGTGGGCCCTGGACGTCGCCGGCGTGCCCGGCGTCGCCCTCTACGCCGGCTCGTGGTCCGACTGGATCAGCGACCCCTCACGCCCGGTGGCGCGGGGGGAGTGAGGCGCTCCCAGGGGGTTTCTCGTCGGTTTTCGGCACTCCCTCGTCCGCGCTAGGTTTGTCCCACTGTGCCCTTCCGCACGCCGCCGATCCCGGCCGCGGTCGACCCCACGCGGTCCCAACCACGACCTGCGCCTGTGACAAAGGCGTCGGTGACGGTGAAAGATGGCAGCCGATGCCAGCCCTTGTGAGGGATATGGCCTGTGTGAGAAAGGACGAGGAGTGATCCCACGCGAGGAACCCGGGCCGATGATCAACGGTCAGCCCACCAATCTCCCCGAGACCGACGCCGAGGAGACCTCGGAGTGGCTCGAATCGCTCGACGGCCTCATCGACTCCGAGGGCCGCAACCGGGCCCGCTACGTCATGCTGCGTCTGCTCGAGCGCGCGCGTGAGCGCCAGATCGGCGTCCCGTCGCTCGTGTCGACCGACTACGTCAACACCATCCCGGCGTCCAAGGAGCCGGCCTACCCCGGCGACGAGGACCTCGAGCGCGGCTACCGCCGCCTCATCCGCTGGAACGCCGCCATCCTCGTCCACCGCGCCCAGCGTCCCGGCATCGGCGTCGGCGGCCACCTGTCCAGCTACGCGTCGTCGGCCACGCTCTACGAGGTCGGCCTCAACCACTTCTTCCGCGGCAAGGACCACCCCGGCGGCGGCGACCAGATCTTCTTCCAGGGCCACGCCTCGCCCGGCATGTACGCCCGCGCCTTCCTCGAGGGACGCCTCGAGGAGGCCGACCTCGACGGCTTCCGCCAGGAGAAGAGCCACTACACCGACGGTCACGTCCGGGCCCTGCCGAGCTACCCGCACCCGCGGATGATGCCCGACTTCTGGGAGTTCCCGACCGTGAGCATGGGCATCGGTCCCATGAACGCGATCTACCAGGCGCAGTTCAACCGCTACCTGCACAACCGCGGCCTTAAGGACACCTCGCAGCAGCACGTCTGGGCGTTCCTCGGCGACGGCGAGATGGACGAGCCCGAGTCGCGCGGCCTGCTGCAACTGGCCGCCAACGAGGGCCTCGACAACCTCACCTTCGTCATCAACTGCAACCTCCAGCGCCTCGACGGCCCGGTGCGCGGCAACGGCAAGATCGTCCAGGAACTGGAGATGTTCTTCCGCGGCGCCGGCTGGAACGTCATCAAGGTGCTCTGGGGCCGCGGGTGGGACCCGCTGTTCGCGCAGGACACCGAGGGCGCCCTCGTCAACGTGATGAACACCACGCGCGACGGCGACTTCCAGACGTTCAAGGCCAACAACGGCGCTTACGTGCGCGAGCACTTCTTCGGCCGCGACCCGCGCACGCTGAAGATGGTCGAGGACTGGAGCGACGAGCAGATCTGGGCGCTCAAGCGCGGCGGCCACGACTACCAGAAGGTCTACGCGGCCTACAAGTCGGCCACCGAGTTCACCGGTGCCCCGACCGTGATCCTCGCCCAGACGATCAAGGGGTACGTGCTCGGCTCGAGCTTCGCCGGCCGCAACGCGACGCACCAGATGAAGAAGTTCAGCCTCGAAGACCTCAAACTGTTCCGCGACCGGCTCGACATGCCGGTCACCGACGCCCAGCTCGAGGAGAACGACCACTGGACGCCGCCGTACGTGCGTCCGGGCAAGGACGATCCCCGGATCAAGTACATGCTCGAGCGGCGCCGCGACCTGGGCGGGTTCCTCCCGGAGCGGCGCGCCCACAAGGACAACGTCCTCGCGATCCCCGACGACAAGGCGTTCGCCGGCGTCCGCAAGGGGTCGGGCAACCAGCCGGTGGCCACGACGATGGCCTTCGTGCGGCTGCTCAAGGACCTCATGCGCGACAAGAAGTTCGCCCCGCACGTCGTGCCGATCATCCCCGACGAGGCCCGCACCTTCGGCATGGACTCGTTCTTCCCGACGATCAAGATCTACAACCCGAACGGGCAGAACTACACCCCGGTCGACCACGAGCTGATGCTCGCCTACCGGGAGGCCACCAACGGCCAGATCCTCGAGGTCGGCATCAGCGAGGCCGGCTCCTCGGCCGCCTTCTCGGCCGCCGGGTCGTCGTACGCCACCCACGGCCTGCCGATGGTGCCGGTGTACGTCTTCTACTCGATGTTCGGCTTTCAGCGCACGGGCGACGAGTTCTGGGCGGCGGGCGACCAGATGGTGCGGGGCTTCCTCATCGGGGCCACCGCCGGACGCACCACGCTCACCGGCGAGGGCACCCAGCACATGGACGGGCACAGCCCGCTGCTCGCGGCCACCAACCCGGCCGTGGTGACGTGGGACCCCGCCTACGGGTACGAGATCAGCTACATCGTCCAGGACGGGCTGCGCCGCATGTACGGCGAGGCGCAGGAGAACGTCATCTACTACCTCATGGCCTACAACGAGCCGATGCCGCAGCCCGCGGAGCCGGCCGGCCTGCCGGTCGACGACCTGCTCAACGGCATGTACCTGCTCAAAGAGGGCAGCTTCGAGGGCGTCGGCTCGGACGCCCGCCGGGTGCAGCTGCTCGCCTCGGGTGTCGGCGTCCCGTGGGCCTTGGAGGCCCAGGAGCTGCTCAAGCAGGACTTCGGGGTGGTGGCCGACGTGTGGAGCGTCACCAGCTGGGGCGAGATGCGCCGCGACGGGCTCCGCTGCGACGAGCACAACCTGCTGCACCCCGACGAGGAGCGCCAGGTTCCGTTCGTCACCCGCAAGCTCGAGGGGCGGCCCGGGCCGGTGATCGCGACGAGCGACTACATGCGCCAGGTGCAGGACCAGATCGAGCGCTGGGTACCGGGCCGGTTCCGGTCCCTGGGGGCCGACGGCTTCGGCTTCTCCGACACCCGGCAGGCGGCGCGCCGGTTCTTCCACATCGACGGGCCGTCGATGGTGGTGGCCGCCCTGCAGCAGCTGGCCGAGGCCGGAGAGGTGCCCTCCGACTGGGTCACCCGGGCCATCGACCAGTACCAGCTGCTCGACGTCACCGCCGGCGCCTCCGGTCACGCGGGCGGGGAGTCGTGAGCGCCATCCGCTGAGCCGCACAGGTCACCCGAACCCACGACGGGCGGTGGCCGACCCTCCGGGACTCCGGTCGGTCGGACGCCGCCCGTTTCGGCGTCCCCGCGTCGAGGTCGACCCACTGTTTCCACGAATCGTGCCGATCTGGCAGGCTGGTCGTCGTAGCTCCCGGGGCGGGAGTCTGGGAGAGAGGATCGTACGTGGTGACGCCACCTGGAGGCAGGAATGCGTTGGGCCTGTCAGCTGGGCAGATCGTGCAGGAGTTGGGCTGGGACAGCGATGTCGACGAGAGCGTCCGGGCCGAGGTCATGGACGCCATCGAGGGTGATCTCGTCGAGGAGGTCGACGACGCGGTCGACATCGTGCTGCTGTGGTGGCGCAGCGAGGACGGCGACGTCGTCGACGGGCTCGTCGACAGTCTCACCGATCTCACCCCGGAGGGTTACATCTGGCTCCTGACGCCCAAGGTGGGGCGTCCGGGCGCCGTCGACCCGGCCGATCTCGCCGAGGGTGTCAGCACCGCGGGAATGGCCCTCACCAGCACTGTGACCGCCGGCCCCCACTGGCAGGCGCACAAGGTGGTGCGGCCCAAGAACGGGCGGAGGTGAGCTCGGGGCGGGTCGCTACCCGCGTCGCCCTCGTCACGCTCATCACCGGGGTCCTGTCGGGCCTGGTCGGCGCCTTCATGACGCTGCTCCTCAAGCTCGTGCAGTGGCTGTCGCTGGGCGTCGCCCCGAGGGTGCTCATCACCGACCCGCACGCCGTGCCCGCATGGCGGCTGGTCCTCGCCCCCCTCGTCGGCTGCGCGTTCGCCGGCATCGGCTGGTGGTGGCTCCGTGCCAACCGCACCATCGTTCCCGTCCGACGGGCCGTGGAACCGGGCAGCCGCGCCATGGGGTGGTGGACGACCTTCGCCGACGCCAGCCTGCAGATCATCATGGTCGGCTCGGGCGGCTCCCTCGGACGCGAGGGCGCGCCCAGGCAGGCGGCCGCCGCGGCCGCCGACACCGTGGCACGGCGGCTCACCGTCTCCGAGGCGTGGCGCACGGTCCTCGTCGCGTCGGCCGCCGGTGCCGGCCTGGCCGCCGTCTACAACGTCCCGATCAGTGGCGTCGTCTTCGCGATGGAGGTGGCGCTGCACCGCTGGTCGCCGAGGATCGCCCTCGTCGCCGCCGTGACGAGCGGTGTGGCGACCGTGGTCGCCTGGCCGGTGATCAGCACCGCCCCGACCTACCACTTCCCGCCGTTCTCGCTCAGCCTCGGCCTTGCGGCCGCCCTGCTCGCGAGCGTGCCGCTGTGGAGCGTCGTCGGCGTGGGCATGGTGTCGCTGGTCGCCCCGGCCCGGAAACGGGCGATCTTCCACGGCGGGGGAGTCGCCTGGCTGGTCGCCGCCGCCGGCCTCGTGCTCGGGATCGTCACCATCTGGCTGCCCGTCGCCACCGGCAACGGCAAGGAGATGGTCCAGCTGGCCTTCCTCCTGCCCGTGCTCGGAAGCGCCGGGTTGTTCGGCCTGCTCGCCGTGGCGAAGCCGGTGCTGAGCGCCGGCTTCATCGTGGCGGGCGCCGAGGGCGGCATGATCACCCCGTCGATGGCCACCGGTGCCGCGGCCGCCGCCGCCGTGCTGCTCGCGCTCGGACATCCCGCCGTGGTGCCGGTCGCGGCCCTCGTGGGCGCCGGCTGCGTGCTCGCGGTCACCCAGAACGCGCCCATCTTCGCGGGCGTCATGGCGTGGGAGCTCACCCACGCCGGTCTCGCCGTCGGAGTGCTCGTCATGGCGTCGGCCGCTCTCAGCTGGCTGGTCGCCCGCCTGCTGCGGCACTGGTCGAAACTCGCGGTGGGCGCGCGCCTGCCACCCTCGGCCGGCGGCGTCCAGGCGGAGAACCTCGGCGAGGACGAGCGGCCGGTGACCCGTCCCGACGCCGCCGAGCACCCGCGCTGACCCCATCCGCCCCGCTGCCGCCGTCGCCCGCTCCCGGCCCCACCTGGCAGGATGGGCACCGGCACACCGCCCCGTCCCGCAGGTCTCGAGGAGGTCCCCACGTGAGCGACGCCGACCCGTCCACCCCGCCCGCCCGCCCCGCCCGCTACACCGTCGGCATCGTCGGGGGCGGGCAGCTGGCCCGGATGATGCACCAGGCGGCGATCGCGCTCGGGATCACCGTGCGCCTGCTCTCCGAGGCCGAGGACGCCTCCGCGGCGCAGGTGGTGCACGACGTCGTCGTCGGCGACTACACCGACGAGGCGACCATGCTCGACTTCGCGCGCGGCTGCGACGTCGTCACCTTCGACCACGAGCACGTGCCCACGGACATCCTGCGGGCGCTCGAGGCGGAGGGGATCGCGGTGCGCCCCGGCCCCGACGCGCTCGAGCACGCCCAGGACAAGGCCGTCATGCGCGCCCGGATGGCGGCCATGGGGGCCCCCAACCCCGTCTTCCGGATCGTCGCGGACGCCGCGGAGCTCACCGCGTTCGGCGACGAGATCGGCTGGCCGGTGATCGCGAAGACCTCGCGCGGCGGGTACGACGGGAAGGGCGTGTGGAAGATCGACGGACCCGAGGGGGCCGGCGAGCCGTTCGCCGCCAACCTCTCCCGGCCCGGCGGCGAGACCGACATCGCCAGCGTCCGGATCATCGCCGAGGAGTTCGTCGACTTCTCGCGCGAGCTCTCGGCGCTGGTCGTCCGCTCACCGAGCGGCCAGGCCGTCGCCTACCCGGTGAGCGAGTCGGTGCAGACCGGCGGCATCTGCACCCGCACCATCACCCCCGCCCCCGGCATGGACGACGCGCACGCCACCGCCTGCCAGCAACTCGCGCTGCGGATCGCCGGTGAACTGGGAGTCGTCGGCCTGCTCGCGGTCGAGCTCATGGAGCGCCGCGACGGGAGCGTGGTCGTCAACGAGCTCGCGATGCGGCCGCACAACACCGGCCACTGGAGCATCGACGGGGCCGTCACCAGCCAGTTCGAGAACCATGTCCGGGCGGTGCTCGACCTGCCGCTCGGCGACCCCGGGTTGCGCGCGGAGCACGTCGTGATGGACAACGTGCTGGGCGGAACCGAGGACGACCTCACCGGAGCGCTGCAGCACTGCTTCGCCCGCGACCGCCGGCTCAAGGTGCACCTCTACGGCAAGGAGGTGAAGGCCGGACGCAAGGTGGGTCACGTCACCACCTACGGCTCCGACCTCGACGACGTCTCGCGCCGCGCCGCGCACGCGGCCGGTTATCTGATGGGAGACCGTGATGCCTGACCCGGACGCCGCCCCTCGGGGGGATGCCACCGCGATCGTGTCGATCGTCATGGGCAGCGACTCCGACTGGCCCACCATGCAGCCCGCCGCCACCGCCCTCGACGAGCTGGGCGTCCCTTGGGAGGCGGACGTGGTGTCCGCGCACCGGATGCCCGACGAGATGGTCGCCTTCGGCCGCGCCGCCCACGAGCGGGGCATCCGGGTGATCATCGCCGGGGCCGGGGGAGCGGCCCACCTGCCCGGCATGCTCGCGTCGCTGACGCCCCTGCCGGTGATCGGCGTCCCCGTGCCGTTGAAGTACCTCGACGGGATGGACTCGCTGCTGTCGATCGTGCAGATGCCCGCCGGCGTCCCCGTGGCCACCGTGGGCGTCGGCAACGCGCGGAACGCCGGGCTGCTCGCGGCCAGGATCATCGGCGCGTCCGACGAGGCCGTGCGTGCCCGGATGCTCGAGTTCCAGCGTTCGCTCCGCGACCTCGCCCTGGCCAAGGGCCAGGTCGTGCGGGACGCCACCCGCGGCTGACCGGGGCGGTGCGGCGTCCCGGCGCCGCTACTTGGCGAACTTCTTGAGGTGCGCGGTGTCGCCCTTGGTGATCGCGGTGAACAGTTCCTTGGCCCGGGTGTCGTCCCACAGCACCGACGACCCGGCGGGGGTCATCGCGTTCGGGTTCGACACGGGGACGGTGAGCTGCATGCCCTTCCCGCCGGCCATGTCGAGGAAGCCCCGGGCGACGCCGGGGAGCGCGAACAGCCCGATGCCGTCGCGGCGCAGCGAGTTGCGGGCGGCCATCGCGAAGTCCCAGTACTTCACCGGGTTGAGGAGCATGGCCGGGGACTCGGCCTTCTTGGCCACCGCCGCGATCATCGCCCGCTGGCGCTTCACCCGGCCGAGGTCGCCGAGGGGGTCGGCCTTGCGCATCCGGACGTAGCCCAGCGCGTTCGTTCCGTTGAGCACCTGGCAGCCGGCCGGGAGGTTGGTGTGCGAGTCCTTGTCCTTCATCGGCTGGGGGAGGCACATCCGGATGCCGCCGATCGAGTCGATGACGTCGGCGAAGCCGCCCATGCCGATCTCGAGGTAGCCGTCGATCCGGATCCCGGTGTCCTGCTCGATCGTGCGCATGAGCAGGGTCGGGCCGCCGATGGAGAAGGCGGCGTTGAGCTTGTTGTGCCCGTGACCTGGGATGGCGACGTAGGAGTCGCGGGGCAGGCTGAGCAGCACCGAGCCACCGCTCGGCGGCACGTACATGATCATCATCGTGTCGGTGCGGGCACCGAGGTCCCAGCCGGTTCCCAACTTCTTGCGTTCGGCGGCGCTGAGGCCCTGGCGGGCGTCCGACCCCACCAGCAGGATCGCCGTGCCGGGCTGCGACGGCGGCCGCGACCCGGTGGGGAAGGCGTTGACCTGGGTCATGCTCGACCACGCGTAGGCAGGGACGCCGGCGAGCCAGGCGACCGCGACGACGAGCACCGCGGCGACGGCGATGAGCACCCGCTTCGCGATCGTCCGGGGGGTCGGGCGCTTGCGGCGTCCCCTCGGACCTGGAGTTGGCCTCGACGCGGGGGGTGGCGTCACCGGCGGAGGGGGCGGGGGAGTGCGGCGCGACGACGGCACGTCCCACGCCCTCCCCGCGGGCCTCGGGGGCGTGGACGCCGAGGAGGCCGCGGACGGGGCGAGGCTGCTCGGCCGCGCGGCCGCCGCGGCGGCACTGCTCGGCCGCCCGGCGCTCGCGGCGTGGTTCCGCGGGCGCGCGGCGGCGCGCCTCAGCAGTTCCGCCGCCTCGGCCTCGTCCATGGCCCGGGTGCGGTCGTCAGCGCTCGGCTCGTTGCGGTAGAGCCACTCGAGGTCGGCCTTGCGTTGGGCCGCGTCGCGTTCCGGCATGGGGTCAACCGTAACCGAGGAACCCGTGGCACCCGCTGAACCCGAAGTGGGACCGGATGCCGCGCGTCGCCCCCGCCCCGACGGGTTTCCGCGGCGTACGAGATGACTGGCGGCGTGCGAGATGTGGGCGTGAATCAGTCAGGCCGTACGCCGCGGCGGTCAGGTCGTACGCCCCGGGACCGGGGGTGCGGGAGCGGCACGGCGTCAGGGTGAAGAATGGGCGCCATGTCGCCAACGCCCGAACCGGTGAGCGTCGTGATGCCCGTGCTCAACGAGGAGGAGCATCTCGCCGCCTCGGTGTGGGGAGTGCTCGGCCAGGACTACCCCGGACCCATCGAACTGGTGCTCGCCGTCGGACCCTCGAGCGACCGCACCCACGAGATCGCCGACGACCTGGCCCGTCGCGACCCGCGGGTGCGCGTCATCGACAACCCGAGCGGCACCACCCCCGAGGGGCTCAACCTGGCGATCGCGGCGAGCAGCCACGACATCATCGTGCGGGTCGACGCCCACGGGGAACTGCCGCTGGGCTACATCTCGACGGCCGTCGAGGTGCTCCGGCGCACGGGTGCCGCCAACGTCGGCGGCCTGATGGTGGCCGAGGGGCGCACCCCGTTCGAACAGGCGGTGGCGGTCGCCTACACGTCCCGGATCGGGCTCGGCGGCGGTGGCTTCCACCTCGAGGAGACTCCCGAGGGCCCGGCCCAGACCGTGTTCCTCGGGGTCTTCCGCCGAGACGCCCTCGACCGCGTCGGCGGGTTCGACCCGACCATGCGGCGGGCGCAGGACTGGGACCTCAACCTGCGGCTGCGCGAGGCCGGCGAGACGGTGTGGTTCACCCCCGACCTGCGGGTGACCTACCGGCCGCGCTCGACGTCCGGTGCCCTCGCTCGGCAGTTCTTCGCCACCGGCCAGTGGCGCCGGGAGGTGGTGCGACGGCGTCCGGACACCGCCAGCCCCCGCTACCTGGCGCCGCCGGTGGCGGTGGCGCTGACGACCGCGGCAGTGCTGACGGGGGCGGTCGGCAGCCTCACCGGACGCCGGTCGCTGGCGCTCGGGTGGGCGGTGCCGGCCGTCTACGCGGTGGCAGTAACCGCCACGGCGCTGGGGATGCGGCGCGAACTGCCCTCCGGCGTGCGCGCCCGCCTGCCGCTGGTGCTCGCGATCATGCACTTCAGCTGGGGCTCGGGGTTCCTCATGGGGCTGCCCGCGCACCTCCGCGGCCCGCGGGTGCGCCCGGGATCGCAGGGGCTCAGTCGCGACCAGGAGCGATGAGCACCGCGTTCTCGCTGCTCAGCACGCGCTCGACACCGTCGCCGGTGTCCCCGCTCACCACGACGATCGACCCGCCCCCGAGGATCGGGGCCACGAGTGCCTCGGCGAGAACCTGCCAGGGGTCGTCGGACGCCGTCACCCGCAGCGCCCGCCGCTCGGACGAGCCGGCCACGTGGTCGATCTCGCCGGCGGTGAGCAGGGTGCGGTTGCTGGTGAAGGCGATCGAGGTGTCCTGCGCCGGGAACGCCCAGTGGCCGTCTGGGTGGCCGGTGACCTCGGCGTAGTCGATCACCGCGCGCCGGGGGGTCGGGAAGCCGAGCCCGAGCGGATGCAGCGAGCACGCGACCGTCTCGACCCCGGGCACCGGGTGGGTGTTCTCCGGCCCGACGACGGCGAGGTCGACGGCGTCCAGGGTCTCGCGCGGCTCGGCCTGCACCTGGCCGCCGATCTGCCACACGGCCATCGTCCAGACCAGCCCCACCCAGTGGCCGGGGTGGGCCAGCAGCAGGGGGAGCCCGACCTGCGGGCGCTCGACCAGCCCGACCGACGACATGAGATTGACGGTCTTGTCGACCCAGTTGGCGAAGGTGCGCGCCGACAACTCGGTGCGCTGCCCCTGCCCGAGGTCGTACCACGTGACGAGGGGACGGGATCCGTCGGACCGCACCCGGTTCTCGAGGGCCCGGCTCAGTGCGCGCGTCATCGGGAGCGGCCGATCGTCTGCACCAACGGTCTCCGCCACCGCGACCAGCACATCATCGGGCCATGCTAACGGCGCCCGAGTGCCACCGACATACCACCTGGCAAGCATTTCGTGCTTCGAGCACGGTGCGGCCGGCCGCCGGAGAAGCGCCGCTAGGCTCGGCGCATGCGTTACGTGGCGATCCTGGCCGGCGGGTCGGGCACCCGGCTGTGGCCCCTCTCCCGGCAAGGGCAGCCGAAGCAGTTGCTCCGGCTCATCGGCGGCCGGAGCCTGCTCCGGCTCGCCTACGAGCGGGTGGCGGACGCCGTCCCGGCCGACCACGTCCTCGTGTGCACCGGGGCCGCCTACGCCGACGTCGTCGCCCAGCAGTTGCCGGAGCTGCCGGCGTCCAACATTCTCGGGGAGCCGGTCGGCCGCGACTCGCTCAACGCGGTCGCCTGGAGCACCGCCGTGATCGCGGCCCGCGACCCGGAAGCGGTCGTCGCGGTGCTCAGCGCCGACCAGATCATCACCCCCGTGGAGGCCTTCGCCGGCGCGCTCGACCAGGCCTTCCGGATCGCCGAGAGCGACGCGACGGCCCTCGTGACGTTCGGTGTCGTGCCCGACAGTCCGCACACCGGGTACGGCTACCTGCACCGCGGCGCCGACCTCGCCGGGTTCCCCGGCTGCAGCGAGGTGGCCGAGTTCCGGGAGAAGCCCGCTCTCGAGGTCGCCCGCGAGTACCTCGCCTCCGGCGAGTACTGGTGGAACTCCGGCATGTTCGTGTGGCGCGGCCGCACCCTGCTCGACCAGCTCGCCGCGCTCCGTCCGGCCACCTCCGCCCTCATCGACGAACTCGCCGCGCACCCCGACCGGCTCGACCTGATCTACCCGGCGCTGGAGAAGATCTCGGTCGACTACGCCATCATGGAGCCGGCCTCCCGGGGTGACACCGGTGCACACGTCGTGGCCGTGCCCCTGCCGATCCAGTGGGTCGATCTCGGCGGCTTCCAGGCGCTGTTCGACAACCTCCCGGCCGCCGCCCACGGCAACCGGGTGCTCGGGTCCGTGGTCTCCCGCGACGCCCGGGGCAACCTGCTCATCAACACGCGGGGCGATTCGTCGGTGCTGGCCGTCGCCGGGGTCGACGACCTCGCCGTGGTGGCGACACCCGACGCGACCCTGGTCATTCCGTTGTCCCGATCGCAGGACGTCAAGGATCTCGTGAACGCCGTGATCGACGAGGTCGCACCCGAACTAGGCTGAACTGCGTCGACGGAGGCGGGGGCTATGGCGACGTGGCAGAACTGGCGAGGGCCGGTCGGGTGGATTCTCACCGTGGCGGCGCTCGCCCAGATGGTCCGGGCGGTGCTGGCGGTGCTCCACGCGGTGAGCGTCGCCCACGTGCCGCTCGCCACCGCACTGGCCTCCGCGGACGCCGACCCGCTCCAGATCGCCGTGGTCGCACTGCTGCTTGCCGCCGGGATCGCCTGCCTCGTCGCGCCGAGCACGCCCGGGGGTCGGGCGGCGTCCCGGATCGCCACGGCCCTTGTCGGCGTGGCTGCACTCGGTGATCTCACCCGGCTGGTCGTCCTCCTCGCCATCCGCCCGTCGACGGTGGTGCTCGCCCCCGTCGTCGCCGGGCTGGTCGCCCGGCTGCTCGTGGAGGCCGCCGCCGTGGTCGCCCTGGCGGCGGCGGCCCGCACGATCGCGGCGTCCCCGGCGGCGACCCGCGCCGCCGCCCACGAGGAGCCGCAGGCGGCACCGGGGGAGCCGGGCGAGCAGGCCGCGCCGCCGGTTCCCGTCCCCGCGGTCTGGAACCCCGATCCGACGGCCGGCACGGTGTGGCGCCGGGCCGGCGACGCGGCCACCGGAGCCGCGGGGATCGTTCCAGCGGCCCCGCAGCAGGGGCCACGACGTGCCCCCGACTGGCGTCCCGCGAGGGCCTCGGAGGAGCCCGACGCCCCTTCCGCGGAGCCGTCCGGGGAGCCGTCGTGAACTTTGTGCACCAGACGGTCACCAGTTCGCCCCAACGGCTTGACGTGACCCAATGACATCCATGTAATTTGGGGGCACGAGCGTCGGTGTGTCGGGATTGACAACCCGGATCGACCAGTTCCGCACCTCCCCGGGTGCGGCACCGACGCCGGGGCCCCGCACGTGTGCGCGGGGCCGGGGTCGAGGGTCGAAAGGGACGGCATGTCGCCACTGCTAGCCATCGAAACCAGCCTCCTCGACGAGGGCGTCCTGGGGTGGCAGGAGCGCGCCCTGTGCGCGCAGACCGACCCCGAGGCGTTCTTCCCCGAGAAGGGCGGTTCGACTCGCGAGGCCAAAAAGGTGTGCCAGAACTGCGAGGTGCGCCAGGAGTGCCTCGAGTACGCCCTGGCCAACGACGAGCGCTTCGGCATCTGGGGCGGCCTCAGCGAACGCGAGCGGCGCAAGCTGCGCCGTCGAGCCTGACGCTCCACGGCAGGGGTGCTCACGGCGTCGCGGCTACGGGGATGCGACGAAGGTGAGCGCGGTCGGGTAGCTTGGTGACGCCCCGACACCCATCGACGGAAGGTGGATCTGCGTGCAGTCCGACCCGTCCATCCCGACGGATCTCGTCGGCTCCGGCGCCGAGCCCCCCGCGGTCGGCGGGACGCCGCTCCCCCCCGACGACCCTGACGCCTGGCGTGCCGGGGACGCTGCGGAGGCGGTCGACGGCGAGCCGGGCACCGACGACCCCTGGGCCTGGGCGCACGAGGAACCGGACCGCAGCGAACCGATGCTCGACCCCGCCAACGTGGCCGCGCTCGTCGTCGTCCACAACGCGGAGGGCTGGCTGCCCCGCACCCTCCAGTCGCTCTCCCGCCTCGATCCCCGTCCCGGGCTCACCCTGGCGGTCGACACCGGATCCACCGACCGCACCCCCGAACTCCTCGACCAGGCCGCCCACGGCGGACTCGTCGACCGCGTCGTCCGGCTGCCGGCCGAGACGTCGTTCGCGGAGGCCGTGAACCGCGCCCGTGACGAGGTGCGCACCGCCGACGGCAGCGCCCTCGACACCCCCGACGGCTGGCTCTGGCTGCTCCACGACGACTGCGAGCCCACCCGCAGCGCCCTGGGGCAACTGCTCATCGTGGCCGCCGCCTCGCCGTCGCCCGACGTCGTCGTGCCGGCGCTGCTTCGCCCCCGGCGGCGCAACTACCCCGACCAGCTGCAGGAGGTCGGCCAGACGGTCTCCCTCACCGGCAGCCGCCTCACCGGCACCGACCCCGGGGAGATCGACCAGCACCAGCTCGAATCCGACGACGTCCTCGGCGGCGCGAGCGCGGGGCTGCTCGTGCGGACCGAGATCTTCGACCGGGTCGGCGGTCTCGACCCTCGGCTGCAGCACCGCGAGGGCGTCGACCTCGCGTGGCGCGCCCGCGACACCGGGGCCCGGGTGGTCACCGCCCCACGTGCCACGATCCACCACCGGCAGGCCGGGCTCGCCGGCAGCCGTGAGGGCGTCAGCGACCCCGACCCCGAGTCGACCGACCGGCTGTCGGGCATGCGGCTCGTGGCGGCCCGGTCACCGCACCCCCGGCTCGCGATGGTCGGCCTCGTGCTCGTCGGACTGCTGCGCGGCGTGGGTCTCGTCATCGGCCGCGCGCCCGGCCGGGCCCTGGCCGAGTGGCGGGCCACGGTCCGTCTCGTCCGGTCGCGTTCGGTCGTGCGCGAGCTGGCCGGGGAGCGCGACGGGTCGCGGGACGCCGCCACCGAGGCGCTGCGCCCGCACTTCCTCGGGACGCTCGTGGGCGGGATCGGGGCCGCCGCCGCCTCGATCGGCTCCCGGGTCATCGACTGGCGCGCCTCCGACACCTCCCTCGACGAGCTGACGGGCGACGACTTCGCCGGGGCTCCCACCCGGGTGAGCATCTGGCGTCCGAGCATGGTCTGGGCGCTGCTCACCGTGCTCGGCGTGGTCGCCGCGGTCCGGCTGATCGCCGGCGACATCGTCTCGACCCACCTGCTCCCGTCACCGTCCTTCTCGGGCGTATGGGACGCGTGGTGGAGGCCGACCCCGGGCATCGCGGGGGCGCCCGCACCGTGGCTCGGGTTCGCCGCCGTGGGCTCCACCCTCGCCGTCGGCCATCCGGGACTGTGGATCTGGCTGGTGCTCGCCCTCGCCGTGGTGATCACCGCCCGCGGCGCGTCCGCCCTGCTCCGCGAACTCGCCGAGGCGCCGGGATGGCTGATCGTGGCCCTGGCGTCGGTGTGGGCGCTGCTGCTGCCATGGCTCGGCATCGTGCAACGCGGCGACGTCGGGGTGCTGGCCATCGTCACGACGGCCCCCTGGATGGCGCTCGCCCTGTGGCGCTGGGCCGCGTCCGACCTCTCCGGGGCGGCGGCCTGGCGCGCGCCCGCGGCCGTCGGGCTGCTGGGGCTGCTGTGGGTCTCCAGCCAGCCGGTCAGTTGGCTGCTCATCGCGGGTGCCGTCGCGCTCGTCCTCCTCGTCCGCCCGAGCACATGGAGGGCCGCGCTGCCCGCCCTCGGCGCCCCGCTCGTGTTCGTCGCCGGGTGGATCCCACGCCTCGCCCAGGCCCCGGCGCGGTTGCTCACCACCCCCGATCCGCTCGCGGCGTCCGACGCCGCGCGGGGCGGCCCGCTGGCGCTGCTGGGCCTCGTGTCGAGGGTTCCGGCGCTGCCGACCTGGCTGGTCCTCGCCGTCGGCATCGCCTTGTGGCTCGGACTGCTCGCCCTGCTCGTCACCGGCGCCCGGGCCGCCGGACGCCTCGACCTCCTCACCGGCGCCCTCGGCGCCGCGGCGCTGCTGCTCGGGGTGTTCCTGCCCCGCATCCCCGTGAGCATCGACGGACGGGGACTGCGGGTCAACGCGGCCGCCTTCATCGCCGTCGGTCTCGGCATCCTGCTCGCGCTCGGCTACCGCCTTGTCGTCGTCCGGGCCGTCGAGCAGGTCGATCCGGCGGGCGACGCCGACGCGGTCGTACCCGCCCTCGCCCGCCGTGCCGGCACCCGCGCGACCGTCGCGCTCGCCGGCGTCCTCTCGCTCGTCATCGCGACCGGCTGGGTGGTCGTGGGCGACCGTCCCGCGCGCAGCGCCCCCTCGGTGCTGCCCACGTGGGTCACCCAACTCCAGGAGTCGAACCGGGCCGGGCGCACGCTGCTCGTCGACCTCACCGACTCACCGGTCACCTGGCAGCTCAGCGACGCCACGCATCCCCAGTGGGGCAGCGGCGAATACGGCGGGGTCCTGAGCGGACAGGCCGGCAAGGACCTCCGCGACCTCGTCGTGTCCATCGCCTCCGGCCGGCCCGTCGACTCCCTCGCCACCCGCCTCGCGGACGCCGGCGTCGTGGCGGTCTGGGTGCGCGGCGACAACGGGGTGCTGAGCGGCGTCCCCGGGCTGCAGTCGACACCGGAGGACAGCACCACCACGGTCTACGCCGTCACCGGGCTCGTGTCCCGGCTGCGCCTGGTCCAGAACGGCACGAGCACCCCGATCGGCGACGCCACGGTGGCGGCCGCACCCGGAGACTGCACGCTCGTGCTCGCCGAACCGACCGACAGCCGCTGGCG
This sequence comes from Propionibacteriaceae bacterium, assembly GCA_036261615.1. GTDB lineage: Bacteria > Actinomycetota > Actinomycetes > Propionibacteriales > Propionibacteriaceae > JAJYQH01. The sequence continues at coordinate 52,010 of DATAKK010000055.1, read as the reverse complement.
ACTCCGGGTGGGCGGGATCTCGCTGCCTCGCGCGGACGCGGGCGGCGGCTGGCAGCAGCGGTTCACCGTGCCGGCCGGCGTCCAGGGCGGCGTGCAGTGGGGGATGGCACCGGCCGTCGGCTCCGCCGTCGTCCAGATCCTCGTCCTCGTCGTGCTGCTCGTCCTGGTCGCGCCGGTCGCCGCGCCGAGCGGGGCGAGCCCCAAGCGGGCCGCGCTGTCGGCGTCCCCGAGGAGAGGAGTGTCCGGTGGCTGACCCGTCCGCGCCGCGCTGGTCGGCCATCGCCCGGCCCCTCGCCTCCGCTCGCTCGCTCCGCCTGGTCCTCGGGCTGGTCCTGCTCGTGCTGCTCAGCCTCGTGAGCCTGCTCCTCCACCCCGCGCACACGAACGGCGAGAACGTGACGACCACGTCGGTGCGCAGCCTCGCCTGCCCCTCGCTCAACGCCTCCGCCACGCTGGTGGCCGGCAGCAGCACCGCGCCGTTCGGTGTCACCTCCCTCGGTGGGACGCCGTCGAGCGTGAGCGGTCTGGTGCAGCGCGACGCGGCGAAGAAGTCCTGGCTGCTGCAACCGAGCGGGGCCGACCAGCCGGTGGGCGGCATCCTCGCCCGGGGTTCCCAGTGGGCGTGGGCCGCATGCGCCGCGGCGTCCGCCAACTCCTACGTCAACGTTCCCGACCTGTCCACGGCCGACCTGCTGCTCGTCAACCCCGACCCGGTGTCGGTGGCGGTCAATCTCACCTTCTACACCAGCAAGGGGGTGCGGTCGGTGGCCGGCGCCCGCGGCCTCGTCGTGCAACCCCAGTCGTCACGGGTGGTGCCGTTGTCGGTGGTGGCCGGGTCCGGCGCCGCTGGCATCGGCGTGAGCACCGACTCCGGCCGGGTGCTCGCGCTGGCCCGCCCGATCACCAGCAGCTCGTTCGGCGCCCAGTCGGCCCAGGCTCCGCAACTGGTCACGTCGATCCCGGCCGTGCCGAAGGGCGCGGCGAAGGTGAGGGTCATGGTGACCAATCCCGGGACGCGGGACGCGACGGCGAGCGTGGCGGGGCTCACCCGCACCGGCCGGATCAACCTCGCCGGGGCCCAGCAGGTGACCGTGCCCGCCCAGCAGACCGTCAGCCTCGACATCTCCAAGCCCGTGTCGGGTGACGAGATGGGGCTGGAGGTCTCGTCCGACCAGCCGCTCGTCGCCTCCGCACAGGTGGGCGACAAGTCGGGCCTCCAGCTGAGCGCCGCACCGGTGCTGCCGCAACTCAACGCGGTCGTGCCGACCGACGCGTCGCTGTACGTGCTGAACCCCGGCACCGCCAGCGCCACGGTCGAGGTGAGCCTCACGTCGGGTTCTGGCAACCCGGCGGTGACCAGCCGGGTGATCCCCCCGGGCGCGCTCGCCGTGATCAGCCTGGAGAAGCAGACGGTGCTGCACCTCTCGTCCAGCCGGCCGGTGTCCGCGGCGGTCGGCATGCTCTCCAACAACAAGGTGGCGGTGATGGCGGCGGCCAGCGAGGCGTCCTCGACGGGCAGCATCAGCCTCGCGATCAATCCCTCGTTGCACTGAGCCGACCCGAACCGGGCCGCGGACGCAGCCCCGAGTAGCGGGTGCACATCCGGCGATCAGAACGCTGCGTCGCTTCTCCCGACCGCTACCCGGCCGGCCCCGTGAACGACGCCTTCTGCGAAATTGACCCCACCTGCCACACACCCCCCTCCAGGGCGAGCGAACGGCAGGTGGTGCACGTTTCGGGGCGCCGGGAGTCGGCCGGCTTCCGGGGCGCCCCCGGAGACCCCGGCGCGCTGCCACGCGGCCCCACGGGCGTCCCCTGCGAAATTGACCCCACCTGCCACACACCAGCCTCCAGGGCGAGCGAATGGCAGGTGGTGCACGTTTCGGGGGAACCCCCGGGTGCGGTGGCGAGCGGTGGTTGTCGGCCCGGACGAACGTCAGTCGTCGATATCGGGGTCGATGTCGGTGACGCTGCGTCCGGTGAGCGCGCTGAGCTGCTCGACCAGGGTGCGGTGCACGAGTTCGCGCAGCGCGGCCCGGCTGGACGCCCGGTGCTCGAGCGGGCGCTGGTACAGGACGATGCGCGCCGCCTCGGTCGGAGTCGCCTCCACCGCAGCGGCCAGCGGAACCCGGTCCTCGCGCCACAACACCGTGCGGCCCGGCACCTCCTCGCTGCCGATGTCGACGCCCACCAGCACCGAGGGGCAGCTCTGCTGCACGAGGGCCACGGCCTCGGCGACGCACCCGACGAAGTAGTCGCTGCGGGGCACCGGACGCTGCAACGGCACGGGTCGTCCGAGGTAGCGGTTGGGCAGGGCGAGCGGACCCCGCATGCCCCGGTCGTGACGGTCGCGTCGGCGTGGCATACCGGCAACTGTAACGGTCGGCCGCTAGCGTCGCCGTGTGCCAGCAAGCCCCCGCCCACGCCGCTGCAACCGCTCCGGATGCGCGGGCGCGGCGATCGCGTCGCTCACCTACAGCTACGCCGACCGGCAGGTCGTGCTCGGGCCCCTGTCGATCCAGCGCGAGCCGAGTGTGTGGGACCTCTGCCGGGTGCACGCGGAGACCCTCACCGTGCCGGTGGGGTGGGAGATCATCCGGCTGCCGCTCGAGCAGACCAGCCCGGGGCCCTCGCTCGACGACCTGGACGCCCTCGCCGCCGCCGTCCGCGCGGTCGGCCTGCGCCACGACGACCCGGACCTGCTCGGGGTGGAGTCCGGCGACCCGGTGGTCCCGGGCATCGTGAGGCTCGACGAACACCGCCGCCGCAAGCGCTTCGCCCAGGCCTGACCGGTCCGACGCGGTCGTCCGGTTCCCCGATCGCACCGGCGGCCGCCCACTAGTCTGGTCCGGTGATCACACCGAGCATCTTCAAGGCCAACGACATCCGGGGGATCGTGGGCGGTGATGATGCCGAATGGGACGTCGCCGGGGCCCGCGCCCTGGGCCGCGCGTACGTCGAGGTGAGCGGGCTGCAGGGCGCAGAGTTCGTCCTCGGCCGCGACATGCGCGTGTCCGGGCCGGAGATGGCCGGGGCGTTCGCGGCCGGCGCCGCCGAGGCCGGGGCCCACGTGATCGAACTCGGGCTCACCAGCACCGACCAGCTCTGGTACGCGTCCGGCAGCCGCAACCTGCCCGGCGTCCAGTTCACCGCCAGCCACAACCCGCCCAACTACAACGGAGTGAAGTTCTGCCTCCCCGGCGCGCAGCCCGTCACCCCCGCCTTCCTCGACGAGGTGGCCCGGCGCGGGGCCGAGCTCGACGGCGCCCCCGCCGACGACGGGACGCCGGCGGGCTCGATCACCCGGGCGGACACCCTCGCCGACTACGCCGGCTACCTGCGCAGTCTGGTCGACCTCGACGGACTCCGCCCGCTCACCGTCGTCGTGGACGCCGGCAACGGGATGGCGGGCCACACCGCGCACGCCGTGCTCGACGGCCTCGGACTCACCATCGTGGGGCTCTACCTCGACCTCGACGGCACCTTCCCCAACCACCAGCCCAACCCGCTGATCCCCGAGAACCTCCTCGACGCCCAGCGGGCGGTGCGCGACCAGGACGCCGACCTGGCGCTGGTCTTCGACGGCGACGCCGACCGGTGCTTCCTCATCGACGAGCGCGGCGAGGTCGTCACCCCCTCGATCGTCACCGCCCTCATCGCCCGCTCCGAGCTCGGCCGCGAGCCGGGGGCGACCGTCGTGGTCAACTCGATCACCTCGCACACCGTCGCGGAGGTGGTCGCCGAGAGCGGCGGCACCACCGTGGTCTCCCGCGTTGGGCACACCTACGTCAAGGCGAAGATGGCCGAGCACCGGGCGATCTTCGGCGGGGAACACTCCGCCCACTACTACTTCCGCGACTTCTGGGGCGCCGACACCGGCATGCTGGCCGCCCTGCACGTGCTGTCGCTGCTCGGCCACAGCGACCTGTCGATGTCGCAGCTCGTGCACCAGTTCGAGCGCTACCACAACTCCGGCGAGATCAACTTCGTCGTCGACGACGCCGCCGCCTCGATGCGCGTGGTCGCTGCCGCGTTCGAGGGCCGGGGCGGCGCCGACTGGGGCGACGGGCTCACCGTCTCGGGGGACGCCGCCGAGCGCGGTCCCTGGTGGTTCAACCTGCGGCCGAGCAACACCGAGCCGCTGCTCCGGTTGAACGTCGAGGCGAAGGACCCAGACGTCATGGCGGCGGTTCGCGACGACGTCGCCGCGCTGGTGCGGGCCGGCACCCGCCGCGACGAGCTGCCGGTCGGCTGACCCCGTGGCCCCGGCACGCCGGCGGCGCACGCCCCCTGAGAGACAATGGCCGCGGGACCCGTCGCGCCCGACGGGTCGGAAACGAGGAATCGCATGAGTGAAACGATGGACCTGTCACCCGAGTTCCTGGAGATCGCTGCCTGCCCGGCCTGCCACAGCAAGTTCGCGGTCGACTACGACAGCCAGGAACTCGTGTGCGCCTCTCCGGCGTGCGGTCTCGCCTACCCGGTTCGTGACGGGATCCCGGTGCTGCTGATCGACGAGGCCCGGCGTCCCGGCGAGCAGCGGAGCTGACCATGCCGGACGCCGGCGGGTTCGACGATGCGCGGCTCGAGGACCCCGTCGCGCTGGCCGCGGCCGACGGCCAGTTGCGCTGGATCGCCTCGACGGGCGCCCGGATCCGGATGACCGCCGCCGGGATGGCAGCCGCGGGTACCGCCCAGGGCCTGCTGGGGTCCTTCGACGCCGGACGCCGCCCGCGCGGCGTGATCGTCGTCGGCGGGGAGTCCCGGCTGATCCGCGCGGTGCTCGAGCCGGTGTGCCCGGTGCCGCTGGTCGCCTGGCCGTTCGACTCGCTGCCCGGGTGGGTGGGCCCGCTCGACCTCGTCGTGGTGCTCGCCTCGACCGGGTCGCACCCCGGGCTCCAGTCGATCGTGTCCGAGGCGCGCCGTCGCGGCGCCCGGTTGCTCGTCGCGGCGGCTCCCGACTCCCCGGTGGCCGAGCAGGCGGCGTCCCGGTCGACGCTGCTGCTGCCGGTGACCATCAGGGATCCCCTCGCCACCGCGGTGTGCATGCTCGAGTGGTTGCACGCGCTCGACCTCGGGCCGGTGGTGCGCCCGGAGGTCGTCGCCCAGGCGGTGGACGCCGTCGCCGAGCAGTGCTCGCCGCACGTCGACCTCGCCCACAACCCCGCGAAGGACCTCGCGCTCGGGCTCGCCGACGCGCTCCCGCTCGTGTGGGGCGGCTCGGTGCTGTCCGCCCGGGCCAGCCGGCGGATCGCCGAGGCGCTGCGGCTCGCCGGCGGTCGCCCCGCCCTGGCCGCGGACGCCAGCGACCTCGCCCCGCTCGTCGAGGCGGCACACCCGCGCGACCCGTTCGCCGACCCCGTCGACGGGCCCGACGAACCCACCCGTCCGGTGCTGGTGCTGCTCGACGAGGAGTCCGACAGCCCGTCCGTGCGCCGCGACCGTGGCATGCTGGCTGCTCTGGCCGCCGCCCACGACGTGCGGGTATGCGTCGTCCGCGGAGACGGCGGCGGCCGTCCGGTGGCCACCTACGCCGCGCTGCTCGTGCACGGGCTGTTCGGGGCGGCCTACCTCGCCATCGGGCTCGGACGAGCGGAAGGACGAGATGAGTTCTGACCAGGCCCATGAGGGCTCCAGCCGGGTGGCCGTGCTGGCGGCGATGACCGCCAACCTCGCGATCGCGCTGACCAAGTTCCTCGCCTGGCTGCTCACCGGCGCCTCGTCGATGCTCGCCGAGTCGATCCACTCGGTCGCCGACACGGCCAACCAGGTGCTGCTGCTGTGGGGCGGGCGGCACGCGACGCAGAAGCCGGACGCCGAGCACCCGTTCGGCTACGGCGGGGCCCGCTACGTGAGCGCGTTCCTCGTCGCGGTGATCCTGTTCAGCGTCGGCGGCGTGTCGGCCCTCTTCGAGGCGTACAGCAAGTGGCAGCATGCCCGCTCGGGCGCTCCCGACGAACTGCTCGACTCCCGCTGGTGGTGGGTCCCGCTCGTGGTGCTGGTGCTCGCGGCCGTCGCCGAGAGCACCAGCCTGCGCACTGCGATGCGCGAGTCCAACCCCAGGCGCCGAGGGATGCCCTGGCACCGGTTCATCCGGGCCACCAAGGCGCCCGAGCTGCCCGTCGTCCTGCTCGAAGACTCCGCCGCGCTCATCGGCCTCGTCTTCGCCCTGTTCGGCGTCGGCATGACGCTGCTGACCCGTGACCCGATCTTCGACGTCATCGGCACCGCGCTCATCGGTCTATTGCTCATCGCGGTGGCCATCACCCTGGGCATCGAGATCCGCAGCCTGCTCATCGGCGAATCGGCCTCGCCGCAGGCCGTCGCGAGAATGACCGAGGCGATCGTCGGCAGCCCGGGCGTCGAGCGGATCATCCACCTCAAGACCATGCACATCGGGCCTGAGGAGGTGCTGCTGGCCGCCAAGATCGCGGTCGAGCCCACCGAGTCGGCCCGCCGGGTCGCCGAGATCATCGACGGGGCCGAGGTCCGCATCCGGGCCGCCGAGCCCCGGGTCAGCGCCCTCTACCTCGAGCCGGACATCTACCGCGAGGACTACCGGCCGGCCGCTCCTGCCGACGAGTGAGCAGGTGGCCCGGGGCGGGCGCTGACGGATAGGGTCCGAGCCATGAGTGAACTGCGGCGGGTGCTCGTGCTCAACGGCGTCAACCTGGGGCGGCTCGGACGCCGGGAGCCCCAGATCTACGGGTCCGTCACCCACGACCAGTTGGTGGACCACCTCGTCGGCACCGGTGCCGGGCTCGGGCTGGACGTCGAGGTGCGACAGACCGACCACGAGGGCGAACTGGTCACGTGGCTGCACGAGGCTGCCGACGCCTCGATCCCGGTCGTGCTCAATCCTGCCGCGTGGAGCCACTACTCGATCGCCATCGCGGACGCCGTCGCGCAGGTGCCGCTGGTCATCGAGGTGCACATCTCGAACATCCACCGGCGCGAGGAGTTCCGCCACCACTCGGTGGTGTCGCGGTACGCGACGGGCGTCATCGTCGGGCTGGGCCTCGGCGGCTACGACCTCGCGCTCACGCACATCGCCGCCACCGCCGCCTGAGCAGCGACGAGGTGAGGGGGCCGGTAGCGGGGCAGTAAGCTCGCCGCCATGGATTTCCGCGTCGCCGACCTGTCCCTCGCCCCCTTCGGACGTCAGGAGATCGCCCTCGCCGAGCACGAGATGCCCGGGCTGATGGCGATGCGGGAGCGCTACCGCGACTCCCAGCCGCTGGCGGGCGCGCGGATCGCCGGCAGCCTGCACATGACCGTGCAGACCGCGGTGCTCATCGAGACCCTCACCGCGCTGGGCGCCCAGGTGCGCTGGGCGTCGTGCAACATCTTCTCCACCCAGGACCACGCCGCGGCCGCGGTGGTGGTCGGCGACGGCACCCCGGAGGCGCCGGGGGGCTCGCCCGTGTTCGCCTGGAAGGGCGAGAGCCTGCGCGACTACTGGGAGCAGACGCGGGAGATCCTCAGCTGGCCCGACGGGCAGCCGCCGAACATGATCCTCGACGACGGCGGCGACGCGACCATGCTCGTCCACAAGGCCGTGGAGTTCGTCAAGGCGGGCGAGGTGCCAGAGCCGAGCGACGACGACCCGGAGGAGTACCGGGTGGTGCTCGACCTGCTGCGCGACGACCTCGCCCAGGGGCGCACCGACTGGATCTCGATCGCCAACAGCGTCCTGGGCGTCACGGAGGAGACCACCACCGGCGTCCACCGGCTGTACGAGATGGCCCGCCACCAGGCCCTGCTGTTCCCCGCGATCAACGTCAACGACTCGGTCACCAAGAGCAAGTTCGACAACAAGTACGGCGTGCGGCACTCGCTCATCGATGGCATCAACCGGGCCACCGACACCCTCATCGGCGGCAAGGTCGCCGTTGTCTGCGGCTACGGCGACGTCGGCAAGGGCTGCGCCGAGGCGCTCAAGGGCCAGGGGGCCCGGGTCGTCGTCACCGAGATCGACCCCATCTGCGCCCTCCAGGCCGCGATGGACGGGTACCAGGTGACCACCCTCGACGACGTCGTCGACATCGCCGACATCTTCGTCACGGCCACCGGGTGCACCGGCGTGATCAGCGCCGAGCAGATGTCGCGGATGAAGCACCAGGCGATCGTCGGGAACATCGGCCACTTCGACAACGAGATCGACATGGCCGGCCTCACCGCCTGGCCCGGGGTCGAGCGGACCACCGTCAAGCCCCAGGTCGACCTGTGGCGGTTCCCCGACGGCCACGCGATCATCGTGCTGTCGGAGGGACGCCTGCTCAACCTCGGCAACGCCACCGGCCACCCGAGCTTCGTCATGAGCAACTCGTTCACCAACCAGGTGCTCGCGCAGATCGAGCTGTACACCCGCACCGAGGAGTACCCGGTCGGGGTCTACACGCTGCCCAAGCACCTCGACGAGGAGGTGGCCCGGCTGCACCTGGACGCGCTCGGCGTCCGGCTCACCACGCTCACCGAGCGCCAGGCCGACTACCTCGGCGTGCCCGTCGAGGGACCCTACAAGAGCGAGCTCTACCGGTACTGAGCGGTCCGCCCCTCCCCGGGCTCTTCTGCGAAATTGACCTCACCTGCCATACCCCGCCCTCACGGGAGGGGGTATGGCAGGTGACGCAGATTCCGGCGACAGCGGCCCGGGTCAGGCCGCGGAGTTGGAGTTCGGAAGCGGGGACTCGCCGGCGTCCAGTACGGCCAGGAGCGCGTCGGCCGTCTCGAACCGCTGCACCCGCCGGACGCAGGTGAGCGGAAGCGGTCCCCCGTAGATGTGGGGGAACTTCTCCGAGGCGGGATCCTTCGGCGACACCGACTCGTGGCGGATCACCAGTCCGGCGCGCGCGATCTCCGCGGTGTCGAGGTCGAGCAGCACGAGGGGCTCGTCCACGTCGCCGAAGAGGTAGCGCAACACCCGGGACGCCTGTTCGTAGGAGTCACTGGCGTGCATGAACCCCACCTCGGCGATCGACGTCGCGCGAGTGGAGCGGTCGTAGCAGCCGCCGGCCTGCGCGGCGTCCCACTCGGAGGCGATCGCGATGTGGCAGAGCATCAGGCGCCGTTCTTTCCGGCTCCGGGCTGGAGGGACTCCCAGATCTCCTTGCACTCGGGGCACACCGGGTACTTGTCGGGGTTGCGGGACGGCACCCAGACCTTGCCGCAGAGGGCGACGACCGGCGTGCCCATCACGAGCGCCTCGGTGAGCTTCGCCTTCGGCACGTAATGGGAGAACCGGTCGTGATCGCCGTCCTCCTCGGCGACGATGCGCTCGTCGACGACGGTCTGGGCTCCGGGGGCAAGCTGCTGGCTCATGGCTCCGAGTGTAAGACGCGCGTCGCGACCCGCCCCAGGGATGCCCGCCCGCGATTTTCGGCCGGCGCCGGGCGGGGACACGCCCTAGGGTTCCGCCTCCCCGGCCGGACGTCCGACTACTCCTCGTGTCCCCGTGTGTGGTCGGATGGGGGCGTGACGACGCAGCCGGGGCCCTCGACGCCGCGCCTGCTGCTCGTGGGCCTGCTCACCAGCGTGCTCGCGGTCGCGTTCGAGTCGGTGGCCGTCGCCACCGCGATGCCCCGCGCGGGCCAGGAACTGGGCCGGATCAACCTCTACGCCTGGGTGTTCACGATGTTCGTGCTCGGCATGGTGATCGCCACCGCGATCTCGGGACGGGTGGTCGACCGGATCGGACCGGTGCGGCCGCTGCTCGCCGGACAGGCGCTGTTCATCGTCGGGCTGCTCGCCGCCGGCTCGGCCTGGTCGATGCCGGCGCTCATCGTCGCCCGGTTCGGGCAGGGGGTGGGCGGCGGCACGTTCAACCTCGCGTTCATGGTGGTCGTCGCCCGCGCCTACCCCCCTCTGGGGCGCGCCCGGATCATGACCTGGGTCTCGGTCTGCTGGACCTTCCCGGCGTTCGTCGGACCGTTCGTCGCCGGCTGGATCACCGACCGGCTGTCGTGGCACTGGGTGTTCTGGTCGGTCGTGCCGGTGATGGTGGCCGCGATGGCGATCGTCGCCCCGGCGCTGCGACGGATGCGGCTCGACGAGGTCCCTGCGGCGGAGGCCGTCGAGCAGGCCGGGGCGGGGGAGCCGCCCCCCGTGCCGGTGTGGGCAGCCCTGCTCACCGGGGTCGGTGTGGCCGGCGTCCAGTACGCCGGCACCGTCCGCGGTGCCGAAGGGGTGGCCGTCGGTGTGACCGCCGCGGTGGCGTTGGTGGCCGGCGTCCCGCGGCTCATGCCCGCCGGCTTCCTCACGCTCGGCCGCGGTCTGGTCGCGGTCGTGTGGGCGCGCCTGCTGTTCGCGGGCGGGTTCTTCGCCTCGGAGGCGTTCCTGCCGCTCATGCTCGTGGAACAGCGCCGGATGAGCCTCACCCGCGCGGGGCTCGCGCTCACCGTCGGCGCCGTCGGCTGGATGACCGGCTCGTGGCTCCAGTCACGCACCTGGCTCACCTGGCGGCGGGACCTCATGGTGACGCTCGGCGTCTGCCACCTCGCCGCGGGCCTGGCCCTGGTGACCGCGTTCGCGCGCTTCCCCGGCCTGCCGCTGGTCGTCCCGGCGCTCGGATGGATCCTCGCCGGGCTCGGCATGGGCCTGGCGACGGCGAGCAGCGCCCTCGCCGTGATGACCCTGTCGCCGGTGAGGTCGTTGGGTCGCAACTCCTCCTCGCTCCAGGTGGGCGACGGTCTCGGCACCAGCCTGCTCGGGGGTCTGGCGGGAGTGGTCTTCGCCGTCCTCCACCCGCGCGCGCCGGCGTCCCACACCTTCGGGGCCGTGTTCGCCGTCGGCCTGGTCGCCGCCCTGCTCGGGGTGCTCGTGAGCCGGCGGATCGGTCGCGTCGTGCACGAGGCGCACGCGGACGCCGACGGCCGCGACCCCCTGCCGCCTCGCGAGACCCCCGTCCGCAACGAGGCGTGAGCGCCGCCGCCGGTCCGCTGGTGACCCTCGCCCGAGGGCTGACGGCTCGCCGTGGCATAGTGAGTTGTCCTCACGGCGCGCCAGCCACCGTCCGCTCACAAGGAGCCCCCATGAGCTCATCGCCCGGCCCACTCCCTCCCATGGGGTGGTATCCCGACCCCGCGGGGTCGGGGGAGGAGCGGTACTGGGACGGGTCGGCCTGGACCGCGAACCTGCGTCCCGTCGCGCCGCCGCCCATGACCGCCCCGACGGTCCCGGACGCCGCCCGCCCCGCGGTTCCCGGGGGTCCCGGCCCCGGCGCGGCCCGCCCCGTCGGCACCCGGTTCGCCCCGCAGTCGTCCGCCGAATGGGTGCACGCCCAGGCGGGGTGGCAACAAGCGGAGGCGCCCCGGGGGATCGCGGTCGCGGGCTGGTGGATGCGGGCCCTCGGCTATGCGATCGACTCCCTCGCGCTCTATCTCCTCGACCGGTTGCTGCTGGCGCCGATCTGGTCGCGGGTGAGCGACCTCGCCAACGGTGTCGCGTCGAGCGTGGCCGCCGACCCGCAGATGGGTCCGAGCCAGCTGTTGCAGCTGCTCAACGAGTCCGGCCTGCTCGGCTGGTCGCTGCTCATCACGTCGGCCGAGACCCTCATCGCCGCGCTCTACTTCACTGTTCTCTACCGGTTCCTCCACGCTTCCCTCGGGCAGCGGGCCCTCAACCTGCGGGTCGTCCCCGCCGGGAGGGCCGACCAGCCGCTCACGTGGGGGATGTGCGCCATCCGGGGCGTGGTCAAGTCGGTGCTCTTCGCGCTGCCGATCGTCTCGCTCGTCGCCGTGCTGTGGCCCGCGTTCTCGAGCACCCGGCAGGGACTGCATGACCTTGCCGCGCGCACTCAGGTGATCCGCAGGTAGCACGTGGAGGTCGCCGCCCCCCGCTAGGCTGCATCCGGTCACCGAGGAACGGAAGAACATGAGCGACACAGACCACGACCGGAACCTCGACGAGTTGGCGGCCCACTTCGGCATCGCTCGCGAGTTCTGGGATTGGAAGGGCCGTCACACCGTCGTCAGTGACGAAACCGTGCGCCAGGTGCTGGCGGCGCTGGAGGTCGACGCGTCCGACCCGCAGAAGTCGGCCCAGGCGCTCGAGGAGCAGCGGCTCAAGCCGTGGCGGCGGGCGCTGCCCCCCTGCGTGGTCACCGTCGAAGGTGAGTACGGCTGGGTCAGCGTGCACGTCCCCGCGGGCCATCGCGCCGAGGTGACCGTGCGACTCGAGAACGGCGGCACGGTTCCGGCCGAGTCGTGGGTCAACGACACCCCCGACCGCTGGGTCGACGGCCAGTGGGTCGGTGAGGGGACGTTCCGGTTGCCCGACACCCTGCCCCTCGGCTACCACCGCCTCGTGCTGCGCTCGGACGACCGCGAGGTCGAGTCGTCACTCATCGTCACCCCCCGCTTCCTCGGGCTGCCCGAGTCGATGGGCGGACGCCGCACGTGGGGCTACGCCACCCAGCTGTACTCGGTGCGATCGGACGACTCGTGGGGCATCGGCGACCTCACCGACCTCGCCGACCTCGCCGTCTGGTCACGCACCCAGCAGTTCGCCGGGTACGTCCTCATCAACCCGCTGCACGCGGCCCAGCCCGCCGCGCCCATGGAGCCGTCGCCCTACCTGCCGTCGAGCCGCATGTACGTGAACCCCATGTACATCCGTCCCGAGGCGATCCCCGAGTACGCGGGGCTGTCCGAGGCCGACCGCAAGGTCATCGCCACGCTCAAGAACGACCTCGCCGACGAGCTGTCCGGCACCCTGCAGATCCGGCGCAACGAGTCGTGGCTCGCCAAGCGCGCCGCGCTCGAGATCGTCTACGCCGCGGGGCTGCGTCCGGCCCGGCAGATGGCCTTCGACGACTTCATCCGCCGTCAGGGACGCAGCCTGCGCGACTTCGCCACCTGGTGCGTGCTCTACGAGGAGCACGGCAGCGACTGGCGGGAGTGGCCGGAGGAGTTGCGGCGTCCCTCGGCCCCCGCGGTCGCCGAGTTCCACCGCGACAACCTGCGCCGGATCCGCTTCTACAAGTGGCTGCAGTGGATCGCCGACACGCAGCTGTCGACCGCCCAGCAGGCCGCCCTGGACGCCGGCATGCCGCTGGGCATCGTCAGCGACCTGGCCGTCGGGGTCAACGCCGCGGCCGCCGACACGTGGATGATGCACGACGTCTTCGCCAACGGGGTCACCGTGGGTGCCCCTCCGGACGCGTTCAACCAGATCGGGCAGGACTGGGGCCAGCCGCCCTGGCGTCCCGACCGGCTCGCCGAGCTCGCCTACGCGCCGTTCCGGGCCATGGTCAACGGCATGCTGCGGCACTCCGGTGGCCTGCGCGTCGACCACATCATCGGCCTGTTCCGCCTGTGGTGGATCCCGAACGGCCACACGCCCGTCGACGGCACCTACGTGCGCTACGACCACGACGCGCTCATCGGCATCCTCGCCCTGGAGGCCAAGCGGGTCGGCGCCCTCGTCGTCGGCGAGGACCTCGGGACCGTCGAGCCGTGGGTGCGCGACTACCTCAGCAGCCGGGGCCTGCTCGGCACGAGCGTCATGTGGTTCGAGAACGACGACTCCGGGCACGTGCGCCCCCCGGAGACCTGGCGCGAGTACTGCCTCGCCTCCGTCACCACCCACGACCTGCCGCCCACGGCCGGCTACCTCGCCGGCGACCACGTGCGGCTCCGCGACCGGCTGGGGTTGCTCACCGAGAGCCTCGAGGACGAGCTGCGGTTCTCCGCCGACGAGCAGCAGCGGCTGATCGGCTACCTGCGCGAGCGCGGCTTCCTGGCCCGCGACGAGGACGACGTCGAGCAGATCGTCCTGGCGATGCACCGGATGCTCACCGCCACGCCCTCGAAGGTGCTCAACGCCGCGCTCACCGACGCCGTGGGCGACCGGATCACCCAGAACCAGCCGGGCACGATCGACGAGTACCCGAACTGGCGGGTTCCGCTCAGCGGACCCGACGGTCACCCGCTTCCGCTCGAGAAGGTGTTCACCAGCGAGCGGGCCGCCCGGCTCGCGGCGGTGATGAACGGCTTCGAGAACCTTCCCGGCCACTGACCCGGTTCGCCCCGTACGCCATCAGCGGCGGACGCCGCCGCTCGCCCTCAGATGTTCGCGGGCCCCTTGGCGTAGGGGTTGGGCAGTTCGGCGCCGTCGGCCTCGAGGATGTACGTGGGGATCGCCGCTTCGCCCTTGGAGATGCGCTCCGCGGCGAGGGGCAGTTCGGCCCGCGCCCGCTCGTGCCGCGCGCGGGCGTCGGCGAGGCTCTCCCGGCCCACGACCTCGCCGTCGCGGATGAGGTCGACGATGAGCGGCCGGTCGTCCCCGTCGTGGTCGGGCGGGGCGCCGATGCCGACGAGCTCGGCCTCCGCGACGCCGTCACGGTCGCGGCGGCGCAGGGCGTACTTCTTCCCTCCCACGGTGCCCTTGCCGGTCGACTTCTTGGCCACCGGCTCGAGCGGGGCGTCCGCGGCGTCCGACGTCGCGCGGGCCACCAGCTTGTAGACGAACCCGCACGTCGGGTGCCCGGACCCGGTGGCGACCGAGGTGCCGACCCCGAACCCATCGATGGGGGCGCCGCGCAGCGCAGCGATCTGCCACTCGTCGAGGTCGGAGGTGACGATGATGCGGGTCTTCGTCGCCCCCAGTTCGTCGAGCAGCTGCCGGACCCGTCCCGCGTAGTCGGCGAGGTCGCCCGAGTCGAGGCGGATGGCACCGATCCGGCCGCCGGTGAGCTCCACCGCGGTGCGCACGGCCTGCTCGACGTCGTAGGTGTCGACGAGCAGGGTGGTGTCCTCGCCGAAGCTCGCGAGCTGGGCCCGGAACGCCTCCGCCTCGCTGTCGTGCAGCAAGGTGAACGAGTGGGCGGCGGTCCCGAGGGTCGGGATGCCGTACCGCTGGCCGGCAGCGAGGTCGGATGTCCCGGCGAAGCCGGCGATGTACGCCGCCCGGGCCGCGGCCACCGCGGCCTCCTCGTGCGTGCGGCGCGCGCCCATCTCGATGCACGGCCGGCCCTCGGCCACAAGCGTCATGCGGGACGCCGCGGAGGCGATGGCCGAGTCGTGGTTGTAGATGGACAGCAGCACGGTCTCGAGCAGGCAGGCCTCGGCGAAGGTTCCCTCAACCATCAGCAGCGGGGAGCCCGGGAAGTACATGTCGCCCTCGGCGTAGCCCTGCACCGACCCGGTGAAGCGGTAGTCGGACAGCCACTGGGCGAAGCCGTCGTCGGCGATCCCGGCCCGCTGGAGGAACTCGACGCTCGCGTCGTCGAAGCGGAACGCCTCGATCGCGTCCAGTGCCCGGCCGACCCCGGCCACCACCCCGTAGCGGCGTCCCTCGGGCAGGCGACGGGCGAACAGCTCGAAGACACTGCGGCGCTCGGCGGTGCCCGAGGCCATGGCGGCCCTGACCATCGTGAGTTCGTAGTGGTCGGTGAGCAGGGCGGTGGAGGGGACGGCAGGCGTCGCTGTCATCCGCCCAGCCTATCGGCCGGTTCGCGCCGGGTGCCCTGTCGGAGGCGGGTGACAGAATGAGGGACATGCCTGCAGCAGCGTCGATGACCCATGAGCCGGTGGTGCGACCGGCCGGCGGTCAGGCCGTCGCGCCCCGTCCGGTCGAGAGCGAGCAGACCCAGACGCCGTGGAGCGTCGTGGTGTGGGACGACCCCGTCAACCTCATGAGCTACGTGTCGCACGTGTTCGAGGTCTACTTCCACTACTCCCGGTCCAAGTCCGAGCAGCTCATGCTCCAGGTGCACAACGAGGGCAAGGCGGTGGTGGCCACGGGCGAGCGCGAACTCATGGAGCGGCACGTGGTCGCCATGCACGGCTACGGTCTGCTCGCCACCCTCGAGGAGGCCTGACCGCGTGTACGCCCAGTCGACGAGCGGGGGAGTGCGCCTCGTCCTCGAGTCGGTCGAACGCCGGCTCCTCGACGACCTTCTCGCCGAACTCGCCACCACCCTCGACGCCGCGAACCCGAGCCAGGACGACGACCCGTTCGCCTGGTGGGAGCGGCAGGAGCACGGCGCCGCCGACCCGGGCAGCGACGACCCGGCCGTGCGCCGGCTCTTCCCGATGGTCGCCTCGGCCGAGGTCGACCCGAAGGGCGAGTTGCGCTCGTTCGCCCGCACCGTGATGTCGCAGCAGCGGGCGTCCGATCTCGCCGTGGTCCGCGACGCGCTCTCCTCGCCCGGACGCGGCGGGCGTCTCGACGTGCGCGCCGACGACGTCGACGCGTGGTTGCGCACGCTCAACGCCATCAACCTGCTGCTCACCTCGCGGCTCGGCATCATCGACGTCATCTCGGCCGACGAGGTCGCGCGGGCGGCGTCCGACGACGACCACCCGGTGGCGTTCATGTACCACGTGCACCAGTGGGTGGCCGGGGTGATGGAGAGCATCCTCGACGTGATGCACAGCTGACAAGGCCTTCTGCTGGAGACGACGGTTCGCTGCGCTGTACCCGACCCCGGTTGATTAGGCTTGCCTAACCTTCGCTACAGTGCTGCCGTGACCAGCACCTCCCACCCGGCAGCGCGCGTGCGGCCGGAGTTCAGCCTCGGCGAGGCCCCCGTCCGGACGCCGCTCACCCTGCGTCGCAGCGACGGGACAGCGGACTTCCGGCGCCGGCTGTCGGCCCTGGGACTGCGCGTGGGAGCCAGGGTCACCGTCGTCCACCAAACCGTCGGTGGCGGGCGGATCGTCGCGGTCGCGGGTGCCCGGATCGCCCTCGACCGGGACGTGCTGGCCCGCCTGGTCGTCGAGTCGGCCGCATGAGCACCGCCACCGTCAAGGCCACCTGCCACGGCGACGGGCCGGGTGCCGGGGCCGGACCCGGGGCCCCGGTGGTCGCGCTGGTCGGCGCCCCCAACGTCGGCAAGTCGACCCTGTTCAACGCCCTCACCGGCGCCCGGGTGACCACGGGCAACTGGCCGGGCACGACGGTGAGCGTGTCCCGGGGGGTCTGGCGGCCGGGCGGGCGGCAAGAGGACGCCGGAGGCTGCGGTCACTGCGAGCCCGGGCCGACCACGCCCGGTGGGCGTGAGATCAGCGTCGTCGACCTTCCGGGCGCCTACAGCATCGACCCGGCCTCGCCCGACGAGGCGCTCACCCGCGACCTGCTCGTCGACGGCCCCGCCGCGGAGCGGCCCGATGTGACCGTCGCGGTGGTCAACGCCGCGACGCTCGCCCGCAGCCTCTACCTCGTGACCCAGTTGCGCGAGCAGCCCGGGCGGCTCGTCGTGGTGCTCAGCATGCTCGACGTCGCGGCCGGGCGGGGCATCGGGGTGGACGCCGAGGCGCTGGCGCGGGCTCTCGGCGTCCCCGTGGTGGAGGTCGACCCCAGGCGGCGCTCGGGGCTGGACGCGCTGGCCCGGGCCGTCCGGACGAGCCTCGCCGCCCCCGCGAGCCCCCCGAGGGACATCGGTCTTCCCCCGCAGGGGCTGGGGGAGGGCCCCGAGGACGACCTGGAGCGCGAGGACGAGCGGTTCTCGTTCATCGAGCGGGCCGTCTCCCGAGCGACCAGCGACGGCGGCGCCACCCGGCAGAGCGTCAGCGACCGCATCGACCGGGTCGTCACGGCACCGGTCACCGGCCCCCTCGTCTTCCTCGCGGTCATGTGGGCCGTCTTCCAGGTCACGACGACCGTGGCCGCTCCCGTTCAGGACCTCCTCGGCCGGCTCGTCTCCGGCCCGGTCAGCCGGGCGGCGCACTGGCTGCTCGCCCTCGTCGGGCTCGGCTCGGGGGCGGTCGACGGCCTGGTCGTCGACGGGCTCATCGCCGGGGTGGGGATGGTGCTCACCTTCGTGCCGCTCATGGTCCTCATGTTCGCCCTGCTGGCGCTGCTCGAGGACTCCGGCTATCTGGCCCGGGCAGCCGTGGTCACCGACACGCTCATGCGCAGACTCGGCCTGCCCGGGCGGGCGTTCCTCCCGCTGGTCGTGGGCTTCGGCTGCAACGTGCCGGCGATCGCCGCGACGCGGATCCTCCCCAACGCCCGCCAGCGCATCCTCACCGCCCTGCTCGTGCCGTTCACCTCCTGCACCGCCCGGCTCACCGTCTACGTCCTCGTCGCCACCACGTTCTTCGGGCGCTGGGCCGGCACGGTGGTGTTCGCGATGTACGTCACGTCGATCCTGTTCGTCATCGGCGTCGGACGCCTGCTCCGCGGCACGCTGTGGCGCACCATGGGCGCGGATCCGCTCGTGCTCGACCTCCCCCCGTACCAGCGGCCCACCCTGCGGCTCACCGCCGCCGTCACGTGGCAGCGGCTCAGGGCGTTCCTCCGCACCGCGGGCGGCGTCATCGTCGCCACCGTGACCCTGGTGTGGCTCGCGCAGGCCGTGCCCCTGTCCACCGTCCACGCGTTCGGCCACGTTCCCGTCGCCGACTCGCTGTACGGCTCGCTGGCCCGGCTCATCACGCCGGTCTTCGGGCCCACCGGGTTCGCCGCGTGGCAGACCACCTCCGCGCTGCTCGTGGGCTTCGTCGCGAAGGAGGCGGTGATCTCGTCCTGGGCGCAGACCTACGCCGTCGCGGGAACCACGGGCGGCCCGGACGCCGGCGGCCTCGGCCAGGCTATCCGGGCCAGCTTCGAGGCGAGCTCCGCCGGCCACCCGCTGCCCGCGGTCATCGCGTTCCTCGTCTTCCTGCTCGCCTACACCCCGTGCGTGGCCACCCTGGCGGCCCAGCGCCGCGAGATCGGCGCCCGATGGACCGCGTTCGGGGTCGGTGTGCAGCTCACCGTCGCCTGGCTCGCCGCCGTGCTGGTGTTCCAGGTGGGGCGGTTGTTCTGGTGAGCGGCGTCCGACCGCTCAACGCGGTGCTCGAGGCCTTCGAGGGGGGCGCGTCCACCCTCGACGACATCGCCACGAGGACCGGCCTCCGGCGCGACGTCGTCCTCGCCGCCGTCGACCACCTCCGGCGGATGGGACGGCTCGAGGCCCGGGAGATGGTGGCCGGTTGCCCCAGCGGCGGCTGCGGGTCGTGCGCGTTCGCCCATGGCGACGGCCTCCCCGGCTGTGGCGCCCCGTGGGCGTCCCCCCAACACCGCGGACCGGTGCTCGTGCAGCTCAGCCTGCCCCGGCGCTGAGCCGTACGGGGGAACCGGCAGACCGGCCGAGCGCGGCCCGATCCCTGCGAAACGTGCACCACCTGCCACACACCCGCCTCTCGGCGCGGTGAGTGGCAGCAGGGGTCGATTTCGCAGACGAGGGTGCTGCGTGACGCTCAGAGGTCCCGTGAGCCGGGGGTTCCGGCGTCCGGACCCTCGGGCGGCGGAGCGGGCGGCGGGGCCGTGGTCTCCGGCGGCCTGGGGCAGGCGGGACGCCGCCGGCGTCCGGCTCCCAGCAGGTCGGCCACCCGCGCGAGCAGTCGGAGGGCGATCGGCGACGGCGGAATCGGGCCCCCGACCGGTGCCGCCCCCCGACGCGCCATGCCTCGCTCCTTCATCACCCCGGGCACCCCTAGACTTGCACGACGTGGCGAGCAGCGGACCCGACGATGCGACGAATCTGTCCGGCGTCGACGGCCCGATCGGCATCTTCGACTCGGGGTTCGGCGGCCTCACCGTGGCCCGGGCGCTCGTCGACCTCCTGCCGCACGAGGACATCATCTATCTCGGCGACACCGCCCGCGCCCCCTACGGGCCGCGCCCGATCGCCGAGGTGCGCCGGTTCGCCCTCCAGTGCATGGACCGGCTCGTCGACCACGGTGTCAAGGCGCTGGTCATCGCCTGCAACACCGCGTCGTCCGCGGTGCTGCGCGACGCCCGCGAGCGCTACGACGTGCCCGTCACCGAGGTGATCCTGCCCGCCGGCCGCCGGGCGGTGCTCACCACCCGCAACAACCGGGTGGGCGTGGTGTGCACCGCCGGCACCGCGGCGTCCCAGAGCTACGACGACGCCCTGGCCGCCGCGCCCCAGGTGACCCTCACCACCGCGCCCTGCCCGCTGTTCGTCGAGTACGTCGAGGCCGGGATCACCGGTGGGAGCGAACTCATCGCGGTCGCCCGCGAGTACCTCCGGCCGCTGCAGGACGCCGGCATCGACACCCTCATCCTCGGCTGCACCCACTACCCGCTGCTGGCCGGGCTGTTCAGCTACGTGCTCGGCGACGGGGTCACGCTCGTGTCCAGCGCCGACGAGTGCGCCCGGGAGACCTACGCCACCCTTACCGACCTGGGACTCACTCACCCGCTGCCCCGCACGCCCGAGCGGCTGTTCCTCACCACCGGTAGTGCGGACACCTTCGCGGGTGTCGGACGCCGGCTGCTCGGCGGATTCGTCGACGAGGTCCGCGCCATCCGGCTCCCGGGGGAGCCGGCGCAGGTCGGGTAGCCTGAGGGCCGTGTCCGACACCGCCCCCACCCCCGCCGTGACCACGCCCCGCATCGACGGGCGCGCCCCGGACCAGCTCAGGCCGGTCACCATCACCCGCAACTGGCTCGACCACGCCGAGGGCTCGGTGCTCGTCGAGTTCGGCCGCACCCGGGTGCTCGTGGCCGCCAGCGTCACCGAGGGGGTGCCGCGCTGGCGCAAGGGCTCGGGTCTCGGCTGGATCACCGGCGAGTACGAGATGCTGCCCCGGGCGACCCACACCCGCAGCGAGCGCGAGTCGCGCCGCGGGCGGGTCGGCGGACGCACCCACGAGATCAGCAGGCTGATAGGGCGCTCCCTGCGGGCCATCGTCGACTACAAGGCCCTCGGCGAGAACACCATCGTCATCGACTGCGACGTGCTCCAGGCCGACGGCGGCACCCGCACGGCGTCCATCACCGGCGCCTACGTGGCCCTGGTCGACGCGGTCGACTGGCTCCGCCGGCGCGGCTCCCTGGCCGGCGAGCCGCTCATCGATTCGGTGGCCGCCGTCTCCGTCGGCATCGTCGGCGGCGTCCCGATGCTCGACCTCTGCTACGAGGAGGACTCCGGGGCCGACACCGACATGAACATCGTCATGACCGGCGCCGGCCGGTTCGTCGAGGTGCAGGGCACCGCCGAGGGCGTCGCCTTCGACCGCACGACCCTCGACACGCTGCTCGACCTCGGGGTGGCCGGGTGCGCGGACCTGGGCCGCCTGCAGCGCCGGTCGCTGGGCCAGGAGGTCGACGCGTGAGCACCCGGATCCTGCTCGCCACCGGCAACCAGGGCAAGCTCGTCGAACTGCGCGACGTGCTCCACGAGGCGCGGCTGGACGTCGAGGTGCTCGGCCTCGCCGACGTGCCCGACGGCCCCGAGCCGGTCGAGAGCGCGCGTACCTTCGAGGGCAACGCCCTCATCAAGGCCCGGGAGTGGGCCGGGCGCACGGGTCTGCCGTCGCTGGCCGACGACTCGGGCATCGCCGTCGGCGTCCTCAACGGGTCTCCCGGCGTCCGCTCCGCCCGCTGGGCCGGCCCCGAGGGCGACGACGAGGCGAACCTCAACCTGCTCATGCACCAGATCAGCGACGTCCCCGAGGGCCAGCGGGACGCCGCGTTCGTGTGCGCCATGGCGCTGGTGCTGCCCGACGGCAGCGAGCACGTGGTCGTGCGCGAGTGGCCGGGCCGGGTGGCGATGGAACGCCGGGGAAGCAACGGCTTCGGCTACGACCCGATCTTCATCCCCGCCGGCCACCACGTCACCAGCGCGGAACTGTCCCCGGAGGAGAAGAACGCGATCAGCCACCGGGGCCAGGCGCTGCGGGCCATGCTGCCGGTGCTCGTCGAGAGCCTCGGCCTGTCGCCGCTCGAGGAGGAGCAGCACTGATGGAGCAGTACCACGCGCTGCTGCGCCGCATCCTCGCCGAGGGGGTCGAGAAGTCCGACCGCACCGGCACCGGCACCCTGAGCGTCTTCGGGCACCAGATGCGCTTCGACCTCACGGCAGGATTCCCCCTTCTCACCACCAAGCGGATCCACACCCGCTCGGTGTTCGGGGAGTTGCTGTGGTTCCTGCGCGGCGACACGAACGTCGGATGGCTGCACGACAACCGGATCACCATCTGGGACGAGTGGGCCGACGCCGACGGCGACCTCGGACCCATCTACGGCTACCAATGGCGCAGCTGGCCGACACCCGACGGCCGCCACGTCGACCAGATCGCCCAGGTCGTCGACTCGCTGCGCTCCAACCCCGACTCGCGCCGCCACATCGTCAGCGCCTGGAACGTCGCCGACATCCCCGCCATGGCGCTGCCGCCGTGCCACGCGCTGTTCCAGTTCTACGTCGCCGACGGCCGGCTGTCGTGCCAGCTCTACCAGCGCAGCGCCGACGTCTTCCTCGGCGTGCCGTTCAACATCGCCTCTTACGCCCTGCTCACCCACCTCGTCGCCCAGGTGGTCGGGCTCGAGGTCGGTGACTTCGTGCACACGCTGGGCGACGCGCACATCTATCGCAACCACCTCGACCAGGTGGCGACCCAGCTCGGGCGCACGCCGCGTCCACTGCCCACGCTGCGGCTCAACCCCGACGTGCGCGAGATCGACGCGTTCGAACTCAGCGACATCACCGTCGAGGGGTACGACCCGTATCCCTCGATCGCGGCCCCGATCGCCGTCTGAGGGGACGCCGTGCAGGTCATCGCGATCGCCGCCGTCGCCCGCAACGGCGTCATCGGGCAGGCGGGGACCATTCCCTGGCGGCTGCCCGAGGACTTCCGGCGGTTCCGGCGGCTCACCACCGGCCACGTGGTCGTCATGGGTCGCGCCACCTTCGACAGCATCGGACGCCCCCTGCCCGGGCGCACGAGCGTGGTGGTGACCCGCGCGTCCGACTGGGCTCCGCGGGAGGCCCCGGAGCCCAGGTCGCCGGGGCGGTGGAGGTTCGACGACGCGACCCTCGTCGTGCGCGCGGGATCGGTGCCCGAGGCGCTCGCCGTGGCCCGGGAGCTCGAGCCGGACGGCATCTGCTGGGTCGCCGGAGGCGGAGCCGTCTACCGTGAGGCGATGCCGATGGTGACGGCGCTGGAGATCACCGAGGTGCCGGCGGAGCCCCAGGGCGACACCTTCTTCCCGGAGATCGACCCCGAGCGATGGCACCTCGTGCACCGTGAGCGGTTCCCCGGATTCACCACCGCCCGGTACGAGTCGGCTCTCCGACCCCCGGGCCTGCCTCTCGACGGGGTCGCCGGGCTGCCGGCGCCGACAGGGCCGTGACGCCGTGCGCACGACCGCGAGCGTGCTGCACCTCGACCTGGACGCCTTCTTCGCCTCCGTCGAGCAGCGGGACAAGCCGTCGCTGCGGGGACGACCGGTCGTCGTCGGCGGCGTCGGCGGCCGGGGGGTCGTGTCCACGGCCTCCTACGAAGCGCGGGCGTTCGGCGTCCGGTCGGCCATGCCCACGTCGGAGGCGCGACGGCTTGCGCCGCACGCCGCCTACCTCGCCGGCCGGTTCGACGCCTACCGGCAGTCGAGCCGCATCGTCATGGGCCTGCTGCGCGAGCTGTCCCCGCTGGTCGAGCAACTGAGCATCGACGAGGCGTTCGTCGACCTCGCCTCCACCGGCGTCGACTGCTCGTCGCTGCGCGACCTCGCCGACCTGGGCGAGCGGCTGCGCTCCGACGTGGCACGGCTCACCGGCGGGCTGACGGCGTCGGTCGGCATGGGGTCGAGCAAGTTCATCGCGAAGGTCGCCTCCGAGCTCGCCAAGCCCGACGGGCTGCGGGTGGTCGAGCCGGGCACCGAGCGGGCCACCGTCGCACCGCTGCCCGCCCGCGCGATCCCAGGGATCGGGCCGGCGACCATGGACAAACTGGCGCGGCTCGGCGTCCGCACGGTCGACGACGTCACCCGGCTGTCGGCGGCCGAACTGACCCGCGAGGTGGGGTCGTGGGGGGCCACCCTGCACGATCTGGCGCTCGGCGTCGACGACCGCCCGGTCGTCTCCGAGCGCGAGACCAAGTCGATCTCGGTCGAGGACACCTTCGAGACCGATCTCACCGACCGGGCCGCCCTGGACGCCGTCGCCGTGAGGGACGCCGCCGTCGTCGCCGGACGCCTCGTCCGGGCAGGCCTGTTCGCCCGCACGATCTCGATCAAGCTCCGCACCGCCGACTTCGTCACCTGGACCCGGTCGCGGACGCTGTCGGGTGGCACCGACTCGGGGGAACGCATCGGCCGGGTCGCCGTGGAACTGCTGGACGGGCTCGACCTGCACCGGGGGGTCCGCCTGCTCGGGGTCGGGGTCTCGAACTTCGTCGTGGCGGCCCAGGAGGAACTGTTCGACGTCGGCCCCGACGCCGCTGACCACGGGCTGGTGCGTTCGACGACCGAGCCCGAGGTCGTGCGGCGTCCGGTGGCCGGCTGGCTCCCCGGTCAGGACGTCGAGCACGACGCGTGGGGACGCGGGTGGGTGTGGGGCGCGGGACACGGGAGGGTCACCGTGCGCTTCGAGACGAGGTCGACGGGCGTGGGCCCGGTGCGCAGCTTCGCGGACGACGATCCGGCCCTGAAACGACCGGACGCGCTGCCCGGACTGCCGGGCAGCGCGCCGATCAATGAGGAGACCGCTCAGTGAGCGGCCGGTGTCACCCGATCCAGGCTCCCCGCCCGGTGACCAGGTCGTAGCCGGGCAGGCAGCTCGCACCGTTGTTGCTTCCCTGGGTCACGTCGCGGAACGAGATCGAGGTGCCGTACACGGTGGCTGGCTTGACCGGCTGTCCGGTGATCGCGGCGCGGGCCGCGACCATCGGGGTGCTCGCCGAGGTGCCGCCGACGACGAACCATCCGCTCTGGCCGTTGTACGGCGTGCTGTCGTACACCGCCACGCCGCTGTTGGGGTCGGCGTCGAGGGCGAGGTCGGGCGTCGCCCGCATCCCGCCGCAGTTTGCCTGCGCGTAGCCGCCGAACGCCGCCTGGGCCGAGGTCGCCCTCTCGGAGGCGCTGCACCCGCCGCCACTCCCGGTCCACCCGTAGTCGAGGTAGCCCGTGCTGGTGTGGCCGAGCGTCGTGCCGCCGACCGAGATGACGTTGGGCGAGGCGGAGGGGTACTCGGCGCCGTAGCCGCCGTCGCCGGAGGCGACGAACGCGCTGACGTTCCCGGGACCGTAGTGGGCGTCGTTGGTCGACTCGCCGCTGAACTCGCCGCCGCCCCAGCTGTTGCTCACGTACAGCGCGTGCTGATTGGCGTAGTCCTCGGCGGTGTTGAGGTCGCCGAACCCGCTCGAGTTCGCTTCGACCAGGAGGATCTTTGCCCCGGGGGCGATGGCGTGAGCCCACTGGATGTCGAGCGAGATCTCCAGCGCCCAGCGCGAGTCGGCGCTCGGAAGGGCTGCGCCACCGGCCTGGTTCACCTTGGTGAAGCAGCCGTTCCTCGTGGTGCACTGGGGCAGCCCCCACTGGGTGCTGAAGGTGGCGAGGTCCTTCTCCGCGTTGGGGGCGTCGTAGGCGTCGACGATCGCGATCGTCTGGCCCGCGCCGGCCGTCAGGCTGGTCGGGAAGTTGTAGGCGGTCTTGATGGTGGCGGGGGACAGTCCACCAATGGTCGTGCCGGTGTTCCCGGAGTGCTTCGACGAGCCGCCGCTCTTCTTGGCGTGCGGGAGGACCCAGGCGTGGCACCGGACGGTGCCCTTCGCCGCCGGGCCGGGACAGGCCGGAACGGCGGCCCACGGGGGAGGGGCTGCCGATGCCGGGCTCTCGGTGGCGAGCCCTGCCGCGGCGAGGGCCATCACCGCCCCGAGAATTGTGAGTGTGCGTTTGGCCACGATGATTCTCCGATCGTGTTGTTGGGGGATGTGCAAAACCGGTATGACAACGCGAATCATTCCGGCGCTGGATGAGTGTATCGGCGGAGAATTGGGAGGAGGAGGGCAGGGTGGGACAAGACCTCAACCGTGGGTTGAGATTCTGAGTGGCGTTCAGGTTTGGATGAGAAATATGGTCTGCTGGGCGATTTCCAGGCGGTCACGCGGACGGCGCGCGGCGCCGCAAACGAGCAGTTCAGCGCCTGATGACAGGGGACGACGCCGCGCAGCGTGGCAATTCGAAGACGTGAAATGACGCATAATTCGGCGCTTCGTCTCATTCAGGAAGCGCCAAGAATTCGTCTCCGTGGCAGACGCAATTCGGGGAGCGGAACCTGAAGGTTCCGCTCCCCGAATCGGCCGACTTTGTGAGGCAATCAGGGGGCAGTCCGGCCGAAATGGCTGCCCGAGCCGACGGGTGTCAGGGCTTGGTTCCCACCCACGATCCGCGGCCGCTGCAGAGGTCGAACCCGACGAGGCAGGGGGCGCCGTTGTTGCCGCTCTGGATGTCGCGATAGTTGATCGCCGAGCCGTAGACCGCGGCCGCGTCGACGACCATGCCGGAGTCGGCGCTCCGGGCGGCCCACATCGGGGTCGACGCCGAGGTTCCGCCGACGACCGACCAGCCGCTGCGTCCCTGGTACTTGGTGCTGTCGTACACCGAGACCCCGGACTGGGGATCGGCGTCCAGCGCGACGTCGGGCGTCGCCCGGTAGCCCCCGCAGTTCGCCTGGGGGTATTCGGCGAAGCCGCTCTGGGCCGAGGTCGCCTTCTCGTAGCTGCTGCAGCCGCCCCCACCCTTCGACCATCCCGTCTCCGAGGAGAAGGTGCCGTGGCTGAAGGTGAGGGTGGTGCCGCCCACCGAGATCACGTTGGGTGAGCTCGACGGGTACTCGGCGGGAAGGCCGGCATCGCCGGCCGCGACGAAGGTGCTCACGCCGCTGTGGCTGAAGTACGAGTCGTAGCTCGACTCCCCGGAGAACTCGCTGCCGCCCCAGCTGTTGCTCACGTAGCCCGCGTGCGTGTTGGCGTAGGCCTCGGCCGTGGTGAGGTCGCTGAAGTTGGCGGACTTGGCCTCGACGAGCAGGATCTTCGCGCCGGGGGCGATGGCGTGGGCCCACTCGATGTCGAGCGAGATCTCCAGGGCCCATCCGGCGTTGGCCCGCGGCAGCTTGCTGCCGCCCTGCTGGTTCACGATCGTGAAGCATCCGGACGCCGTCGTGCAGGGGGGCAGGCCGAACTCGGAGCTGAACACCGACAAATCGTTGGCGGCGGTGGGGTCGTTGTACGCGTCGACGATGGCGATGGTCTTGTCCAGGCCGGCGGTCGACCCCGTCGGGAAGTCGTAGACGCTCTTGATGGTCGCGGGCGACAGGCCGCTCGGGGTGCCCGAGGTCGCCTGGGGCACCACCCAGGAGTGGCAGCGGGCCGTCCCTCGCGCCGCCGGCCCCGGACACACCGGGACCGCGGCCCAGGGCGGGGGAGCGGCGGAGGCCGGGGTCTGGTTGACGACCGCGGCAGCGGTGAGGGTCATCGCCGCGCCGAGCAGAGTGAGCACACGTTTCGGCATGTGAGTGCCTCCGATCATCAGTGTGGGGAACGGGACGTCGGAGACCCGAGGACTGGCGGAGGAGACCGGCGTGCCCTGAGTGTAAGTGGCCGTGCGCGCCGGCGCGAGGGGCGGATCCGCCCTGTTTCGGCCTGTGGGACGCGGCAGCCTCAGTCGCCGGACGGCGTCGGGCCGTGCTGCCCCACGCCGGAGCCCTCGGCGTCCGCGGGGGTCGTCATCCACCACGGGGTGGTCGTGTTGCCACCGGCCGCGTCGATCGCGTCGAGGGTGGCGTCGATCTGCTGCGCGGCACTGCGCTCGTGCCGGAACCAGTCGAGGAGGATGAGGGCCATCATCGGAACCACGACGGGCTGGGCCGTGATCCAGAGGACGCCGCCCCAGACCTGATTCGTCACGACCATGACGATGATCCCCGGGAGCTCGTCCAGCAGGCCGTCCGCCAGCGCCAGCACCATCCGCGGGCCCGGCGTGATCCAGGCCGGGACGAGATCGGGCGAGAGCAACTGGAGGTTGGCGACGAAGCCGCCGAGCAGGCATGCCAGGAGGAGCCAGGTCCAGCTCGTGTCGTCGGACAGGGCGCGGGTGAACCATGACGTGCTGAACGCGGCCACGAGCAGCGCGCCGTTGAGGGTGGCGCTCACGAGGGGGAACCCGAGGGCCAGCACGAGGGGGTTGCGCAGCCAGCCGACCCGTCGTCCGCGGGTCTCCTCCCAGAGGCGTACCGGCGCCGCCACGACGAGGCCGAAGCCGACGAGGACGTCGGCGACCGCGACGCCGATGACGCCCCACACCGGGTCGCGGTGGCGCAGGGCGGCCGGCGTCCCGGCGAGGCACCACCAGAGCAGGACGCAGGAGGCGAGGTAGACCCCGGTGCGCCACTTCGCCCAGCCGCGACGCCGCAGCGCGAGCAGGAGATAGGGGACGGCGAGCACGACGACCAGCCCGCTCGCCAGCAGAACCAGTCTCATCGATCGTCCATGACAGAGTGCTCCCGTCGCCCGGCTCGAACCAGAGTCTATGCACGCAGTCGTGGGGGCTACCCGTCGGCGACCGGCCCCGGGCGACGGGCAGAGGGAGCTCATGGGCCGGGCACAGGGTCCGCTCAGCTTCGTTCCCTACCCTGTGCCCGTGGACCATCAGCCGTCGCGGGGACCCCGTCGCCCGGAGCAGCCGCCGCGACGAGCCCTGACGGGGGCGGCGTCCGCAGGCCCACGACGCACCGGCACGCGGCGGCGGGGACGCCGGTTGGCCGTGCTTCTCACAGTGGTCGGCCTGGCCACCGTGCTTGCCGTGGCGGGCTTCCTCGTCTTCGGTCATCTCAACCGCAACCTCACCTCGATCGCCCTGCCGCAGGCGATCCAGCGGCCGTCCGCCAGTGCGACACCCGGCGTGTCCCCGCTGGCCGCGGGGACGCCGCTCAACGTCCTTGTCGTCGGGTCGGACACCCGCTCGACGTCGGTCGACTGCAAGCTCGGCGGCGACTGTTCACAAGCGAACGCGACCGGGAGCGGCGGCGCGCAGCTGTCGACCGTCGGGGCGAACGCCGACGTGGAGATGCTCGTGCACATCTCCGCCGACCGGAGCAACATGTCGGTCACCAGCATTCCTCGCGACACGATGATCACGGTGCCCTCGTGCACGGGCAACGGCATCACCGAGACGCCGCACGTCGACCGCATCAACAGCACCCTCGCGTACGGGCTGGCCTGCACAGCCACCGCGGTGCACGACCTCACCAACCTGCCGATCGACCACGTCGTGATGGTCGACTTCG
Source organism: Propionibacteriaceae bacterium (assembly GCA_036261615.1). Classification (GTDB taxonomy): domain Bacteria; phylum Actinomycetota; class Actinomycetes; order Propionibacteriales; family Propionibacteriaceae; genus JAJYQH01. The sequence continues at coordinate 22,993 of DATAKK010000055.1, read as the reverse complement.
GGGGCGTCGTGCAGATCTCCGACGCCATCGGCGGTGTGAGCGTGTGCGTCAACAACAACGTCTACGACCCGTACTCCCACCTCAAGCTCACCAAGGGAACCCACACGCTCGTCGGGCTGTCCGCCCTCGAGTTCCTCCGCACGCGGCACGGGTTCGGTGACGGGGGCGACATCGGCCGCACGGTGGCCCAGCACATGTTCCTGGCCGCCGTGCAGCGCAAAGTCGAGAGCGCGGGCACCCTGCTCAACCCGGTGACGGTGTACAACCTGGCGAACACCGCGACCAGCGCGGTGACGGTCGACACCGGCCTCGCCAGCGTCACCGACCTCGCCCGCCTCGCGGTGACGGTGGCCAAGATCCCGACCAGTCGCACGACCTTCCTCACCATGCCGACGGTTCCCGACCCGGCCAACCCCAACGTGGTCCTGCCGGGGCCGGGAGCCGCACCCCTCTTCACGAAGATCGCCGACGACGTCTCGCTCACCGCGAGCACCGCGCCGACGGCGGCCAGGACGACGGCGGCCAGGACGAAGGCGTCCAGGACGACGAGCGGCCGGGCGTCCGGAGCCGCCCCCACGTCCCGCAGCACGTCGGCGTCCTCCCATCGGGCCACGACCACGTCGACGAGCCCGAGCCCGGTCGCCCCGTCCGGCAGTGACTTTCAGCAGACGGCGTCCGCGGGCGGGTGCGCCACGGTGAGCCAGCAGGCGACGGTCTCGATCAACGGGGTTCCGATGACGCCGATCCAGGCGTTCGCGAACTCGCCCACGGTGCCCCTGTCCGCGCCCTGACGCCGGGCACGGCGTCGAGGAGGGCGAAGGCGGCGAGTTCCCGGCCGGCGGTCTCGATCCGTGCCGCCAGTTGCTGGCCGGGCCGCGGACCGTCCCATTCCTCGGCGGTGACGTACAGGCAGCAGGGCAGCACGACTGCCCGCTGGTAGCCCAGCATCGGACGGAGGGCCTGGTCGAGCATGAGCGTGTGCCGGCTGGTGCCCCCCGTCGCCGCGATGGTGGTGGGCACGCTGCGCAGCGCGTCGGGTGGTAGGACGTCGAGGAACGTCTTGAGCAGGCCCGAGAACGAGGCGTTGATCGTCGGGGTGACGATGACGAGGGCGTCCGCTCCGTGCACGGTCGCGATCGCGTTCGACACCGTGGGACGGACGACCCCGTCGACGAGCGATGCGACGACGTCCGCCGCGATGGTGCGCAGTTCCAGGTGATCGGTCTCGCACCGGACGCCGCGCAGGCGCAGTTCGCCGGCACCGGCCTCGGCGAGCAGGGCGGCCAGGCGGCCGGTGCTGGACACGGCGGAGTGGCCGGCGCTGATCGCCACCACCCTCCGCACGGTCGCCTCGCCCACTGGGGACGCGGGCGCCGTCGCCTCGGCCGACACCGTGGTCATCCGCGCACCCCCTCGGCCCGCCGTTGCCGCCTCGTCGCCAGGAGCCAGCGGGCGGTCACGTCGATGGCGAAGCCGATCGCCCCGATCACCACGATGAGTGCGGTGATGTGGGGGTAGGCGAGCTGGTCCTTGGCGTTGAGGATCTGGTAGCCGAGGCCCGAGGTGACGCCGAGCATCTCGGCGGGGACGAGCACCACCCAGCCGATGCCGATCGCCAGCCTGATCCCGGACAGCAGCCGCGGTTGGATCGCCGGCAGCACGACCCGGCGAAGCACCTCGGGCGTCGTCGCGCCCAAGCTGCGGGCGACCCGGAGGTGCCCGGCGTGCACCCCGCGGACGCCGTCGGCCGTGGCCGAGGCGACCGGCCAGACGGCGGCGGCGGCGACGAGCGCGACCACCGGCGGGGTGCCCACGCCGAACGCGATGATCGCGACCGGTGCCCACGACAGCGGCGAGATCATCCTGAGGAACAGCTGCACCGCCCGGGTGGCGTGGTCGATGCGCGTCGACCAGCCGCTGGCCAGCCCGATGGCGAGCCCCGCGACGACCGCGATGAGCAGGCCGGCGACCAGCCGGAACAGGGACGCCGAGGCGGCGTCCAGCAGCACCCCCGACCGGGCGAGCTCCGCGAGGCCGCCGACCGCGAGGTCGGGGGAGAACTGCGTGACGAGCGGGCGCGCGGCGAAGATCACGTCGGTGAGCAGCCACCACACCGCGAGGGCGGCGAGGATGCCGGCGGGGGCCAGCCACGCGTCCCCGCCCCTCCCCAGCTGCCGTGTCCGGGCAGTGCGCCGGGGCGCGGCGATGTCGATCGCGGTCATGGCTGGATCAGCTCCTCGCGGGGGGTCACGGTGGTCCCGGCGCCGGCCAGCGAGCGGGTGACGAAACGGTCGTCGACGAGGTCCGCGTGGGCGACGCGGCCGTCGCCGGGCAGCCAGCCGGTGTCCCCGTCGATGAGGGTGCCGTGCAGCATCTCCACCAGACGCACCGTGAAGCTCTCGTGCGGGTACCCGGAGAACCCGAGGTGCTCGCCGTGCCAGTCCGGGTGCCGGGTGATCGAGCGGTACTCGGCCTCGGTGCGGGTGAAGACCTTCCGGATCGTCGGCTGCGGTTGCGGCAGGTACGAGCTCAGGGACGCCGCGGCGTCCGGGCGGTGCGTGTCGTACCAGCCCTGGCTCGAGACCACCGCGTCGCTGAGGGCCTGGACGGCGTCCGGGTGCCGGGTGATGAGGTCCTCGCGGACGGTGATGGCGCAGCACGCGTGGTCGCGCCAGACGTCGCCGAGGAACCGGTGGACGTGCCCGATGTGCTTGGCCTCGGCCACGGCGCTGAACGGGTCGGCGACGCTGAACGCCGAGATCGAGCCCGCGGCGAGTGCGGAGACCATGTCGGAGGGCGACATGACCACCAGTTCCACCGTGCCTGCGGACGCCGAGGCCCGCTGGCGGATCACGGGGGTCAACCCGGCCGCGTGGAGCAGTTGCTGGGTGAGTGCCGAGTGGATCGACCACCAGTAGGGGATCGCCACCCTGGTGCCGGCGAGTTGCGCGGTGGCGGTGATGTGCGGCGCGCTGGTGAGGGTCGACCCGTTGGTGTGGGCCCAGGAGATCACCTTCACCGGCACCTGCTTCTGCAGTCGCAGCTGGAGGGCGAACGGCAGCAGCAGGTGGGCCGCGTCGATGTCGCCGAGGGTGAGCGCCTGCGCGAGCGAGTCCCAGGAGCGGAACAGCACGGGCTGGGCGTCGCCGAGGCCCGCGGCGCTGAGGTGGCCGAGCTGGTGCGCCCCGAGCAGCGCCGAGGCGTCGGTGATCGGCAGGTAGCCGAGGCGCAACGGGCGTCCGAGGAGCGAGGCGGACTGGGACGCGGGCGCGAACGCCTGCCAGGCACCCCGTCCGGTGAGGGCCGCGATGGTTCCCGCGGCGCCCACGCGTCCAGCGGTGCGGAGCAGGGTGCGGCGGTCGAGGTCAGCCATGACGGGCCGCCGTTCCGGAGAACTCGGCGTCGTCGGCCTCGACCGTCAGCGGCTCGAAGGCCCGGCGCAGGTGTGACCGGAGCGGATGGACGTGGGCCCGGACGGCGTCGCGGGCGGGCTCGTCGTTGCGCCACCGCTGCCGGATGCGTCCCGTCCCGTCGATGAGGGCGATGTCGTCGGCGACGACGAGCGCCTCGTCGAGGTCGTGGGTGACGAGGACGCTGGTGAGGCGGTCCCCGTCGACGGCGCGCCGCAGCCACTGCTGCAGGTCGCCCCGCGTGAGCGGGTCGAGTGCGCTGAAGGGCTCGTCGAGCAGCAGCAGCCCCGGGCTGATCGCCAGGGCCCGAGCGAGGGCCGCCCGCTGCGCCTGGCCGCCGGACACCTCGTCGGGGTACCGGTCGACCACGGGCGCCAGGCCGAGCAGGTCGACCGCGTGGTCGAGTTGGGCCGGATCGCAGTCGCGGTTGGCCGAAAAGCCCAGCCCGAGCGCGATGTTCTCCCCGATCGTCAGCCAGTCGTACAGGTACGGGTCCTGGTGCACGATCGCCGATCTCACGACGCTGTCGGGATCGAACCAGACGGTTCCCGCCGAGGGCTCCAGCTCGCGGCCGAGCAGCCGGAGCAGCGTGGACTTGCCCGCCCCGGAGGGGCCGAGGATCGCGAGCTGGCGTCCCGCGGGGACGTCCAGGTCGATGCCGGTGAGCACCCGGTGGCCGGAGTATCCGGCGTCCACCCCGGTCAGCCGAGCGAGGAGAGTTCCCACAGCAAGTGTCCTTCCGAGGGCGACTGCACGGGCAGGAAGGCCGCTTCGCGGAATCGGCGGTTGGCCCCGGCGGCCACCTGGTAGCCGCGTCCGCCGGCGAGGGTGAGCTCGAGCCGGGTGGCCCGCTGGGCCAGGCGGGAGACCTCGAGCCGGATGTCGAGGTACTCGCGGACGTCGTAACGACCGACGTCGGCCGCCAGCCGGTTCCAGGTCTCGGTGAACTCGTCGACGTGGCCGCCGAGGCGGGCCGCCTCCCCGCCGAACACCGCGTTCTCACCGCGGTCGAGTGCGCCCTCGATCTCGATCCGCGCGCGACGGATGAGGCCGAGGGCGAACGACGTCTGCAAAATGAGGAAGGCGCGCTTGAAGCCGCGGGCGAACCCAGGGAGGTCGTGGCTCAGCACCTGGTCCGCCGGGATGTGCAGCCCCGAGAGCCGCAGGCTGCCGCTCGCAGTGGCGTCCAGGGCGAGCAGCCCGCAGATGCGGCGGGCGGTGATGCCGGGTGCGGAGAGTGGGGCCCAGGCGACGAGCCCCTCGCCGGAGGGGGTGACCGCCGGCAGCACCACGATGGCGTCCTGCCCGAGGTTGCTGATCCAGCCGATCGTCCCGTCGATCCGGTAGCCGCCGGCGTCCGGTGTCGCGGTGATGCCCACCTCGCCCAGACCGGCCAGCGACTTGAGTCCCTGGGCCATGCCGGTGGCGCCGATGGCCGTGCCGGAGCGCAGGGCGGCGAGGGCCTCCGACGTGGCGGCGGTCTGCTCGCCCCTGGCCAGGTAGTCGGCGGTCATCCGATGCGCCCAGGAGCCGAACGACGTGGGCAGGCACTCGGTGGCGAGGTCGGCGATGACGCCCGCGGAACCCCGCACGTCGGTGGCGCTCGGATCCCGGGCCAGCAGCGCGTCCAGCTCGCCGTCGAAGACCCCGGACGCCGCCACCACCCGCACGTGGCGGTCGACGTTCGCGCGCCCGGAGTCCACCTCGGCGGCGGTGGCCGCGACCTCGCGCAGGAGGGCGTCCAGGCCGAGGATCGTGGCGGTCACAGGTCGACCCCGGCGGGCAACTGCACCAGCGTGTGCAGGCGGTCGATCGGCGTGCTCACGGCCTCGCGGGCGCGCTCGATCGCCTCCACGTCCGGCCCGTCATAGAAGCACAGGCACTTGGCCATGTCCTCGCGGACGTAGGTGCGCAGGAACGAGACCTCCGGCACGTTCGCGTAGAGCGGGCTCTTGGCCTTCTTCCGGGCCAGGTAGGTGTTCATGTCGATGGACGCGGGGATGTCCCACTCGACGAGGTACCCGGCCTCGGGCCGGGCCGCCTTGATGTCGTCCAGCTCCGCGCCGACGAGGCGCACTCTGGCGGGGTCGGAGACCTCGGCGGCGTCGATCCCCTCGAGCGCCTCGGTGATCTGGGAGGTGGTGTCGGCCTCGATGATCGTGAAGATGCGGCCGGCATCGCTGGTCACCTGGGCCTCGATGAGCTGTGCGCCGGTCTCGCGGATGCGGGAGTCGACCTGGCTGAGGGTGTCGAGCGGCTGACGGCCCTGCGACGGGACGATTTCGACGAGGAAGAGTGCGGACATGGTGGGTCCCTTCGAGGAGATGGGTGTGGCGGGGTGCCGTGGGACGGCGGCAGGGCGCCGGCGTCACGGGGGAGGGCGAGGTCGCCCGGGCGTGCGGTGTCGTCGGCCGATGGCCGGATTCACGAGGTGGAACGCCGCACTGGGGAGCGCCGCCGGTGATCCGCGACGGATCGGAGCGTCAGACCTGACGCGCGGATGGCGGGCGCCGCCGAGCAGAACTCAGCGGAGACAACACGAGGAATGACGCATCATCGCGGAGAGCCCGATGCTCGCCGCGGACAGGGCCAGGGTCGCGTTGAGCGACACGGAGACCTGCATCATGACGGATTCCTCTGCGGTGGATGAGCCATGCCGGCTCGATGTCGCACCACAGTACGGGGAGCGATACCCGCGGGGGATTGGTCCATCCCACCAGATGGACCGCCACACCCGCCGCAGCCTGGGGGGCCGGCTCCAGGTGCGGGCGGCGAGGGCGCGCCGCCCGGGCCCACCCGCGGCATGCCCCCTGGCCCCGCCGTCCCCGGGGCCGGTCCCGTCGCAGCCCCTGCTGGACTCGTGGTGGAGGGGTCCGGAGGATTCCGAAAAATCATTTACGCCGGGTCGTTGACGGAAAAAATCGGCCGTTCATAAGCTCTCCGGCGTGCACAAGCCCAACGACGTGCCGTACCTCATCCGACGCACGCATGAAGAGCGCATTCTCGCCACCCTGCGCGAGAGCGGTCCGCTCACCCGGTTGGAACTGGAGAGGCGGGTCGGACTCTCCCGCACGACGCTGTCCGACATCACGGCGGCGCTCCTGCGCCGCGGTGCCATTGTCGAGCGCGAGCCGCTGGTCGAACGCCGCGGCCGGGGCCGGCCCGCGACACAGCTCGCGCTCGACCCGGCGTCCGGCCAGTTCCTCGGGGTCGACTTCGGTCACCGCCGGGTGCACGTGGCGGTGGTGAACGCGTCGAACGAGGTGATCGTCTCGGGGGAGCGCGCCTACTCGGTGGACACTCCCTGGGGCGAACGCGTCTCGGCGACCCTGGAACTGCTCACCGACCTGACCCGCGCGGCGGGCGTCGGGCTCCTCGCGCTGGAGGGCATCGGGATCGGCGTCCCCGGACCGCTGAGCACGACCTTCGGGGGCCTGGGCCGCACGTCGCCCCTCTGGCTCGCCCGGGGTCGCGACGAACTCTTGGACCTCGTCCGCGCCCGGTTCGCGGACAACTATTCGGCCCCACTCACCCTCGACAACAACACCCGGCTGGCCGCGCTCGGGGAGGCCGTCTGGGGGCAGACGCCGGAGGTCGACAGCCTGCTGTACATCCGGCTGTCCGACGGCGTCGGCGGCGGCCTCGTCGTCGGTGGTCGTCTCGTGTCCGGCGCCTCGGCGGCCGCCGGCGAGATCGGCCACGTCACTGTCGATCCCGACGGGCCTCTCTGCTGGTGCGGGAAGAACGGCTGTCTCGAGACGGTCGCGTCGGTCCCCGCGATCCGAGCCCGGCTCGCCGATCCGAGCGTCGATGCGGCGGAGGTTGTCCGGGCCGCCGGCGAGGCCACGGGGCGGGCGCTCGCCGCAGCGGCGTTCGTCATCGACCCCCGCGACGTCGTCATCGCGGGTGACGCGCTTCGGTTCCCCGGTTTCGTGGACGCCGCGAGCGGCGCCTTCGAGCGGGAGACGCTGCCGATGGGTGGGGGCTGCACCCTGCGGCCCTCCACGCTGCGGGACGAAGCGGGCGCGCTGGGCGCCATCGCCGCCGCGTTCCACCAGTCCCCACTGCTGCACGGCTACCCGGGCCTCACCTCCGTCCCGGACTACACCGACCTCGAACGTCTTCAGGCATGACCCGACAAGGAGAACCACCGATGACCACGCTCGCCGGCGAAGAACTGACCGTGGGGGAGGGGGGAGCGCCCCCGCCGGCCCCCGCCGACGCCCCTCGGACGACCGGGAAGAGCCGCGGTTCCCTCTCGTCCCGACGCACCGTGCGCATGCCCTCCTGGGCACTCACAGCCATCGCCATCGTCGCCGGCATCGGCCTCTTCTGGCTGCTGTCGAGCGTGACGATCATCCCCAGCCCTCCGGCGGTCGTGAGCAAGGCGATCACGCTGGCGGCGGACGGGACCCTGGCCGGCGACATCGGCGCCAGCCTCGCCCGTGTGCTCGTGGGCTTCCTGCTCGGGACCCTGCTCGCCATCCCGGTCGGCTTCCTCATGGGGTGGTACGGCGTCGTCCGCGGCCTGCTTCACCCCTGGGTGCAGTTCGTGCGCATGATCCCGCCGCTCGCGATCCTCCCGCTGTCGATCGTGGTGCTCGGCACCGGCGAGACCGCCCGCGTCTTCGTGATCTTCCTCGCCTCCTTCCTCGCCGCGATCGTCGCGACCTTCCAGGGCGTGGTGAGCGTGGACGGGACGCTCGTGAACGCCGCCAGAGTCTTGGGCGCCAAGGACGGCACGATCTTCCTGCGGGTCGTCGTGCCCGCCTCGTCACCGTTCATCTTCGTGGGAATGCGCGTGGGTCTCGGTTCCTCCTGGGCGACCCTCGTCGCCTCGGAACTGCTCGCCGCCCAGCAGGGACTCGGCTTCCGGATGCAGCAGGCCCAGCTCTACTTCGACCTGCCGACCATCTTCGTCTCCATCATCTTCATCGGCCTGCTCGGTCTCATCATGGATCGCCTGCTCATGGCCGTCGAACGGAAAGTGACCTCATGGCAGGAACGCCGATGACCCCCAAGATCGCCGTCCGCGGCCTGACCAAGATCTTTCCCCTGGGCCGGGGCGAGTTCACCGCCCTCCGAGGGGTCGACCTCGACATCGCCGACGGCGAGTTCGTGACTCTCGTCGGGCCGTCCGGATGCGGCAAGTCGACGCTCATGAACATCGTCGCGGGCCTCGAGACGCCGACCGCGGGATCGGTGCTGGTCGATGGCAGGCCGGTCGACGGGCCGAGCCCGGAGCGGGGGGTCATCTTCCAGCAGTACGCCCTCTTCCCCTGGTTGACGGTGCGGAAGAACGTGGAGTTCGGTCTGCGCGTCTCCGGGCTTCCCGCCGAGGAGCGCCGGCAGCGCGCTCAGCACTTCATCGACCTGGTGGGCCTCACCACCCACGCGGATCAGCTCCCGAAGGCGCTGTCCGGAGGTATGAAGCAGCGCACCGCGCTCGCCCGGGCCTACGCCGTCAACCCTCAGCTGCTGCTGATGGACGAGCCGTTCGGCGCCCTCGACGCGCTGACCCGCGTCAACCTGCAGGACCGCCTGCTCCGCACCTGGCAGGAGGAGCGCCGCACCATTCTCTTCGTCACCCACGACGTCGAGGAGGCCGTCTACCTGGCCTCCCGGGTGGTCGTCATGGCCGCCCGGCCCGGGCGGATCTTCGAGGTGATCGACGTCGACCTACCGCCGGGCCGGACCGAGGAGACTCGCCTCTCACCGGAGTTCGCGGCGATCAAGAACCGCGTGTGGCGCGCGGTCTACCACCAGCCGAACGCGCTCACCGACACCGCCGACGGAACCGCCGACCCGGTCGAGACGCTCTCGCACTGACTTCCCATCGATTCTCTCGGGACTCGACCCTCGAGCCCCGCTCGAACCACACCCTTTCAAGGAAGGACACTGTCATGCCGTCCGTACGCAAACGCCTGGGCATCGCCCTCGCCGCTGGAGCATTCCTGCTCTCCGCCGCAGCCTGCGGCGGGGGATCGGCCTCCGCTGGTGGCGCCGCGTCCACCTGCAAGTCGACGACGAACGTCAACTTCGGCTACATCGGCGATTTCAACGGCACCAGCCTGCTCGCCATCGCGAAGGCGAAGGGCATGTGGGCCGCTCACTGCCTCAACGTCAAGACCTCGGTCTTCACCAACGGGCCCCTGCAGATCACCGCGATGGCCTCCGGCAGCCTCGACTTCGGCTACATCGGCCCCGGAGCCCTGTGGCTGCCGGCCGAGGGCAAGGCGAAGGTGGTCGCGGTCGACACCTTCACCAACGCCGACCGCATCGTCGCCCTCCCGGGTCGGGGGATCAAGACCCTCGCTGACCTCAAGGGCAAGAAGGTCGCCTACCCGAAGGGCACCTCGGGCGAGATGATCCTGCGCCTCGGCCTCGCCAAGGCCGGCCTCACGATGAAGGACATCAACGCGACCCCGCTGGACTACTCGACCCTGACATCCGCACTGGCGGCCGGGCAGTTCGACGCGGCCGGCTTCGGCTACCCGCAGCTCACCACCGTCAAGGCCCGTCAACCAGGCATCATCGAACTGGCGAAGGACTCCGACTTCGCCAACGACATGAGCTTCATGACCGCGTTCGTCGCCCGGGACAACCTGCCCACCAGCAACCCCGGCATGGTCGAGGCGGTCGTTGCGACGCTCAAGGAGGCGAACGACTACCGGCTGGCGCACCGTGACGAGGCGATCCAGCTCGTGTCGCAGACGACGCATGTTCCGGTGGCCCAGGTGACCACGGACGCGAGCTTCGACCAACTCGTGTCCACCGCAGAGCTCGAGTCCGACAGCAAGTCGGGCAAGATCGACAAGTGGCTCAACGCGTTCGGCAAGTACTTCGTGAGCGTCGGGACGCTGACCCAGCCGGGCAACGCGAAGGATTACTACACCGCGGATCTCTACGAGAAGGCAGGACATTGAGCCCTCGCAACATCCTCTTCCTGCTGACCGACCAGCACCGGGTGGACACCCTCGGGTGCTACGGAAACGCGCGGGTCAGTACCCCGGCGCTGGACGGTCTGGCGGCCAGCGGCATGCGCTTCGACCGGTGGTACACACCGACCGCGATCTGCACGCCCGCGCGGGCCAGCCTCCTCACCGGGTACGCGCCGTTCCGGCACCGGCTGTTGGCGAACTACGAGCGCAACGTCGGGTACCTGGAGGATCTCGACGACAACCAATTCACCTTCGCCCGGGCCCTGCAGGACGCCGGGTACCGCACGGGGCTGGTCGGCAAGTGGCACGTCGGCACCAACAAGACGGCCGGTGACTACGGGTTCGAGGGGCCGTCGTTGCCGGGCTGGCACAACCCCGTCGACAGCCCCGACTACCTGGCCTACCTCGAGGAGCGCGGGCTCCCGCCGTACGAGATCAGCGACCGCATCCGCGGCGTGCTCCCCAACGGCAGTCCCGGCAACCTGCTGGCCGCCCGGCTGCACCAGCCCGAGGAGGCGACGTTCGAGCACTACCTCGCCGACCGGGCGATCGACATGCTCCGTGAGTACTCCGAGGGACGCCGGACGGACGGGCGACCGTTCTTCCTGGGCCTGCACTACTTCGGCCCGCACCTGCCCTACCTGCTGCCGGACGAGTACTTCGACATGTACGACCCCGACGAGATCGAGCTACCGGCGTCCGTTCAGGAGACCTTCCTCGGCAAACCGCCGGTGCAGCAGAACTACAGCAAGCACTGGACGTTCGACACCCTCCCGCTCGAGGTCAGTCGAAAGCTGGTGGCGGTCTACTGGGGTTACGTGACCCTCATCGACCGTCAGCTCGGCCGCGTCCTGGCAGCTCTCGACGAACTCGGCCTCACCGATGAGACAGCGGTCTTCTTCTCCAGCGACCACGGGGAGTTCACCGGCGCCCACCGGCTGCACGACAAGGGCCCGGCGATGTACGAGGACATCTACCGCACCGCCGGGATCATCCGGGTCCCGGGCATGCCGGCGGGTCAGGTGAACGACAACTTCGTCACCCTCACCGACGCGACGGCGACGATCCTCGCCCTGGCCGACGTGGATCCCGCGCCCGCCGTCGACTCGCGCAACCTGCTTCCCCTCGTGGCCGGCGAGCCGGTCCCGTGGGACGAGGACGTGCTGTGCGAGTTCCACGGGCACCACTTCCCGTACCCGCAACGGATGCTGCGGGATCAGCGGTACAAGCTCGTGGTCAACCCCGAGTCGGTGAACGAGCTGTACGACCTCGAGACCGATCCGGACGAACTGCACAACCGGTACCGGCACCCGGAGTTCGCTCCCATCAGGGATCGGATGATGCGGCGTCTCTACTCGGCCCTCGTGGCCCGTGGCGACAACTTCTACCACTGGATGACGTCGATGTACGACGTCGGCGGGGTCGATTACGACCCCAGCATGAGCGGGCTCGACGCCGACAGTTATCCGGTCGCATGAGCGCCCGGCGTCCCAATGTCGTCATGATCCTCACCGACGACCATGCGGCGCACGCGGTGGGGGCCTATGGCTCCGTCGTGAACGCCACCCCCCGGATCGACGAGATCGCCCGCAGGGGGGTGGTGTTCACGAACTGCTTCGTCACCAACGCCCTGTGCTCCCCGAGCAGGGCCAGCATCCTTACGGGCACGTACAGCCACGTCAACGGGGTGACCACCCTGGTGACGCCGATCGACGCGAGCCAGCCGACGTTCGTGTCGCAACTCAGAGCGGCGGGGTACCGCACCGCCATCGTCGGGAAGTGGCACATGGGCTCGGGGCCGGGCCACGATCCCGAGGGATTCGACTACTGGGACGTCCTCGTCGGTTCCGAGGGCCAGGGCGAGTACTGGGATCCGCTGTTCCGCTCCGCCGAGGGGGAGCGGACGGTCGCCGGTTACGCGACCGACATCATCACCGACCTCTCCCTCGACTGGCTGAAGTCGCTCGAGGGGGACGATCCGTGGTGCGTGCTCATCTACCACAAGGCACCGCACCGGCCCTGGCAGCCCAAGAGCGGCAGCCGGCCCCGGGACGCGGCCATTCGCGTCCCCGACACCTTCGACGACGACTACGCGACCCGCTCGGCGTCCGCTCGCCGGGCAGCCATGCGGCTGGCCGAGAACCTCACCCAGGAGGACCTCAAGTGCGACCCGCCCGAGGGGCTGGGCTATGACGAGACGGCGATCTGGAAGTACCAGCGGTTCATGGAGGACTACCTCGACTGCGTCGATTCGGTGGACGAGAACGTCGGCCGCGTCATCGACTGGCTCGAGCAGCAGGGCCTGTTCGACGACACGCTGCTGATGTACGCCTCTGACCAGGGCTTCTTCCTCGGCGACCACGGCTGGTTCGACAAGCGGTTCATGTACGAGGAGTCGCTGCGCATGCCGTTCGTGCTCAGCTATCCGGCCCGCGTGGCCGGAGGGCAGGTGCACGACGGGATCGTCACGAACGTCGACTGGGCCCAGTCAATCCTCGAGGCGGCAGGGGTGGATCCGCACGAGCGGATGCAGGGACGCAGCTTCTGGGGTGACCTGGTCGGCGGCCCCGTCCAGGAGTCCCCAGCGGGCATGTATTACCGCTACTGGGAGCACGACGACAAGTTCCACAGGGCCCCGGCGCACTACGGGTACCGGACCGAGCGGTACAAGCTCATCTACTACTACAACGACGGCATGGGGCTGCCCGGGACCGGACCGTTCACGTACCCGCCGGAGTGGGAGTTGTACGACCTCGAGGTCGACCCAGCCGAACTGGAGAACGTCTACGACGTGAAGGAGTACTCGGCGGTGAGAGAGGAACTGAAGGCGGCGATGTGGCGGGAGCAGGCGAGGCTCCGAGACACTCCCCATCCCAGTCAGCCGGCGCCCCCAGGGGTTGGGCCCGATGACCACAGGGTGACGACCGCGGATCGTCCCCGATGACCGGCGGCTGCTGCGCCCCCCGCTTCCGACCGGCGGAGGGGATGCCCCGGCCGGCGCCGGCTCCCGCCGCCGGTGTCGATCCCGGACGCCACTCGGTCGAGCAGATCCACCTGACCGGCGGGATCTTCACCATGGGGGACGCGCGCCGCGACGGTCATCCGGCCGACGGGGAGACACCGGTCCACCCCGTGCAACTGTCCCCCTTCACCATCGACGCCACCCCGGTGACCAACGCCGACTTCGAGGCCTTCGTCGAAGCGAGCGGATATGTCACCGATGCCGAGCGCCTGGGGTTCTCGGCGGTGTTCCACCTCGCGGTCGCCGCCGACGAGACCGACATCCTCGGACAGCCGCCCGAGGCGCCCTGGTGGCGCGGAGTGCGGGGCGCGGACTGGCGCCACCCCGGCGGCAGTCACTCGGGGATCTCGGGTCTCGGCGACCATCCCGTCGTCCACGTCTCGTGGGACGACGCGCAGGCGTACTGCGCCTGGGCGGGACGCCGGCTCCCCACCGAGGCGGAGTGGGAGTTCGCCTCCCGCGGCGGGGTGCCGGGCGCCCGCTACCCCTGGGGCGACGACCTCATGGCCCGGGACGGAAGCTGGCAGGCCAACATCTGGCAGGGCAGCTTCCCGACGCACAACACCTGTGACGACGGGTTCCTCACCACCGCGCCCGTGCGCAGCTTCCGCCCCAACGGCTACGGGCTGTGGCAGACGGTCGGCAACGTCTGGGAGTGGTGCGAGGACGTCTTCTCGCCCTCCACCTACGCGCGTGATGCCCGCCTCGGGCTGGTCAGCGATCCCCGGGGCGCCACGGCGGGACCGCTGCGGGTGATGCGCGGTGGCTCGTATCTGTGCCACGACTCGTACTGCAACCGCTACCGCAACGCCGCGCGCACCTCGAACACCCCCGACTCGTCGATGGGCAACACCGGATTCCGCACAGTCGCAGCGTGACGTCGTGCGGTGCTGGGCCCCGGCGCCGAACCGCCGCACGGTGGCTGCGGGCGCGGTGTCGTCCCGCTTCGCGCGGCCGCCGGCGTCCTCATGCCCCGGCCCCGATGCCGACCCGCATCGCGGTGACCGCACGGAGAAACTCCTACTCAGCGAGAGATCGATTTCATTTTTGCCACCCCGTTGACAGAAAAAATGAGCGTTTCTAGCGTCGAAATCGGAGGGGCAGGTGGCCCCCGAACTCAAGGAGGAGACGAATGGCATTTCCCGCAGGTAGATTCCAGATCGGCCGGCGAACCCTGCTCAACGCGGCGATGCTCGCCGGAGCCACCGGGGCCCTGTCCACGGCCACGCTCCAGGGCGGCCGGGCCTTTGCGGACACGAAGGGAGCGGGAGTGGCGTCGGGACACTATCCGCCGAACTGGCCGGCTCTCGAGCCCTACGGGCTCGCCGACACCCGCATCGATCTGTGGCCACGCCCCGACAACTCCTTCCTGCTCCCGCTCGAGCTTCGTCCCCGCGACGAGGCCCGCGGGCAGGTGTGGATCCGAGACTTGTACGTCAACTGCTTCACGGTCGACGGACGGCCGCTCTACGTCGCGACCGGCACGACCCGGGTCCCCGGTCTCGCGGCGGCCCAGCCGTGGAACGACGGGTTCTTCGTCTGGACGTCGCCGTCCATGAACGGGCCGTGGCGGCTGGCCGACACGACCGGCATCCGGCCGAACGCCGAGAAGGGGAAGGTGTGGTCGCCGGAATTCGCCGACGAGAACACCCCGGAGCGGACCGTCGTGGCCCCGTGGCAGCAGTACTGGTACGACTCGCAGTTCGGCAAGCGCGGGGAGGCGTGGGCTCCGGAGATCCACTACTTCCGCGACCGCTGGTACATCGTCGGGTGCATGGGCGACCACTCCCAGAAAGTCGGCTCCTTCCTGCTGGTGAGCGAGGGAGGCGTGGAAGGCCCCTATCGCGTCGCCACGGGCAACATCGACAAGCCCTTCGGGGACTCGTTCATCGGCGGCCCCGGATTCGTCAAGCACGGGTCCTACTTCCACATCGACGGCAGCATGTACACCGAGGGCGACGCCGCGTGGCTGGTCCTGCACAACAACCTCTACGCGCGGTTCCGTGACGACATGGAGGACATCATCCCCACCACGGGCCTGCCGGCGTTCGCGCAGACGCCCTACAGCCCCGAGCCGTATCTCGAAGGGGCCTACGTGTTCAACCACGGCGGCAAGTACTACCTCATGCAGGCCGCCTGGGACCGCGTCTCCACGGCCGCCGACGGCACCCAGAGGTACGCCTACGACCCGCCTGGCCCCGGCCGGACGCAGTACCAGTACGACCTCGTCATGGCGGTGTCCGACCACTTCGAGGGTCCGTACTCCCCGCGGTGGACCGCTGGGGTCGGGTGCGGCGGCAACAACGTGTTCGAGGACGAGAGCGGGCACCTGTGGATGACGTTCTTCCGCAACCCGGCCGCCGGGTACTGGGCCGATCCGTCCCGCGTCGCCGACGCCGCGGTGCCGGGGGTGGTGCGGGTCGAGTGGACCGGCCCCGAGGGTGACCGCCTGTACGTGAAGCGGCGCAACCCGGGGCAGACGCGCACCAGCTGAGGGTCGTGCTTCCGGGACGCCTGTGGCCACAACACGCGCTGCAGGCGTCCCGGGCCTTCAGGTGGTGGTGCTGCGCGCCGCCGACGTCATGATGTCGGCGGCGGGTCGCCCGCGGGCGATCAGGTCGCCCATGGTCTGGACGGCGGGCTGGATGTGGGTGAAGAACTGGAAGTAACCCTCGCAGAGGTAGTTGAGGCCGGGTTCGCCGTCGGCGGTGGTGGTGAATCGGTCCTTGGGGCAGCCGCCGTTGCAGGCCCAGCGGACTGGGCATTGCTGGCACTGGCGGGGGAGTGCAGTCCGCTTGCTGCGGCCGAATCCGCGTTGTTCGGGGGAGTTGAGCAGGTCGGGGAACCGGTTGTGGCGGATGTTTCCGAGCCGGTAGCCGGGTTCGACGAAGTGGTCGCAGGAGTAGACGTCCCCGTTGTGTTCCATGGCCAGCGCGCCGCCGCATTCAGGGGCGTGGACACATAGGGAGTACTGGCCGAACAGGGCGCCGAGGGTGACGTCGACGTGTTGGACGAACACCTCACCGACGTCCCGGGTCACCCATTCGTCGAAGATGGTGGTCATGAACCGGCCCCACTGCTCCGGGCGGACGGTGCGGGAGGTGACGCCGGTGCCGGCCTGCCGATAGAGGACGAAGCGGCCGTCAGGGTCGCGCCAGCCGTTCTCGGCGAGTTCTCGTTCGCCGTCGGCGACGCGTTCGACGATGGGGATGAACTGGAGGAACCGGGCGCCGAGGTCGTCGCGGAAGTGGCGGTAGACCTGCAGCGGGTGGTCGGCGTTGGCGCTGTTGACGGTGCACAGGATGTTGGTGTCCACCCGGTGGCGCTGCAGGATGTTCCAGCCGCGGATCACCTGGTCGTGAGTGCCGCGTCCGGCCTTGTTCACGCGGTTGCTGTCCTGCAGGTGGCGGGGTCCGTCGATGCTGACGCCGACCAGGACGTGGTTCTCGGCGAGGAACTCGCCCCAGGCGTCGTCGATGAGGGTGGCGTTGGTCTGGATGGCGTGTTCGATCTGCTGGCGCGGCCGGGCCAGTTGGTTGGCCAGGCGGACGGCTCCGCGGAAGAAGTCCAGGCCCCGCAGCGTGGGTTCACCGCCCTGCCAGGAGATGGTGACCGGCCCGTCGGGTTGGGCGTCGAGATAGGACGCCAGGTATGCCTGCAGGGTGTCGTGCGACATCCGCTGGTCGCTGTCGTCCCACAGCACCTCCTTGGAGAGGAAGAAGCAGTAGGAGCAGTCGAGGTTGCACGCCGCACCGGTCGGCTTGGCCATGAGCGCGAACGGACGCCGCTCGTACGGAGCGACCGACCCCGCCCGCGCATCCTCCTCGGGGCCACTCATCACATCTCCGATCCGTCTCGTCGCTGGACGCCCGCTGCGTTGCTAGCGGCCCGCGTCCGCCACCTTGCCACGTCGGGGTGGCGGGCGGGGGTGCGCGTGGGGTGTTTCCGGAGACGGAAGGGTGGAGGGGCGAGGGCCGGGGCGCCGATCACGGCAGCAGCAGCTTCACGGCCAGCGTCGATCCTCCCGACCGGAGCGTCCACGTGCCGTCGTTGGCCGGTTGCAGGGTCCACGTCCGCCGGCTGGCCGGGGAGTCGGCCCGCCGCACTGCCTCCAGGCCGTGGGGGCCGGCAGCGAGCTGCGCCCCCGACCTCGCGTTGGTGACGAGGTAGCGCGCGCTCGCCGTGCCGTCGGCCGGGGTGAATGTCCAGACCTGGCAGCCCTGGGTCAGCCGCCGCTGGAACGCCACGCGGGCGCCGTCGGGGTGCCGGGACACGCACCCGGTCACGCCGAGGGTCTTGTCGCCCTCCGTGGGACTGCCGAGGAGCACTCCGCCCAGGGGGTCGAAGCGGAACTGCTGGTTGCGGGCGCCGGTGGGAGCGTCGATCGCGATGTTGGTTCCGGGGACACCGGGGTCTCCCTCCGCGGTCCACGATCTGCCGCCGGTCTGGATGGTGGAGATCGTGGTGTAGCCGTCGGAGGCCGGGGCGAACGACCACCGCTGGCAGGGGTTCGAGCCGAGGAAACCGATCCATCCCCACTGGGCGACGTTCGCGCCGTCGGTGTTGTTGCACCCGGCGTCCTCGGCCACGTCGTTCGAGAACCTGTTGAGGATGCGGGCGCCGACGCCCCGGTTGCTCACCTGCCACTGCTGGCAGAGGTTTACGAGGTCGGTCCACAGGGCGATGTTCGCCCCCTCGTACCCGCAGCCGGCGTTCTCGACGACGGTCGAGGCGCCCCGTGGGCTGATCGTGAGGTACGCGTCCCCGTGTCCGATGGAGACGCTCGGGTTGAGGGGGTAGCTCACCCGCGGCCAGCCGTCGGCCGACCAGGTGAGGGTGCGGACGTTGAGCTTCGGTGTCCCCTGGTCGGTCGCGTCATAGTAGTGATTGACCATGAGGTCGGGCCGGCCGTCGGTTCCGAGGAGCACGTCGGCGCCGCCGGCTCCGACGAACTCGTTGTAGCCGCGCATCACCTCGGTGCCGCCCTTGTCGTTGAGCATCGGGACGCCGGCGGCGTCGACGTAGGGGCCGGTGATCGCCCTCGAGCGCGCGACGACCGTTCGGTAGTCGCTCTCGACGCTCCGGCAGCAGTAGTCGAACGACAGGAACAGGTAGTAGTAGCCGTCGTGGTAGACGATGGAGGAGTTCTCCTCGGCGTCCGGCGCCGCCCGCTCCGAGATGTGCACGGCGGGGTCGCCGGCGGGGATCTTGCCGGTGGCGGCGTCCAGCCGGTGCAGCCAGATGCCCGAGAAGAACGACCCGAACGACAACCAGGTGTGGCCGCCGGCGTCCACGGTGACGTTGGGGTCGATCGCGTTGAAACTGCTGCCGCCCGGTTGCCGGTAGTCGGTGGACTTGAGCACCAGGCCCTCGTCGTGCCAGCCGAACGCCGGACTGTTGGGGTCGAGGCTCCTGGTCGTCGCGAGCCCGATGACGGAGGTGTTCCTGCCGAACAGGCTGGCAGCGTAGTAGAGACGCCACTCGCCGTGCGAGTAGCTGAGGTCGGGCGCCCAGAGGTCCTTGGGGGCGGCCGAGGGGCTCACGCCGAGGGCGGGGACGATCCACGACGGCAGCGAGGTGAACACCGGGCCGAGTTCCTGCCAGTGGATGAGGTCGCGCGAGCGCTTCATCGGCAGGAAGGTGTTCGGCTTGCCCGCGTCGCCGGTGATCGCGACGTAGTACCAACCGCCCTCGCGCACGATCGTCGGGTCGTGGGCGATCGGGTCGAGGGCCCGCGACCCCAGGTGCGTGGCCCCGGCCGGAAGTGGATCCGCGGACGCCGTCCGCGGGAGCATGGCCCCGAACAGGGCCAGCAAGGCCATCACTGCGAGCAACCGCCCGCGACGACGTGTGGGGGAGCCTGTCATCGTCCGCCTCCTGGCCGGCGTGGCCCCCGACGCGCCACTCGATCTGTCATTGATCAGCCCACTAGGGCAAGCGCCAATCTACAGAGGCGAGGATGGCCTGGAAAGGGGTTACCGGACGCCGCCGGTTCAGAAGACGCTGTAGCCGCCGTCGATCGTGAGCACCGACCCGGTCATGAAGCTCGACGCGTCACTGGCGAGGAAGACGATCGCCGGCCCGAGCTCGTCGGGCTCCCCGGCCCGGTTCTGCGGCGTGTCCTCGATCCAGTAGCGCTGGAAGCGCGGCTCGTGGATCGGCGCCATGTCGGTGTGCATGTATCCCGGGGCGAGGGCGTTGACGCGCACGTTGGCCGGCGCCCATTCCGCCGCGAGGCTCCTGGTCAGGTGGTGGACTGCCGCCTTGGAGGCGTTGTAGGCCGGCTGCCACTGCGGCCGGTTGACGATCGCTCCCGACATCGAGCCGATGTTGACGATCGAGCCGCCACCCCGCTCGATCATGTGCCGCCCGAACACCTGCGATGCGATCCACACGGCACGCAGGTTCACGTCCATCACGGCGTCCCACTCGTCGTCGGTCACGTCGACCGCCGCCTTGTGAATGCAGGTCCCGGCGTTGTTGACGAGGACGTCCGCACGCCCGAACGCCGCCACGGTGCGGTCCAGGATGCGCTCGACGTCCGGACGCCGGGTCACGTCCGCGATCACGACTTCGGCCCCCACGTCGAGGGCGGCCACCTCGGCCTGCACCTGGGCGGCCGCGTCCGCGTCCCGGCCGACGATTATGATGTTCGCCCCCGCGCCGGCGAGAGCGAGCGCGAATGCTCGACCCAGGCCGCGGGTGGACCCCGTGACGACCGCGGTCCTGCCGGCCAGGCTGAACCTGTCAAGAACAGACATCCCTCGCTCCTTCGGTCGATGGCGGCCCGGGATCAACACCCCGCCGGCGCTTGCGGTGCCCGTGCCGCCGAGGGGCATCATAGGCAGTCGGCTCGGGCTGGGGGCGAGGTGATGATCGCCCGCGGTGCCTCGGTCTGGTCGTGTTGACGATGACGGCCCTCCCCAGAGTCCTCGAGACGGCGACTGGCGAGGAGACCGTCCCGTCTCCTCGCCAGGTGATGGCGCTGCTCCGCCAGGTCAGGGACGCGGGACGGCGGTGACGACGAATGACATGCTCACGATGTCGGTCGGCTGGACGCCCGGGGGGAAGACCACCCCGGGCGGCGCGACATCGCCGAGGGTGAACTGGGTGCTGGTCTGACAGGTGACCGTGGACTGGTGATCGTGGGCGGTGCCGTGTGCGATCGTGTCGTCGTTGAGGACGAGGTTGGCGGTCTCGTCGACGGCGAGGTACTCGAAGCTCACGGGGACGAGAGTGCCGGCGTCGACGATCTGGGCGGCCGACCAGGTGTCACCGTCGTGTCCGTACGCCGACTGGATGGTCACCTGCTGCCCGTCGCAGGTGAAGGTCTGGGTGGTCCGGCCTGCGGCCTGGGCGGGCATCGCGGCGGCGGCGATGGCAGCGGCGGCGAGGACTCCCGCGACGGGGATGGTGCGGTGGAACTTCATGGCGATCTCCTTCGAGGTGGTGGATCCGGTGGTTCCGAACGCTAGGCGCGTCCATGGGCCCGGCGGATCACCTGGTGAGCTGAACGGCGCTCCCCCTGGCGGGGGATCAGAACCCTGATCGGCTCCGCCCTCGAGCGGATGCAGCCCCGAGGTCACCGTCCTATATTTCGGCGCATGGAGACTAGGGAGCGACGCCGGCTACTGGTGGACGCCGCTGTCGCCGCCGGGGTGCTGCTCCTGGGGTTCGGTGAGTTCACCGGCGTGGTCGCGGGCTCGGAGTTCCCCGGAAACCGCTCGGTGCACGCCGTGTTCATCGTGCTGGTCGCGGTGCCGCTGGCGGTACGCCGGGTGTGGCCTCTGGTCTCGATGCTGGTGGTGGTGGTCGCCGTGGCCGTCTGGCAGTTCGCTCTCTACGGGCCGGATCGGCAGCCGCCCTTCGAGCCCTTCGTCGCGCTGCTGCTGGCGACCTTCACCGCCGGCCTGGCGACCAGCGGTCGGAAGACGGCCATCGCCGTCACGGTCGTCGGGACTGGACTGTGCCTGTCCGTCCTCGCGGTGGCCTATGGCGAGCCCATCGGGTCGACGATCCCGGCGGTGCTCGAGATCCTGGGTGTCTTCGCGCTCGGTCGGCTGCTCGCCCGCTATCGGGCGAGGGCCGTCGCCGAGGGCGAGAGGGCCGCTCGGTTGGAACAGGCGGGTGCCCTCGCCAGGGAGGCAGCGATCCGCGAAGAGCGCAGCCGGATCGCTCGCGAGTTGCACGACGTGATCTCCCACGACGTGAACCTGATGGTGCTGCAGGCCTCGGTCGAACGTCGGATGCGCGAGCAGGCCGACGCTGGTGGCGACGACGCGCTGGCGAGCATCGAGGCCACCGGACGCGAGGCGCTCGCCGAGCTCCGCCGGATGCTCGGGGTACTTCGCCACGACGGTGGCGCCGCGCCGCTGGCGCCGCAGCCCGGTATGGAGCAGGTCCCCGAGCTGCTCGCCCAGGCGCGGGAGGCCGGGCTCGACGTCGAGTTGGTCGTCGACCCCGGGGTGACGCTGTCACCGGGGCTGGGACTGACCGCGTACCGGATCGTCCAGGAGTCGCTCACGAACGTCATGAAGCACAGTGGCGGAGCACGTGCGGTGGCGGCGATCCGGCACCATCCCGACTGTCTGGAGATCGAGGTCGTCGACGACGGCGCCGGTTGCGCGAACCCGGGTGGTGGACTCGGGCTCGTCGGCATGCGAGAGCGGGTCAGCGTGTACGGCGGCACTCTCGTCGCCGGCCCGCGCCCGGACGCCCCGGGCTTCCGGGTGCTCGCCCGGATCCCCTGGAGCCCGGCGTGACCACCGTGCTGGTCGCCGACGACCAGGCCCTCATGCGGGCCGGCCTGCGGCGGTTGATCGAGTCCGAGCCCGACCTCGACGTGGTGGCCGAGGCGTCCGACGGAGCCGAGGCTGTCCAGGGCTGCCGCGAGCACCACCCGGACGTCGCACTGCTCGACATCAGGATGCCGCGCCTGGACGGAATCCAGGCCACCCGCCAGATCGTCGCTGCGTCGTCCACACGGGTCGTGCTCCTCACGCTGTTCGACCTCGACGAGTACGTCTACGACGGGCTGCGCGCGGGTGCGACCGGATTCCTGCTGAAGGACTCTCCACCTGGTCAGCTGCTCGCCGCAATCCGTGCAGCGGCCGCGGGCGACGCGCTCATCGAGCCACGGGTCACCCGCCGCCTGCTGGAGGAGTTCATCGGTCAGCGCGCGGAGCCCCGCGCCGTGCCGGGGATCGGACTGCTCACCGAACGGGAGCGGGAGGTGTGGAAGCTCCTGGCGGCCGGACAGTCCAACGCCGAGATCGCCGCCGCTCTCTTCCTGGGTGAAGCCACGGTGAAGACGCACGTGGGCAACCTGTTCGCCAAGCTGGGCGCGCGCGATCGGGTCCAGGCGGTCGTGCTCGCCTACGAGGCCGGCATCGTCCGCCCCGGCCGGCCGCCTGCGCCTCGCGCCTGAACGGGGCCACGATCCGGATCGCCGAGTTGGTGCCAGAGCCGCAGGATCGGGGTGCTGCGCTGTTCCGTCGCTACGGAGGGCGACTCCTTGTTGCACGTGTGTCGCGACGGCGGGCAGTGTGGCGGTCGAGGGGTAAAAGCCTGGTCAAAGCCATGATTGAAGGGTGCCGGAGAAGGGACTTGAACCCTTCCAC
>DATAKK010000017.1:0-23786 GCA_036261615.1 Propionibacteriaceae bacterium | reverse complement strand
CCGCCGTTCCTCGGCGGGTGCCGCCCAGCGTCCCGACCAGCGGGCGCTCACGCGGGCCTCCGCCCGGCGTCGTCGGCCGGCGTCCCCGCGGGTTCGGCGCCGGCGCGGATCCGGTGCAGCACGGCGGTGGTCGAGCGGTCGGGGAGGTAGTCGAGGATCACCACCCTGCCCCCGTACGCCTCGACGGCGGGAGTCTCCTCGAGCGTGTCGGGCGTGTAGTCGCCGCCCTTCGCGTACACGTCGGGCCGGAGCCGCTCGATGACCGGCACGGCCGTGTCGGAGGAGAACGTCACCACGTGGTCGACGCAGCTGAGCGCGGCCAGCACCGCGGCCCGGTCGAGCACCGGGTTCACCGGCCGGTCCGGACCCTTGAGCCGGCGCACCGCCGCGTCATCGTTGATCGCCACGACGAGCACGTCCCCCAGGGCGCGGGCCTGCTCCAGATAGCGGGTGTGGCCGCGGTGCAGCACGTCGAAGCAGCCGTTGGTGAGCACGATCCGGCGTCCGTTGCGCCGGTGCTCGTCGAGCGTGCGCGCCAGGTCGCCGAGCTCGGCGACGGAGTCGGCCAGACCTCCCAGGTGCGCCCG
Organism: Propionibacteriaceae bacterium; assembly: GCA_036261615.1. GTDB lineage: Bacteria > Actinomycetota > Actinomycetes > Propionibacteriales > Propionibacteriaceae > JAJYQH01. Next base: position 23,199 of record DATAKK010000017.1, on the reverse strand, counting down.
CAAGTCGTCGGTGGTGCACACCGAGGTGCCCGGCCGCTGCACGACGACGTCGGACGCCGCCTGCGCGAGGTTGAGCGCCGTGGGGGCGTTGAGCCCGGCCGCCAGCCCGACCGCGAGGCACGCGACGAAGGTGTCGCCCGCCCCGGCCGCCTGGCGCTCCCCGGCGGGACGCGCCCACGTGCGGTGCTCGGGGATGTCCGGAGTCGCGCGCCCTGCCTTGGTCGGGGCGCTGGGGCCCAGGGTGAACCCGTCGCCGGGCAGGGCGAGGGTGCCCTCCCGGTCGAGGGTGACGACGACGCAGCGGGCCCCTGTGCGGTCGAGCAGGTCGGCCCGGCGTTCGCGCATGGCGTCGGCCCGGTCGCCGCTGGGCACGGAGCCGAGCAGCCGGGCCGCCTCCCCGGCGTTCGGGGTGCTGAGATCGGGGTTGAGGTGGCGCCACCGGGCCGGCTCGTGAGAGTCGACCACGACGAGTGGCGCGGCCGGGCGGCGCCCGGCGAGCACGCGGGCGAGCACCTCACCCACCTCACCGTCGAGCGCCCCCAGGTCGTAGTCGCAGACGACGACCGCGTCCGCCTCGGCGAGGGCCCGGGACAGCCGGGCCGCGAGCGACGCGAGGGCCTGGGCCGAGGGTCGGGATCCCTGCTCGTCGAGCCTGGCGATGATCTGGTCACCGGCGACGATCCGGCTCTTCGTCGTCGTCGCCGCGTCGCTGTCGGGCACCAGGCCGGAGCAGTCGACGCCCCCCGCCTCCAGCAGGGCGCGGAGGGTGTCGCCGGCCGCGTCGTCGCCCTGCACCGAGAGCAGCGACACCTGCCCGCCCAGCCGGGCGGCGTTGAGCGCGGTGTTGGCCGCTCCGCCGGGGGCCCACTGCCGGGCGCCGAGGTCGACGACGGGTGCGGGTGCCTCCCGGCAGAGCCGGCGGACCTCGCCGTGCCACCAGCCGTCGAGGACGACGTCGCCGACCACCACCACCCGGGGTGCGGCGGCGGCGACCATCACAGGCACGTCGGGGCCCAGGGCGATGAGGCTGGACAGGGTGGAAGCGGTCATGAGACGGGCTCCTCTCCTCGGCCGCGGGCGCGGCCGCGTGGCGCGTCGGGGGCGATGTGGGTAAGGGTGGTGGCATGGACCACCGTGATTCCTTCGTGGGAAGGCTCTGGCCGCGCTTCGACGGCGTCCGCTCGATCGCCGTGCTGCGCGGCGGGGGACTGGGCGACGTGCTGTTCGCGGTGCCGGCCCTCGAGGCCCTCGCCGCGGCCTACCCCGACGCCCGGATCACCCTGCTCGGCACCCCGCTGCACGCCCAGCTGTTCGAGGGCCGGCCGGGGCCGGTCGCCGAGGTGGCGGTGCTTCCGCACGCCGAGGGCGTGCGCCGCGGGCCGGTCGACCCGCGCGAACTGGACGCCTTCGTCGCCGCCATCCGCGAGCGCCGGTTCGACCTCGGCGTGCAGGTGCACGGCGGCGGCCGGTTCTCCAACCCGTTCCTGCTCTCGCTCGGGGCGGACCACACCGTCGGCACCGGCACCCCGGACGCCGCCCGGCTCGAGCGGACCCTGCCCTACCTCTACTACCAGCACGAGGTGCTGCGGGCCCTCGAGGTGGCCGGCCTGGCCGGCGCCGCCCCCGTCACGCTGGCCCCGCGGCTCGAGGTGACCGAGGCGGACCGGGACGAGGCGGCGTCCGTGCTCGGTGAGGAGACGGGCCGCCCGCTGCTGGTGCTGCATCCGGGCGCCACCGACGCCCGCCGGCACTGGCCGGTCGACCGGTTCGCGACCATCGCCCGCTGGGCCGCCGACGACGGCATCGACGTCGTGGTGGTCGGCGACGAGAGCGAGCGCGACCTGGCGGCCGAGGTCGTCCGGCTGGCGGGCGACGACGACCTCGCGCGGGCCGCCGCCGCCGGACGCCGCGAGCCCGCCGGGGCCTGGGGCGCCGACCGGGGGCGCGACCTCACCGCGGCCCGGCCGCTGTCCGACGGTCCGGGCCGGATCCGCTCGGTGGCCGGGCGGCTCAGCCTCAGCGGGCTGGTCGGCGTCCTCGACGCGGCCGATGTGGTCGTCGCCAACGACAGCGGCCCGCGCCACCTCGCGGAGGCGGTCGGCGCCGCCACCGTCGGCATCTACTGGATCGGCAACGCGATGATGGCCTCGCCGCTGGCTCGCGCCCGGCACCGGATCCACATCGGCTGGGCGACCCACTGTCCCGTGTGCGGCCACGACATCACGCTGCTGGACGGCCCACCCGACTGCGGGCACGTCTTCTGCCTGACCGAGTCGGTGCGGGCGCAGGACGTCTACGCCGACGCCCTGGCACTGCTGGAGCTCGCCGGCGCGGGGGAGGCCTGAGCGCCGAGGACGCCGGGCCCGGTCGGGCGGGGCAGGTCGGGCTCGCGGCACGAGAGGGCCACGCATACCGAGGCGTTACCCGGGAGGAGTGACTCGAAACTTCTCCGCGTGGCCGGGGTCGCGCCCGGGCGGGGGGAGGCCGGCGTCCGGGCGGTGTGGTTCAGTAACCGATCGAGGAGGTGCACGATGGCTCGACCCGACCTGCTGGCACTGCGCGCGCTCAAGCTCGGCGACCTGCTCGTCGTCGTGCCCGCGCTGCGGGCGCTGCGCCGCGCCTTCCCCGAGCACCGCATCCGCTACGGCGCGCAGGCCTGGCTCGCCCCGATCGTCGACCTCGTCGGCGGCATCGAACTGCTCGACGTCCGCGGGCTCGACGCGCCGCTGCCGCTGCCGCCCGGGAGCGTCGACGTCGCGGTGAACCTGCACGGGCGCGGGCCGCAGAGCATGCGTGCCCTCGACCAGCTGCAGCCGCGGCGCCGGATCGGGCACCGGTTCGACGACCCGGAGGGTCGCTCGTGGGAGGGCCCCCACTGGGTGGACGCCCTCTCCGAGCGGGAGCGCTGGACCCGGATGCTCGAGTGGCACGGCATCCCGGCCGACCCGTCCGATCTGCACCTGGAGCGACCCTCGGTGGCGTCCGCGCGCGCGGGGGCGGTCATCGTCCACCCCGGGGCGGCGTTCGGCAGCCGGCGCTGGCCGATCGACCGGTTCGCCGCGGTCGCCGCGGCGCTGGTCCGCGCGGGGCACGAGGTGGTGCTCACGGGCAGCGCCGACGAGCGGGACCGGGCCCTGGCGGTGGCCGAGGCCGCCGGCGTCCGGGGGGACGACGTACTCGCGGGGCGGATCGACCTCACCGCGATGGCCGCCCTTGTCGCGGACGCCGCGGCGGTCGTGAGCGCCGATACCGGGGCCGCCCACCTCGCCTCGGCCTACCGGCGTCCGTCGGTGGTGCTGTTCGGGCCCGCGTCGGTGGTCAACTGGGGTCCGCCGCCCGGTCCGCACGTCGTGCTCACCGACGAATCCGTGCGCCGCGGGGACGTCTTCTCCGACGAACCCGACCCCGCGCTGCTCGCCGTGCAGGTCGAGGACGTCCTCGGCGCGCTGGCCGGGCTCGGCGTCCTCTAGCCCCTGGCTCCGGTTGGGGCGGCCGGCGTTCTCGACGCGGTTCGAGCAGAAATCGCCAGCAACGCACGCCCGGGTGCCGAGCCCGGACAGCGGGCGGAGCGCTTGGCCGGGCTCACCACCAGGGCTGGTCGTCGACCTCGATGGCACGGTCCTCGGCGGCCGAGCGCTCGATCGCGAACCCGATCGCTGCGTCCTGGAGGGCCTCGCGCAGTGGGTAGGGCTCCTCGCCCCGGCCTCCGGCCCAGGCGGCCATCCTCGCGAGCAGCGCGGCCGTCGCGTGCTGATCGTCGGACCAGTGCCTCCCCGGCCACGGGTTGCGCCACAGCACGTCGCCGCCGTGGCTGATCGTCTCGGAGTCGAACCCGGACATGTCGAGGTCGTGGCCCGACTGCCGGCGCTCGAGGTGCGACGTGAGGATCGTCTCCGGTCCGCCCCAGCGCACCAGCGTCTCGCCCTCGAGCTCGCCGTGCGTGCCCCGCGCGACCAGCCGGCGCATCCGCAGCAGGTTGCGCGTCTGCTGCTCGGTGAAGTCGTACACCCCGCCGCGTCCGGACCCGAAGTCGATCACCGCGTGCGTCGTGGACGCCGGCACGGGGTCGTTCGCCCCGGTCCAGCCGCCCCGGTCGAGCGGTTGCAGCAGGGGAGCGGTGAGCGTCGTCGCCCGCACCGTGGCCGGGCCGCAGGGCGCCCCGAGGTAGGCCCGCATGAGCGCGACCGCGTGGTACAGCTGCGTCGACGACACCTGCACCTCGGTCGGCGTGCCGAGGACGCCGGAGCGCACGAGTGCCAGCCGGGCCGCGTGCGAGGGGTAGAGCGGGTACTGCTCGCCCACCTGCACCAGCCCGGACGCCCCGACCTCGCCCCACAGCCGCCGGAGGCCCTCGACGTCTGGTGCGGGGGGCGTCTCGGTGAGCACCGGGACGCCGCGCGTGACGGCGTCCGCGATGACGGCGGGGGCCGACTGCCAGCTCACCGACGAGACGACGAAGCGCGCGCCGGTGGCGTCCAGGGCCTGGGCGAGCGACGGGAACGAGGGGACAGGCGTCTCGCGCGGCGTCCGGACGACGACACCGAGGCAGGGGACGCCGCTGCCTCGGGCGGCCTCGAACCATGCCTGGGAGCGGTACCCCCATCCGACGAGGACGAACGGAACCGGATCGACGCGCTCGGAGGTCACACCGGGAGCCTAGTGCGCGGCGCCGGGGGGACGTCCTAGCCGAGGGCGCGGCGGATGAGGTCGGCCACCCGCGCCTCGACCTCGTCGGTCCACTCGAGGATCGCGTACGCGTTCGGCCACATCGCCCCGTCGTCGAGCCGCGCGGTGTCGTTGAAGGCGAGGTGCCCGTAACGGGTCTTGAACTTCGCCGCGAGCTGATAGTAGAAGAGCGTCTTCCCGTCGCTCACGTAGGCCGGGTACCCGTACCAGGTCTTCGCGGTGAGGCCTGGGAACTCCCGCTTGACGAGGGCGTGCAGGCCCTCGGCGATCGGCCGGTCCTGGTCGGTCATCGTCTCGATCGCGGCGAGCACGTCGGCCTCGCCGTTCTTGCCGGCCTGCTCGCGCCTGCGCTCGGCCGCCGCCTGCCGCACCGCGGCCCGCTCGTCGGCGGTCAGGCCCTCGTTCTTCGTTGCCATGGGCTGATCCTGCCACCGTGCACCCTGGGTGGACCATGCTCGCTACAGCAGCCGCTCAGTGTGGCGGCGATAATCTCGGCACCGGCCGAGCGAAGGAGACACCCATGGACCGCGCCACCTCGCCAGCACTGACCCGGGCCGTCGGCGACGCCGTTGCCGCGGGTCTCGGCCGCGCCCGCCGTGAGGACGCCGTCGAGGGACGTTCCGGGGGACCGAGGGGCAACGCGCACCTCACCGCCTGGACGGGACTGGTGCTTTTCGTCCTGTTCGCCGCGGAGGGCATCACCCTGCTCAGCGTCCGCGGCCTGCTCTCGTGGCACGTGGCGATCGGCGCCATCCTCATCCCGGTCGCGCTGCTCAAGACGGCGTCCACCGGATGGCGGATCGTGCGCTACTACACGGGCAAGGCCACCTACGTGACGGCCGGCCCGCCGCCGCTCTTGCTGCGGCTGCTCGGGCCGCTCGTCATCATCGCCACGCTCGCCGTCCTCGGGTCGGGCGTCATGCTCATCGTCGTCGGACCCACCAGCCAGGGCGGCATCTGGCTGGGCCTGCACAAGGCCAGCTTCATCGTGTGGTTCGCCGTGACGGCGGCGCACGTGCTCACCCGGCTGCTCCCCGCGCTCCTCACCGTCCGCGACGCGCGCGCCGACGTGCGGGTGCCGGGATGGCTGGGCCGGGGATTCGCCCTCGTCGCCAGTGTGGCCGTGGGAGTCGTCCTCGCGCTCGTCCTCGTCCGGGCCGACGGCGCGTGGGCCTCGCTCGCCGGGCACGACGGCGAGCACGACCGGCCGGTCAGCTCGTCGACCTCCACCGGGCACTGAGTCAGACGCCGGCGTCCGGCAACGGGACGCCGGTGAACCCGGCCAGCGAGGCGAGCAGCCGGTCCTGGAAGTCCCTGTCGCGCGCGGACGCCTGCGGCTCCGACCGCTGCTGGTGGTGCCAATAGCCGCCGCTGGTGCGCGCCTCGGCGTCCTCGCTCGTCGCGAGCCACTCCTGGGTGAGATGTCCGAGGCGCAGGTCGTCGGGCGCGCTCGGGCCGCCCATTCGCGTGGGCACCCAGCCCGGGTCGACGGCGTTGCTCAGCACGTCGGGCCACAGCCGCGCGACCGCGAGGGTGAGCGCGGTGACGAACAGCTTGCTGTCCGAGTAGCTGCCGCCATGGTGGCCCGTCCAGTCGACCCGGCCGAGGAGGTCGGCGTGCCCGCCGCGGTGCATGCCGCTGCTGAGGTAGACCAGCCGGTCCGGACGCCGCATCAGCGCGGTGAGCAGGTAGGGCGCCACGACGTTCACCGGCAGCACCGCACCTCCCGAGTTGACCGCCGCGTTGTGGATGACCGAGTCCATCCGGCCCAGCTGGTCGGCCTGCTCGGCCACCGAGCGGGTCTGGTCCTGGTCGGCGAGGTCGCCCACCAACGCGTCCGCACCCCGGTCGAGCAGGTCGCGCACGGCGTCCAACCGCTGCCGGTTGCGGACGTGCACGACGACGTCGTGGCCGGCGTCCAGCAGGGTCGCCGCGGCGAGCCGGCCGAGGCCGTCGGCGGATCCGGTGACCAACACGCGCATGGGGAGTCCCTTCGTCGGGGGGCCGTGCGGCCCCGTCGCTGAGGTCCCATATAACCCGGTCGGACGACTGTCGCTGCCACCCCCCAGCCTCCCCAAGCCTCATCCCCCCGAAATCCTGCGAATTTCGCACCACCTGCCACACGGGTCTCCCGGGGGCGGGGGTGTGGCAGGTGGTGCACGTTTCGCAGAGGACGCCGACGCCGGCCGGGTCTGACGGCCCGGTCCGCCGCTCCCGCGGCCGACGCTCCCGGGCGCCGACGCCCTCGGGCGGTCGGTCGCTACGGTGGAGGGCACGCCGACGAGAGGGGACCACATGCCGGGCTGGGCCGACTCGGTCATCTGGTGGCACTGCTACCCGCTGCGCTTCGTGGACGCCGAGGGCACCGCCATCGACCACGTCGAGCACCGGCTGGGGCGGTTGGCGGCCTGGCTCGACTACGTCATCACCCTCGGCGCGAACGGCATGCTGCTCGCCCCGGTGTTCGCCTCCCGCGGCCACGGCTACGACACCCTCGACCACTTCCGCATCGACCCCCGCCTGGGCGACGACGCGGACTTCGACGCCCTGGTCGCCGAGGCGCACCGGCGCGGCGTCCGGCTGCTGCTCGACGGTGTGTTCAACCACGTGTCCGAGGACCACGAGATCGTCCGCCGCGCGCGGGCCGTGGGTCCCGGGTCGGACGCCGGGGCGTGGATCCGCTGGGTCGGTGAGTACCCCCGCGGCTTCGAGGGCAACCTCGACCTGGTCGAACTCGACCTGTCCCACCCGCCCGTGCAGGACTACGTCGTCGAGGTGATGAGCCACTGGCTCGACCGCGGCATCGACGGCTGGCGCCTGGACGCCGCCTACGCCCAGGGCCCCGACGTGTGGCGTCCGATCCTCGACCGGGTCCGCGCCGCCCACCCGGACGCCTGGTTCCTCGCCGAGGTGATCCACGGGGACTACGCCGACTTCGCCGCCCGATCGGGCGTCGACTCGGTGACCCAGTACGAGTTGTGGAAGGCGGTCTGGAGCTCGCTCAACGACCACAACCTGCACGAGCTCGCGTGGACGCTGACCCGGCACGCCCGCTTCGCCGAGACCTTCCGCCCGCTCGTGTTCGTCGGCAACCACGACACCACGAGGATCGCGAGCAGGCTCAGCGACCCGCGCCACCTCCCGCTGGCGGCCGCGCTGCTGCTCCTGGTGCCGGGCGTCCCCGCGATCTACGCCGGCGACGAGCAGGGATTCACCGGCGAGAAGACCGACGGGCCGTCAGGCGACGACGCCGTCCGCCCGCCGTTCCCCGACACCCCGGCCGGGCTGGCCCCCTTCGGGGAGCCCACCTTCCACGCCCACCAGCGGCTCATCCACCTGCGCCGGACGCACCCGTGGCTCACCTCCGCCCGGCTGAGAGTCGGCGAGGTCACCAACGAGACGATCGCGATCGACCTCGCCGGGGACGCCGGCGAGCTCACCCTCGCGCTCAACCTCACCGACGCGCCGGCCGAGGTTCCCGGCGTCCACGGCCCGCTGCGGGTTGACGCCCACGACTGGGCGCTCGGATAGCAGCGGCTCCGGGAGACAACTGCCGGAATTGCAGGCGAGCGGGCGGGGGCGCGTGCGCTGGGGGCGCCGACCCCGTCACTGGACCGCAATTCGGGCAGTGACGTTCCCGGGAGCGGGCCCTCAGTGGCCGAACGTGTCCGAGTCCGAGAGCCGGTACTCGGGGTTGGTCAGCTCCGTGAGCGCCTCGATCTCCGAGTCCTCGAGCCGGACGCCGAGCGCGCCGAAGTTCTCCGCGAGCCGGCCGGGGTTGGACGACTTCGGGATCGGCACCATGCCCTGCTGGAGGTGCCAGGCGAGCACCGCCTGGGCCGGCGTCACCCCGTGCGCGGAGGCCACCTGCTGCACCACCGGGTTGCCGATGAGCCCGTTCCCGGCGGCCAGCGGGGCCCACGACTCGGTGACGATGCCGTAGGTGGCGTGGTAGGCCCGCTCCTCTGCCCGATCGGCGAACGGGTTGCACTGGATCTGGTTCACCTCCGGGGTCACGCCGGTCGCTGCCATGATCCGGTCGATGTGCGCCGGCTTGAAGTTCGACGTACCGATCGCGCGCACCAGCCCCCGGTCGCGGGCGCGGACCAGCCCGTCCCACGCCCGCACGTAGAGGTCCTGGTCGGGGTTGGGCCAGTGGATGAGGACGAGGTCGACGTAGTCGAGCCCGAGCCGGGCCAGGTTGTGTTCGACACCGGAGACGGAGTCGTCGTGCCAGCGGCGGTTGAACTTGGTGGTGACGAAGATCTCCTCGCGCGGCAGGCCCGACTCGCGCACGGCCTTGCCGACACCGGTTTCGTTGCCGTAGTTCTCGGCGGTGTCGATGAGCCGGAAGCCGACCTCGAACGCGCTGAGGCACATCGACGTGACCTCGCGATCGTTGAGCGGCCAGGTGCCGGCGCCGATGGTGGGAATCTCGGAGCCGCCGGGGAGGGGGAGTCGGGGAGCCAGGTGGGTCATGTCCTCATTCTTACCCATTCCTCAGGGGCGCCCGGACGCCGGTCGGGTCACCCGGGCGACCCGCACAGTTCACCCAAGCGTCAGCGCCTCGTTGTTCTTTCGCCCGCCACCAGCTGGAACGCTCGTAACGGTCATCAGCCGAGAAACACGTTGCACCGTTGGTCCATGCCTAGGAGGGCACTCCATGTCCGTGACCGGACGCACGAACCGCCGCTCGCTCCTCGCGATCGGCCTCATCAGCCTCACGCCCGTGATCGCCGCCTGCGGGACGCCGAGCGCAGCCTCGACCGTCATGCCGGCCGGGACGCCGTCAGCGTCCGCCGCCGATCCGGCGAGTTCCTCGAGCCAGTCGGCGGCGTCGTCTGCCGCCGGCACCGTTCCCCTCGTCGTCTACTCGGCCCAGGGGTACGACTCCGCGGTCACCACCGCATTCCAGAAGGCCACCGGGATCCCGGTGAAGCTCGTCGACGACTCCACCGGGCCGCTGCTCACGAAGGTGGCCGCCGAGAAGAACAACCCGACGTGGAACGTGCTGTGGGTGGACGGCGACACCGCCTTCGCCGCGCTCGACCAGCAGGGCCTACTCGCGTCGTACTCCCCGACCGCGAAGTTCACCGCCGCCGGCGCGGAGCTGCAGCCCAAGGACCACTCGTACGTCGCGGTGAGCACGACCGCCATGCCCGGCGTCATCTACAACGCCGCGCGCACCTCGACCGTGCCGGCGTCCTACCAGGACCTGCTGGGCTCCGCCTATCAGGGGAAGGTCGGGATGAACGACCCCGCCCAGTCGGGACCGACCTATCCCTTCGTCGCCGGGATGATGAACCAGCTCGGCGGCCAGGCGAACGGCGAGGCCGCGGGCAAGGCCTACTTCTCCAAGCTCAGGGCCAACGGGCTTAAGGTGTTCCCGACCAACGGCGACACCCTGCACGCGCTCGAGACCGGCCAGATCGACTACGGGCTCATCCAGTCGAGCGCGATCGCCGGGGAACTGCTCAAGGTCAAGCCGACCGCGCAGTTCCAGCCGAAGGCGGTCTACCTGCCCAAGGCGACCCTGCTGCCGGGCGTCATCGGCATCGACAAGGCGAACTCCCCGCAGGCCATGAAGGAGGCCCAGCAGTTCGTCGACTACGTGCTGAGCCCGGCCGGGCAGAAGGTCATGCTCACCGGTGACCTCAAGGGCGACTCCAACTACTGGCCGATCGTCTCCGGTGTCCAGCCCAACGCGAACCTCGGCGCCCTGCCCGCCAGCCAGCGGATCGACCCCTACTTCTGGGGTCCCAAGGAGGGCGAGATCAACACCTGGTTCGACCAGGCGATCAAGCAGTGACGAGTTCCACCCTCGTGGGGCAGGCGGTCGTCGCTCAGCTGCGGCTGCGGTCCGGATCATGGCGCGCCCTGATCCGGACCGGCGCCGCGTCCGCCGTCTGGGTGCTCGTCGCGGCGATGCTCGTGCTGCCGATCGGCATGTTCCTCGCCGTCGCCGTGAGCCCGCGGCTGCTCGGCCAGGGCGACCAATGGTTCACCCTCGCGCCCTTCGCGCAGGTGCTGTCGCCCACCCTCGTTCCCGCGCTGCTCGACTCCGTCGGAGTGGGGCTGGCCGCGGCCGTCGGGGCCGTGCTCGTCGGCGGGGCGATGGCCTGGCTCGACCAGCGCACCGACCTGCCCGGACGCCGGATGTGGGCGGCGATGATGTTCTCGCTCATGCTCGCGCCCAGCTACCTCATCGCGCTCGGCTGGGAGCGGCTGCTCGAGCCCGCCGGCGTCCTCGACGTGCTCGGGTTGCATGCCGGGTGGCTGCGCGGGCATTTCTACGGCCCGCTCGGGGTCTCGGTCGTGCTCGGAGTCAAGGGGCTCCCGTTCGCCTACCTGGCGATCGCCGGGGCGCTGCGGGGGCTCGGCGATGAGTTCGAGGACGCCGCCCGCGTGCACGGCGGCAGCGCGCTCACCGCCCTGCGGGTGTCGGCGTCCCTGCTCTCTCCGGCACTGTGGTCGGCGTTCGCGATCGTCTTCGCCGAGAGCGTCAGTGACTTCGGGGTTGCCGACACCCTGGCCCACGACGCGCACTTCCCCGTGCTCACGTACACCCTGTTCACGGCGATCGACGCGTTCCCGGTCGACTTCCCGGTGGCCGCGGCGATCGGCTGGGTGCTCCTCGTGCTCGCCGGGCTGGCGATCCTCGCGCAGAACCTCGCCATGCGGGGCCGGGCCTACCAGGTGCTCGGCGGCCGGACCCGGCAGGTGCGGCGCAGACACCTCGGTGTGTTGCCGCGCGGCGTCGCCCTGGGTGGGGCGGCCCTGGTCGCTGCCGTCGGTGTGGGGGTCCCGCTGCTGGGCGCCCTGGCCGCGAGCCTGTTCGTCGGCATGGGGACGCTGACGGCCACCCCGACGCTCACCCTGGACAACTACCGCCGTGTCATCGAGTCGCCCGCCCTGCACGGGCCGCTGGCCTACTCGGCCGGGATGGCGGTGCTCACCGCGTTCCTCGCGGTCGGGCTCGGCCTCGTGTGCGCCCGGTCGCTGAGCCGCGGACAGCACCGGGTGTCCGGCCGGGTGCTCGACCTGCTGCTGCTCACCGCCGTCGCCCTGCCCGGGATCGTCTTCGCGGCCGGCTACATCTTCGCCTACAACCTGCCGCTGCTGAACCGCCTCGGCATCCACCTCTACGGCACCTCGGCGCTGCTGCTGCTCGGCTACGTCGCCACCGCGCTGCCGTCGAGCGCCCGGCTGCTGGTCGGCAGCGTCGCGCAGGTGCAGGCGTCCCTGGGCCACGCGGCCCGCGTCCATGGCGCGGGGGCCGCCCGGGCCTGGCTGTCGTCGTCCCTGCCGCTACTCGCCCGGCCGATCCTCAACGCGTGGCTGCTGACGTTCAGCGCCACCCTGCTGGAACTGCCGGTGAGCCAGCTGCTCTACCCGCCGGGGCGTCCGCCCGTCTCGGTGGGCATCACCAAGGCGCTCAGCGCCTACGACCTCGGCGGGGGCACCGCGATGGAGGTCGTGTCGCTCGCCCTCGTCCTGGCCGTGCTGGGCGCCGCCCGGCTGGGGTGGCAGCTGCTGGCCCCCCGTGGATGGAAACGGATCGGAGAAGCACGATGAGCACTGTCCTCGACCGCTCGCGCCCGACGGGCCCCCGGACGCCGGGAACCCGCGGCCACGCCGTCCGGGTGCGTGACGCCGGACGCCGCTACGGTCACCTGGCCGCCCTCGACGGGGTGTCGTTCGACGTGACCCCCGGGGAGTTCCTCGTGCTGCTCGGCCCCTCGGGATCGGGCAAGTCGACGCTGCTGCGCTCCCTGGCCGGCATCGAACGCCTCAGCTCCGGGAGCCTCTCCCTGTCCGGCGAGGTCGTCGACGACGAGCGCGGCATGGTCCCCGCGGAGCGTCGCGACCTGGCCATGGTCTTCCAGGACTACGCGCTGTGGCCGCACCTCACGGTCGGGCAGAACGTCGCCTTCGCCCTGCGCCGGCGCGGTCTCGACCGGGACGAGCAGCGCCGCCGGGTCGGCCTCGCGCTCGAACAGGTCGGACTGGCGCACAAGGGCGACCGGCATCCCAACGAGCTGTCCGGTGGCGAGCAGCAGCGGGTCGCGCTGGCCCGGGCGGTGGTGGGGCATCCGCGGCTGCTGCTGTTCGACGAGCCGCTGAGCAACCTGGACGCCCACCTGCGCGAGCGGCTGCGGGTCGAGATCTCCACCCTCACCCGGGCGCAGCACGCGACGAGCGTCTACATCACCCACGACCAGCGCGAGGCGTTCGCCCTCGCCGACCGGATCGGCGTCCTCGACCACGGCAGGCTGACCCAGCTCGACACCCCGGAGGCGATCTACCACCGGCCGGCGTCCGCGTTCGTCGCCTGGTTCACCGGCATCAGCGGCGGCCTCCGGGCCACCGCGACCGCTGCCGCGGCGGCGGGGTCCGAGTGGGTGGGCGTGCGACTCGAGCGCGGCGAGGTGCCGGCCAGGCCGATGGGCGCCGTGCGGCAGGGTGCCGAGGTGCGCGTCCTCGTGCGGCCGGGCGCGGCGACGCTCACTGCGGACGCCGACCCGCGCGCCCACACGGTGGGCACGGTGACCGACATCGCTTATCGCGGCGACGGCTACGACCACATCGTCGAGGTGCCCGAGGGCAGGCTCGCCGCCGTCCACGCGCAGGCCGCGCACCCGCGGGGCGAGCGGGTCGGCGTCCTGCTCGATCCGGCGGGCTGCCACGCCACGGCCGAGACGCGGGACCTCGAACCTCCTAGTCGCGCGTACGATGCAGGCGGGACGAACCCCGGATCGGACCCTGGGAAGGGACTCGGCGCATGAACACGACGGTGTGGGCGCTGCTGGCGGCGGTGTACGTCGCCTGCATCGTCGAGACGGTGGAGGCGACCACGGTCGTGCTCGCGATGGGCATCACCCGCGGGTGGCGCTCGACGCTGCTGGGTGTGGGGACGGCGCTGGCCGCCCTCGCCGCGGTCACCGCGATCGGCGGCTACGCGCTGATCCACTGGCTGCCGGTCAGCGCGCTGCAGCTGGTGATCGGCGGGCTGCTGCTCGCCTTCGGGCTGCAGTGGATCCGCAAGGCCGTCTACCGGGCGAGCGGCCGAAAGTCGCTGCACGACGAGGACGAGATCTTCAGCCGGCAGCTGGACGCCGCGCGGGCCGCCGGGGAGCGGCAGCCGTTCGACATGTTCGGCTTCATGGTGAGCCTCAAGTCGGTGTTCCTCGAGGGCATGGAGGTCGTGTTCATCGTGCTCACCTTCGGCCTCAACGCCGGTCGCATCCCGTCGGCGTCCCTGGCCGCCGTCGCCGCGATCGTCACGGTGGTCGTCATCGCGGTGATCGCCCGGCGCCCGCTCGCGATGATCCCCGAGAACACGCTCAAGTACGGGGTCGGGCTGATGCTCGCCTCGTTCGGCAGCTTCTGGGCCTTCGAGGGGCTCGGTGTGCTGCGCGGTGGTCACGCGAGCGTGGCCTGGCCCGGTGCCGACTGGTCGATCCTCGTGCTGCTCGTCGCCTGGTTCCTCGTCAGCCGGGTGATGATCAGGGCGCTCCGCCCGGCGTCCGCACCCGCCACCGAGGACGCCGCCCAACCCTCGGAGGTGCTGTCGTGAACCCGATCACCCGCTTCCTCAAGGACTTCGGCCACTTCTGGGTGGAGTTCCTCATCGGCGACGACTGGAAGCTGTTCGCGCTCGTCGTGTCCGTGCTCGTCGTCGGGGGAGTGCTGCTGGGCGCCGGCGCCGGCGACACGACGGTCGTGCTCACCTGCGCGGTCCTCACCCTCGCCGGCTTCTGCGCCGAGCTGGTCCTCGATCTCCGGCTGCAGGCTCGCAAGACCGACTGAGCGCCGCTCCCGGCAACCGCCGCCGACGCCGACGCCGCTGAGTGCCGCAACCCTCCCCGGCCTTCCCGCCCGCCGCCCCGATCGCCCCGTCCTCCTGCGAAATCTGCACTCCCTGCCACACCCCCGGTTGTGGGGGCGGTGTCTGGCAGTGGGTGCGAATTTCGCAGACGTCGGGGGGTGCCACCGGCACTCGACGGCGTCCCCCCGTTCAGGTGCGACCCAGGGTGCGATACCCCCTGGCGTTCAGGTTCGTCACGTACAGTGGAACAACCTGATTCTCGAGTCGCCACCCGGGTTCCTCTGTAGGGCCGGGTGAGAGTGCGGACTCCATGCCAGACTTCCCGACCGCCACCTTGGCACCCCCTCGACGCACGCGGGGCGAGGCCCGAGCCGAGGCATCCCGGCTTACTCGTAGCTTCACCGACCTGGCTCAGCAGGTGCGCGAGGAGGGCCTCAACGACCGGACGCCGTGGTTCTACCTGGCCGTGGGGGGCGGCCTCGTCGTCGCCCTCGCCGGCGCCGTCGCCGGCATGGTGCTGCTCGGCGAGTCGTGGCTCCAACTGCTCATGGCCGGCGCGCTCGGCATCATCTTCACCCAGTTCGCGTTCCTCGGCCACGAGGCCGCCCACCGCCAGGTGCTGCGCACCGGTCCCGCGAACGACCGGCTCGGCCGCGTCGTCGCCACCCTGTTCGTCGGGATGAGCTACTCGTGGTGGATGACCAAGCACACCCGGCACCACGGCAACCCGAACAAGGTGGGGCACGACCCCGACATCCTGCCCGGCTTCGTCGCCTACCGGGCCGAAGATGTCCCGCGGAAGGGGTTCCTGGGATGGCTCAACCGGCACCAGGGCTGGCTGTTCTTCCCGCTGCTCCCGCTGCTCGGTCTCGACCTGCACCGGATGGCCTTCCACACCCTGCTCGGACGCGGCAAGGTGCAGGGCCGGGCGCTCGAACTCGGGCTGCTCCTGTTGCGCTTCTCGGTCTACTTCGGGCTGGTCTTCTGGCTCATGCCGGTGGGCATGGCGTTCGCGTTCCTCGGGGTGCAGACCGCGATCTTCGGCGCCTACCTCGGCATCACCTTCGCGCCCAACCACATCGGACGCCGGATGGTGCCGGCGGGGGAGCGGCTCAGCTTCCTCGACAAGCAGGTGCTCACCTCGCGCAACGTGTCCGGCGGCTGGTGGATGACCGTGCTCATGGGCGGCCTCAACTACCAGATCGAGCACCACCTGTTCCCGAGCGTGCCGCGCCCGCACCTCCGCAGGGCCCGCGAGTTGGTGCTCGGCTACTGCCGCGAGCACTCCGTCGACTACTCCGAGAAGTCCCTGCCCGCCGCACTCGGCATCGTCGTGCGCTACATGCACGAGGTGGGGCTGGCGGCGTCCCGCAGCTTCAGCTGCCCGACGGCCGCGGTGATGGGTCGCGCCTGAGCGTCGGGAGGGCTGTGGCGTCCGGCCGGTGACCCGGGAAGTTGCGCCTCTCACCGGTTGGGGGCCGCGTGTGGGGACCTCCTCGTCGCCACGTGCGCAATTTCCCGCCGGCGCGGCTGACTTCGGCTCCTCCGGGAACACGGGCTCCTCCGGGAACGCAGATGGGGGCGGCACCGAGCATTCGCTCGGGCCGCCCCCATCGTCGCGTCAGCCTGAATGGTCGTCAGGCTGGGCGGAGATCAGAGACCGCGGATGTTCGTCGCCTGCAGGCCCTTGGGACCGCGCTCCACGTCGAACTGGACGTGCTGGCCCTCGGTGAGGTCACGGCGTCCGGTGCCCTGAATCGCGCTGAAGTGCGCGAAGACATCGGCGGAGCCGTCATCGGGGGCGATGAAGCCGAATCCCTTGTCGGAGTTGAACCATTTGACAGTGCCTGTGGCCATGTCGCTTTCCTTCGTGTTCTCGGACCACGGTGTGCGGTCCTGGTTTCCACGCCGAGACTTCGGGCGTGGGGCTTGTGGGGCGTCCGGCACCGGACGCGGGGAGGGCACGAGACTCGACCCGGCGCGCAGACCGGACGCCGCTCGGCCGCATGACTGCCGGCGCGAGGGGACCCCGGTCGCTTCGGGGAGTTCTGGTGCAAGTGGCGATGGTGTGCTTCGTTCGGGACGGGAGCGGGTGGAATCCGCCGACGGGGAACGGTCTGCGATCGTGCACCATCACTGCGAACGCCGCGGCGTGAGCCGCGACTGGACCCTGCCGCCCCCGGGGGGACGACCGGTCTGACGACCACCCTACAGGCCCGCCGTGGTGGGGGCCAGTGGCAGTTCGTGCGATACTGGGAACAGGCCGTGACCTTCACGACCACGCATCGCACCACATTCCGCCTCGCGCTGGCTGTTTCTCCGCCGCGTTCGATGGTGGCCCTGGACCGTGGTGGCCCTCTTTTCCGAAAGCAGTTCTCCTTGTCCCAGACTTCTTCCGCCCCGGCGTCCTTCGGCTCGCTGGGCGTCCCCGCCGCGCTGGTCTCCAGCCTCACCGCGCAGGGGATCACCTCTCCCTACCCCATTCAGGCGGCCACGCTGCCCGACTCCCTGGCCGGACGCGACGTCCTCGGACGCGGCCGCACCGGCTCGGGCAAGACCCTGGCGTTCTCCCTCCCGATGGTGTCGCGTCTGGCCCGGCTCGTGCCGGCGTCCCGTGAGCTCGCCGGACGCAGCCAGCCCGGGCGTCCGCGCGGACTCGTCCTCGCGCCGACCCGCGAACTCGCCGGCCAGATCCTCGCGACCATCGAGCCGCTGGCCACCGCCGTCGGCCTCACCGTCACCACCGTCTACGGCGGCGTCCGCCAGACCCGCCAGGTGCAGGCGCTGCGCCGCGGCGTCGACATCGTCGTCGCCACTCCCGGCCGGCTCGAGGACCTCATGCAGCAGGGTCACGTGCGCCTCGACGACGTCGTCGTCACCGTGCTCGACGAGGCCGACCACATGGCCGACCTCGGCTTCCTGCCCGGCGTCACCCGGATCCTGGCGGCCACGCCGGCGTCCGGACAGCGCCTGCTGTTCTCCGCGACCCTGGACGCCGGCGTCGACAAGCTCGTGCGCCGCTTCCTCGACCACCCGGTGACCCACTCGGTCGACTCCGAGCAGTCGCCGGTCGCGGCCATGACCCACCACGTGCTGCTCGTGCAGGACGCCACCGACAAGCGCGACGTCGTCCGCGTCCTGGCCGGCGGCTCCGCCCGTCGGCTGCTGTTCACCCGGACGAAGCACCAGGCCCGCAAGCTCGCCCGCGAGCTCACGGCGTCCGGCGTGCCCGCGGTGGAACTGCACGGCAACCTCACCCAGGGCCAGCGCGAGCGCGGCCTCAAGGCGTTCGCCGACGGCGACGTGCGGGTGATGGTGGCCACCGACATCGCCGCCCGCGGCATCCACGTCG
The DNA here is from genome assembly GCA_036261615.1 of Propionibacteriaceae bacterium. GTDB lineage: Bacteria > Actinomycetota > Actinomycetes > Propionibacteriales > Propionibacteriaceae > JAJYQH01. The sequence continues at coordinate 5,332 of DATAKK010000017.1, read as the reverse complement.
ACGAGGTCGACCTCGTCGTGCACGTCGACCCGCCGGCCGAGCACAAGGCCTACCTGCACCGCTCCGGTCGCACCGCCCGCGCCGGGCACGCCGGTGACGTCGTCACCCTCGTGCTCCCCGAGCAGCGCCGCGACTTCCAGGCGATCGCCCGGGCCGCGAAGATCGGCGTCCAGCCCACCGCGACCCGCGCCGACGACCCCCGCCTCGCGGCTCTCGCCGGCGACCCGGCCGACCTGGTGGCGCCCGAGCGGGCTCCGCAGGCCGCCGCCCGCAAGGGCGCTCCGCAGCCCACCCCGATGCGGGGCGGCCAGCGCGGGTCCAACGCTGCCCGGCGTCCGTCGGCCCCCCGTGCCACGGGGACGCCGGTTCGCCGGGGCAGGGTCCGCGCGGCCTGAGACAGTCTTCGCGCGTCCCCGGTCGTCAAAGCATGGCGACCCGGGACGCGCGCCCGCGTCTGGCCCAGGTGACGAGGTGCGCGATACCCGGCGAGGTCTTCCACCGGGACGGCCGGGCTGCGTAGGCTCCGCGGCATGCGGCCGCATGCGACGGTCGCCCGGCGAAAGGCCCGGATCATGCAGCGGATCGTTCCTTGTCTCTGGTTCGACCATACGGCGGCCGAGGCCGCCGACTTCTACGTGTCGGTGTTCCCCGACGCGCGCATCCTCGACACCCACCACTACCCGACCGAGGGGCTGCCCGACTGGCAGAAGGACTTCGCCGGCAAGCCGCTCTCGGTCGACTTCGAGCTGTCCGGGTATCACTTCATCGCCCTCAACGCCGGGCCGGAGTTCACCATCAACCCGTCGATCTCGTTCATGGTCAACTTCGACCCCTCGCGCGACCCGGACGCCCGCGAGCACCTGGACACCCTGTGGGCGGCTCTCGCCGAGGGCGGCGAGGTGCACATGCCGCTCGACTCGTACGATTTCAGCCCGCGCTACGGCTGGGTGCAGGACCGCTTCGGGGTCAACTGGCAGCTCATCCTCACCAATCCCGACGGCGAGGAGCGGCCCACGATCGTGCCCAGCCTCATGTTCAGCGAACGGGTCGAGAACCGCGCGCGGGAGGCGATCGACTTCTACACCCAGGTCTTCGGGGGTCGGGTGGGCTTCGTTGCGCCCTATCCCGCCCAGCAGGGCCCGGCGAACGCCGGCAGCGTGATGTTCGGCGACTTCGACCTGCTCGGCCAGTGGTTCGCGGCGATGGATTCGGCGGTCGACCAGGACTTCACCTTCAACTGCGCGGTCTCGCTGGTGGTCGAGTGCGCCGATCAGGCGGAGATCGACCGCTACTGGGAGCAGCTCAGCTCGGTGCCGGACGCCGAACAGTGCGGCTGGTGCGCCGACCGGTTCGGGGTGAGCTGGCAGATCGTGCCGGTGAACATGGCCGAACTCATGTCCAAGCCCGGCGCCTACGACCAGCTGCTCCGCATGAAGAAGCTGGAGATCGCGGCGTTCGGCTGAGAGCGTTCGCTCAGCGCCGCGTCGGGCTCGGCCGGGGGGTGGGCAGCAGGTTCGCCGGGGGCCGGGCGCCCGCCGACCGGGTCGGGTGCGCGCTGGGCTCTCCGGTCGCGCCCCCCGGGGCGCTCGGCTCGCCAGGCACGGGCTGCGCCGGGGTCGTACGAGGGGGCGACCCGGCGGGGGTCGGATCGATACGGAGGATTCCCGAGGCGCTGGGGAACGGCAGGTGGACGCTCGGCTGGTGGCTCGGGTGCGTCCGGGCAGCTGAGGTCGGATCGGGGGGCAGCAGCCGCGCCGGCGTCGACCACGGTGCCGCCGGGGCGGACGTTCCGCCGGCTTGCGTCGGCACCTGGTCGTGAGTCGGCCGGACGGCGGTCCCTGCGCCCTCCAGCCCGGCGACGACCACGGCGAACGTGCGGCCCACCGAGTGCCGGAAGCCGGCGCTGCCCGCAGCGGCCGCGGCGACGCCGGCTCCGCTGAGGCAGGCGGCCACGGTGAGGGTGGCGATCGCGACACGCGCGCGCCGGCGGCCCGGACGCCGGCGGGGGGCGAGGCTGGCGGCGTCCGAGGCCTCGAGCAGGTCGCGGAGCGTGGGGGAGGGGACCGGCGGGTTGCCCGAGCCGAGCGACTCCAGGTCGGCCAGGGCCGACACCAGGCCGTCGTCGAGGTCGACGCCGGACTCAGCCAGCAGGGCTTCGAAGCGCCCGTCCCGACTCGCGTCGCAGTCCGGCTGCTCGTGCTCGTTCATCGCGTTCCCCCTGTTGTCTCGCGAGGTGGTGGCGCAGGGCCAGCAGGGCCCGGCGTTGGAGCTGTTTGACCGCCCCGGTGCTCCGGTTGGTGATTGCCGCGGTCTGCTCCAGGGACAGGTCGGCGATCACCCTCAGGGCGATGACCTCCCGCTGGTCGGCGCTCAGGCCGTCGAGGAGCGTGAGAATCCCGATCCCCAGCCCCCGCCCCAGCGCCAGGTCCTCTGTCGAGGGTGCCGACCGGGTCTCGTACTCCGGGTCGAAGCCGACCAGACGTGGAGCCCGGGCCAGGTGCCGGTGGTGGTCGACGCTGCGGGCGTGGGCGATGGTGAATACCAACGTCTTCAGCCCGGCCGCGCCTCCGGTCACCGAACCGACCCTCGGGTAGAGCGCGATGAAGACGTCCTGCGTCACGGCTTCGGGATCGGGCACCCCGCGCGCCCGCAGGTACCCGAGCACCGCCGGGGCGAGGTCGCGGTACGCCTGCGAGAACACGGAGTCCTCGCCGGCGTCGATCTCGTCGCCTGATGCATCGGGGTGTGACGCCAAACCACCACTCCTGCTGCTCCGGCGTCCGGCCCCCGGTGCGGGACGCGTCACGGATGGCCCGTGCGGGACGCCCGGGCGGGACCCACGCTAGCGGTCGTCACCCGCCCGTGGGGCGCCCGCCCCGGCGCCTTGTGCTTCAGCGCGTGTTACGGACGTCCCGGGGCGCTCGGCTTGTGGGCCATCCCCGCTGTGGCCTGCGTCGGCAGCGACGACGGCGCGGCGTGCGGGGGCATCGTCACGTGCACCTGCCCCGCGGCCGCCTGGGTCGGCAGGACGTGGGCCGACATGTGCGCGGAGGCCTGGCCCGGGTGCACGACGGTGGCGCAGTACGTGGCGATGCCGGACGCGCCGCCCGCCGCCTGGGCGAGGTTGCGGTAGGCGATCGACAGGGGATTGAGGCCGCCCTTGGTGAAGGCCGTGCACAGGCCGAAGGCGGCCGGGCCGGTCGCGTCGGGACCCACCGGGGTGGCGCTCGAAGTCGTGCGCGAGCTCGCCTCGGAGTCGACAGAGGCGGAGTCGCTGGCCTCCGGGCTCTCGCTCTCCGACGGTTCCGCCGACGCGCTCTCCGAGGAGTCGTCGGACGCCGCGACGCTGGGCACCCCCGCGCTGGCGGGGACGCTGAACGGCGCGTCCGCGTTCTGCGTCTGCGGTGTTGGCAGGACGCCGGTGGCCGCGGCCGCGGCGGCGCCCCCCACTGCCAGGGTGCCGACGGCGAGGGCCCCGACGGCGAGCTTGCTGGAGACCAGCGTGGACAGGATGGACATCAGACCTCCACGTGAACCGGTTGTGACGACGGTCCCGATGATGCCGAACGGCTGCATCGGACGAGCCGGCGGCCTCCCCCATTGCCCGCCTGCCTCCCCTGTATCGATGGAAGGGGCCCCGGGGTTACGCCCTCGTGGTGGTGGGAACTGCGGGCCAGCTCGCCAGCTCCGGTGGGGTGCTGTCAGTCGCCTTCGTCGGAGCTGGCACGAGCTCTAGCTGCGCATCGTCCCGGCCGATCCGAGGTTCATCGATGCAGGTCGATCTTGGTGGGGGAGGACCAGAATGAGTCGGTGAACTCGAGTATCGCCTTTTCGGCGCTGAAGCCTGCGGGAACGGCGAATAGGACGTGACCTTTGATGCTCATCTTGGGGTTGACGTTCTCGAGAAAGAAGCTGTCGTCAAAGTACTTCATGCCGTCGGAGTCGGTCTCATACTCCGCCCCATCCCCGGAGATCAGAGTGAAATCGCTATCGCTGACAGTGATCGGCTTCTTTCCGATGTTGGTCACTGAGACGTCGATGAGCAGCCAGTTTCCGCTCTTCGTGCCGAACCAGCTGTCCTGCAGCACGTTGAGGCTCTGCACCCTCGTCACGAGCGTTGAACTCTTCCCCGTCTGGGCGGGAACGCCGATACGGGGATTGGTAGGGATGGGGGTGGTCGCCTTCGTGGTGGCGCTTGACTTCTTCGCAATCGCTGCCGACGTCGCCCCCGCCTTACTTGTGGCCTTCGTGCTGGAGGTGCGAGTTGAGCTGGTCGAGGCGCTGCTGATCGGCGGTGCGGAGGGGGCTGGTGCCGCGGTCGTGGCGCTTTGCTTGTTGCCCTCAGCGACGGCCCAGATGAGTAGGACGGCGACAGCACTACCTGCGAGAGCCGCCTTTCGCTTGCGTCGAGGTGGCTGGGGTGGCGGAGGCGGTTGCTGTCCCCCGGGGAATGGAGCACCGGGACCAGGGGGAGGCTGCTGCCCCCAGCCTGTGGCGTAGGGCGGCTGAGGCGGTCCTGCTTGATACGGGTACGCCTGGGGCGCCCATCCCTGTCCGAAAGAGGGCTGCGACGGGCCGTTTATATATGGAGGTGCCTGATTGCCGAAGGAGCGGGGGGGTGGTCCTCCCGTCGGATATGACGGAGGAGGAAGCTGGTTTGCTTGATTTATTCGTGATGGATCTGAACCGTTTTGGTCTGGGTATTCTCTTGGCATGTGTTCCCCCAGGAACTGCTGCTCCAACACCGATTGACGTCATTGTGTCGCCCCTGACTTTACGTCCTTCCGGGTTCAGGGAGTGCCGGATGAAGAAGAGCCCATTATCGGTCGATAGCGCGGTGGGCGAGTCCTCGTCCGTAGGGACGACAGGCACCTTGGAGTTCGGCTCGCCCTACCCGGCGGCTCCCTCCATCGGCGGTGCATGAGGGATGAGGTGAAGCTCGCCGAGCCGCCCGTGCTCCGAGACTGACCTGACGGTCGGGTGACGCACACGGTGAGAGGCCGGGTTAGGCTGCGCGGGTGGTGCGCGTCACATGGGAGTTCACCCGGAGCCAAAGGTGAGCGGCGTCCTCGTGCTGCTGCGGCACGGCGAGAGCAGCGCGAACGCCGGGGAACTGTTCACCGGGGTGCTCGACGTACCGCTCACCGAGCGCGGTCGCGAGGAGGCCCGGAGGGCGGGGGAGCAGCTGCTTGAGGTGGGCCTGTGGCCGCGGCACTGGGTCTGCTCGCCGATGCTGCGCGGGCGTGAGACGGCGGAGATGCTGCTCGAGGTGGGTCCGCGGCCGGAGCGGTTCGATCTCGACGGGCGGCTGCTGGAGCGCAACTACGGGGCC
>DATAKK010000110.1:0-2151 GCA_036261615.1 Propionibacteriaceae bacterium | reverse complement strand
CGACCGCTCGACCACCGCCGTGCTGCACCGGATCCGCGCCGGCGCCGAACCCGCGGGGACGCCGGCCGACGACGCCGGGCGGAGGCCCGCGTGAGCGCCCGCTGGTCGGGACGCTGGGCGGCACCCGCCGAGGAACGGCGGCCCGTCGGCGTCGAGGTGCTCATCCCCACCTTCGAGCGTCCGGCCGAACTCGCGACGACGCTCAGCGGCCTGGCCGCGCAGACCGACATGGACTTCGGCGTCATCATCAGCGACCAGGGCCGCAGCCCCGCCTGGGAGGCCTCGGCGGTGGCCGCCATGGTCGGCGTCCTCAGGGCCCAGGGGCGCGACGTACGCCTCGAACGCCACCTCCCCCCGCGTGGGCTCGCCGAGCAGCGCGACTTCCTCCTGCACCAGTCGCGCGCCCCGCGCGTCCTGTTCCTCGACGACGACGTGTGGCTGGAGCCCGGCATGCTGCGCCGCCTGGACGCCGCCCTGCTGGAGTCGGGCTGTGGTTTCGTCGGCGCGGCCGTCCAGGGGCTGTCGTACCTTGAGGACCGGCGTCCGCAGGAGTGGGAGGCCTTCGAGCCCTGGGACGGGTCGCCCGCGCCGGAGCTTGTGGAGCGCGGCACGCCGGCGTTCGAGCGGTGGCGGCTGCACAACGCGGCCAACCTCACCCACGTGGCGCTCACCCTCGACCTCCCCGAGGGCGACTGGCTGCTCTACAAGGTCGCCTGGGTGGGGGCGTGCGTGCTCTACGACCGGGAGAAGCTGGTGTCGGTCGGGGGGTTCGGGTTCTGGCGGTCCCTGCCGCCGGCGCACGCCGGTGAGGACGCCGCCGCGCAGGCCCGGGTGATGGCGGCCTTCGGCGGGGCGGGCCTGCTCCCGTCGGGGGCGGTGCACCTGGAGTCGCCCACCACCGTGCCCGACCGGTCCACCGAGGCGCGCGACGTCGTCCCGCTCGACCCGGCGGTGCCGCTCAGCGCGATGGGTGACGTGGGCGGCGTCCGCGGGGCTCGCTGATTGAGCCGCCGGCGTCCGGGTACTGGGTGGGCATGGTGAATCCGATCCAGTTGCAGAAGTTCCTCGGCGGCATCGACTACCCGACCGACAAGAAGACGCTGGTCGACACCGCCCGGAAGAACGGCGCCGACGACAACGTCATCCAGACCCTGGAGAACCTGCCGATGGACAGGTTCAACTCCCCCAACGACGTCAGCGAGGCGTTCGGCAAGCAGTAGGGCCCTGGAGTCGTATCCGCATCGTCGCCCCGGTGCTGATGCCGAGTCGCCTACTCCAGCAGGATGGTCCCGTCGCCCGCCTCCGCGGAGGCGGACAGCCCTGTGCGCGCGGGGTGAGGGACCGGGGCGGAATCGGCCGCCGGCTGCCCGCGCACCATGAGGAACAGCCCATAGGCGGTGAAGACGACGGTCACGGTGAGGGCCGCCGCGATCTCGACGTTACGCGGAACGGTGAGGGCGGGGTCCTGCATGAAGGCGACGAAGTCAATGAGGGCATGGACGACGACCAGGGGCCAGAGGACGCGAGTGCGCAGCGCGAGGGCGGCGAAGGCGAAGCCGATGGCTGCCGAGTAGAGCAGTTGCAGCGCCGCCTGAAGACCCGCCTCCCCGGCCATGATGTTCATCAGGTGGGTGAGGCTGAACAGCACGGTCGTGACCACCACCGCGCGCCAGACGCCGCGGGGCTCGAGTGCCCGCAGCATGAGGCCGCGAAACGCCGATTCCTCCACGAAGCCGACCATCAGCGCCAACCCGAGGAATCCGGCGACCGGCGCGAGGCCGCCCGGATCGAGACCCGGGTAGATGTTCAGCACGACCGGCAGGCACATCGGAAGCACCCAGGCGAGGGTGCGTGGGCCGGTGGCCCGGTACCCGACACGGCGCCACCAGCCCATCCTCGTGAGTACCAGGGCGAGCAGGACTGTCAGCGCGGCGTTGGCGACGACATAGACGGCGAGGCCACCGAAATGCAGGAAATGGGCGGCAGTGCCGGACACCAGATACACGCCGATGACCATCAGTTCGACGAGCAGCACGAATTGGTACGGACGCCGCTCAGAGAATGCAGCCCTCGACATGTCCCACACACGCTTCCTCGGTGGATTCAGCGCTCGGCACGCGCCTCACCAGAGGCTATACCGCTGATGGGCCA
>DATAKK010000095.1:0-2895 GCA_036261615.1 Propionibacteriaceae bacterium | reverse complement strand
GGTGTGATGTCAGGGAGGGACGACGAGTGCGATGAATCGGCGTGCGCGCGCTGTGGCGTTCTATCTGCCCCAGTACTTCCCCATTCCTGAGAACGACGAATGGTGGGGCCCGGGCTTCACGGAATGGACCAATGTCGCGCGGGCCCGCAGGTTGTTCCCCGGCCATCGCCAACCCATGCTTCCGGGCGAATTGGGTTTCTACGACCTGCGCGTTCCCGAGACCCGCGCCGCCCAGAGCGAGCTGGCGCTGGCCCACGGCGTCGAGGCGTTCGCCTACTGGCACTACTGGTTCGGGCACGGACGCCGCATCCTCGACCGGCCCTTCAGCGAGGTGCTCGCCTCCGGCGAACCGGGCATCTCGTTCTGTCTCGCGTGGGCCAACCAGACGTGGAGTGGCATCTGGCACGGGGCGGGCGACCGAGTCCTGCTGGAGCAGCTCTACCCCGGACCCGAGGACGACCGGGCGCACTTCGCCACCGTTCTTCCCGCGTTCCGCGACGAGCGGTACCTGCGGGTCGACGACCGGCCGGTCTTCTACGTGTTCCGGCCCGAGGCCCTGCCCGAGCCCGCGGCGTTCGTCGACAGATGGCAGGCGATGGCCCGCTCCGCCGGCCTGCCGGGGCTCTACCTCGTCGGGGAGATGAGCGACGCGATGGGCATCCCGACCTACACGACGGGGGAGCGCGACGGCTTCGACGCGACGGTGTACATGCGGCTGCCGGCGTCCGTGACACCCCGGACGCGGCTGGCGATGCGGACGATGCGCAAGGTGCTCGGCGGTCCGGAGGTCTACCCCTACTCGCAGTCCGCGCTGCGGCACCACGTCCCCGGCGCCCGCATCCAGCCCGTGGTTTACCCGAACTGGGACAACACGCCGAGGTCACGCCGCGGCGGTCTGGTGCTCACCGGCTCGACGCCGGAGAAGTTCCGGCGCAACGTCCGCGACGCCGTGGCGCTGCTGGGCGACCGCCCCCACTCCGAGCGCTTCCTCTGGATCAAGTCGTGGAACGAATGGGCCGAGGGCAACCACCTGGAGCCCGACCTCGAGCACGGGCGCGGGTGGCTCGAGGCGCTGCGCGAGGAGGTCGTCGATGTCTGAGCGACCCCTGAGGATCGCCATGATCTCGTACTACCTGCCGAGCGGCAGCAAGATCGGCGTGGGCTACCAGGTGCATGCGCTGGCCAACGAACTGGTGCGGCAGGGGCACCGGGTCGACGTCTACAGCAACTGCCCGCCCGTGCCGGACGCCGGCTACGGCCACCACCACGTCGAGCTCTCCGGATCGATGCGCACGTTCCGTTTCGCGCTCGCCCTGAGAAGGGTCGACTGGAGCCGCTACGACGTGCTGCACGCCCACGGCGACGACTACTGGCTGTGGCGCCGCCGGGTGCCGGTGCACGTGCGGACGCTGCACGGCTCCTGCTTCGAGGAGGCCCTGCGCATCACCGGGGCCAAGGAGAGGCTGCGCATGGTCGCCCTCGGGCTGTCCGAGGTACTGGCCAGTCTCGTCGCCGACGTCACCGTGGCGGTGTCGCCCCAGACGCTGCGCTGGACCCCGTGGGTGCGCACCGTCATTCCCAACGGTGTCGACACCGACCGGTTCCGTCCCGGCGCGGGCGAGCGTTCCGGCGTCCCGGTGATCCTGTTCGTCGGCACCTGGGGAGGCCGCAAGCGCGGCCGGGAGCTGGCCCGGCTGTTCGGCGCGGAGGTGCTGCCGGCCGTGCCCGACGCGGAGCTGTGGATGGTGACCCAGGACGCACCGCCTGATCCCGGACCCGGAGTCCGGGTCCTCGGCCGGCTGTCGGACGCGGAACTGGCCGAGGCGTACGCGCGTGCGTGGGTCTTCTGCTTGCCGTCCTCCTACGAGGGGTTCGGCGTCCCGTACGCCGAGGCGATGACCTCCGGACTGCCGGTCGTGGCGACGCCCAACGTGGGGGCCCGCTACGTGACGCGTGAGGGCCGCGACGGCGTCCTCGTCGACCTGCCCGATCTGGCGCGGCCGCTCGTCGAGCTGCTCACCGACCGGCCCGCGCGCGAGCGACTCGCGCGGGCCGGGCTGGAACGCTCGAGGGAGTTCGCGCTCACCTCGGTGGTCTCCCGCTACGTCGCGCTGTACCGGGCAGGGGGTGCCGCCGCCCCGGGGGCCGAGCCCCCCGAAGACCGGTAGGTCGACGCCTGTGCGCCCGCCATCATCCGCGCTGGGGACGTGGTCGAGGCGCGCCGCCCTCGTCCTCGGCGCGGTCCTGGTGCTGTCGGCGTCCGGCCTCGAAGTGCTCGACCTCGCACCGGCCCTGCAGGTGCGGTCGCGCGTGCTCACCGTGGCGGCGTCCTTTATCGGCGTGCTGCCGGTCGTCGTCGGCGTGGCCTGCGTGCTGCTCATCGTCGCGCTGCGCGGGTGGTGGCGGCTGGCGCCGGTCGCGCTGGCGCTCGTCGTGGCGGCGCAAGTGGTGGTGCAGGCGCCCCGCCGGTCGGTCCCGGACGCCGTCCGATCCAACCTCGTGGTGCTCGAGCAGAACACCTACTACGGCTGGGCCGACCCCGTCGCACTTGCCCGCCGGGCGTCCTCGGCCGGCGCCGACATCGTCGTGCTACCCGAGGTGACCACGAGGACGCTGGCCGGGCTGGACCGGACCGACTGGAACTCCCGCTACCCCTACCGCGCGGGCTCGGCCGTCGGCGACTGGAACGACGCCGGCCTCATGGTGTTCTCCCGCTACCCCCTGCTTACGGACGGAGGACCGCATCCCGGCGTCGGGCTGCGGTTGACGGTCGACGTGCCGGAAGGGCGCCTCACGCTCATCGCGGTGCACTTCGCCAACCCGGTGGACGCCTGGCGGGCGTGGACAAGGGACTTCGCGTTGCTGGAGGGCGAGGTCCAGGATTCGCCGGCGCCG
>DATAKK010000091.1:0-18635 GCA_036261615.1 Propionibacteriaceae bacterium | reverse complement strand
ATCTGCGGCACGGGCCTCGGGATGGCGATCAGCGCGAACAAGGTGCAGGGCGTCCGCGCCGTGACCGCCCACGACAGCTACTCGGTGGAGCGGTCCGTGCTGTCGAACAACGCCCAGGTGCTCTGCATGGGCCAGCGCGTCGTCGGCGTCGAACTCGCGCGCCGCCTCGCGAAGGAATGGCTCGACTACGAATTCGACGAGACCTCGGCATCCGCCGGCAAGGTCGCGGCGATCAACTCCTACGACTGCTGAAGGGACACCACCACAGATGAGCGAACAGGCGATCAGCAAGGTCGCGGTCATCGGCGCGGGCTACATGGGCGGGGGCATCGCCCAGGTCGTGGCGATGGCCGAGATCCCGGTGGTGATCTTCGACGCCGACGTCGACTCGACCCGGCGGCACCACGCCCGCATCCTCACCGAGGCCCGCGACTTCGAGGAGCGCGGTCTTTTCGCGCCCGGCTCCGTCGAGCGGATCGAGAAGTACCTCTCCGCGGCCGACTCGTTCGAGGCCGCGGTCGCGGACGCCGACTTCATCGAGGAGGCCGTGTTCGAGCGGCCCGACGTCAAGGGTCCGGTGCTGGCCCGGATCGAGGGGGCGGCTCGTGCCGACGCGATCATCGGCAGCAACACCTCGACCCTGCCGATCGCCGAGCTCGCCGCCTTCCTCACCGACCCGAGCCGGTTCCTCGGCGTCCACTTCTCCAACCCGGCCCCGTTCATCCCCGGCGTCGAGCTCATCGCCCACAGCGGCACCGACGAGCGCCACCTCCCGCCGGTCGAGGCCCTCATCGGCGCCGTCGGCAAGCAGAGCGCCCGGGTGGTCGACAAGGCCGGGTTCGTTCTCAACCGGCTGCAGTACGTGCTGCTCAAGGAGGCCATCACCCTGGTCGAGGAGGGCATCGCGACCCCCGAGGACATCGACACGGTGGTGCGCACCACCTTCGGCTTCCGGCTGCCGTTCTTCGGCCCGTTCGCCATCGCCGACATGGCCGGACTCGACATCTACCGGGACTGCTTCACCACCTTCGAGAAGCACTACGGCGCGCGGCTGGCCAGCCCGACGATGCTCACCGACCTCGTCGACTCCGGACACCTCGGGCTCAAGCAGGGGGGCGGCTTCATCGTCGAGGCCGGCGATTCGTCCGCCCTCGTCGCCTACCGCAACACCGCCTACGCCCGGCTCTCGCAACTGCTCGACGAGCTCGGCCCGGCCCCGCTCTGAGTCTTCCGCCCCGACCCCCGGTTTCCGGCGCCCCCGGCGTCCCCCCGTCCCACCACAGGAGTTGACAGCACCATGACCTACACAGCCGAGACGTGGCCGATCGCCTGCGCGATGCTCCCCTTCGGGGGCGTCGACAGCCAGGGTGGCCCGATTCAGGACGCCGACCCCTCGGAGTGGGCCAAGCAGTTGGGCCTCGTGCGGCGACTCGGGTTCACCGAGGTCGACCCGACCGACACCTGGGTGCGGGTGGGCGACCTGTCGCCGGAGCGCCTGGCCGTGTTCAAGCAGGTCGTCGAGGACTCGGGCCTCACCATCCCCGCCATCTCGACCTCCCGCCGCAGTGTCATGGATCCCCAGCGGGGGGCGGAGTACCTCGACTACAGCCACCGGCTGCTCGACAATGCCGCCGAACTCGGCGTCAAGATCGTCAGCTACGGCTTCTTCCAGGGCTTCTCCCCGGCACAGACCACGGCGCTGTGGTTCTGGCTGGCCGACGGGTGGAAGGACGACTTCACGCCCGCGGTGCGCGATCGCGCGGTGCGGGCGATCCGTGAGCTGGCCGAGCACGCACAGCGCAACGGCCAGGAGATCACCCTGGAGATGTACGAGGACACCTACGTCGGGACGCCGGACGACGCGGTCGCCTTCCTCGCCGACGTCGACCATCCCGCCTGCGGGCTCAACCCCGACATCGGCAACCTCGTCCGGCTGCACCGTCCGATCGAGCCGATCCAGGCGATGTTCGACAAGACACTCCCGTACGCCAACTACTGGCACGTGAAGAACTACCTGCGCGACGAGGACCCTGCCACCGGCTCCTACACGAGCTTCCCGCTCCCCATGGAGTACGGCATCATCAACTACCGCTCAGTCATCACTCAGGCGGTCGAGGGCGGCTTCACCGGGCCGTTCCTCACCGAGCACTACGGCTCCGACAGTCTCGGCGTCTGCGCCCGCAACCGCGACTACATCCGCAGCATCCTGGCGACGGTCCTCTGATCGACATGGACACTCCCGCCCAGCCGCCGCGACGCGCACTCGTTGCCGTCAGTTTCAAGGCCTACCTCTCCGCCGAGCGGACGAGGGAGTGGGTGCACGGCCTGGCCGTGCAGGCGGACGCCGTGCCCGGCGGGGTCGAGGTGGCGGTGCTGCCGAGCTTCCCGCTCCTGGAGTCGACGGCCGAGTCGCTGTCGGGGACGCCGCTGGTCTGGGGCGGGCAGGACGTCGCCCCCTCGTCGGCCGGCGCCCAGACGGGCGAGGTCACCGCGGAGCTGCTCGCCGAACTCGGCTGCCGCTACATCGAGGTGGGCCACGCGGAACGGCGGGTGCTGTTCGGGGAGGACGCCGCCATGCTCGCCTCGAAGGTGCGCGAGGTGCTCGATCGGGGCATGACACCCATCTACTGCGTGGGGGAGCCGGACGCCAGCGACCTCGGGGCCGCCGTCGGGGCCTGCACCGAGGACCTCGACCAACTCCTCGGCGCGCTCGACGCGCCTCCCCGCGACCTCGTCATCGCCTACGAGCCCCTGTGGGCCATCGGGGCCGACAGCTCCGCCGACCCCGGCTGGGTGCGGGCCGTCTGTTCGGCCCTGCGCGACCGCGCGGCCCGCGCGGTTCCCGGCGTCCGTGTGCTGTACGGCGGTGCCGCCGGCCCCGGCACCTTCTCCGCCCTGGCCGGCAGCGTCGACGGCCTGCTGCTCGGCCGCTTCGCCCACGACCTGACCTCGATGATGCGCGTGATCGGCGAAGTCGCCGAGACCCGCGCCGCCTTGCCCAACCGCGTCCCGATCACAGGAGATGAGCTCGTCCGATGACCACCCCAACGACCACGACCCCGGCATTGCCCTCCGACCGCACAGCCGTCGTGACCGGCGCCGGCGGGCGCGCAGGAATCGGGCGCCATGTCGCCGCCGCGCTGGCCGCCGACGGCTGGGCCGTCGCGCTCCTCGACGTCGACGCCGGCGGCCTGGCCGAGGTCGAGCGCGACCTGGTGGCGGCCGGTCGCGCCGTCCGCGCCTTCGTGGTCGACGTGAGCGACGAGGCCGCGATCGAGGACACGTTCGCGCGGATCGCCGCCGAGTTCCCGCCGGTGCTCGGACTGGTCAACGCCGCTGGCATCGCCTGCACGATGTCGCTGCACGAGTGCGACCGCGACACCTTCGAGCGGGTCATGGCGGTCAACGTCACCGGGTCGTACCTGATGATCCGGCACGCCGCGCCCGCGATGATCGAGGCCGGCGTGGGCCGGATCGTGAACTTCTCGTCGATCACCGCGTTCGACGGCGGGGGGACGTTCAGCAAGGGCGTTTACGCGACGGCGAAGGCCGCGGTCATCGGGATGTGTCGCGGCGCGGCCAGGGAACTGGGCCCGCACGGCATCACCGTGAACGTCCTGGCGCCCGGGCCGATCGACACCGAGATCATGGGCGGCAAGCTCACCGACGAGCGGAAGGCGACGATGTCGGCCTCCATCCCGCTCGGCCGCGTCGGACGTCCCGAGGAGATCGCCGCCACCGTCGCCTTCCTCTTCTCCGACGGCGCCGGCTTCATCACCGGCTCGACCATTCAGGCGGACGGGGGCAAACACATGCACTGAGGCTTCGGCGCAACACCCCGTTTCCGAACCCGAGTGGCACCGCGGCCACCGGTTCAGCTTCACCCCGGCGTTTCCCTCGGACCGACATCCCGGTCCAGGAGCACAGGTCAACGACGACGGCGTCCGCCGGCGCCCCTTGGGTCGTCGTTGACACCCCTCACGTCTGGCGCTCCGCGCACCCAGTGTGGTTCAGCGCGCCCATCGCCAGGTCGTCCCTCCCCAGCACCGCACCAGAAGACCATCCTTCACGAGGAAGTTGAGGCGACCAGCATCATGACCACCGACACCACGACCGCTCACGTCAGCCACCGGGCGCTCGGCTCGTTCCCGCCCGCCGCACCCCACCGTCCGGACGCCCCCCACGTCACCACCGCCCGGGTCGAGGTGGACGCCTCCGCTCGGCAGGGACAGCTGACCCGGGTCTGGGAGAGCATCGGCTACGACGAGTTCAACTGGACCTACACCCCGACCGGCAAGCGTCTGCTGCGGTCCTTCGGCGGCCTCCCGGGCGAGGGCTACCTGGTTCGTCCCCACTACGTGTTCTGCTCCGGGAGCGGGTTCGGGATCCCGCACTGGAGCTCCGGCAACGTCTATCACGAGGACGCCCAGGGCAACCCCTCGTACGACTTCACCCTGGTCGACCAGGCCTATGACGCGATCGTCAACGCCGGCAACCACGTGCTCGTCGAACTCGGGTTCACGCCGCGCGACCTGCTTCCCCCCGAAGCCGAGGAACTGACGGTGGTCCCCAGCCCGACCGCCTACACAGCCTACGAGGCCGGCCAGTGGGGGTACCCGCCCCGGGACTACGACAAGTGGGGCGGTCTGGTGGCGGCGCTCGCCCAGCACTGCCTCGACCGGTACGGCGCGAGCGAAGTCGCCACCTGGATCTGGGAGCTGTGGAACGAGCCGGACATCTCGTACTGGCGCGGCACGCTCGACCAGTTCAACGAGCTCTACGCCGTCACGGCCCGCGCCGTTCGGGGCGTGCTGCCCGAGGCCAGGGTCGGTGGCCCGACGGTGACCAGCGGTGGGCTCGAGTTCCTCAAGGGCTTCCTCGCCTACACCTCGGCCCGGAAGGAGCCTCTGGACTTCGTGTCGTACCACACCAAGGGATCGCGGTTCACGACCCGCGACTACCTGCCGTTCAGTGCGGAGCCCGAGGAGAAGCTCAGCCCCTCGGCGACCAAGATGCTCTACGACATCCGCGAGTTCAACAGGGCGATCGCCGAGTTCCCCGAGTACCGCGACCTGCCCGTCTACGTCGACGAGTGCGACGCGGCGGTGCCCGCGCACTTCGGCCGCTACGACAACCGCAACTACGAGTTCCAGAACAACGAGTACTACCCGGTGTTCCAGGTCAAGCTCATGAAGAAGATCCTCGACCTCAACGCCGAGGAGGCCGTGGCGGTGGAGCGCGCCACCTCGTGGAGCTTCTACTTCGAGGGCGAGCGGTACTTCGAGGGGACCCGATCGTTCCTCACCGCGGGCGGGATCGAGAAGCCGTTCCTCAACGCCTACCGGATGCTGGCCCACCTCGGTCCGGAGCGCATCGCGGCCACCTCGGACGCGGCCTGGTCGACCGGGTCGCTCTCGGAGACCGACGGCAACAGCATGCCCGAGGAGGTGGACGCGCTGGCGTCCGTGTCGAGCGACGGCACGCTCGCGGTGCTCGTGTGGCGGCACACCGACGACCAGTACCAGACCAGCGCGGAGGAGTCACGGGTGGAGGTGCACCTCGCCAACCTTCCGGCGTCCGGCTACACCCTCGAGCACTTCCGGGTGGACGCCGGTCACAGCAACGCCTACACGGTGTGGCAGGACCTCGGCTCTCCGCAGGACCCGAGCGACGACCAGCTGGCCGCGATCCGCGACCGGCAGGGCCTGGAGGCGCTGGAGGAGGCCCGGGCGGTGACGGCGGAGTCGGGGTCGCTGCGGGTGGAGGTGAGCCTGCCGCTGCCGTCGGTGTCGCTTCTCGTCTTCTCGCCGAAGGCGGGCGAGGGGGAGTCGCGATGAGCTCCCCCCGCACCATTCGGCTGAACAACGGGGTGGCGGTGCCCCAGGTCGGGTTCGGGGTCTTCCAGATCCCGCCCGACGCGACCCGGGACGCCGTCGAGAGCGCGATCGCCGCCGGATATCGGCACATCGACACCGCCGCGGCCTACAACAACGAGGCCGGGGTCGGTGCGGCGATCCGCGCGAGCGGCATTCCCCGCGAGGAGTTCTTCGTCACGACGAAACTCCGCAACGGGGAGCAGGGCCGGGCCGGCGCCGTCGCGGCGTACGGCGACAGCGTGCAGCGACTGGGCCTCGACTATGCGGATCTGTACCTGATCCACTGGCCGAACCCGGAGGCCGGACTGTTCGTCGAGAGCTGGCGGGGTCTCGAGAGGCTCTACCAGGACGGGCGCGTGCGCGCCATCGGTGTCTCCAACTTCCTTCCCGAGCACCTCGACACGCTGCTTGTGGAGACGGAGGTCGTCCCGTCGGTCAACCAACTCGAGGTGCACCCCACGTTCCAGCAACGCGAGCTTCTCGCGATGTGCCGTGACCACGGGATCGCCGTGGAGGCCTACTCGCCCCTGGGGCGGGGCCAGGACCTCCACGACCCGGTCGTCGTGGGGATCGCGGCGGAGCACGGGGTCACGCCCGCGCAGGTGATCCTGCGGTGGCACGTGGAACTGGGACACATCGTCATCCCGAAGTCGGTCTCCCCCGAACGCGTGCGGTCGAACATCGAACTCGACGGTCTCGACCTGTCCCGGGCGGAGGTCGAGCAGATCTCCGCCCTTGACCGGGGGGAGCGGACCGGGAACGACCCCCGGACCTTCTCCCTCAGCCAGATCCGCTAGCCGGTGACCAGGAACGGAGACTGCTCATGACCACCCAGTCGAGAGCCCTCGGGGCGACCAAGCGGGCGCACCGCGAGGCCGTGGGCGATGGCCGGAACAAGGCGCTGCACAACCGCAACACCTCGGTGTGGATCTGGATCTTCCTCATCCCCACGGTGGTTCTGTACGGCCTCTACACCCTCTATCCCATCGCCGCGAGCTACTGGTACTCCCTCGTGGAATGGAACGGGTTCGACTCGAACGAGAAATTCGTGGGACTGCAGAACTATCGGCTGGTGCTCGCCGATCCGCTCTTCTGGAATTCGTTCAAGATCACCCTGCTCTTCATGCTGCTCGTGGTGCCCGCAAGGGTGTTCCTGAGCCTCGTGCTCGCGATCATCCTCAATTCGCCCAAGTTCCCCCTGGTGGGCCTGCTCCGCTCGGCGTTCTTCATCCCGGTGGTGACGACGACGGCCATTCTCGGCGTCGTGATGCGGTTCATCCTCGACCCGGCGAGCGGACCCATCAACAGCGTGCTCACCAAATTCGGGGGTGGCGGCATCGACTTCCTCGGAGACAACCGGTGGGCGCTGCCGACGGCCGCTGTTCTGTACATCTGGAAGTTCTTCGGGGTCACGATGATCTACTGGCTGGCCGCGCTCCAGACCATCCCTCAGGAGCTGTACGAAGCCGCGCGGATCGACGGCGCCGGCGTGGGCCGGTTGTTCACCAACATCACTGTTCCCATGCTCAAGCCGTTTCTCATCATCATCACGGTGCTGACGGTCGAAGAGACGTTCCACAATTTCGATCTCATGTTCACGTTGACGGGCGGGGGGCCCTATTTCCACACCGAGATCATCGAGATCTACATCTACCGCTGGGCTTTCGCGGCTTCGGTTCCGCAACTCGGCTACGCATCGGCCGCGTCCGTGCTGTTCGGCCTGCTCGTCGCCGTGGTCGGCGCGATCCAGGTGTGGGGCATGTATGTGAGCCGACGGATGAGGGGAGTGCAGTGATGACGAGCGGGACGATGCCGGCGGGGGCGAGGCCGGCGGGTGTGGAACACCGGCGCGGTGCGAGGAGCGACCGATCGAGACGGCTGCTGCGTCGGCTGCCCTGGTGGCTGGCGGCGCTGGCGCTCATCGGGGTGGCGGTGCTGTGGGTCTTCCCCTTCGTGTGGATGGTCTCGGCCTCCCTCAAGGACAACATGGAGATCTTCTCCGGCGGTCTCAACCTCATTCCGCACACGGTCGTCTGGCAGAACTACGTGCGCGCCTGGAGTGATGCCCATTTCGGTCGTTACCTCATCAACACCGTCGCCGTGACCGCCGCCACCGTGATCATCGTCACCCTGCGGTGCGCCGCCGCCGGATATGTTCTCGCCCGTTTCCGCTTCCGAGGATCGCGGATCTTCATGGGCGTACTCGTGGCCACCCTGTTCGTGCCCACGGGGTACACCATCATTCCGGTCGTCAAGATTTCGATGCAGCTCGGCCTCATCAATTCGTTGTCCGGGATGATTCTGGCGCTCAGTGGGGCCGCTTACGTTTCCGCCATCCTCATCTACTACGGATATTTCCGTCAGATTCCGCGGGAGATGGAAGAGGCCGCCCTGGTCGACGGGGCCGGTTTCCTACGCACGTTCGTGTCGGTGATGCTACCCCTGGCGATGCCGGTCACGGCCACGGTCGCGGTGCTCACCTTCATCACCACCTGGAACTCGTTCTTCCTGCCGCTCGTGTTCTCGTTCAGCCGACCCGACATTCGCACGGTGAGTGTGGGAATGCAGGCATTCGTCGGCGAGACGGCGACCGACTGGTCGGGAATGGCCGCCGCGGGGGTGATATCTATCGGCCCGGTCGTCCTATTGTTCATCTTCCTCCAGAGGTACTTCGTTGAGGGAATCTCGGGGGCCGTCAAGTCATGAAACTTAATCGATCAGACCAATTCATCGGTACACGTCAGTACAAGGAAGGTGTGAAAGAACAATGAACACATTGACGCGGAGAAGCTTGCTGGCGTCTTCTGCGGCCGCAATGGCCGTCCTCGCCACGGGGTGCGGGGGAAGTAGCGGATCGTCGGGCTCGTCCGCCGGGGGATCGTCGGGGTCGCTCACCTGGTGGGACCACTTCAGCTCGTTCAAGAAGCTCAACGACAACTGGGCGAGTACCGAGACGAAGGCGCTCGGGACGACCGTCACGCACACGTACTACGACGCCTCCAAGGCGCCGGAGGCGTTCCAGCTGGCCCACCAGGCCAACAAGCTGCCGGACGTGTACTCCAACGTCATCGGCCTGCCGTTGCCCGCCCTCGTGGACGGCAACTGGGTGCACGAGCTCCAGCTCCCCTCCGACACGATGGCGAAGCTGCCCAAGAACGTGCTCACCGAGGGGATCACCAGCGTGGGGAACAAGCTCTACGGGTTCCCCCTGTTCAGCTTCCGTCAACGCACCGGGCTGATCTGGTTCAACAAGGACCACTTCACCAAGGCCGGCCTCGACCCCGCCAACCCGCCCACCTCGTACTCGGAGATCAAGGACGCGTGCAACAAGCTCAAGGGTGCGGGCATCGTCCCGCTGACCATGGCGCTCGGCGCCGACGGCAGCCGCGTCGGGGACGAGACCGACGACATGGCCCAGGTGGCCGGGTTCCCCGGATACCAGGGGCTGCGCTTCGACACGGGCCAGTACGACTACCAGCACGACAGCTATGTGCAGGTCATCGAGTTCCTCAAGGAGCTGTCGGACGCGAAGTACCTGCTCCCGGGCACCAACAACATGGGCGTCGTCGACTCGCGCACGCGCTTCGCGTCGGGTTCCACCGGCCTCTACTTCGACGGCATCTGGTGCGCTGGCGGCTGCAAGGCCCTCGTGCCCGCCTTCGCCGACAAGATCGGCTCGGGCACGACGCCCAAGCCGGACTCGGCGCAGAACAACTGGACCTATCGCGGACGCCCGTCGGCCTCCTACTTCGTGTCGGCGGGCAGCAAGAATCCGGATCAGGCGAGCAAGCTCATCGCCTCGTTCATGGACGACGCGTATCAGAAGGGCATGATCGCGGCGATGGACCAGCCGCCGCTCAACCTCGACCTCGTCTCGTCGTCGGACGCCCTCGACGCGTACAAGTCGGTGGTGACGTTCTGCAAGGACCACGTGTTCCTCATGCCGCAGGCCATCGTCCGCAACCCGGACGTCTCCAAGGCCGAGGCGAAGCGCAAGCCCGTCACTCCGACCATCGGCAACATCGTCCAGGGGTACCTCGGCGGGTCGATCTCGGATCTCAAGGGGGCCCTCAAGAAGCTGAGCGACGCTCGCCAGGCCGACCTCGAGTCGGCGGTGAAGTCGGCGCAGTCGGAGGGCGCCAAGGTCTCCCTGGACGACTACGCGTTCAAGGACTGGAAGCCCGGCCAGGACTACCAGGCCTCGGCGAGCTGACGGCGCCGCGACGAGGGGAGCCGAACTTCCCGAGCGGGACGCGGCGCCACCGGTCAGGGCCGACCGGTGGCGCCGCCATCGCCGGGCGGGTCACCCTCCTGTCCAGGGAGGATGAACTAGGTTTGGGGCGGCCGGCGGGCACGCACCGGCCCCCGCCTCACGACTGTCCAGACGGGTTCATCACGGTTTTCGCGTCGCCAGCGGCCCCGGCGACGTGTCCCGCAGCGAGGAGCACAGATGCCCGTCTCGTCAGCCGACCTCCTGGCTGCGATGCCCGCGGCGGCCGAGGTGCCGGCCACCGAACTCGCCGGTCTCGCCCGCCAGAGCGGGCGGGTGCTCGTCGTGCTCGACGACGACCCCACCGGCACCCAGTCGGTCTACGACCTCCCGGTGGTCATGGACTGGTCGACCGAGTCGCTCGCGTGGGCGCTGCGGCAGGGCGCACCCGCCGTGTACGTCATGACCAACAGTCGCAGTCTCGATCCCGAGCACGCCGAGCGGTGCAACCGCGAGGTGGCCCGGGCCGCGTTCGCGGCCGCCGAGCGGGTCGGCGTCCGGGTCGACTTCGTGTCGCGCTCCGACTCGACCCTGCGGGGCCACTTCCCACTCGAGCCGGCCACCCTCGCCCGGGAGGTGGCCGCCCGGGACGGCCGGCCGGTCGACGGGATCGTCATCGTCCCGGCGTTCGGGGACGCCGGACGGATCACCGTCGACTCGGTCCACTACGCGGGCAATCCCGAGGACGGGTACACGCCCGTGGGGGAGACCGAGTTCGCCCGCGACGCCACCTTCGGCTATCACGCCTCCGACCTGCGGCAGTGGGTCGAGGAGAAGACCGGCGGCCGCATTCCGGCCGGTGACGTGGCGCGGATCGACCTCACCACCCTGCGAACCGACCACGACGCGACGGTCGCCCTGCTCACCTCGCTGAGCGACGCGCGGCCCCTCGTCTGCGACGCGGTCACCGAGAACGACCTGCGCCTGCTCGCGCTCGCGCTGTACACCGCCGAGGCCCGCGGCGCCCGGCTCGTCTACCGGGTCGGGCCGCCGTTCGTCCGGGCGGTCATCGGCCAGGAGGTGCGTGCCCCGCTCCAGCCCGACGAGATCGCCGCCATCCGCGAGGGCGGGTTGGCCGAGCGGGCCCACGGCGGCCTCGTCGTCGTCGGGTCGCACGTCTCGATGACGACCCGGCAGCTCGCCGAACTCGTCGCCTCCGACCGCCCGGTCGAGCTCGACCTCGACGTCGCCACCATCCTCAGCGAGGTGCCGGGAGCGGCCGACCGGCACGTGGACGAGGTGGCCCGGCGGGCGGCGGAGGCGCTGGCGACCGGCAACGTCGTCGTGCGGACCAGCAGGACCCTCGTGCGCGCCGACGACCCCGCAGCGTCGCTCGCCATCGCCCGCTCCGTCTCGGGGGCTCTCGTCGCGGTCGTGGCGAAGGTCCTCGCCGCCCGGCCGCCGCGCTTCGTCGTCGCCAAGGGGGGCATCACCTCCTCCGACGTCGCGGCCCGTGGGCTGGGCATCTCCCGCGCCATGGTGCGCGGGTCGCTGCTGCCCGGGATCGTGTCGCTGTGGGAACCGGTCGACGGCCCCGCCCGCGGCATCCCCTACGTCGTCTTCGCCGGCAACGTGGGGGGCCCGCACTCGCTCGCGGACGTCGTCCACACCCTGTCGGCATGACGCCCACCCGACCCGCCCCGGTGGCGGCATTCCCCACCGGCCCAGCCCCTTCGCGCAGGAGGATTCGACCATGATCACCACCGTCGCCGTTCTGGGGCTGGGAGCGATGGGGCTGCCGATGGCCCGGCACCTCTCCGCCACCTTCCCCGTATCCGCCTACGACATCGACCCGGACCGCGCGGCCGCGGCGGCCGATGTCGCCCGCGTGTGCTCGAGCGCCCGCGAGGCGGCGACCGGCGCCACGGTGGCGCTCGTGGCGGTGCGCAACGAGGAGCAGCTCCTCGACCTGCTGTGGGGGGACGCCGGCATCGCACCCACGCTGGGCGACGGTGCGGTCGTCCTGCTCACCAGCACGGTCGGCATCGAAGCGGTCCGCGCCGTCGCCGCCCGCCTCGCCGCGGACCACGTGCACCTCGTCGACGCGCCCGTGTCCGGCGGCCCGGCCCGGGCCGGAACCGGCGACCTGCTCGTCGTCGTCGGGGCGGACGCCGCTGCGTGGGAGGCGGGGCTGCCGGTGCTGGAGGCGATGGCGTCCACCCTCGTCCGCGTGGGCGAGCGGGCGGGCGACGGCCAGGCGATGAAGACGGTGAACCAGCTGCTGTGCGGCGTCCACATCGCCGCCGCCGCGGAGGCGCTGGCCCTCGCCGGTGCCCTCGGGCTCGACCAGGCGACGACGCTGCGGACGCTCATGGCCGGAGCCGCTGCGTCGTTCATGCTCGGCGACCGCGGTCCCCGGGCGCTGCAGGCCTTCGACGACGGCGGTGCCGAGGTGCGGTCGCGGCTCGACATCTTCGTCAAGGACATGGGCATCGTCACGGCGGCCGCTCGTGAGGCTCACGTCGCGACCCCCGTCGCCGGTGCCGCCCAGGCGCTGTTCCTCCTCGGCGAGGCGGCCGGGCTCGGCGCCGAGGACGACTCGAGCGTCATCCGCCTGCTCGGCGGCCGCGACCACCACTGACCGCACACCGACCAGTCACCCCCGGGTCTCGAAGGGACCACACCATGCGCATCGTCATCACCGGAGGCCACGGCTTCGTCGGCTCCACCCTCGCCACCGAACTCCTCGCCCGCGGCCGCTTCCGGGGCGAGCCGATCGACCGGATCGTGCTCGCCGACAAGGTCGCGCCGGCGGTCAGCCGGTTCGCGGACGCCGACCCCGTCGAGACGCTGACCGGCGACCTCACAGACCTCCTGCCGCAGCTGTTCGCGTCGCCCGTCGACGTCGTCTTCCACCTCGCGGCCGCCGTCTCGGCCGAGTGCGAACGGGACTTCGACCTCGGCATGACCGCCAACCTCGACACCACCCGGGCGCTACTGGACGCCGCCCGACGCCAGCACGAGGGGGGCGGCCCCCTCGCGGAGGTCGTCTTCTCGTCGAGCGTCGCCGTCTACGGCCCCGACGCGGCGCTCCCGATGCCCGAGGCGGTGTCCGAGGCGACGCTCCCCACCCCGCAGTCGAGCTACGGGGCGCAGAAGTACGCGTGCGAGACCCTCATCGCCGACTACACCCGCAAGGGCTTCGTCGACGGACGCGTGGTGCGACTGATGACCGTCGCGGTGCGTCCCGGGCGGCCGAATGCCGCGGCGTCCTCGTTCGTGTCGGGGATCATCCGCGAGCCGCTCGCCGGACTCGAGGCGCCGTGCCCGGTGGGCCGCGACCAGCAGCTGGCGCTCGCCTCGCCCCGCACCACGGTGAGAGGCATCCTCACCGTCGCCGAGGCCGAGCGGGGCGACCAGCCCGGGCAGCTGCGCGGGCGGCTCCCGGTGAACCTGCCCGCCCTCACCGTGAGCGTCGGAGAGATGCTCGACGCCCTGAGTGACATCGCCGGACCCGAGGTCGCCTCGCTCGTGCGGGAAGCGCCCGACCCGGCCATCGAGGCGCTCGTGCGGTCGTGGCCGGCGCGGTTCGAGAACTCCCGGGCGAGCGAGCTCGGGCTGCGACCCGACACGGGGATCGACTCGATCATCAGGGAGTACATCGCCGACCACCCGGAGGCGCTGGCCCGCTGACGGAGTGCTGGCACCGGTGGCGCTCGGCACGATGCGGTGCCTTCCCGGTCGGCAGGGCAGAATGGTCGGCGATGACTGACTCCGCCACCACCCTGCGCCCGCCGGCGTCCGCGCCCGTCACCGTGCACCTCGCCACGCTCGGGTGCGCCCGCAACGAGGTCGACTCCGAGGAACTCGCCGCGCGCCTGGAGGCTGAGGGCTTCCTGCTCGTCGACGACCCGGCCGACGCGCAGGCGGTGATGGTCAACACCTGCGGGTTCGTCGAGCAGGCGAAGAAGGATTCGATCGACACCCTGCTGGCGGCCGCCGATCTCAAGGACCAGGGCAGCGCCCGGGCCGTCGTCGCCGTTGGCTGCATGGCCGAGCGCTACGGCGCCGAGCTCGCCGAGTCGCTCCCCGAGGCGGACGCCGTGCTCGGCTTCGACGACTACGGCGATATCGGCGCCCGGCTGCGCTCGATCCTCGCCGGCGAACGGCACCACAGCCACACCCCGCGCGACCGGAGGAGCCTGCTGCCCCTCACGCCGGTCGCCCGCCGTGCCGCGGCCGCCGGCGTCTCGGTGCCCGGGGTGGTCACCGACCTGCCCGCCGGCCTCGCCCCCGCCACCGGACCCCGCGTGGTGCGCCGTCGCCTCGGGCACGGGCCGAGCGCGCCGCTCAAGATGGCCTCCGGCTGCGACCGGCGCTGCGCCTTCTGCGCCATCCCCACCTTCCGCGGCAGCTACCTGTCGCGACCGGCGTCCGAGATCGTCGACGAGGCCCGGTGGCTCGTCGAGCAGGGCGTACGGGAGGTGTTCCTCGTCAGCGAGAACTCCTCCTCCTACGGCAAGGACCTCGGCGACCTGCGCTCCCTCGAACGGCTGCTGCCGCAACTGGCGGAGGTCGACGGCCTCGACTGGATCCGGGTCTCGTACCTGCAGCCCGCCGAACTGCGCGGCTCGCTCATCGAGGCGATCGCCGGCACCGACAAGGTGGTGCCGTACTTCGACCTGAGCTTCCAGCACGCGTCCGGGCCGCTGCTCCGCCGGATGCGCCGGTTCGGGGACGCCGACCGCTTCCTCGAGCTGCTGGCCCGGATCCGGGAGGTGGCGCCGACCGCCGGCGTCCGGAGCAACGTCATCGTCGGATTCCCCGGGGAGACCGACGACGACGTCGACGTGCTGGCCGGGTTCCTGCGCGAGGCGCGCCTCGACATCGTCGGCGTGTTCGGCTACTCCGACGAGGAGGGCACCGAGGCGGCCACGCTCAGCGGGCACGTCGACGAGGACATCGTCGAGGAGCGGCGCGCGATGCTCGTCGACCTGGTCACCGAGCTCATGGACGAGCGCGCCGCCGAGCGCGTGGGCGAGCCCGTCCGGGTGCTCGTCGAGGACGTGGCCGACGGGGAGATCGTCGGTCGCGCCGCCCACCAGGGACCCGACGTCGACGGCGTCACCCGGCTCGTCCTCGCTCCCGGCGCCACCGCCCCGCGGGTCGGGGATGTCGTCGCCGCCACCGTCGTCGACAGCGACGGAATCGATCTGATCGCTGGCCTCGGTCGATAGGCTGGGGCGGACAGCCCCGAGGACGTGCCGATCCGGGGCGACCCGAGCGGAAATGGGAACCTCATGAGCGAACCAGTACCAGCCTGGGCAGGGCGGGTCGGATCGCGCTGGAACCTGCCGAACATCCTCACCACCGTGCGGGTGGTGCTCGTCCCGCTGTTCGCCTGGATGCTGCTGTCACACCCGCACGACGAGGCCTGGCGGGTCGGCGCCACCGTCGTCTTCCTGCTCGCGATCGCCACCGACTTCGTCGACGGCCGGGTGGCCCGCCGCTACGGACTGGTCACCGACTTCGGCAAGCTCTGGGACCCGATCGCCGACAAGGCGCTTACCGGGATGGCGTTCATCGGACTGTCGATCCTCGGCGAACTGGGCTGGTGGATCACGGTCATCATCCTCGTCCGCGAGTGGGGCATCACCGTGCTGCGATGGGGCATCCGCAAGTACGGCGTGATGGCCGCCAACCGCGGCGGCAAGCTCAAGACCGCCACCCAGTCGGCCGCGCTCACCCTCTACCTGCTGTGGCTCGCCGCCCTGCCCGCCCCCGTACGCTGGCTCGCCTGGTTCCTCATGGGCGCGGCGTTCGTCCTCACCGTGCTCACCGGGCTCGACTACATCCGCGAGGCCCTCCGCATGCGGCGGCGCGCCCTCGCCTCCGGGTCGGATCCACGGCCCTGACCGGACGCCGGCGGCGTCCGCTGGTGCCGGGGGGCAGACTGGGGCCATGAGCCAGCAACGGTCCGAACAGCAGGTCGACGTCGACGAACTGGCCGGGCAGCTGATCTCCCATCTCGTCGAGCGAGACCTCACCCTGGCCACCTGCGAGTCGCTCACGGGCGGCGGGATCGCCTACACGCTCACCCGGATCCCCGGGGCCAGCAGGGTGCTCCGCGGCGGCCTCATCACCTACGCGAGCGACCTCAAGGTCGACCTGGCGGGAGTGGACGCCGACTGGGTGCAGCGGTACGGGGTGATCAACGAGACGACCGCCGTCGAAATGGCCCGCGGTGCGCTGGAGGTGTGCCGCGCCCGGGTGGCGGTGGCCTGCACGGGGGTCGCGGGACCCGATCCCCAGGACGGCCACCAGCCCGGGGAGGTCTGGCTGGCCGTGGCGATGCGGGAGAAGCCGCAGCCCGCCATCGTCACCCGCCACCTGCTCCTGGCCGGCGACCGCGAGGCGGTGCGGAGCCAGACCGTCGCCCAGGCGATCCGGCTGGTGCTCGACCAGATGCGCTGAGGGGCGGGAGGTTTGCCCGGCCGCTCGTGGGGAACGACACCACTGGCGGTGCGTCCCGGGAATGCGGGAGGCCCCTGACCGCGTTGTAGAAGCATCTGCCCCTGCTGTGGGGCAAACGACCCCCGGGAGGCACCGTGCGCTCACTGCTACTTCGAGACGTCCTCGGCCAGACTCTGCGGGAGCTGCGCTTCGAGCAGGGCCGGACCTTGCGTGACGTCTCGGTCGACGCCCGGGTCAGCCTCGGGTACCTGTCCGAGGTCGAGCGGGGACAGAAGGAGGCGTCCTCCGAGCTGCTCACCGCGATTTGCGGGGCGCTCCACGTGTCCCTCGCCGACGTTCTCACGATCGTCGCCGCGAAGCTGGCGGCCGCCGAGCAGGCGGTCACCCTGGCCGCGTAACGCGCCGAGACCGACGGCCCGCTCCCCCCGGGGACCGGGCCGTCGTGCTGTCTGTGGGCTCTGCGTCGGCCGTCCGGCCCGGCCCCCTTCTGCGAACGTCGCACCACCTGCCAGACCCTCCGCCCCCGGGGCTGGGTGTGGCAGGTGGTGCGAGTTTCGCAGGACGTACGGCACGCGGACCCGGCGTGGCAGGTGCTGCAGGGTGGGCGGGCGTCGGGGACCCGTTCAGGGCAGGGTGTCGGGCTGGACGACGGTGACGTCGACCCGCAGCCCGCGGATCATCGACAGCTCGCGCGAGTCGGCGGAGGAGTCGGTGACGAGGTGGTCGATCTCGGCGAGTTCGGCCAGCGGCCACGGGAAGACCCGGCCGATCTTCGAGCCGTCGGCCACCGCGATCACCCGCTGCGCGTGCGAGATCATCGTGTGGTTGGTGCGGGCCTCGACCTCGTCGTGGGTGGTGAGGCCGCCGTGGCAGCTCACCCCGTCGGAGCCGACGATCGCCGTGCCCACCTGCACCTGCTTGAACGTGGCCTCGGCCAGCGACCCGACGAGCTCCTGGGAGTTGGGACGCAGGACCCCACCGGCCACCAGCACCCGCGACTGCCCCTGATCAGCCGCCTCGACGGCCAGGGTGAGGGAGTTGGTGATGATCGTGAGGTCCTTGCGGTGCTGGAGGGCCCGCATCACCTCGGTCGTGGTGGTTCCCCCGGTGAGGCTGATCACCTGCCGGCCCGGTGGCAGCATCCGCACCACGGCCTGGGCGATCGCCCGCTTGGCTGCCCGGTTGCGCGCGTCGCGCAGACGCACCGGCAGCTCGCTGTCATGGCCGAGGCGCCGGACCGCGCCGTGCCGGCGCAGCAGGAGT
Source organism: Propionibacteriaceae bacterium (assembly GCA_036261615.1). Classification (GTDB taxonomy): domain Bacteria; phylum Actinomycetota; class Actinomycetes; order Propionibacteriales; family Propionibacteriaceae; genus JAJYQH01. The sequence continues at coordinate 812 of DATAKK010000091.1, read as the reverse complement.
CCCTCCTCGGCGAGCACGGCGACGTCGCGCCGGATGGTGGCGGCCGAGGCGTTGAGCAGGCGGGCGAGCTCGCTCACGTCGATGGTGCCGCGCTCGTCGACGAGGGCCAGCAGCGACACCATCCGCCCGGAGCGCTTCGCCGACCCGCCGTCCACGCGAACTCCTCTCGCGCCCACCACCACCCTGGTGGGCGGGCTGCCCCCGACCTTAGTGCCACCCCCGGACGCCGGGCCACCGGGTGCCGACCTCAGTCGGAGCCGTGTCGAGGGCGCACGCGGAACCCCTGAGGAGTCATCGTGAAGCCGGCCCTGGTGAGCACCTCCCGGGCCCAGGGATCCTCGAGGGCCGGCCGCTGGTCTACCCGGTCGATGGTGATCGCCGGCAGATGCCCGTCGGCGACCCAGCGGGCGACGAGGGCGAACGCGGCCACGAGTTCGGCGTCCTCGCCGCCGAAGGTGACGGCCGTGTGCACCCCGCGCTCCAGCCACAGCACGGGGGCTGCCGCGCCGAGGACGACGAGCGCCCCGGCGCGGCGGCTGGGACGGTGGGAGCCCGTCTGCGGCCACGGCACCGCCGCGCCGAAGGGGTTGGCGGGGTCGCACGCGGCCAGCAGCCGCAGTGCGGAGCCGGACGGCGTGTCGGCGCGCAATCGGTCGACGGCACCGGCCAATGCGAACTGCGCCGCCCCGCCGCCGTCGACGAAGTACCCGCGCCGCACCGCCCCCGAATCCTCCAGCGCCGAGAGCGTGCGGTACGCGTCGGTCCAGCTGCCGAGGAGAGGTTCTGCAGTCGTGCTGCCCCGCAGCACGACG
>DATAKK010000090.1:0-6486 GCA_036261615.1 Propionibacteriaceae bacterium | reverse complement strand
CGGCGGCTACGGCTTCTCCAAGGAGTACGAGATCGAGCGCCTCTACCGCGAGGCCCCGATGCTGCTGATCGGCGAGGGCACCGCGGACATCCAGCGGATGATCATCGGCCGCCGGATCATGGAGGACTACAAGCTCAAGTAGGTACCGGCGTCCGGGAATTCACAACCCGGGTCGGGTGGATTCGGGGCTTGGCACACGAGATCTGGTGTGGCAAGCCCCGAATCCGTAGGTCGGGCGGGGTCAGCCGGCGCTCGGCCGGGCCCCGAGCTCCTCGAAGAGCCGGGTCCACCGTGCCGCGATGCTCGCCGGGACGTACTGCTCGGCGTCGGTGAGTGCCTCCGCGCCCATGGAGCGGCGCAAGGCGTCGTCCGACACCACCTGCTCGAGCGCCTCGGACAGCGCCTCGACGTCGCGGTTCGGGACGAGCAGGCCGTTGCGCCCGTGCCGGATGATGTCGCCGGGGCCGCGTGGGCAGTCGGTGCCGACGATCGGCAGGCCCTTGCTGAGTGCCTCGAGCATGACCATCGGGAAGCCTTCGGCGACCGACGAGCTGGCGAACACCGACGCATCGTCGAAGGCGGCCGGCAGGTCCTCGGTGTGCCCCATGAGCCGGATCTGGCGACGTACGTCGAGCCGATCGATCCTGCGTTGCAGCTTCTCCGCGAGTGGCCCGGTGCCGTAGATCCGCAGCTCCCAGTCGGGGTGTCGCCGGGCGACCGGGGCGAAGGCCGCGACCAGCTGCGCCATGGCCTTCCGAGGCACCAGCCTGCCCGCCGAGACGACGACCCGAGCGGTGCGCTCCTGCGGGGCGCTCACCGGCCAGGACAGTGCGTTGGGGATGGAGGTGACCACCGTGCCCGTCCCCGCCAGCGTGCGCCGGTAGTCCTCGGCGTCGGAGGGCGTCAGTGTGACGAACCCGCGGAGTCCCCGCCGGCAGGCCTCCTCGATGAACGCCATGCTGCCCGGCTCGGTCGTGCGCGACATGAAGTTGAGGTGGTCCTGCCCGATCGTGACGACGCCCGGGCGCGCCAGCCGGGCGAGTGCGGCGTGCAGAGCCGGACGGGTGGAGACCACGACGCCGTCGTCGATGCCCCGCAGGGCACGAGCCAGGGCTCGATCGGTGAGAAGCGAGTAGTTCGGGAAGTTCCGGCCGTCGGCCAGGCGTGACCTGCGCCGGGCCAGCAGGTTGCGCACGGGGTGCCGGGTGCGGAGGCGACGGGCGTACCGGGTGTCGGGGACCGGCTGCTCGCCGGTGGCGGCGTCCGTCCTCGGCACGGGTGGATGGTCGAACAGGTAGGTCACCCGGATGTCCGGGGAGATCGCGTACGCCGGGCCCTCGTGCCGCTGGTAGAGCGAGATGATCTCGACCGGGTGGGTGCGGACCAGCTCGTTGACCAGCGTCAGCACCGCCCGGCTGACACCGTCGCGGGCGTCGACGTTGTACATCAGGAAGCGCACCGGTACGCCGCTCCCGACCGCGGCGACGGCCGATCGGCTCACCTGGCCCGTCCGCGCATCGCCTGCAGGCTCTCCAAAGCTGCGGCGAGCCGGGCGTCGTCGCGATCCACCGCGGGCACGAGCAGCTCGGTGACCACGTCGAGCACGTCGGAGAGCCGCTCGTTGAGCCGACGGTTCTCCTCGACCGACTCCATCAGCTCGGCGACGTCGGCCTCGAGCTTGGCGATGCGCGGGTCGGGCCTGCGCAGGATGCTTCTCATGACTCAGTCCTCATGGCCGCTTCCAACTCACTACTAGACGACAGATGACCGGGTCCTCGTCCCCGAGCGGGGCGAGCCCACGACCGACTTCGCGCTCGACGATCGTGCCGCCGTGCCGCTCCACCTCCGACACGACCTGGTCCGGGTCGGCGTACGTGCGCGGGTGCGGGCCGAAGCGCGTGGGCTCGTCGCGGCTGGCGGGCGTCCGGAACTCCAGGAACGTCAGCGCGCCGCGCCTCCCGGCGATCGCACAGAAGCGCCACAGCCCCATCCTGCCGGTGGGGGCGAGCGCGTCGAGGAGGCCGCGGCCGTAGATGTTCCGCGGCTCGGGCTCGTGGGCGATCCGCGCGCCCGCGACGAGCGAGGAGTGCAGCGACTCCAGGTTGACGCGCCGGTACGGCACGTCGACCCCGGCGTCCCGGGCCGAGACCGCGATCGACTGGCGCGCACCGGGCAGGAAGTCGGCGGCGACCGTGGCGTGGCCGTGCGCGGCGAACCAGGTGGCGTCGCGCCCGGTGCCGGCGCCGAGGTCGATCACCGGGCTGCCGGCCTCCATCCGCCGACTCGCCCACTCGGCGAACGACGACGGCGTGCGAGGCACCTCGAGGTGCTGACCCTGGAAGAACTGCTGCCACCGGGGAAGCCGGTTGCGGGTGCCGCGGAACCACTGCGACATCCGGCGCACGTTGGCCGGCGGGTGGTCGAAGTGGAACGCCGGGTCGGGCACCCGCCAGCCGGGGCCGTAGGTGAACTCCAGGAATCGTGGCACGTCCGCGGGCGCCGGGAAGGTCACGCCCTCCAGCTCGATCGTGCCGAACGGCATGATCGAGCTGCGCTCGAGCGTCCCGCGCAGCGACCCGGTGAGGTGGAACCGGTCGCCGATGTGGAAGGAGCCGAAGACGTCCACGCCGGCACGCTTGCCGCTCGGCAGGGGCACCCAGATCTTGAAGTTGGCCGCGCTCAGGGTGGCCACCTCCCAGCCGAGCGTGGCCATCGTCCGCTCGGCGTGCCGGGACTCCTGGATGATGTCGAAGGGATGGGTGTAACGGCTGAGGAAGGCGAGGTCCAGGTCGGAGTCGTGGCCGATCATCCGGCCCGTCCGAGCGGCGCCGAGCAGGCCGCCGTAGCACAGGTACGCGTCGAGGCCACACTCTTCGGTCAGGTCGACCAGGACCCGGTGCGCCGCGTCGACGAGCTCGGCACGGGACTCCTCGGCGAAGTCGTCGAAGGTCCGCTGGAGGAGGCCGCCCTTGTCCAGGGAGAGCGGGTTGCCGAGGTCGTCGACCAGCTCCAGTGGGGCGTCGGACCCGCCGAACCGGACCGCCCCGGAGAACACGGCGTCACCGCCATGGTGCGGCACGATCGCGACCTGGGCGTTGCCCTCGAGGCGGGCTGCCAGGGGCCGTGGCCAGGCGACGAACAGGCCCTTGCCGGAGGGTACGGCGTCCCGGGCGGTGGTGAACGACCAGACCCGATGCCCGGCGATGAGGACGTCCAGCGGCCCGTCGTACGCGTGGGGGAGGCGGATGCCCTCCGCGTCGATCTGGGTCGCCACGCACGTCCTTCCAGCCCGGGTCAGCGCGTCAGCCTACTCCGCGCGCCCTGTCGGTCGAGGTGCGGTCGCGCAGCGACTGCATCGAAACCTGGAGAGCGACCTGCAGACCCCGCGATCAGCGGGCCAGCCGGCTCCCCGACAACGGCGGCGGAGGGACCGTGTCACCACGTACGGCGGCGGCGACCGCCTTGGGTACGTCGGGGTTGAAGACGCTCGGAATGATGAAGCTGGCGTTGAGCTGGTCGTCGGTCACCACTCCGGCGATCGCCTCGGCAGCCCGCAGCAGCATGTCGGTGGTGATGTCGGAGGCCCGGGCGTCCAGGAGCCCCCTGAAGACGCCGGGGAACGCCAGCACGTTGTTGATCTGGTTCGGGTAGTCGCTGCGCCCGCTCGCCACGACTGCGGCGTGCTTGGCGGCCTCGGCCGGGTCGATCTCCGGGTCCGGGTTGGCCAGGGCGAAGACCACGGGATCGGGCGCCATGTCGTCGATCCAGGCCGCGTCCAGCACGCCCGGCCCGCTCACGCCGATGAACACGTCAGCGTCGTGCAGGGCATGGTGCAGCGTCCCGCGCACGCAGCGGGGATTGGTCCGGGCGGCGAGCGCTGCCTTCGCCGGCGGCAGGCTGTCGTCGTCCCGCGACAGGCAGCCCTCCCGGTCCCACACCACCACGTCGCTGACCCCGGCCGCGGTCAGCAGGGTCACGATCGCCGTACCGGCCGCACCGCCCCCGGCGACCACGACACGCGCGTCGGCGATCTCCTTGCGCACACAGCGCAGGGCGTTCCTCAACGCTGCGAGGACGACGATGGCCGTGCCGTGCTGGTCGTCGTGGAAGACCGGGATGTCGAGTCGCTCCCGCAAGCGCCGTTCGATCTCGAAGCAGCGCGGCGCGGCGATGTCCTCGAGGTTGATGCCCCCGAATCCTGGGGCGATGCCTTCCACGATCTCGACGATCGTGTCGGTGTCCTGGGTGGAGAGGCAGATCGGCCAGGCATCGATGTCGGCGAACTGCTTGAACAAGGCGGCCTTGCCCTCCATCACCGGCAGGGCGGCACCGGGCCCCAGGTTCCCCAGGCCGAGTACCGCCGAGCCGTCGGTGACCACGGCCACCGAGTTCCCCTTGATGGTCAGCTTCGAGACGTCCTCGGGATGCTCCGCCAGGGCGAGACTGACCCGGCCGACCCCGGGGGTGTAGGCCATCGACAGGTCGTCGCGCGTGCGCAGCGGGACCTTGGAGCCGACCTCGATCTTGCCGCCGAGGTGCAGCAGGAAGGTCCGGTCGGAGACCTTGTGCACGGTGACGCCCTCGAACGCGCCGACCGCCTCGACGAGCTCCTGCGAGTGCTCCGCGTCCGTCGCCGAGAACGTCACGTCGACGACCAGGCCCTGTTGGCGGGACTCCGCGACGTCGATCGCCGTGACGATGCCGCCCCCCTCCGCGATGGACGTCGCGACCGCGCCGATCAGGGTGTGGTCCAGCGTCGTGTGCAGGCGCATGGTGATCGAGTACGACGCGCTCGTGGCGGCGCGGCGCGGAGCTTGGGACATGTCTGGATCCTCCCACCCGGTGGCTGCCTTCCCGGCGGCGGGCGCGTACCCGCCGGTAGGCCGCCGACCCGGATCAGGCCAACTCGGTCGACGCCTCGCTGCGGTGGTGACAGGCTGGGAGCAGCAGCCCGCACGCCGTCCGACAGAGAGGATCCGCATGGCGGAGAACAACGCGAACGACGACCTCAAGGCGAAGATGCGCGAGGCGCTCGACCGCAAGCACGCCCACGACCGCGGAGTTCCCGAGGGTCAGCCGGTCAAGGAGAAGGCACACGGGTCCGAGGTGACCGGTGGCGGCCCCAGGATGCACCGCCGGAAGGCCGGCGGAGGGGGTTCCTGAGCCGCGCCGAGGCGAGGCCGGTGAGCCGTCCCGCACGGTGCAGCGACCCGAGTCCGGTCACCAGCGGCACGGCCCAGAGCGCGAAGGCGAGGCCGAAGACGAGCAGGGTCGTGTTGAACACCATCAGCGCGATCAGCGCGCCCTGACGTACCTGGCCGGGCACGAGCACGAGTAGGCCCGCGAGCGTCTCGCCCGCGATCAGCAGCGCGATGAACAGGTGGTGGTGCGGGACCACCAGTGACTCCCAGGTGTCACGCACGAAGGGGATCGGTGAGCCGCCCGCGAAGCCGGTGTAGGTGATCCCGTCGGCCAGCATCGCCACGTTGACCGCCGCGCCTCCGACGAGCCACAGCGCGCTCACTGCCGCGATGCCCACGCGGTAGGTCGGCTCGCTCCGGCGGGCGCGCAGCCCGCAGACGACGACCGTGAGGCCCAGGCCGCACCACAGCACCGGTACGACGACCCAGCCTCCGCCGAAGTCCATGGCGGCTCAGCTCGTCCGGACGGCCTCGGCCAGCAGGTGCACCGCGAGCTGCTCGCCCCATGCGTGCGCCCGGCGGTCCTCGTCGCCGGCCAGCGGACCGGCGACGTCCTCGACGAAGAAGCTCTCCGGCGCGGCGAGCATGTGGACCCGGTGACGACGCAGCACCCGGGCGGCGCTGCGCGCGGCAGACCCGGGCAGCTTCCGCACGCGGGACACGCGGGTGTCGAAGCTCGCCGCGGCAACTCCGTGCAGGTCCGCGTCGAGGCCGTCGAGCCACTCCCGCAGGCCGCGGCTGGCGAGCCCCTGACCAGCCCCTTGGCGGATCGCGTCCTCGCGCGTGCTGGCCCGGCTCATCGAGAAGGCGTGGGTCGGGCCGCCCACGACGAGCAGGTCGGTGCCGTGCGGCACCTCGCCGCCCGGGGACGTGGTCACGTCGCGCACCACGACGTCGACGTGCTCGGCCAGGCCGTCCGCGATGGCATGGGCGATGCGTTCGGAGTTGCCGAACATCGACTCGTACATGACCAACGCCTTCATACTTCCCCTACCTCCCGTGTCTACCTTCATCAGCGTGGAGGCAGGCGAGGGGTGGGAACACGGTCGAAGTTCCCCGCCTCCGCAGCCGAAGGTCCCGGGAGGCTGGTGAGCACGCTGGTGAGCAAGCCCACGTGCCGGCGTGGTTCCGGTCCGGCCTCGGGTTCGGCACGATGGGACGGTTGCCGTCCCGGTCGTGGAACAGGAGTGAGCCACCCATGCAGTTCGGTCGAAGCTATGAGGAGTTCGAGGTCGGTGCGACGTACAAGCACTGGCCCGGCAAGACGGTCACCGAGTACGACGAC
>DATAKK010000082.1:0-7386 GCA_036261615.1 Propionibacteriaceae bacterium | reverse complement strand
AGCGACGGCAGGCCGAGGTCGGCGGTCTCGGTGACGTGACCGGTGAGGCCCGGCACCTGTGCCTGCTGCACGTCGGCGAGCAACTGCTCGGCGGAGCGGGCGGGGAGGCCGTCGGCGCTCGCGGTGCTCGGAAGGAACAGGCCCCCGGCCACCAGGCCGGCGACGGCGGCTCCGGGAAGGGTCCAGCGGGTCCACGGATGCCGGTCGAAAACACCACTCATGAGTCCAGTATCCACGCGCTCCCTGTGGCGGAAAGAGCCCCTCCGCAAGGTTCAGCCCGTGGTCGTAGACCGGGGGGTGCGAATCGGCCGGTGGTAGCGTCGCAGAGGCCCGGACATCCGACCATCCGCCGCCGACTGCGCCGAAGGATTCCCATGACCAGTGACGTTCGACCGCAGCTCTCCGAGCGCGTCGCCCGGCTCGTCGACGACGTGGGGCGCCTCCTCACCGACGCCGTGCCCGACCCCTCCTCGCGGCTGGGTGTCGCCTACTCGGGGGGTGTCGACTCGGCCACCCTCGTCGCCGCGGCCGCGGCCGCCCTCGGATCCCAGCGGGTGCTGGCGATCCTCGGGGTGAGCGCGTCGCTCGCCGCCCGCGAGCGGCGGCTGGCCCACCGCACCGCCGAGCGGATCGGCGTCCGAGTGGTCGAGGTGGCCACCCACGAGCAGGACGACCCGCACTACCTGGCCAACGGGGTCGACCGCTGTTACTACTGCAAGTCCGAACTGTTCACCCGGATCGACGACGACCTGGCCGCCGAGCTCGGCCTGGCCGCCATCGCCTACGGCGAGAACGCGAGCGACGCGGTCCGCGCGGACCGACCCGGCTCGCGCGCGGCCACCGAGCACGAGGTGCTGCGCCCGTTGGCGGACGCCGGCGCGTCGAAGGAGGACGTGCGGGCGATCGCCCGGGCGCTCGGCGTCGACGTGGCCGACAAGCCGGCGGCGCCCTGCCTGGCCTCCCGCATCCCGCACGGGGACCCCGTGACCCCCGAGAAACTGCAGGCCATCGACCTCGCCGAGGACGCCGTCCTCGCGGCCGGCTTCAGCGACTGCCGGGTACGCCACCACGGCGAGGTGGCCCGGATCGAGATCCCGGCCGGCGAGCTGGCCCGCGTCCTCGACGAGGGGATCCGCCGGCGGGTGCTCGACGGCGTCCGCGACGCGGGGTTCCGGTTCGTCACCATCGATCTCGCCGGCATCCAGTCCGGCGCGTTCACCCTGCCGCTGCTGGCGGTGCGCGGATGAGCGTCCCCGACCGGCAGCCCGACCCGCTCGAGGGCGTCGCCACCCTCGACCTGCACCGCGCCCGCCGGCGCGGCTACCCGGAGGCCGTCTACTGCGAGGGCAAGACGCTCGAGCACGTCGAGGCGATCGCCCGGTCGTTCGCCGGCACCACCCCCGAGGCACCCGTGCTGTTCACCCGGGCGGACGCCGACAAGGCCGCCGCCGTGCTGCGGGCCCTGCCCGACGCCCGGCACGACCCGGTCGCACGGCTCGTCGTGTGGCCGCCCGCCGAGCCCGCGGAGCGTCGGGGATCGGTGCTCGTGGTCACCGCGGGCACGAGCGACATCCCGGTGGCCCGCGAGGCAGCCCTCACCGCGACCTACCTCGGGTGCGAGGTGGGCGAGGTCACCGACGTGGGAGTCGCCGGGCTGCACCGCATCCTCGGGCGGCTCGAGCAGCTCCGGACGGCCGATGTCGTCATCGTCGTCGCCGGGATGGACGGCGCGCTGCCCAGCGTCGTCGCCGGCCTCGTCGAGTGCCCGGTCGTCGCGGTGCCCACCTCGGTGGGCTACGGCGCCGCGTTCGGCGGCCTGGCCCCGCTGCTCACCATGCTCAACTCCTGCTCACCGGGCATCGGCGTCGTCAACATCGACAACGGCTACGGCGCCGCCCACCTCGCCGCGCAGATCGCCCGCGGGAAGGGCCACTGATGGCCACGCTGTGGATCGACGCGTCCGCCGGCGTTGCGGGGGACATGCTCCTCGGCGCCCTCGTCGACGCGGGGGCCGACCTCGGGGCCATCCAGGCGGCCGTGGACGCCGTCGTCCCCGGGTCGGTGCGGCTCGGCTCGGAGCCGGTCGTCCGCGGGGGGCAGCGGGCCACCAAGGTGCACGTCGACGCCCTCGTCGAGCAGCACCACCACCGGCACTGGACCGAGCTGCGCGGGATGCTCGAGCGGGCGGAGCTCGCCGGGCGCACCCGGGAGCTGGCGCTCGCGTGCTTCGGCCGGCTCGCGGACGCGGAGGGCCGGGTGCACGGCATCGACCCCGAGGAGGTGCACTTCCACGAGGTGGGGGCGCTCGACTCGATCGCCGACGTCGTGGGGTGCTGCGAGGCCGTGCGCCTGCTCGGGATCGACTCGATCATCGCCACCCCGGTCGCGGTCGGGGCGGGCACCGTCCGGGTGGCCCACGGGGTCATGCCCGTGCCGGTGCCCGCCGTCGCCCAGTTGGCGCTCGGGTGGCCCACGGTCTCGGCACCCGGCGAACTGCCGGGCCGCGAGCCGGGCGAACTCGCCACGCCCACCGGCATGGCCCTGGTCCGGGCGCTCGCGGACGCCGCCGGCCCCCAGCCCGCGCTGGTCACCACGGCCGTCGGCGTGGGCGCGGGCACCAAGGACTTCCCCGACTGGCCCAACGTCGTGCGGGTCGTGCTCGGCGAACCGGGGGGCGCGCCGGCGTCCGGGACGCCGGACCGGGTCACCGAGCTCGCCTGCAACATCGACGACATGGACCCCCGGCTGCTGCCCGGAGTGCTCGCGGCGCTGCTGGACGCCGGTGCCCTCGACGCGTGGCTCACCCCGATCGTCATGAAGAAGGGGCGCCCGGCACACACCCTGCACGTGCTGTGCGTCGCCGACCTCGCCGACCCGCTCACCGACCGGATCTTCGCCGCGACGACGACGCTCGGCGTGCGGCGCTACGCCGACCTGCACCGCTCCGTACAGCAGCGGGAGATCCACACCCTCGAGGTGGCCGGCCAGCCGGTGCGGGTGAAGGTGTCGAAGTGGCGCGACGAGGTGCGCAACGTGGCCCCGGAGTTCGACGACGTGGCGGCGGCCGCACGGGTGCTCGGCGTCCCCGAGAAGCAGGTGCTCGACCGGGCCCGGGAGGCCGCGATGCGTGAGCTCGGCGGGGACGGGCCGCTCAGCGGGCGGTGAGCAACTCCCGCACCTGGCGGGACGTCGGCACCCGCCCGGAGAGCAGCACCCGCTCGTCGACGACGAGGCCCGGCGTCCGGAGGATGCCGTAGGAGGCGATGTCGGCGTAGTCGGTCACCTTCTCGAAGGTCGCGTCCAGGCCGAGGTCGCCGACGACCTGCCGGGTGACCCGCTCGAGGGCGACGCAGTTGGCGCACCCGGAGCCGAGGATCTTGATGTGCATGGGTTCTCCTTGTCGGTGTGGTTCGTGTCGCCCGCCCGTCGGGCTCAGGGCAGCACGAGGTTGAACAGGTAGCCGACGGCGACGATGCCGAGGGCGGTGACGCCGGCGAAGACGGCGATGAGGCGCGGCTTGAGCACCCGGCGCAGCAGGATCATCTCCGGCAGGCTCAGCGCGACGGTGGCCATCATGAACGCGAGCAGCGTGCCCATCGGCAGCCCCTTGTCGTAGAGGGCCTGGACCAGCGGCAGGATGCCGGCGGCATTGGAGTACAGCGGGACCCCGACGGCCACGGCGATGAGCACGGCGAACGGGTTGTCGCGGCCGGCGTAGCGGGCGAAGAAGTCGGCGGGCGCCCAGCCGTGAATGAGGGCGCCGAGGCCGATGCCGGCGAGCAGGTACGGCCAGATCCGGCGGAGGATGGTGCGCACCTCCTCGCGACCCATCTTCAGCCGGTCGTCCCACGTGAGTCCGCTCGCCGCGTCGACGACCTCTCCCCGGAGCCTGGTCTCGTAGACGAACGGCTCGACGAACCGCTCGAGGTGGAGTCGTCCGATGACGAACCCGGCCAGCACCGCGATGACCAGGCCGCAGCCGATGTACAGGGCCGTGGGGCCGGGCCCGAACAGGCCGAGCAGCAGCGCGATCGCCACCTCGTTGACCAGCGGGCTGGCGATGAGGAAGCTCATCGTGACGCCGAGGGGGACGCCGGAGGCGACGAAGCCGATGAACGCCGGCACCGCGCTGCACGAGCAGAAGGGGGTCACCACGCCGAGGGACGCCGCCAGCACGTTGCCCACGCCCTCGCGGCGTCCGCCGAGCAGGGCGCGGGTGCGTTCGACGCTCATGAAACTGCGCAGCACCGTGACGAGGAAGATGATGCCCGCCAGCAGCAGGACGATCTTGATCGAGTCGTAGCAGAAGAAGTGCACGATCGAGCCCCAGCCTCGGGTGAGGTCCCAGCCGGCGAGGTCGCCGTACAGCCAGGTCCACAGCCTGCCGTTCGCCCAGTAGGCCGCGACCCAGAGCGCTGCGGCGCCCGCGACCGGCGTCCACCGGCGCAGGGCAGGGGTGGGCTCGGCGACACGCTGGGCGTTCACCGGTGCCCCCGCAGCCAGGACGTCGGTTCAACGTCAATTGGTTCAATCACAGTTGAACTGTAGGGCAAGCCGCTCCGGGCCCGGCGCGGGGGTCGCCTATTCGACGCCGGGACGCCCCGGGCGGTCCCCGGACGGGAGTTCTGCCTCGTCGCACGGCGCGGCCCCGGCCCTGCGAAATTCGCACCGGCTGCCATACCCGCCCCGTGGAGTGGGTCGAGCGGTAGGGGGTGCACGTTTCGCAGACAGCCATCCTGTGGAAGCGTCGGGGCCCGGGTCCGGGCCCGGGGGAGCGGGGCGGATGCTCGCGACCCCCGGATGCCGAGTGCCCCTCCCGCACACCCCAGCGGACGGGACCGGCCCGCAAGGGGTGGTTCCGGCGGGGGCGCCACGTAGGTTGGGGGAACCACCGACGAGGAGGACTGATGGCGGAGATCGAGCTCAACCACGAGAACTACGAGGCCTACCTGAACCAGCACCTGGTGTCGGCGGACGGCGGGGTGAAGCTGTTCAAGGCGGCCGAGCACACGTGGGCCGGAACCTCACTGGAATCGGTGTTCCGGGAACTCCACGACGAACTCACCGACTCGCACGCCCAGGTGAAGAACCTCATCGAGCGACTCGGCTACCAGGTGAGCGCCTGGCGCAACGTCTCGGCCGGCCTCGCGGAGGTGGTCGGGCTGGTCAATCCGGTCAACTTCACCCGGCACCCCTACGGCAAGCTCGCCCAGCCCCAGCTGGACTCCCTCGCCGCCGCGATCCGCGCCCAGCAGATGCTGTGGGAGACCCTCGTCGTGCTCGCCGACGTCGACGACCGTCTCGACAAGGAGTGGTGCCGTTCGATGATCGCCCGGTGCGAGGACCAGCGTGCCCGGGTGGCGAAGGCCAGCAGCGAGACGGTCCTCACCCGCTTCACCGTCCAGCCCGGCGAGTAGCGGGCGCCGTCGCTCAGAACCGCGGCAGCGAGCGCTGCAGCAGCCACTGGGCCTTCGAGGTCGCCCGGCCGATCGGCCGCGTCCACCCCGCGCCCCGCAGCGCCGCCCGTGCCGCGTTGAATCCCGCGCCGCCGTGCACCCCACCGCCCGGATGAGTCGTCGCGGAGGCGAGGTAGAGCCCCTCGAGGTGGGTGATGGGGCCGCCGAGGCCCGGGATCGGGCGCAACGGACCCTGCTGGAAGAGCTGGGCGGTGCCGTCGTCGACCGCGCCCCGCACGAGGTTGGCGTCGTCGTGCTCGAGCGAGGCGGGCGTCTGCAGCCAGCGTCCCTGCTCGAGGTCGCGCCACCCGGGCGCGAGCCGGTCGAACATCGCCTCGACGGTCTCGAGCGAGCGGTCGTAGGCCTCGGACGCCGCCGGTCCCTCGAGCCGCGGCAGGTGCGTGTAGGCCCACAGCGACTCGGTGCCGGCGGGTGAGCGGGTGGGGTCGCTCGTCGTCGTCTGCCCGACGAGGCAGAACGCCCGCTCGGGGACCTTGCCGGTGACGATGTCCGTGTGCCAGCGGGGGAACGTGCGGTGCGACAGCCCGGCGTGGACGACGCCGGCGTCTCGGGCCCGTGCGGCGAGCCACGGCATCGGGCCGCCGAGCAGCAGGTTGAGCTTCAGCGTGGAGGGGTCCCAGGCGAAGCGGTGCAGTCGCGCGAGCACCCCCGCGGGCACGGCGTCCCGCGGCAGCAGGCTCTGGTAGAGCGCGGGGGCGGAGACGTCGGCGAGCACCGCGCGGCGTGCCCGCACCGTCGTCCCGTCCGCGAGGCGGACGCCGTCAGCCCGGCGTCCGCTGACGCTGATGGCGGTGACCGGTGAGTTGAGCTCGATCCGGGCGCCGGCGGCAGTCGCGCGCGCGGCGATCGCCTCGGCCAGCTTCCCCGACCCCCCGCGCGGCTGGGGGAAGCCGACGTCCTGCGCGAGCATCGCCATGATGAAGCCCATGAACCCGCTCACGGGCGCGAGCGGGGAGACGTCGGCGTGGGCCGCGTTGCCGGCGAGGATGTCGGGCCCCCGGGTGCCGCCGAACCGCTCGTCGCCCAGCTGTTGCGACGACAGGACGCCGAACCGGGCGAAGTCGAGCAGCCCGGCCGGCCCGAGCCGGCGGACCAGTTCGGCACCGGCCCGCACCGGGGGCCACCCGTGCAGCAGCGCGTCCAGCAGCGGTTCCTTGACCCGGAGCCACCCCGCGAACAGGCTCAGCCAGGCGTCGCCGTCCCCGGGGTGGTCGGCGTCCAGCACCGCGGCGGTCTCCTCGGGCGTGGCGAGCACCGGCGACCCCTCGGCGTCCTCGGCGTCCGCGACGTGCACGACCGCCGGGCGGTGGTCGACCCACTCGAGGCCGTGCCGCTCGAGGTCGAGCGACTGGAGCACAGGGGAGGCCTTGCCGAGCGGGTGGTAGGACGAGAACTCGTCGACGACGAACCCGTCGATCGTTCGGGACGCCACGGCACCGCCCGGTTTGTCGCGGCCCTCGTACACCACGACGTCCCAGCCCTGGTCGGCCAGCAACGCCGCTGCGACCAGCCCATGATGGCCGGCCCCGATCACCACTGCATCCACGATCCGGTCGCTCATCTGTTCGATCCTATGTCGCCCCGGATGCCGCCCCCTGGCTGCCGGGAGTGGGACGCCGCCGAGCTCCACCTCCGACGGGGTGCCGGAGGACGCTGGCCGGTCCGCATCCTGGACGGACCTCCCCATCCCTCCCGCGGCGTACGACTCGTCGCCCGCGGCGTACGACCCGATCGATCGGACCCGACATCTCGTACGCCGTCAGTCATCTCGTACGCCGAACGAACCCGGGGACGGTCCCGCTCTTGCAGGCGACATACCTTCCCCCGGCGTACGACTCGTCGCCCGCGGCGTACGACCTGATTGATCGGACCCCACATCTCGTACGCCGTCAGTCATCTCGTACGCCGC
>DATAKK010000069.1:0-15841 GCA_036261615.1 Propionibacteriaceae bacterium | reverse complement strand
GACGCGGTCACGAGGCGTCCTCGAGGGCGAACAGGGTGCGCAGCACCGCCGCGTAGTCGACCTCGTGGACGTCGGGGTCGAGCGACTCGGCGGCCTGACGCACCGCCACCGTCGGCGAGTGCATGAGCTTGTCGGCGGTGCGGTGGATGGCCTTGACGATCTCGTTGCGCGCGGCGGGATCGAGCTGCGGCAGCCGGCGGTCGAGCCGGGCGATCTCGGCGTCCACGATCGCGTCGGCCATCTGCCGCAGGGCGACCACGGTGGGCGTCACACTAGCGGCGCGCTGCCGGGCGAGGAACCGGGAGAGCTCCTCGTGGACGAGCTCCCGGGCGGCCTCCACGTCGACCCGCTCCCCGGTGAGACGATCGGCGAGGCTGGCGAGGTTGACGAGGTGCACCCGCTCCCCGACCTGGGGGTCGACGTCCGGCGGCAGGGCCAGGTCGACGACCGCGCGGGGCGCGGACGAGACGATCATCGACGCGTCGATGAGGTATCCGGCCGAGCCGGTGCACGTGACGACCAGGTCGTGGGTGGCCACCGCCTCTCCCAGCTGCGAGAAGGGGACGGCATGGCCGCCCACCTCGCGGGCGAGCCGTTCGGCCGAGGCGTGGGTGCGGTTGACGCAGGTGACGACGGCGCCGCGCTGGGCGAGACTGCGTGCGGCCAGTCCGGACATCTGCCCCGCACCGACGACGAGGCACCGCGCCCCCGCGACGGGGACGCCGGCGGCGTCCAGTGCCTGCAGGGCGGCGGAGAAGACGGAGCGCCCGGCGCTGCCGATGGCGGTCTCGGAATGCACCCGCTTGCCCACCCGCAGCGCCGTCTGGAAGACCGCGTTGAGCACCGGGCCGGAGGTGCGGTCCTGCTGGGCGTCGGACAGTGCGAGGCGCACCTGGCCCAGGACCTGGTTCTCGCCGATGACGAGGGAGTCGAGCCCGGCGACCATCGAGAAGCAGTGCGACACTGCGGCCTCGTCGTAGCGGACGCCGCTCAACGGCATGAGTTCGTCGGTGGCCACGCCGGAGTGCTGCGAGAGCAGGTCGATGACGGCGTCCAGGCCGGCGTGGAAGCGGCCCGTGTCGACGTGGACCTCCGTGCGGTTGCACGTGCTGAGCACCAACGCCTCCGAGATCAGCTCGTGCCCGACCAGGTCGTTGGCCAGGTCGCGGCACGCGTCGCGGGACATGGACACGCGCGCCAGCTGCTCGATGGTGGCGGTGTGGTGCGAGATCGACACCGACAGGATGGTCACCGGCCACTTCCTTCCGCGCCCCGAGGGGCATCACCCCCGACGGGCGAGGGCTCCGTCATGGATGGGTTGTTGCTCACCTGATTGTGCGCCACCCCGGCCGACAACGCCGCACGGACCTTGTCGGCGTCCACCGCCCAGATGGCGACCACCGTGCCGTCGACGACCGTGACCGGCACGTGGTCGGTCCAGGCCGCGCGCACGTGCGGCTCGGAGGCGTCGAGGTCGACGAACTGGACGCTCACCCGCTCGGAGTCGGCGACCGCCGCGACCTCCCGCTCCGCGAGCTCGCAGAGGTGACACCCGGCGCGGGTGAGCACCACCACGCGGGCGTCGCTGGGGGGGAGGGGACCTGTCGGCAGCCCGCGTGCGGGCACAACGGAATCCGCGGGTGCCCAACCGGGCCCCGCGGATCTGCCCTGTGCTCGCGCGAAGATCCTCGTCGGAGGACTTCCGTCAGTGCTCGGCCGGGCCGCGAGGACTTACTTGCCGGCGCGACGACGCTGAATGCGCGTCTTCTTGAGCAGCTTGCGGTGCTTCTTCTTCGCCATCCTCTTGCGGCGCTTCTTGATGACCGAACCCACTGTGTGCCTTTCGACGGCCGGAGCGCTGCCCGGCACGGTGATTTGCCTGGACGACGATCGCCCAGGGACGCCCGACTGACGGGCAACCAGGGAATTCTAGCCGGGCCCCGCGCGGCGGGCGAATCCTCGCTAGCTGAGCTCGACGCTGCGATCCCGGGCGGCCTCGAGGGCCGCGAGGAAGGCGGCGCGCACTCCCCTGTCGTCGAGAACCCGTAGCGCCGCGGCCGTGGTGCCCGCCGGCGAGGTGACGTTCTCGCGGAGCACGGCGGGGTGGGTGCCGGACTCGCTGAGCAGCTTGGCGGAGCCGACCAGGGTCTGGGTGGCCAGCCGGGTGGCGACCGGCCGGGGCAGGCCGAGGTGGACGCCGGCCTCGATCATCGCGTCGGCGACGTAGAAGAGGTAGGCCGGGCCGGAGCCGGAGACGGCCGTCACGGCGTCCTGGTACTTCTCGGGCACGACGACGACCCCGCCGACGGCGCCGAGAAGGTTCTCGGCGGTCGCGACGTGCTCGTCGGTGGCGTGGCGTCCGGCCGAGATCGCCGACATGGCTTCGCCGACGGACGCGGGGGTGTTCGGCATCACCCGCACCACCGGCGTGCCCTCGGGCAGGTGCTCCTCGAGCCGCTCGGTGCGCAGCCCCGCGCAGAGGGACACGACGAGGGCGTCGGGACGCAGGTCGGTCGCCAGCTCGTCGAGGACACCGAGGGCGTCCTGCGGCTTCACGACCAGCACGATCGTGTCCGCGGTGCGCGCGACCTCGGCGAGGGCGGCGACCCGGACGCCGGTGCGCTCCGAGACGTCGTGGGCGAGCGACTCGCTGCGCTCGGCGATCAGCAGCCGCTCGGCGTCCCACCCGGCCCGGACCAGGCCGCCGAGCAGGGTGCCGCCCATCATGCCGACTCCGACGATCGCGGTGACCGGGGCGGGCTGCGCCGCGGTCATCGCGAGGCCACCAGCTCGGCCACCTGCACGGCGTTGAGCGCCGCGCCCTTGCGGAGGTTGTCGTTGCTGACGAACAGCACCAGCCCGTGCCCGGCGGGGGCGGACTGGTCGCGGCGGATGCGCCCGACGAGGCTGGGGTCCTTGCCCGCGGCGTCGAGCGGCGTGGGCACGTCCATGAGCGACACGCCGGGCGCCGAGCTGAGCAGCTGGGTGGCCACCTGCGGGTCGATCTCCCGCTCGAACTCGGCGTGGATGGCCAGCGAGTGTCCGGTGAACACCGGCACCCGCACGCAGGTGCCGGCGACGAGCAGGTCGGGGATGTGCAGAATCTTGCGCGACTCGTTGCGGAGCTTCTGCTCCTCGTCGGTCTCGCCGGTGCCGTCGGTCTGCAGCGAGCCGGCGATCGGCAGCACGTTGAAGGCGATCGGCTTGACGTAGGGGGCCGGGTCGCCGAAGTCGATGAGGCTGCCGTCGAAGGTGAGCCCGCTGAGCTGGTCGGACGCCGTCCCCGTGCGGAACTGCCGGTCGGCGACCTGCACGGCCGTGCCGCCGCTGCCGGAGATCGCCTGGTAGGTGGCGACGACGAGGCGGGTGAGGCCGGCCGCGTCGTGCAGCGGCTTGAGCACCGGCATGGCCGCCATGGTCGTGCAGTTGGGGTTGGCGATGATGCCCTTGGGCGCGTTGAACACGTCGTCCGGGTTCACCTCGGCGACGACGAGGGGCACCTCCGGGTCCATCCGCCAGGCCGACGAGTTGTCGACGACGACCGCGCCGGCCTCGGCCACCCGGGGGGCGTACTTGAGGGAGCTCGGCTTGCCGTTGCTGAACAGCGCCACGTCGAGGCCCGAGAAGTCGGCGGTCTCGGTGTCCTCGACGACGACCTCGCCGTCGCCCCAGGGCAGCGTCCGCCCGGCGGACCGGGCCGACGCGAAGAACCGGATCTCGTCGACCGGGAAGTGACGCTCGGCGAGCAGCGTCCGCATGACGCCGCCGACCTGACCAGTAGCTCCGAAAACTCCCACACGCATGGGCCCCAGCCTAACGGTGGCCCCGCCGGCCGGCCCGGGCAGCCCGCCTCCCTGGGCAGGCGGGGACGCCGCTCACAGCCAGGACACGTGGCCGTGCAGCAGCGAGTAGCCGACGAAGCTGGTGACGTCGAGCAGCAGGTGAGCGCCGATGAGCGGCCACAGCCGGCGGGTGCGCAGGTAGAAGGTGCCGAAGATGAGGCCCATGACAAAGTTGCCGATGAAGCCGCCGAAGCCCTGGTAGAGGTGGTACGAGCCGCGGATCAGGGCGCTGACGACCAGGGCGAGCGCCGGGGTCCAGCCGGCCTGGCGCCACCGGGCGAACAGGTAGCCGAGCATGACCGTCTCCTCGAGCAGGCCGTTCATCGCCGCAGACAGCACGAGCACGGGGATCGTCCACCAGTTGGCGGCCAGGTTCGCCGGGGCGACCGTGGTGTTGATGCCGATGGCCCGGGCGCCGAGGTAGAGCCCCAGGCCGGGGACGCCGATGCCAACGAACAGCAGCAGGCTCCACCCGATGTCGAAGGCCGGACGCCGGGGACTGACCCCCAGGGTGCGGGCGACGCCGGCGTCCGGTGGGCGCACTGTGGTGAGGAGGTAGAGCGCCAGGCCGACCGGGACGAGCGGGAAGACGATGTCGGACAGCTGGTAGGCCAGGTCGAGCCAGGGCCGGTCGGGGGTCACCGAGACGTTGAGCACCGACGTCTGGGTCGACAGGGCCGCCTTGCGGGTGAGCAGGTCGATGATGTCGAGCACCGAGTACCAGGCGGAGCGGCCGAGGCTGACCCCGAGGACCAGCACCGTCTCGAGCACGAGCACCCGGGTCACCGGGGAGGGGGTGACGCCGAAAGGCCTCCTCGGCAGCGGCGCGGTGGTCGACATGCGCCCACGATAATCGGCACGCCGGCGGCGTCCGGTCGCGCCGGGCGGGTCAGCGATCGAGGGTGGAGTGGTGCCGGTGGGTCGGGTGGGAGGCACCCTGGCCGAGGTGGTGCCGCATGTCGGCGAGGGAGCGGCCGAGGGCCTCCTCGCGCTCGGCCCGACTGTTACAGCCGCGGGTGTTCACCTCGAGCACGACGTGCCCGCTGAACTGCCGCTCCGCGAGCCGGCGGAGCAGTTCGAAGGCCCGCTGGTCGCCCTGGCCCGGGAGCAGGTGCTCGTCCTTGATCGAGCCCTTGCCGTCGGTGAGGTGCACGTGCCGGAGCCGGTCGCCCCACGCCTCGACGTAGTCGAGCGCCTGCATCTGGGCGGTCGACGCGTGCGACAGGTCGAGCACGAGGTGCTCGTAGTCGAGGGTCGTGGGGTCCCAGGCGGGGCTGTAGGCCTGGAACGCGCCGCGTCCCGACGACGTGCGCCACGGGTACATGTTCTCGACCGCGAAGGTGATGCCGGTCTCGGCGTTCAGCCGCCGGATGCCCTCGACGAAGCCGCGGGCGTACTCGCGCTGCCAGCGGAAGGGCGGGTGCACCACGACGACGTCGGCGCCCAGCCGGTGCGCCGCCTCGGCCGACTTGTCCAGCTTCTGCCAGGGGTCCTTGCCCCAGGTGGTCTGGGTCACCAGGAGGCAGGGCGCGTGAACCGCGTGCACCGGCACCTGGTGGTAGTCGCGCAGGTCGACCATGTAGTCGATGTCGGAGGCGATGGGGTCGATGCCCACCATCAGTTCGACACCGTCGTACCCCAGCACCGCGGCCAGTTCGAAGCCGCTCCCGGTGCGTTCGGGGTAGACGGAGGTGGTGGACAGCAGGACCTTGCAGGGCGCCGGATCGACGGCCTGCGGGGCGTCATGCTCGGGCTCGCTCACACCCCCACGGTAACGGGCGGGTCCGAACGACGCAGCTTGTTGTACCGCCCAGGACAAGTACCCGGGGCGCTCCGGAGGGGTGGGGGCCCGATTCGCGTCCGGGGGGCCGCCAAGCAACAATGTCCCTATGCATGTCGACCATCTGGTGTTCGCGGCAGGTCCCGACGGCCTCAAGGCCGAGGTCGAACGACTCGGAGAGCGGTTGGGGGCGAAGTTCAAGGACGGCGGTTTCCATCCCCGCTTCGGAACCCGCAACAACATCCTTCCGCTGAGCCAGGGCCGTTACCTCGAGGTCGTCGAGGTGCTCGACCACCCGGCGGCCGAGAAGGCGGTGTACGGCCAGGCCGTGCGGGCGCGAAGCGAGCTCGGCGGGGGCTGGATGGGCTGGGTCGTCCGGGTCGACGACCTGTCGCCGATCGAGGAGCGCCTCGGCCGGTCGGCGGTCGACGGCATGCGCCACTTCCCCGACGGGCGGCTGCTCGAGTGGAAGCAGATCGGCATCAAGGGATTGATGGCCGACCCGCAGCTGCCGTATTTCCTCAAGTGGGAGTCCGCGCCCGAACTGCTGCCCAGCGCCCTGCAGGGTGAGATCGGGCTCGAGAAGCTCGAGATCAGCGGCTCGCGTCCCCGGGTCGAGGAGTGGCTCGGCCAGGAGGTCGGCGAGCGTTTCGACGGCATCGAGTTCGTCTTCACCGCCCCGCACGGGATGCCCGGCATCGACGCGGTCACCTTCACCGTCCCGGGCAAGGGCGAGGTCCGCATCTGAGGGCCTGAGCGCCCGGGTCTTCTGCGCCGCGGAAACCCGACGGCCCGCCGACCCTGCCGGCCCCCTTTGAGGGGCGGGAGTTCTCTGCTTTCGCGGGCGATCTCGACGCCCCATCAGCAGAAATCGCCCGCACAACCGTCGAGATCGCCCGCCCACGTCGAGATCGCCCGCCCCACCATCGAGATCGCCCGCCCCACGCCATGCCGGGACGCCGGGGCGTCCGGGTTGAGCGGAAGTGTCAGAACGAGCCCCTAGGGTCATCGGTATGGCGAAGACCCAGCAAGGCGGCTATGTCTGCAGCGAGTGCGGATGGACGAGCGTGCGCTGGGTCGGTCGCTGCGGCGAGTGCCAGACGTGGGGCAGCGTCGGCGAGCGGGGCGCACCCAAGCTGCGCGAGGTCACGTCGATCGCCCCCACTAGCAAGGCGGTGCCGATCAAGCAGGTGGCGGCCGAGGCGGCCGACCGCCGGCTCACCGGCATCGGCGAACTCGACCGGGTGCTCGGCGGCGGTCTCGTCCCCGGCGTGGTCGTGCTGCTCGCCGGCGAACCGGGCGTCGGCAAGTCGACGCTGCTGCTCGAGGTGGCGTCCGCATGGGCGACGTCCGGTCAGCGCACCCTTTATGTGTCCGGCGAGGAGTCGGCGGCCCAGGTGCGCTTGCGGGCCACCCGAACCGGTGCCCTCGCCGACGAGCTCTACCTCGCCGCCGAGACCGACCTCGGCACGGTACTGGGGCACGTCGAAGACGTCGACCCCTCGCTGCTCGTCATCGACTCGGTGCAGACGATCGCCACCGCCGAGGCCGACGGCTCCCCCGGGGGCGTGAGCCAGATCCGCGAGGTGACCGGTGCGCTCGTGCGCACCGCCAAGCGGCGCAACATGGCGGTGGTCATCATCGGCCACGTCACCAAGGACGGTGGCATCGCCGGACCCCGCATGCTCGAGCACCTCGTCGACGTCGTGCTCGCCTTCGAGGGCGACCGGCACTCCGGGTTCCGGATGGTGCGGGCGACCAAGAACCGGTTCGGCCCCGCCGACGAGGTGGGCTGCTTCGAGATGGCCGAGTCGGGCATCGTCGAGGTGGCCGACCCGTCCGGACTTTTCACCACCACCCGTGAGGAGCCGCTGGCCGGCACCTGCGTCACCGTGACGATGGAGGGACGCCGCCCGATGCTCGCCGAGCTGCAGGCGCTGGTGGCGTCCACCTCCGACCAGGCCCTCCCCCGCCGGGCCACCCACGGGGTCGACAACTCCCGGGTCGCGATGATCCTCGCGGTGCTCGAGAAGAAGGCGCACCTGCGGCAGGTGGCGCGCTCCGACGTCTACGTGTCGACGGTGGGCGGCGCCCGGGTCGCCGACCCGTCCGCCGACCTCGCCGTCGCGATCGCCGTGGCTTCGGCCGCCCACGAGCGCACCCACCCGCAACGCGTGGTCGCGTTCGGCGAGGTCGGGCTCGCCGGCGACCTGCGGCGGGTGCCGGGGCTGGAGCGCCGGGTCGGCGAGGCCGCGCGGCTGGGGTTCGAGCTCGCGCTCGTGCCCGCCAACTCCCGCGACCGGTCGCAGCGGTTGCCGCGCATGAACGGGCTCAAGGTGGTTGAGGTGGGCGACCTGGCCGAGGCGCTGGCACTGCTCGACCTGCGCCGCTGACCCACGCCGGTCACAACACCGCCCTTCCCACCCCGCGGCGCACGACCCGTCTCCGGCGTACGACCCGTCTCCCCCGGCGTACGACCCGACGGTTCGGCGCCCACATCTCGTACGCCGCCAGTCATCTCGTACGCCGCCCACGACGAAGAGGGAGCCTCCTGCGAGGGCTCCCACCACGACCCGACCACCCCCACGAAGGCCCGGCCGACAACCGCGGAGAGGAAGGACGCCGGATGGGCGACCCCTACACTGGGCGGGTGGAAGCTGACCAGGCCCAGGTGCGCCGGTACCGGGCGCTGCTCGCCCCTGGCACCCCGGTTCGGGCCGGCCTCGAACGCATCCTCCATGGGCGCACCGGGGCGCTGATCGTGCTCGGCAACAACGAGGCCGTCCGGCGGCTCAGCACGGGCGGCTTCGTCATCGACGTCGAGTTCACCCCGACGGCACTGCGCGAGCTGGCGAAGATGGACGGCGCGATCGTCATCAGCTCCGACTTCGAGCGCATCGTCCAGGCCGGCGTCCACCTCGTTCCCGACGGCCGGCTGCCCACCCTCGAAACCGGGACGCGGCACCGCACGGCCGACCGGGTGGCGCAACAGGCCGGCGTCCCGGTGGTCACCGTGTCGTCGTCGATGTCGACCATCGCCTTGTTCATCGCCGGCGAGCGCTACGCCCTCGAAGACTCCGACCAGATCCTCGCCCGCGCCGACCAGGCGCTCAGCGCCCTGGCCCGCTACCGCGACCGGCTGGGCGCGCTCACCCGCAGTCTCACCGCCCACGAGGTGCGGGACTCCGTCACGGTCCCCGACCTCGTCCGGGTCGTGCAGACGATCGAGACCATCCGCAGGCTCGACACCGAGCTGAGCGCCTACGTCGCCGCGCTCGGCATCGACGGCCGGCTCGTCGAACTGCAGCTGTTCGACCTCACCGCCGGCGTCGACGAGATGGCGGCGCTGCTCGAACGCGACTACCAGTCCGGCGACTACCAGGCCGAGATGCCCGACGGGCACAGCTTCCGGCTGTCGCTGCTCTCACGCCTGGAGACCACCGAGCTGCTCAACCAGTCCGCCGTCGTCCACGCGCTCGGCCTCGACCGGGTCGACGAGGCGAGCCTGCATCCGCGGGGCCACCGGCTGCTGGGGCAGCTGTCCCGCGTGCCCACCGCGGTCGCGAACCGCGTGGTCGACCAGTTCGGCTCGCTCCAGGCGCTGCTCGGCGCCACCACCGCCGACCTCATGACCGTCGAGGGCGTCGGCGAACAGCGTGCCCGCGTCATCCGGGAGGGCCTGGCCACGGTCTCGGAGCAGGCGTTCACCGGCGAGGTGATGTAGCGGCCGGCGGTGCCGCGACTCAGACGTCCACCCGGTAGCCGAGCCCGAGGTCGGCGCCGTTCGTCCCCCGAATGCCCCAGTTGACCCGCGGTGTCTCGGTGAGCGTGATCTCCAGGCTCTGCGGCGCGATCCCGGCCTCCCGCTCCACCCGCGCGAACAGTTCCGAGATGAGCAGCCGCCTGGCCCCCTCGGTGCGTCCCTCGAACAGCGAGATCTCGATGATCGTGTAGTCGGGGCCGCGGTCGTCGGGGTACACGAAGTCCTCGTCATCGAGGAGGACGAACCGGTGGAACCGCTTCTCGGGCGGGTAGTCGAGCGCGTGCATGACGGCGCCGTGGATGGCATGCGAGAGAGCGGCCCGCCGATCCCGGAGGGCTGCCCGGCGTCCGTAGACAACGACCTGAGCCATGCCGGAATCCTAGGAGCGCGTCGGCGTCGCCTAGGCGTGCAGCGACATCACCAGTTGCGCCGGGCTGCCACCGGGGATGGTCGCGGTCGCGACGTACGTGCCGGGCTGGAGGTAGGTGTTGGTGAGCTTGCAGCCGGGGGCCGAGCGCAGGGTCGGCCACTCGTCCTTGAAGGTGTAGGCCTTGCCCGCGGCGAGGGTCTGGACGCCGGTCGGCACCCACGACCCGCAGTCGGCGCTCGTCCAGATGCGGTCGGTGCCGGAGTAGATCTTGAGGGTGAGGGGCGTCCTGGAGAAGTCGAGCTTGCAGGTGGCCCCACCGGAGTTGGTGAACGACACGGACAGGGTGGTGTGGCTGCCGGACTTCACCGACGTGGCGCCCGAGACCTTGAGGGCGACGTCGGCCGGGGCGCAGACGAGCGGCCCGGCGGGCGTCGTGGCGGTGCGGGACGGGGTGGCGGACGCCGAGTGCGGTGCGGGACTCGACGCCTTGCCCGACGGCGCGGTCAGCGAGACGGCCGGCGGCGTCCCGGAGGCCTTCGGCGAGGAGGACGTGGCGCTCGGCGACGGGGTTCCGGACGCCGACGGGCTCGGCGAGGGGGTGCTCGCCCACGACGGATTGTTCGGCGCGGGGTCCGCGCTGGCCGTCGTGCCGCTGGAGCCGAACAGCATCGACAGCACCCAGCCGGCCAGCGCGACGGTGGCCAGCACGGCCACGGCGACGATGCCGCGGCGCACCCAGTAGACGCGCTCGGGCTCCGGGCCGGAGGGATGCGACAGCGAGCTCATGCCCTTCACGGTAGGTCGGGCCTCCCGCGCCCAGGAGGCACCACGCCGTGGCCGCGGTTACCCTGTCCGGGTGCCGCCCACGCCCGGATCCACCGCACATCGCCGCCTTCGGGTGATGACAAGCACCTGCGCTTGGTTCGGCGAGCACGCGCGGGATCTGCCGTGGCGGCGTCCCGGAACGAGCCCGTGGGGCGTGGTCGTGAGCGAGATCATGGCCCAGCAGACGCCCGTGTCGCGGGTGGTCGAGCCGTGGACGATGTGGATGGACCGCTGGCCCTCGCCCGCGCACCTGGCCGGCGAACCGCCGGGCGCGGCCGTCGCCGCCTGGGGACGGCTCGGCTATCCCCGCCGGGCGCTGCGCCTGCACGCGGCCGCCACCAGGATCGTCGAGGCGCACGGGGGTGAGGTGCCCGCCGACCTCGCGGCCCTGGAGTCGCTGCCCGGCTTCGGCCGCTACACGGCGGCCGCGGTGTTCAGCTTCGCCTTCGGCGGCCGGGCCCCGGTGCTCGACACCAACGTCCGGCGGGTGCTCGCCCGGGTCGAGGACGCCGCCGAGTTCCCCCCGACCTCGGCGAGCGTCGGGGAATGGCGACGGGCCGCGGAGTGGGTGGGCGTGCTCGAGGGGACGCCCGGCGCCCCCGAGCCGGCCCTGTGGGCCGTGGCCTCGATGGAACTCGGCGCGCTGGTCTGCACGGCCCGCACCCCGGCGTGCTCGCTGTGCCCGCTGCAGTCGGACTGCGCGTGGCTGGCCGCCGGCCGCCCCGCCTACGCCGGTCCGCCCCGTCGCACCCAGGCCTGGTACGGCACCGACCGCCAGTGCCGCGGCGTCCTGCTCGACATCGTGCGCCGCGCGGACGCCGGCGGGCTCGCCGTCGACGCGTCCCAGCTCCTCGCCGGCTGGGCGGACGCCGACCAGGCCCGGCGCTGCCTCGAGGGGCTCGCCGCCGACGGCCTCGTGCGGGTCGGCCCCGACGGCGTCCGTCTCTAGCCGGGCGTACCCCAGGCACCCGCCCAGCCCCGCCAGGGACTCGCCCGTGCCTCCCCCGGCGACTCGGGGATAGCAT
The DNA here is from genome assembly GCA_036261615.1 of Propionibacteriaceae bacterium. GTDB lineage: Bacteria > Actinomycetota > Actinomycetes > Propionibacteriales > Propionibacteriaceae > JAJYQH01. The sequence continues at coordinate 4,236 of DATAKK010000069.1, read as the reverse complement.
GGACCCGCACACGGGAGTCCGGAGCACCGGGCTGAGAGGAAGGTCAGACCTTCGACCGTCACACCTGATCCGGATCATGCCGGCGTAGGGACGCTCTCACCGAGTTCCAGCACCCGCTGGAACCCACCCGTGCCCGCTTGTGAAAGGGCACACACCATGACACACCCCGCATCCGACACCACGACGACCACGGCCGACGACCTCACCACCCCGGCCCCCGGCTCGCGTTACCGCTGGCGGATCGTCGACATCGTCGTGGGCGCCGTTCTCGGCGTCGCTACCGGCCTCATCTTCTGGGCCTACAACACCCCCGGCAACTGGCTGTGGACCGCCGCCGACGCCGCCCTGCCCGGCCTGTCCGGCTTCGCCAACGGGCTGTGGCTGCTCGGCGGCCCGCTGGGGGCGCTGGTCATCCGGCGTCCGGGCGCCGCCGTCTTCGTCGAGACCCTCGCGGCCGTCGTGTCCGCGGTGCTCGGCAACCAGTGGGGCTGGAGCACCGTGTGGATCGGCATCTTCCAGGGCATCGGCGCCGAGATCGCCGTGCTCGCGGTGCTCTACCGCCGGTTCACCCTGCCGATCGCGCTGCTGTCGGGTGCGCTCGCCGGCGTGGGCTGCTGGTTCTACAGCTTCATCACCGGCGGTCTGGTGATGACCGCCACGTACAACATCCTCTACGTCGTCACCTCGGCGATCTCGGGCGCGATCTTCGCCGGGCTGCTCGGCTGGCTGATCACCCGCGGCCTGGCCCGCGCCGGCGCCCTGCAGCGCTTCACCGCAGGGCGGGACGCCGCGCGCGTCTAGTCGATGGCGACGATCTCGGCCCGTGACTGGGGATGGCGGCACGCCGGGCGTCGCGCCTGGGCGGTCCGTGACGTCAGCTTCGACATCGCCGACGGCGAACGGGTGCTGCTGCTCGGCGCGAGCGGATCGGGCAAGTCGACCCTGCTCGCCGGCATCGCCGGCGTGCTGGGCGGCCCCGACGAGGGCGACGAGACCGGCCGCCTGCTCGTCGACGGCATGCACCCCACCCGCGCCCACGGCCGGGTGGGGCTGGTGCAGCAGGACCCCGAGTCGAACATCGTCCTCGCCCGGGTCGGCGACGACGTCGCGTTCGGCCCCGAGAACCTCGGCGTCCCCCGCGACCACATCTGGCCACGGGTGCGGCTGGCCCTGGACGCCGTCGGCCTCACGGTGCCGCTCGACCACCCCACCTCCCAGTTGTCCGGCGGCCAGAAGCAGCGGCTGGCCATCGCCGGATCGCTGGCGCTGAGCAGCCGGGGTGGCGGCTCGAGCGTCCTGCTGCTCGACGAGCCGACCGCCAACCTCGACCCGACCGGGGTGGCGGAGGTGCGGGACGCCGTCGCGCGGCTCGCCGCCGAGCGCGGGCTCACCCTCGTCGTGGTCGAGCACCGGGTCGACGTGTGGGCCGGGCTCGTCGACCGGGTGCTCGTCCTGGACGCCGGCGGCGGCCTGCTGGCCGACGGCCCACCCGCCGAGGTGTTCGACCGGCACGCCCGGTCGCTGGCAGCGGCGGGGGTCTGGGTCCCCGGGCTGGGCGGTGGGGCTTCCTCACTGCCGCCGGCGTCCGGGACGCCGGTGCTCCAGGGCGAGGACCTCGCGATCGGCTACCAGCCCGAGCAGCCGGTTCGTACAGGGCTGGATACGGGCATCCCCGCGGGCGTGTCGACGGTGATCACCGGCGACAACGGCACCGGCAAGACGACGCTCGCGCTCACCCTGGCCGGGCTGCTCCCCCGCCTCGGCGGCCGGGTCGTGGCGGCGTCCGGGCTGCGGCCACCGGACCGCCCGGCCAACCGCTGGCGTGGACGCGGCGCCGTGCAGGGCGAGGACCCCGGTACCTGGACCTCCCGCGACCTGCTCACGCGCATCGGGACGGTCTTCCAGCAGCCCGAGCACCAGTTCGTCGCGAGCACCGTGTGGGACGAACTCGCGGTGGGGCTGCGGGCCCTGGAATGGCCCGAGGACAGGGTCCGGACCCGGGTCGAGGAGCTCCTGGACGCGCTGAGGCTCGACCGGCTCGCCGGGGCCAACCCCTTCACCCTGTCGGGCGGGGAGAAGCGCCGGCTCAGCGTCGCCACCGTGCTCGCGGCCGGACCCCGGGTGATGGTGCTCGACGAGCCCACCTTCGGGCAGGACCGCACCACGTGGCTCGAACTCGTGGGGCTGGTGCGCGCGATGCTCGCCGAGGGGCGCACCGTGGTGTCGGTGACCCACGACGCCGCCTATATCGAGGCGCTGGGGCAGCACCGGATCACCCTGGGGGACGCCGGATGAACCTGCTCGCCCGGGTCAACCCGGTCACCCGGATCGTGCTCGCCACGATCGTCTCGCTCCCGCTGCTGTTCACCCTCGACTGGGTGAGCGCCACCGTCGCCCTCGTCGGCGAACTGGTGCTCATGCCGCTGTGCGGGGTGGGCCTCGGACTGCTCGCCCGGCGCAGCGTCCCGATCGTCGTCGCCGCCGTGCTCGGCTCGTTCACGATGGTGTTGTACGGCCAGCCGGGCGGCCGGGTGTGGTGGCACTGGACCCTCGTCACGGTTTCCGACAACTCGATCCGCCTTGCCACCGCGATCCTCCTGCGGGTGCTCGCGCTCGGCGTCCCGGCCATCCTGCTGTTCACCGGCGTCGACGCCACCGACATGGCCGACGGCCTGGGCCAGGTGTTCCGCCTGCCGGCCCGCTTCGTGCTCGGCACCCTGGCCGGCTTCCGCATGCTCGGCGTCTTCGTCGACGACTGGCGCTCGATCGGGCAGGCCCGCCGCGCCCGGGGGCTCGGGGACGCCGAGCGGGTTCGGCGGTTCGCGACGATGGCGTTCGGCCTGCTCGTCGTCGCCATCCGCCGCGGCACCCGGCTGGCCACGGCGATGGAGGCGCGGGGCCTGGGCGCACCCGGCGTCACCCGCACGTGGGCGCGTCCCTCGCGCCTGGGTCGGGCGGACGCCGCCGCGATCGGCCTGGTCTCGGCCCTCATGGCCGCTGCCCTGCTGTCGGCCTGGTGGGCCGGCACCTTCTGGCTGGTGTGGTCGTGACCCGGCGGATCATCCTCGTCGACGGCGGGTCGGGCGCGGGAAAGACGACCTTCGCGCACGACCTCGCCGCGCGCTCGCGGGCGGCCGGACGCCGGGTGCAGGTGGTGAGCCTCGACGACATGTACCCCGGCTGGTACGGGCTGGCCGCGGCGTCCGCGATGGTCGTCGAGGACGTGCTGGGCCGGCACAGGTACCGCCGCTGGAACTGGCCCGAGCACCGGCCGGCGGAGTGGGTGGCCGTCGACCCGGACGCCGACCTCGTCATCGAGGGCTGCGGGTCACTCACCCGGGAGTCGGCCCCCCTCGCCACCCACCGGATCTGGCTCGAGCTCCCCGCGAGCGAGCGCCGCGACCGGGCCCTGTCACGGCCCGACGGCGAGGGCTACCGGCCGTGGTGGGACGTGTGGGCGGTGCAGGAGGCGGAGCACTGGGCGCGGAACCGGCCGTGGGACCTGGCCGACGAGATCATTGCGCCCGTTTGAGTCCGCTCACCGCGGCGGCCGTGCTGGCGGTCGCGGCCGTCCCCGAGCCCACGTTGAACTCCTGCTCGTCGGCGCCGTCCTCCTCGATCGCGTCGAGGATGAACGCTGCGACGTCGGCCCGGGAGATGCGCGGGACGAACCCGGGGCCACCGGTGCTCACCCGACCGGTGGCCCGGTGGTCGGTGAGGGTGCCGGGCCGCACGATGGTGTACCGCATCCCCGAACTCCGGGCGACGGCCTCCTGATCGGTGTGGTCGGCGAGCGCCCGCTTGAGCGCGTTCCGCCCGAAGAACCGCGCGGGGGGCGACATCAGCCGCGCCGACTCCCCCACCCCCAGCGACGACTCCACGACGAGCCGCACGTCGCGGCCGTCGATGGTGTCGATCACCGCCCGGGTGACCCGGGTGCGGAACCGGTCGTCGTCCGGCGACCCGCTCACACAGATCACGACCGCCTCGCATCCGTGCAAGGCGATGGACAGGACCCGCGGGTCGAGCGCGTCGCCCGGCACGGTCACCGCCCCGTCGACGTCGCACCCACGGCGCGACACCGCCACCACCTTGTGTCCGCGTGCCACAGCCTGCTCGACGACCTCACGGCCGGTGCCCGCGCTCGCGCCAATCACCGCAATTCGCATGGTTCCCCCCGAAACCTTCCCCGATGAGCCGGAACACTACCCGGTCGCGCAAGCTCGTGGGGGAACA
>DATAKK010000059.1:0-22286 GCA_036261615.1 Propionibacteriaceae bacterium | reverse complement strand
AAGTGGCGAAGTTTGTCGTGGCCCTTGCGGTCGGAATCGGATGGTCCTGGATTCTCCTGGCCTCCCCTCGGCTCCGCGGACGGTTGGGAGAGTTGGAGTGGTCGATGCTGTCGGGGGCGGCCGCCATCTATTCAGTGTCAGTCTTTGGCGGTTACGACACGGAGCGAATCCTGATGCCGGTCGGGGTCCTCACGGCGCTGGTGGCAATCCGTGTGCTCCATACGGCACTGATACCGTGGGCGGTGGCCTCGTATGCCGTTGTGCAGGCGCCCTGGGTCGTGGTTCCTCCCTCTGATGAGGGCTTCCTGGGGTTTTACGGGTTGCGCTATGACGGATTGTCCGACGTGGTGCTTAATGGGGTGATCCCGGCAGCCCTCGGCCTCTCGGTGTTGTTGATCGGGCTTCTCGGGGTTCGCCAGCCCGATTCAGGGGCTGTGGCGGTCCTCGAGCTTGGAGCCCCCTTGGGAGAAGTCAGGTCATCGTGAGTGGAACGCGATTGATGGGCCCTGCCAATGCCCCCATCCGTGACAGATCGGGTCTTCTCAGGCGTCCGGGGGCAGGGGAGCGGCCGAGACGGCGTCCTCGATGACGCGGCGCAGGTACTCCGGGTCGGTGTCGGGGGACGCGCCCACCGCGAGGCCGAGGACGAACGCGGTGACCGGGGCCATCGGCCGGGCGCCGGCGTGGGCGACCTCACGGGTGAGGGTGAGCACGGCGTCCTCGTCGACGAGCGCGGGGTCGATGTCGACCGCGCGGCAGGCCGCGTCGATGAACGGGCGCCACTGGCTGCGGTCCTCGGGTTCGCGCATGCGGTTCTTCCTTCTCAGATGGGCGTTCCAGCGGGCGTGATCGGCCCAGGTGTCGAGGTCGTCGGTGAGCCCGTCGGCCGGGCGGACGCCGGTGAGCGCGAGGGGGGCGAGCATCCCGCGCACCGAGCGGTTCCGGGGATCACCGTACGCGGCGACGGCGCGCCGCAGGGCGTCGGTGCGGTAGAGCCCGAGCAGCCATTGGAGCGAGCCGTCCGGGCCGGAGGCGCAGCAGCCGTCGGTGCCGGCGTCAGCGACGCCCGCTGCGTCGATGAGCGACGGCACCACGCCGGTGGCGTCCGGCAGGTCGCAGGCCAACACCAAGGTCCACGGCGCGGGGTCGGTGATGGCGGCAAGCCCGGCGGCCAGGCCCGCGGCGGGTCCGGTGCCGGCGGGATCCTCCCGGGTGACGAGGACGCCGGGGGGTGCGGCCACGTCTCCCACCACCACCCGGGTGCGGGCGTCCCGGGCCGCGTCCAGCACCAGGTCGAGCAACCGGACGCCGCCCACCACCAGATCCGCCTTGCTCACCCCGCCCAGCCGCGACCCCTGACCACCGGCCAGCACGACGGCGTCGAACTCGACCGGCCCGCTCATGCCAGGCTCCTGACGAGCAGCCGGTGGCCCTCACTCACCTCGGTGACGTCCTCGGCCACCATGGCCAGCGAGTCCGCCAGCGCCAGCGCGCTAACCAGGTGCGACGCCGACCCGCGGCGGTGGGCCGGGTGCGCGGTGAGCACACCGGCGTCCGTCACCGACGTGACCACGGGCAGGAGCTGGCGGCGGCCGGCGGGGGAGCGCCAGCCCGAGCCCGCGATCGCGGGGCGCCACGGCCGCGCCGGCCGCCCGCCCATCCGGTCGAGCAGGGCGCGGACGAACAGCTCGTAGCTGATCGCGGCGCTCATCGGGTTGCCCGGGAGCGCCACCACCGGCGTCCCGTTCCACCGGGCGAAGCCCTGCGGCTTGCCCGGCTGCATCCGAACATGCCGGAACTGGCCACCGGCGCGCTCGGTGAGCACGATCCGGGCGACGTCGTGGTCGCCGACGCTCACGCCCCCGGCGAGCACGATGAGGTCGGCCCCGGCGGCCGCATCGAGGCCGCGGGCGAAGGCGTCCGACTCGTCGGGCAGTACGCCGAGGGTCAGCACGTCGGCGCCGTCCCGGGTGAGCGCGGCGCGCAGCAGGTGCCCGTTCGACTCGAAGATCTGCCCGCGTCCGAGGTCGCCGCCGGGCGCCACCAGCTCGTCGCCGGTGGCGGCGACTGCCACCCGGGGACGCCTGCTCACTGCCACCTCAGCCCACCCGCACGCGGCGACCAGGCCGATCGCCGACGGGTCGAGCACATGGCCCACCCCGAGCACGTCCTGCCCGGCCCGCAGGTCCTCTCCCGCCCCCCGGATGTTCGCGCCCGGGGCCACCACGTCGTCGACCCGGACGCCGCCGGGCACCTCGGTGACCAGCTCGCGCTGGATGACGGTGTCGGCGTCTGTGGGCACGGGTGCGCCGGTCATGATCCGGACGCACTCGCCGGACCCGAACCGGGGGTCCTCGCCGTTCCCGGCGGCGACCTCGGCCACCTCGCGCAGCACCACCCCGACCCGCAGGTCGTCGCCGTGCACCGCGAACCCGTCCATCGCCGAGTTCGCGAAGGCGGGGACGTCGCCGCGGCTGGTGACGGGTGCGGCGAGGGTGCGGCCGAGGGCGGCCTCCAGGGCACACGGCTCGGCGGGCAGCGGCTCGACGAGGGCGAGCAATTCCTCGAGGTACTCCTCGATCGACAGGACCGCGCGCATCAGGAGGGGACGCCGACCGGGATGGCCCCGACGATCGCGTCGCGCAGCTGGGACGGGTCCGATCCGGGATGCCGGGCGCAGGCGACCCCCCAGATGAACGCGCTCACCGGCGCCATCGGGCGGACGACGTCGCGGGCGACGACACCGCTGAGCGCGTGCACCTCGTCGAGGTTCACGAGCCGGGGGTCGACACCCATGGCGGTGCAGACCTCCTCGATCCAGGCCTGCCAGCGCCCGGCGTCCAGGTCGCCGCTCACCGGCGTCCCTGCTTGGTGAGGGTGGGACGCTCCCACGTCTTGGCCGGCGCGTGCACGTTGGCCCGACGGCGCTGGCCGGCCGAGCGGTAGACGATGTAGGGCCGGGTGAGGTAGCCGATGGGCGCGCTGAACACGTGCACGAGGCGGGTGAACGGCCAGATGAGGAACAGGAGGAACGCGAGGAACGCGTGCAGGCGGAACTGGATGGGCGCCGCCGCGATGAGCTCCGGCTGCGGCTGGAACATGAAGATGCTCCGGAACCACGGGGAGACGCCGAGCCGGTAGTTGTAGTGCTCGCTCACGGCGCTGCTGATCGTGTTGTACATGCCGAAGAAGATCACCAGGCCCAGGACGAGGTACATCACCTTGTCGTTGACCGTGGTCGCGTTGAACACCCGCCTCACCGTGCGCCGGCGGAAGACCAGGATGACGAAGCCGACGACGACCATGAGGCCCGCGATCGTCCCGCCGACCACCGCGCCCACGTGGTACGCGGCGTTGGGGATGCCGACGTCCTCGGTGAGCCACCCGGGGATGAGCAGGCCCATGACGTGCCCGAAGAACGCGAGGATGATGCCGAAGTGGAACAGCGGGCTGCCGATGCGCAGCAGCCGGCCCTCGTAGATCTGGGAGCTGCGGGTGGTCCAGCCGAACTTGTCGTAGCGGTAGCGCCAGATGAGGCCGACGACGAACACCGCGATGCTGATGTAGGGGAAGACCACCCAGAGAAAGGTGTTCATCGGTTGACTCCTTCGAGGAGCGCCTCGTCGGCGTCCGGGTGCGGGTTGAGGCGGGGGTCGAGGGAGTAGGCGTCGAGCCCGACGTCCTCGTTCGGCGGCCCCTCCGCCAGCAGGGTGGCGATCGCCTGCTCCTGGTCGCCGCGCAGGGTCGGGAGGGTGGCGGCGAGCGCCTCGACCGCGGCGTGCCAGCGCGACCCGCGGTCGGCCAGGGCCAGCCGCAGCAGTTCGACGCCGACCCGGTGGTCGTTGAGCAGCTTCCAGGCGATGCCGACGTCGGCGGTCGCCCCGAACTCGAGGACGACGCTGAGGTGGTCGGGCAGCTCGTCCTCGGTGACCTCGAGCCCGCCGCGCCGGTACGCCTGCTTGAACTGCACGAGCGCGATGCCGCGCTTGCGGGTGTCGCCGTAGGAGTAGTACGTGAGGTGCAGGGCGCAGCGGCGGGTGGTGTCGAAGGTCGCGACGTAGTCGGACCGCAGCCGCACCACGTCCGTGGCCGCCAGCTCGTCGACCAGCCGCACCAGCGGCTGCCCGACCGGGGGCGGCAGCGGGCTCACGGCGTCCCTCAGCACCGGCAGGACGCCGAGGAGCTCGTCACCGGGGTAGTCGAGCAGCAGCGAGATGGCTTGCCAGGCGGTGCGCAGGTCGGGCTCGGCGAGCGTGGGCGCCGGCCAGCCCGCACGACGGGTCGGGGTTCCCAGCCAGCGGCTCACAGGTCGTCCTCGCCCGTGCCCGGCACCGAACCCGGGATGCCGGGACGCTGCGCGACCTCCTCGGGCGAGGCCTTGCCGGGCATGCCGCGGCCGTCCCACTCCATGTAGCTGAGGCTGCCGGGCACCTGCGACCAGTCGTCGGCCTGCATCCGCGCCTTGGCCTCCTTGAACGTCTGCAGGGCGATCGGGATCGGCCCGCCCGAGCCGGAGCCGAAGTGGGCCGCCTTGCCCTCGCCGACCGGGCACTCGGTGGCGAGCTCCTCGAGCCCGTGCGCCTGCTCCTGGTGCGCGGTCGGGATGACGTAGCGCTCCTCGTACTTCGCGATCGCCAGCAGGCGGAACATCTCCTGCACCTCGGCGCCGGTCATGCCGACGGCCTGGGCGATGTGCTCCTGCGGCTCGTTGCCGAGGTTGAGGTCGCGCATGTACGAGCGCATGGCGGCGAGCTTCTCGAGGACGCCGCGCACCGGGGCCACGTCCCCGGCGGTGAACAGGTTGGCCAGGTACTCCATCGGGATGCGCAGGGCGTCGATCGCGCCGAACAGGTTGCCGGCGTCCTCGGCGTCGTGCCCGGAGTTGCTCAGCGCGTCGACCACCGGCGACAGCGGCGGGATGTACCAGACCATCGGCATGGTGCGGTACTCCGGGTGCAGCGGCAGCGCGACCTTGTAGTCCATGATCAGCCGGCGCACCGGCGACTTGCGCGCCGCCTCCATCCAGTCGGCCGGGATGCCCTGGCGCTCGGCCTCGGCGATGATCTCCGGGTCGAACGGGTCGAGGAACACGCCCCGCTGAGCCTCGTAGAGACCGTGCTCGTCGGTGGTGGACGCCGCCTCGAGCACGGCGTCCGCGTCGTAGAGCATGATCCCGATGTAGCGGAGCCGGCCCACGCAGGTCTCCGCGCACACCGTCGGGATGCCGACCTCGATGCGGGGGTAGCAGAACGTGCACTTCTCGGCCTTGCCGGTCGAGTGGTTGAAGTAGATCTTCTTGTACGGGCAGCCGGAGATGCACATCCGCCAGCCGCGGCAGCGGTCCTGGTCGACGAGCACGATGCCGTCCTCGCTGCGCTTGTAGATCGCGCCCGACGGGCACGACGCCACGCACGACGGGTTGAGGCAGTGCTCGCAGATGCGCGGCAGGTAGAACATGAACGTCTGCTCGAACTCGAACTTCACCTTCTCGGAGATGTCCTTGAGCATGACGTCGTCCTTGCCGGTGACGTACGTGCCGCCGAGGTCGTCGTCCCAGTTGGCGCCCCACTTCGGCTGCATCGGCTTGCCCGTGAGCATCGAGTGCGGCTGCGCGACCGGGAAGTGTTCCTGGGCCGGGGAGTTGAGCAGCGTGTCGTAGTCGTAGGTCCACGGCTCGTAGTAGTCGTCGATGCTCGGCAGCTTGGGGTTGCCGAAGATCGTCAGCAGCTTGGTGAACCGGCCGCCGGCCTTGAGTTTGAGCCGCCCGTTCTTCTTGAGCTCCCAGCCGCCCTGCCACTTCTCCTGGTCCTCGTAGCGGCGCGGGTAGCCGAGACCGGGGCGGGTCTCGACGTTGTTGAACCACACGTACTCGGTGCCCGTGCGGTTGGTCCACGCCTGCTTGCAGGTCACCGAGCAGGTGTGGCAGCCGATGCACTTGTCGAGGTTCATCACCATCGACATCTGGGCCATGATGCGCATGCTCTTGGGGTGCCTTTCGGTCAGTAGGTGACGTTCTGCGAACGCTTGCGGATCATGGTGACCTCGTCCCGGTTGTTGCCGGTGGGACCGAGGTAGTTGAACGCGAACGACAACTGGCCGTACCCGCCGATGAGGTGCGTCGGTTTGACGAGGATCCGGGTGAGGGAGTTGTGGATGCCGCCGCGGCGTCCGGTGGTCTCGGTGAGCGGCACGTTGATCAGCCGGTCCTGGGCGTGGTACATGAACACGGTCCCCTCGGGCATCCGGTGCGACACGATCGCCCGGGCGTTGACGACGCCGTTGCGGTTGACCAGTTCGACCCAGTCGTTGTCCTGGATGCCGACCTTCTCGGCGTCCTGGACGCTCATCCACACCTGCTGGCCGCCCCGCGAGAGCGTCTGCATGTACCAGTTGTCCTGGTACTGGCTGTGGATCGCCCACTTGAAGTGCGGGGTGAGGTAGCGGACGCTGACCCCCAACTCGTTCTTCGCGCCGATCTCGGCCTCGCCGAACAGGGCGTGCATGTTGAGCGGGCCGCGGTAGGTGGGCATCGTCTCGCCGAGGGCGATCATCCAGTCGTGGTCGAGGTAGAAGTGCTGGCGTCCGGTGAGGGTGTGCCAGGGCTTCATCCGCTCGACGTTGATGGTGAACGGGCTGTAGCGGCGTCCGCCGTGCTCGGAGCCCGACCACTCCGGGGAGGTGATCACCGGGGTGGGCGCGCCGACGATGTCGGAGAAGGTGACGATCTTGCCCTCGTGCTCGGCCGACAGATCGTGCAGCCGGGTGCCGGTGCGCTTCTCCAGGTTCCTGAACCCCTGGGTGGCGAGGTGCCCGTTGGTGGTGCCGGCCAGCGCCATGATCGTCTCGGCGACGTTGATGCCGGTGTCGAGCCGGGGACGCCCGGCCGCGATCCCGTCGCCCGCGCGCACCCCGTTCTTGCCCTTGAGGTACTCGATGGCGCTGGAGACGTCGACGGTCACGCCCTTGGTGCTCGTGCCGAGCTTGTCGAGCAGCGGCCCGACCGAGGCGTACTGCTCGCCGAGCTTGGTGTAGTCGCGCTCGACGACCACCAGCTTGGGCATGGTGACGCCGGGGACCGCCGGCACCTCGCCGGTCTTCCAGTCACGCACCACCCCGTGCACGGTGGCCATGGCGTCGGCCGTGTCGTGCAGCATCGGCACCGCGACGACGTCCTTGCGGGTGCCCAGGTGCACCTGCGCGAACTCGGCCACCTTGTCGCTGAGCAGCTTGAAGATGTCCCAGTCGGTCTTCGCCTGCCACGGCGGGTTGATCGCCGGGGTGAACGGGTGCACGAACGGGTGCATGTCGGTCGTGTTGATGTCGTGCTTCTCGTACCACGTCGCCGCGGGGAGGATGACGTCGGACATGAGGGTCGAGCTGGTCATCCGGAAGTCGAGGGTGCAGACGAGGTCGAGCTTGCCCTCGGGCGCCTGCTCGTGCCAGCGGATGTCGCGGGGACGCAGGTGCTCGGGAGTCTCGGCGGCGAGCACCGCGTGGTCGGTGCCGAGGACGTGCTTGAGGAAGTACTCGTCGCCCTTCGCCGAGTTCCCGAACAGGTTGGCCCGCCACAGGGTGAGCGCCCGGGGCCAGTTCTTCTCGGCGTCCGGGTCTTCGACGGCGAAGTGCAGCTTGCCGGAGGTGAGCTCGTCGACGACGTAGTCGCCGACCGGGCGTCCGGACGCCTCGGCGTCGTCGGCCAGTTGGAGCGGGTTGCGGTCGAACGTCGGGTACGACGGCATCCACCCCGAGCGCACCGACTGCGCGTACAGGTCGGCGGTGACCCGCCCCCGGAACGCGTCGTTGCCGACCTCGCCGGCCGACAGGCTGTCGGCGGAGAAGGTGTCGTAGCGCCACTGGTCGGAGTGGATGTACCAGAACCCGGTCTGGATCATCTGCCGGGGCGGCCGGGCCCAGTCGAGGCCGAACGCCATCTGCGCCCAGCCGGTGATCGGACGGGCCTTCTCCTGGCCCACGTAGTGCGCCCAGCCACCGCCGTTGCGGCCCTGGCACCCGGTGATGGTGGTGAGGGTGAGCATCGTGCGGTAGATGACGTCGGAGTGGTACCAGTGGTTGGTGCCTGCACCCATGACGATCATCGAGCGGCCCTGGGTCTGCTCGGCGTTGCGGGCGAACTCGCGGGCGATCCGGGCGACCTTGTCGGCCGGCACGTTGGTGATCGTCTCCTGCCACGCGGGGGTGTAGGGCGAGTCGATGTCGTCGTAGCCGGTCGGCCACTGGCCGGGCAGGCCGTCGCGGCCCACGCCGTACTGCGCGAGCATGAGGTCGAACACGGTGGTGACGACGTGCTCCCCGACCCGGCGCACCGGGACGCCGCGACGCAGCGGTCGCGCCGTGCCGTCGGTGGTGTCGAACGCCGGCAGCACCAGCTCGACGCCCTCGGACGAGGCGCCGGCCAGGCTCAGCGCGGGCTCAAGGTCGCCGAGCTCGAGGTTCCACTGGCCGAGCCCCTCGTCGCCGAAGCGGTGGCCGAGGGTGCCGTGCGGGATCTCGGGCGCGTCGGTGACGCTGTTCCACATCGCCGGCTTGAACATCGCGTTCTCGGAGCCGCGCTGGGGGTTGTCGAAGTCGCCGGCCACGAGGAACTTGCCCGGCTTGAAGCTGCCGTCGGGCTGCGCCTCGAGGCTCACGAGGAACGGCAGGTCGGTGTAGTGCTTGACGTAGGTGTCGAAGTAGTCGACGGTGCGTTCGACGAAGAACTCGCGCAGCACGACGTGCCCCATCGCCATGCCGAGCGCGGCGTCGCTGCCGGGCGCCACGGGCAGCCACTCGTCGGCGAACTTGACGTTCTCCGCGTAGTCGGGGCTCATCACGACGACCTTCTGGCCGCGGTACCGGGCCTCGGTCATCCAGTGGGCGTCCGGCGTCCGGGTGAGCGGGATGTTGGAGCCCCACATGATGAGGTAGCCGGCGTCCCACCAGTCGCCGGACTCGGGCACGTCGGTCTGGTCGCCGAACACCTGCGGGCTGGCGACCGGCAGGTCGGCGTACCAGTCGTAGAACGACAGCATCGAGCCGCCGATGAGGCTGGTGTAGCGGGCGCCGGACGCGTGCGAGACCATGCTCATCGCCGGGATCGGGGAGAAGCCGGCGATGCGGTCGGGGCCCCAGCGCTTGATGATGTAGGTGTGGGCGGCGGCGACCATCTCGATCGCCTCGGCCCACGTCGCGCGCACCAGGCCGCCCTTGCCGCGCGCCTTCTTGTACGAGCGCGCCTTGTCGGGGTCCTGGACGATGGACGCCCACGCCACGACCGGGTCGCCGTGCTCCTCCTTGGCCGTCCGGAACAGGTCGAGCAGGGTGCCTCGGATGTAGGGATAGCGCACCCGGGTCGGCGAGTAGGTGTACCAGGAGAACGACGCGCCCCGGGGGCAGCCGCGGGGCTCGTACTCGGGGCGGTCGGGGCCGACCGACGGGTAGTCGGTCTGCTGGGCCTCCCAGGTGATGATGCCGTCCTTGACGTAGACCTTCCAGCTGCACGATCCCGTGCAGTTGACGCCGTGGGTCGAGCGGACGACCTTGTCGTAGGCCCAGCGGTCGCGGTAGAACCAGTCGCTGCGTCCGCCCTCACGGAAGATCGCGCGGTTGTCCTCCGACACGTCCGCCCTGGTGAAGAACCGTCGGCTCCTCACCAGGGCGTCGCCCACGGGTCCGTCGAGCCCGGTCTCGTGACCGGTCGAGTGCGCCGTGTCCGTCATGCATGAGCCCTTTCGTAGGCGGGGAACCGGGTGCTGGTGGTCATCGACACGCGGCAGCGGTTGCCGTTGGTGGCGGGGTGCAGCTCGACCTTGGCGTCCTCCTCGCCGAGGCAGCGCAGGGCCTCGGTGATGAGGCCCATGTGCAGGGCGCAGACGACCCCGGGGCGGGTCGTCGACAGGTCGCTGATCGGGCACTGGCACAGCGTCATGTCGGCGGTGTGGCCCGCGTTGCTCGACGAGATGGCCGGGTCGAATCCCCAGCGCTGCATGAGATCGACGACGGGACCTACCTTCGCCAGCCACTGCCCGGGGCTGGTGGCGGGCTCCTGGTCGATGTGGGCCGGCAGCAGGGTGTCCGCCCGGCGCTGCATCCAGGACGCCGCCACGGTTTCGGGTTCCTCGCCGCTCGCGAGCAGGTCGAGGAGCAGCTTTGCGGTGACCCGGTAGACGTCGACCTGGTCGGGCGGGTTGGCGACGGTTCGGCCCATCGTGTAGTAGCGACTCGGCCGCCCCACGCCGGCGCGCTCGTCGTGGTAGTCGACGAGGCCGCCCGCGACGAGCTGGTCGAGGTGGAAGCGGATGGTGGTCACATGACGGTCGAGCCGCTCGGCGAGCTGGGCGGCGGTGAGTCCCCGGTCGCGCGTCGACGGCTCCTCGGCCGTCGCCACGTGAGGGAGGTGGTCGAGCAGTGCGACGATCTCGCGTCGCGGGGCGGAGGTGAGCAGGCCCGGGACGGGTGCTTGAGCCACGTCAGCCATGGCGGTTCCTTTTCAGCGATTGGGGGACCGGCCCCCGGTGGCACAGTCATTCGCTCGTGCTCGCCACTGTCAGGGCGGGATTGAAACGACTGGATTTCACTATATTCACGGCGGGGTCATCCCTGTCCAGTGGCCGTGTCACACCGTGGCGGGGCAAGCGGGCTTCGTGGACCGGCCGGAGGATCTACCGGGTTTTGACTGAATCCTACACGCTGTAGTTGACGTAGTGGAAGTGGGCCGATTAGGCTTCCCAGCGCGTCGTGGGCGAGGGAATTGAGGGAACAGTTTCCGTCAGAGGTCCGGGCGCTTCGAGACAAGGATCGACCATGACCGTGACCTCAGAGACCGCGCGCGGCGGGCGAGAATGGCTCGCGAGCTGGAACCCGGAGGACGAGGCGTCCTGGGACAGCGCCCTCGCCTGGCGCACCCTGTGGATCACCACCTTCGCCCTCACCATGTGCTTCGTCGCGTGGTTCCTGCCGAGCGCGCTGGTGCCCAAGCTCAACGCACTCGGCTTCGGATTCACCAAGGACCAGCTCTACTGGATGGCCGCAATGCCCGGACTGTCCGGGGGCGCACTCCGGGTGCTCTGGATGATCCTGCCGCCGATCATGGGCACCCGGAAGATGGTGACGATCACCAGCGCGATGCTGCTCATCCCGCTCGTCGGGTGGGGGGTGGCGATCCAGAGCAACAGCACCCCGTACTGGGCGCTCATGGCCCTGGCCTTCCTCGCCGGCATCGGGGGCGGCGCGTTCTCGGGCTTCATGCCCTCGACGTCGTACTTCTTCCCGCGCCGGATGTCCGGCACCGCGCTCGGTCTTCAGGCCGGCATTGGGAATTTCGGCGTCTCGCTGGTGCAGTTGTTGACGCCCATGCTCGTCGGCGTCGCCATGGTCGGGGGACCGCAAATGCTCGCCGTTCCCGGCAAGGCATCCAAGGAAGTTTGGTTCCAGAATTCCGGGTATACCTGGGTGCCGTTTGTGCTCGTCGCCACCGCATTGTCGTGGTGGTTTCTCAAGTCGGTGCCGGTGACGGCGAACATCAGGCAGCAGTTCGACATCTTCCGCAACACCGACACCTGGCTGATGACCTACCTCTACATCATGACTTTCGGCACGTTCTCGGGGCTGTCGGCCCAGTTCGCCCTGCTCACGAGCAACCTCTACGGGTCGGGCAACACGAAGATCGTCCAGGGCGTCGGGGCCGCGGCGAAGGTGCTCGTCGCCGGCTACACGGTGCCCGACCCGGTGACCTTCGTGTTCTGGGGTGCTCTCGTGGGTGCGGCGTCCCGGGTGATCTTCTCGCCGCTCACCGATCGGATGGGCGGCGCGAAGTGGACGCTCGTCTCGGGGCTGGGTCTCATCGCGTCGATCGCCTACACGATCCCCGCCCTGACGCCCGACCTCACCACCGCCGCCACCCTGCACGCGGACTTCCTGCGGTTCTTCTGGGGGATGATGGCGATCTTCCTGTTCACCGGCATCGGCAACGCCTCCACCTTCAAGCAGATGCCGATGATCTTCGAGCGCCGCCAGGCCGGTGGGGTCATCGGTTGGACCTCGGCGATCGCCGCCTTCGGGCCGTTCCTCTTCGGCGTGGGCCTCACGCTCATCGGCCCGGTCGCCTTCTACGTCATCGGCGTCCTGTGGGCCGTCGGCGGCGTCGCGATCACCTGGGTGCGCTACGCGCGCAAGGGGGCGGCGCGGCCGAGCTGACCGGCGTCCCCGGACGCCGGGACCCTCCGGGCTCGAGTTCGCGGGGCGGGCGTTCTCTGCTGATGCGGGCGATCTCGACGGGGAATTGGCAGAATTCGCCCGCCCCTGCGTCGAGAACGCCCGCCCCGGGAACTGGGCCGGGGACGTCGAACCGAGAAGTCGCGAGGCGTGTTCGTGCCGGGCATGGACGCCGGAATGCGACAGGGCCCGACCGGAGTGGACCACCGGTCGGGCCCTCTTGTCGTCGTTCGTTTCGGGTTGCCCGGGTGGTCGGCGGCGTCCGGTGTGGCGGGGCGGGCGTTCTCTGCTGATGCGGGCGATTTCGACGGGGTATTGGCAGAATTCGCCCGCCCCTGCGTCGAGAACGCCCGCCCCGGGAACTGGTCCGGCGGCATCGAACCGACAAGTCGCGGGGCGTGTTCGTGCCGGGCTTGGACGCCGGAACGTGACGGGGCCCGACCGGAGTGGATCACCGGTCGGGCCCTGGTCGTTCCTGCGGGGGCCGACCGGAATGGGTCACCGGTCGGGCCTTGGTCGTTCCTGCGGGGTCGTTCCTGCGGGGTCGTTCCTGCGGGGTCGGTCCTGCGGGGTCGTCGTGCGATGGCGTCGGGCGACGCGATGGGCGTCAGAGGACGCCGGCGACCGTCAGTCGACGCCCTCCTCCATCGCCGCCCGGTCGAGGGACTCCTCCTCCTCGTCGGTGACCCGACCGAGGGAGGGGATGCGGCTGGCCTGGCCCGGGGTGATCTGCCCGACCAGGCGCGCCTGGGCGCCCGCCAGCTGCCCCTGGTTCGCGTAGATCTCGAGCTTCTCCCGCGAGTCGGCGATGTCGAGGTTGCGCATGGTGAGCTGCCCGATCCGGTCGGTCGGGCCGAACGCGGCGTCCTCGACCCGCTCCATCGACAGCCGGTCGGGGTGGTAGCTCAGGTAGGGCCCGGTGGTGTCGAGGATCGAGTAGTCGTCGCCGCGGCGCAGCCGCAGCGTCACCTCGCCGGTGACCACCGAGGCCACCCACCGGGTGATCGACTCGCGCAGCATGAGGCTCTGCGGGTCGAGCCAGCGGCCCTCGTACAGCAGCCGCCCGAGCCGCAGCCCCTCGGAGTGGTAGTTCGCGAGGGTGTCCTCGTTGTGGATCGCGTTGAGCAGCCGCTCGTACGCGATGAACAGCAGCGCCATGCCCGGCGCCTCGTAGATTCCCCGGCTCTTCGCCTCGATGATCCGGTTCTCGATCTGGTCGCTCATGCCGAGCCCGTGGCGTCCGCCGATCGCGTTGGCCTCCATCACGAGGTCGACCGGCGACGCGAAGGTCTCGCCGTTGATCGCGACCGGACGCCCGCCCTCGAACGCGATCCGGACGTCCTCGGTGTCGATCCGCACGCTCGGGTCCCAGAACTTGACGCCCATGATCGGCTCGACGGTCTCGAGTCCGACGTTGAGGTGCTCGAGGGTCTTGGCCTCGTGGGTGGCGCCCCAGATGTTGGCGTCGGTGGAGTAGGCCTTCTCCTGGGAGTCGCGGTAGGGGAGGTCGCGCTCGGCGAGCCACGCGCTCATCTCGTGCCGCCCGCCGAGTTCGGAGACGAACTCCTCGTCGAGCCAGGGCTTGTAGATGCGCAGCTGGGGGTTGGCCATGAGGCCGTAGCGGTAGAACCGCTCGATGTCGTTGCCCTTGAAGGTCGACCCGTCGCCCCAGACGTTGACGTCGTCCTCGTGCATCGCCCGGACGAGCAGGGTGCCGGTGACCGCGCGGCCGATCGGCGTCGTGTTGAAGTAGGCCTTGCCGCCCGAGCGGATGTGGAACGCGCCGCACGCCAGGGCGCTGAGGCCCTCCTCGACGAGCGCCTCGCGGCAGTCGACCAGCCGGGAGAGCTCGGCGCCGTACTGTATGGCGCGCCCGGGCACCGACTCGATGTCGGGCTCGTCGTACTGGCCGATGTCGGCGGTGTAGGTGCAGGGGATGGCGCCGCGCTCACGCATCCAGGCGACCGCGACGGAGGTGTCGAGGCCACCGGAGAACGCGAGTCCGACACGCTCGCCGACGGGCAGGGAGTTCAGGACCTTGGACACTCCGACAGGGTATCGCATAGTTATTGAAAGACGCGAATAAGTATGCGTGAACGGGACGCCGGGATCACCCGGGCTGGACGCTCCACGAGGGCGGCTCGTCGCGACCGGCGTCCTCGTCGGCCTCGGCGTCCTCCGCCGTCTTCTGCACGATCCCGGCAGCGTGGTGCACCGGCGCGTACACGGTGTAGAGCTTCAGCGGCTCCTCGCCGGTGTTGACGACGTCGTGCCAGGTGCCGGCCGGCACCTGGATGCTCCAGCCGTCGGCGACGTCGCGCTGGTACGACAGGTCGTCCTTGGCGGGTCCCATCGTCACCCGGCCCCGGCCGGCGTCGATGCGGAGGAACTGGTCGGTCTCCGGGTGCACCTCGAGGCCGATCGACGACCCGACCGGGATCGACATGAGCGTCACCTGGAGGTATTTACCGCTCCACGCGACGGTTCGGTAGGTCGTGTTGTCGACCGATGCCCGCTCGATGTCGAAGCTGTTGGGCTGGGGACCGTTGTCGGTGATGTCCATGTCGGCTCTCCTTGACTCGGACGTCGGCGGCCGGCGCAGGCGGGGCCGCCGCTGCTCCTTTCACGGTAGCCGGTGGGGACGGCGTCCGCCGGGGGTCAGACGGGACGCCGCCGGCGCACCAGCCGGGCGAGCAGCAGCACGGCGGCGGCCACGGCCCCGAGGCCCCCGGTGAGGACGAAGCCGGCCGGCCAGCCGTGGGCGTCCATGATCCAGCCGACGGTCGGCGGCGCGGCTGCGACGCCGGCGCTGAGCGCCGCGCCGTGCCAGCCCATCGCCTGACCGAGGAACCGCTCGGGCACCTGCCGGCTGATGAGTTCCGCGCTGGCGGCCAGCGTGGGGGCGCAGAACAGCCCGGTGAGCCCGAGCAGCAGGGCGAAGCCGGCGCGGTCGTGGGCCAGGGCGAGCGGAATGGTCGTGAGGCCGAGCAGCGCCAGCAGCCAGACGACGGGCACCGGACGCGGCAGCGCACCGTGGATCGTCCCCCCGATCGCCGACCCGAGTCCCCAGATCGCCAGCAGCCACCCGATCGACTCGGCGTGCCCGAGCGTCCGGAGCCCGGCGACCGTCGACAGGTCGGTGCCGCCGAGGACATAGCCCGCGCCGACCACGGCCGCGATGAGGGCGATGAGGCCGGGGGAGAGCCAGGACAGGGGCGAGCGGCCGACGGCCCGTGACGGCTCGGCCTCCACGGCCAGGTCGAGCGCCGCCTGCTCCTGGGCGGCGGCGGACGCCGGCACGTCGGCGTCCCGTCGGCTGATCGGCGGGTCGAGCCAGGTGAGGGCCGCGGACCCGGCGACCCACCAGGCGCCGAAGATCCACAGCGCCAGCCGGGTGTCGAGGGTGGTGGCGGCGATGACGCCGAGGGTGGGGCCGGCCATGTAGCAGATCTCGACGATCACCGAATCGAGCGACATCGCGGTGCGGCGCAGGTCGTCGGGGGCGTTGGCGACCATCACCTGGCGCAGCACCGAGAACGTCGGGAACGACATCAGCCCGAACGGGATCATCACGACCAGCAGCCACCAGTAGCTGAGCACCGGGGCGACGGCGACGCACAGGCTCACGACGACGAGCGAGGGCAGCATCGTGCGGCGCAGTCCGAGGGTGTCGAGCAGGTGCCCGCGCCACGGGCTCGAGATGGTCGCGGCCACCGTGAACACCGCCGCGATGACACCGGCCGCCGAGTAGCGCGGGTCGAGGCGCTGCACGATGTGCAGGGTGAGCAGCACCCCGATGGCGAAGTTCGGCACCCGCGACAGCGCGCCCACGATCATCGCGTTGCGAATCGGTGTGATCCGCCACACGGCGGCGTAGGGACTCAGCACACCGGACGCGGACACGCTGACGAACTGTAGTGCGGCGGGGAGGCGACGGCGATCTCTTTACTCCGACGGGGCGACGAGGGCGATCTTGCCGGAGCTCGTGCCCGAGCCCAGCAGGTCGTGGGCGCGGGCGGCGTCCGGCATCGGGATGCGGGTGAGCTGCGGGGCGGCGATCCGGCCCTGCTCGTACAGCGGCCACACGGACGCCGCGACGGCCTGGCAGATCTCGGCCTTCTGGTCGAGAGGGCGGGCCCGCAGCGAGGTGGCCGTGACCGTGGCCCGCTTGGCGAGCAGCGCGCCGATGTCGAGGGTCGCCCTGGTGCCACCCTGCATGCCGATGATGCAGAGCCGGCCGTCGGGGGCGAGTGCCGAGAGGTTGGCCTCGAGGTACTTGGCGCCCATGACGTCGAGGATGACGTCGGCGCCGACCCCGCCCGTCGCGTCGCGCAGCAGCTGCAGCCAGTCGTCGTGGTAGTCGAGGGTGAGCTCGGCACCCAGCGAGCGGCAGATCGCGAGCTTCTCCGGCGTCCCGGCGGTCGCAGCGATGCGGCAGCCGAGGCTGCGGGCGTACTGGATGGCGAACTGGCCGATGCCGCCCGCGCCGCCGTGCACGAGCAGCAGCTCGCCTGGGGACAGGTGGACGTGGCGCATGTTGGAGTGGACGGTGGCGGCCACCTCCATGAGCGCGGACGCCGTCACGAGGTCGATGCCCGCGGGCGGACGGACCACCTGCCCGGCGGGCGCGACGAAGTACTCCGCGTAGCCGCCGCCGGCGAGCAGCGCGACCACCTCGTCGCCCGGCTGCCAGCCGGTGACACCCTCGCCCACGCGCTGGACGACCCCGGACGCCTCGAGGCCCATGACGTCGGTGATGCCGGGCGGGGGCGGGTAGTGGCCCTGGCGCTGCAGCAGGTCGGCCCGGTTGACGCCCGCCGCCACCGTGCGCACGAGCACCTCGCCGGGGCCGGGCTCCGGTGTCGGCACCTCGGTCCAGCGGAGCACGTCGGGTCCACCCGGTTCGGTCACTGTGATTGCGAACATGGGGGCAGCCTAGTGTCGGCTAGCATGCCAGTGGCCGGCGCCTGCGGGACCGCCGGGCGAGGTCGCATAGTGGACTAGTGCAGCCGCCTTGAAAGCGGCCGAGGGGCAACTCTCCGTGGGTTCGAATCCCACCCTCGCCGCCCAGCGACCTCGGGAGGAGGAGTGGCGATGGCAACCTACGTCGTGCGTCCGCGCACTCCGGTGCGCGCGTTCGTCCTCGCCGCGGTGCTCTCGATGGCCGGTGCCGTGCTCATCACCCTGGCGGCGGCCCAGGGCTGGGCCCAGGTCTGGATGTGGCTGTCCGCGCTCGTGCTGCTCGCCGGCGTGCTGCTGCTCGTCACCGCGCTCGCCTCGATGCGCCGGCTGCGCACGTACGTCGAGCTCGACGACCGCGGCTGGGAGGTCCGGACGCCGGGAGGCACCCGTCGCGGCGTCTGGTCGGACGTCACCAAGGTGACCATCTCAGTCACGGGCGACCGGCTCACCCTGCACCACCGGGACGCCACCCGCACCCACGTCGTCGCGCCCGGGCCCACCGACGAGATGCAGGAGATGGCGTCCGACATCGCCGGCCGGCTCGACGCCAACCGCGGCTACCACAACCTCTGAGCGCGACCCTCCCGATCCGCGGGCGCGGGGCGCCCCCGGCGTCCACCACCGCTCGGGGTGCCCCGATCGACCGCCGATCCGGAGGCCGCACGTGGCAGCGGGACGCCGTCAGGGCTGCGGGTTGTAGGCGCAGGCGTTGGCGAGGTTGTCGGTGTTGAAGCCGACCGACGCGCTCGCAGTCGCCTTCGGCTTGCTCGTTGTGGGCTTGCTCGTTGTCGTTCGGGTCGCGGGCGCGGTGGCGCTGCTGGTGGCGGTCGCCTTCGTCGGCGACGCGGTGGTGTGCGCCTTCTCCGACTTGGCGACGGCCGCGGCGACCTGCTGGCGGACGAGGTCGTAGTTGGGATGCGCGCTGATGAAGCCGTTCACCCCGTTCTGGAACAGCAGCCGGCTCACGGTGCCGTTCTTTACGGTGAGGGCGAGGTCGGCCACGGCGGGCAGCATCTCCTGGGGGATGTCGGTGAGGATCATCCGCTTGGACGCCGCCGCGATCGACTCGTACCGGGTGAGCATGGTCTGCGGGTTGGCCTGGTTGATGACGGCGTCCACCAGGCAGCTCTGCCGGGCCATCCGGCCGAAGTCGGCGTTGGGGTCGGCCCAGCGACTGCGGGCGTACCACATCGCCTTCTGCCCGTTGAGGTGCTGGTTGGGACCGGGCTCGAGCCAGCCGAACGGGTTCTGGTTCTCGGTGTTGCCGCCCATCGGGATGCGCTCGTTGATGTTGACCGTGACGCCGCCCATGGCGTCGATGAGCGCCTGGATGCCGTCGATGTTGACGAGCAGGAAGTAGTCGATGGTGAGCCCGGTGGCCGCGCTGATGCCCATCTTGAGCGCGTCGGCGCCGGGGTAGTCGGTGTTCTTGAACAACTCCGGGTGCGCCTTCGGCACGTTGTTCCACACGGCGTTGGCCATCCATTCGCCGCTCGCGCCGTTGGGGTCGCCGTTGGTGAACCCGTTGGGGTAGTCCTTCGCCAGCGCTGAGCCCTTGGGGAAGGGCATCGCGTACATGTTCCGCGGGATCTGGATGATCACGGTGTTGCCCGTGCGGGTGTCGATCGAGGCGACCATCATCGTGTCGGTGCGGATGCCCTCGGTGGGGTCGATCGCGTCGCGCTGGCTGCTGTTGTCGCCGCCGAGCAGCAGGATGTTGAGCCGCGGCTTGTTGGCCCACGGGTTCGCTCCGGTGCTGACGTTGCTGGGCCGGGTCTCCGACCGGATGGTCTTGTCGGACTTGAAGACCGTGGTGATGAGGCTGCGCTGGTCGAGGGCGTAGGTCGACGCGACGGCGAGCGGTGCGGCGACGAGGAACGACAGCAGGGCGACCGCGACGGCGCCGACGGCCCGCTGGGTGGTGGTGAGCACGCGGGGGCGGGTGAGCAGCTGGGTGCCGACGATGGTGGCCACCCACAGCACCGCGAGGATGATGGCAGCCGCGCTCAGCGTCGCCAGCCACGTGGGCTCCACCGCGAGGGCGGCGACGCTGCCGAGGTTCGTGCGCACCTTGACCACGACGAAGACGATGGCGACGACGGCGAGGGCGATGATGGCCAGCCCGAGACGGCGCAACCGGGTCGGCCACAGGCCGAGCCCGGGAACCAGCGTCCCGATTGCAGTCCAGAGGAGCGACTGGGTGAACGGGTGGCTCGTGTCGTGCGGTTCGGTCGGGCGTTCGGGTCCTGCCGACCAGGGGTCATCGGGAGCGGGGTGGGTGCCCTGGATCAGCGGGTGCTGGGAACGGCTCGCCATGTCCTCGCTCGGGGCGGCCCGCCTGGGACGCCACGAGGTTTCGTCATCAGGACTCACGATGCCTCCACTGCTTTCAGGGCCGTCACATCGTTCGGCCCGGTGCCTCCGCTTTGTCGACGATGACGATCAGCGCATGGTACCGATCTATTCCAGCACCGGATACGGCGGCAGCCCAAACGGCGGATTCACAGCTCTCAGGGCCGGACGCGGGCGGCGTCCGGTGGGCTCGGGGGCGGCCCGGGAGGGGGCGGCCTGCTTTGCCCTGCGCCGCGCCGACCCGTTAGTCTTACGCCTGCGTGTCTGCGCGTGGAGGTGTCGCCTAGTCAGGTCTATGGCGCCCGCCTGCTAAGCGGGTTTGGGGCTTCAACCCCATCGCGAGTTCAAATCTCGCCACCTCCGCCAGAAATGAGAGCGCCTCTCCCGGAGAATTCTCCGGGGGAGGCGCTTGTCGGTTTTCGGCCGTGGCCTCGGGAAATGGCCACTTGTGGGTCGACGTCGACCCACAACCGGGCAGTACTCGCCTGCGGTTCCGCGGCACTGACCACTTACGGGTCGATGTCGACCAAGAACCGGACGCTGCCCGGTTGCGGGTGGACGCCGGAGGTTCCCGGCGTCCGGTCAGGCCACCTGCTCGGGCTGCCCGGCGAGCTCGTCGAGGGTCGGGTAGTCGGTGTAGCCGTGCTCATCCCCGCCGAAGGAGGTGCTGCGGTCAGGGGTGTTGAACGGGCCGCCGGCCGCCAGCCGCGCGGGCAGGTCGGGGTTGGCGAGGAACAGCGACCCGTAGGCGATGAGGTCGGCCGCGCCGTCCTCGATGAGGGCGAGCGCCTCCGGGCCGGTCGGGTTGGGCCGCGTGTCGGGGTTGAGGATGAGCGTGGTGTGCCACATCCCCCTCAGCTCGCGGGCGAGGTCGCGCTGCCCGGGCACCTCGAGGATGTGCAGGTAGGCCAGCGACAGCTCGTCGAGTTGCCGGACGAGGCCGGTGTAGGTCGCCTCGATCTCGGTCTCCGCGATGTCCTGCACCGTGTTCCCCGGAGAGATGCGGAACCCGACCCGATCGGCGCCGACCCGGGCGACCACCGCGCGGGCGATCTCGACGCCCAGCCGCGCCCGGTTCTCCGGGCTGCCACCCCACCTGTCGGTGCGAAGGTTCGCGTTGCTCGAGAGGAACTGCTGAATGAGGTAGCCGTTGGCGCCGTGCAGTTCGACACCGTCGAAGCCCGCGTCGATGGCGTTGGCCGCAGCGTCCGCGAAGTCGGCGATGGTCTGCGCGATCCCGGCCTCGTCGAGGGCCTCCGGGACGCTGAACGGCTTGGGTCCGGCGTGGGTGTAGATCTGCCCCTGGGCGGCGACGGCCGAGGGGCCGACCGGCAGCATGCCGTCGGGCAGCAGCGCGGGGTCGCCGACGCGGCCGGCGTGCATGAGCTGGGCGAAGATGTGGCCGCCCCGGGCGTGCACGGCGTCCGTGACCCTGCGCCAGGCCTGCACCTGCTCGGCCGAGTGCAGCCCCGGGGTGTCGGGGTAGCCCTGCCCGACGACGGACGGCTGGGTGCCCTCGGTGACGATGAGTCCGGCGGACGACCGCTGGGCGTAGTAGGTAGCCATGAGGTCGGTGGGCGTTGCGCCGGGGCCGTAGGCGCGGCTGCGGGTCATGGGGGCCATGACGATCCGGTTGGTGAGGGTGATGCGGCCGAGGCGGTAGGGCTCGAACGGGGTCGGCATGGGCGTTCCTGTCAGGTCGGCGGAGACACGGCGGCCGTCGATGACGGGCGACCGGCCGTTGTTGACGTCTGGATGGTTGAGTGGCTCAACCGATTCGAGCTTAGGTCGAAAGATGAGCAACTCAACAATTGACCTCGCCGATAGTGTGGTCGTGTGAGCCCGCACCCGAGCAACGGCCCCCCCGACGACCCGATGGTCGAGGCGCGCCGCCTGTCGGCACTGCTCATCCACGTGGCGGAGCGGGCCAAGGCCGAATTCGCGGAATCGGTCGCCGGCTTCGACCTGCCGCTCCACCTGGTGCGCGCGATCATGAACCTCGACGCGCCGGCCCCCATGCGCGAGCTCGCCGACCACCTCGCCTGCGACCGCTCGTACGTCACCGGCCTGGCCGACCAGCTCGAGGAGCGCGGGCTGGTGACGCGGGTGCCCGGCGAGGACCGCCGGGTCAAGCTGCTCGAGCTCACCGCCGAGGGCCGTGAGCTGCGCGACCGGTTGTCCGACGCGGTCGCCGCGCGCAGCATGGTGCTCCAGCGGCTGACGCCCGGCGAGCGCGACAGCCTCGAGCCGTTGCTCCGCAAGCTGCTCGGCGCGGACGCCGGCGGCGTCCAGCCCGCTCAGGACTGCTGACCCGCCGTCCCGCCCACCTCGCGGCGGAGCCGGTCGAGTTCCCTGGCCATGGCCTCCGGGAGCTTCTCGCCGAACGTCTCGAACCACTCCTCGAGCAGCGGGACCTCGCGCGCCCACTCCTCGGGCCTCACCGCGAGCACCTGGTCCATGTCCTCGGAGGGCACGTCGAGCCCGCTCGTGTCGATGTCGCCGGGTTGGGGGAGCAGGCCGACCGGGGACTCGACGGCGTCCACCCGGCCCTCGAGGCGGTCGACGATCCACTTGAGCACGCGGGAGTTGTCGCCGAACCCGGGCCACAGGAAGCGGCCGTCGGCGTCCTTGCGGAACCAGTTGACGTAGAAGATCTTCGGCAGCTTGTCGGGGTCGGGCGCGGACGCCGCCACGTCGAGCCAGTGCTGCACGTAGTCGCCGACGTGGTAGCCGATGAACGGGCGCATGGCCATGGGGTCGCG
>DATAKK010000032.1:0-20766 GCA_036261615.1 Propionibacteriaceae bacterium | reverse complement strand
GCGAAAACCCCGCCCGACAGGGATCTGTTTTCCCTAGTCGGAACGGGGTTCCGGGTGGTGCGCGAGAGAGGAGTTGAACCTCCACGCCCTTGCGGGCACTGGCACCTGAAGCCAGCGCGTCTGCCATTCCGCCACTCGCGCGCGATCCCCGAAGGAATCAGCCTGAGCAGGCTAGCACAGGGCCGCCGACCGTAGCGAACGCCCGGACGCCGGCCGGCGGGGCAGGGCCGACACTCCCCGTTCACGCGCCTTCAACTCCCGTTCAACGGGTTTTGGTGGGCTGTCCCCGGCGTGCTCCGGTTCACCACATTCCTGGCGCTCGCTAGTATCGAGTGCGATACGCGCGCAGGAGGGAGGTGCCATGGGGCTGTTCGACCGGATCGAACACCGGATCGAGGGAGTCGTCACAGGCGTCTTCGCGCGCGGATTCAAGGGTGACGTGCAGCCCGTCGAGATCGCCTCCCGCCTGCAGCGCGAGCTCGACTCCGAGGCCAAGGTGCTCAGCCGCGACAAGAAGCTGGTGCCCAACGACTTCACCATCACCTTGTCGACCCACGATTACGAACGTCTCGTGCCCTACTCGAAGACGCTCAACCAGGAGATCATCCCCGAGCTGCGCGAGCACGCGGCCGAGCGGCGCTACGTCTTCAACGGGCCCATTTCGATCAGCTATGCCCTCGACGAGTCGCTGCCCACCGGCCGCTTCAACGTCGCGTCGTCCGCCCTGGCCGGGGTCGAGGCGAACAACCCGGCCAACACGAGCATGATCCGCCGCTCGCGGTTGGTGCTCGAAGTGAACGGCGTCCGTCACCCCCTGGTGCCGCCCGGTCTGGTGATCGGACGCGGCTCCGAGGCCGACCTGCGGATCAACGATCCCGGCGTCAGTCGCCGGCACGCCCAGATCCACGTCACCGGGGCCGGCGACGAACTCACCATCTACATCGAAGACCTCGGCAGCACCAACGGTGTCATCGTCAACGGATCCAAGGTGCACCGCGCCAACCTCGACGACGGCTCCAGGATTGAAATCGGCTCCACCCGGATGCTGGTTCATTCGCCGTTGGGAGCGTGACATGAGCGCTGTGCTCGTCACGGCCCTGCGGGTCGCGTTCCTCGCGCTGCTGTGGTTCTTCATCCTGCTCGCCGCCAACGTCATCCGCACCGACATGTTCGGGCGCACGGTGGCCGCGGGCAGCCCCGAACTCGCCCCGCCGCCCCCGCAGCGCAAGCGCCGGCGCAGTGGGCCGAGCACGCTCGTGGTCACCGAGGGACGCAGCGCCGGCTCGCAGGTCGACCTCACGGACGCCCTCATCATCGGCCGGGCGCGCGACGCAGGTCTCACCATCGACGACGACTACGCCAGCACGCACCACGCCCGGCTCATCCAGTCGGTGGGCGGGGGCTGGCAGATCGAGGACCTCACCTCCACCAACGGCACCTACGTCAACGACGTCCGGCTCATCGCGCCGACGACCGTCACGCCGAAGGACGACATCCGGATCGGCCGAACCCACCTCCGCCTGGAGAAGTGATGTTCTCCCTCGACTTCCGCGCCCACAGCGAGGTGGGACTGGTGCGCAAGAACAACCAGGACTCCGCCTACGCGTCGCCCAACCTGCTCGTCGTCGCCGACGGCATGGGCGGCGCGGCCGCCGGCGACCTCGCCTCGGCGGTCGCGATCTCCGAGATCTCCCGTGCCGACCGCCGACTCGAGGGCGAGGAGATGCTCAGCGCCTTCTGCCACGCGGTGCAGCGGGCCAACGACGTCCTCGCGGAGCTCATCGACGAGGACTCCAGCCTCGAGGGCATGGGCACGACGGTCACCGGCGCGATGTTCTCCGGCACCCAGCTGGGACTCGTGCACATCGGCGACTCCCGCGGGTACCTGCTGCGCGACGGGCAGCTCCAGAAGCTCACCCACGACCACTCGTGGGTGCAGTCGCTCGTCGACGAGGGACGCCTCAACGAGGCGGACATGGCGACCCACCCGCACCGTTCGCTCCTGCTCCGCGTGCTCAACGGGCAGCCCATCGGCGACCCGGACACCGCGATCATCGACCTCGTCGAGGGCGACCGGCTGCTGTTCTGCAGCGACGGCCTCAGCGGCTTCACCACCGAGGCCCAGATGGCCCGCGTGCTCCGCAAGACCAGCCTCGACGACGCCGTCCCGCAGCTGGTCGACCTCGCCCACCACGGCGGAGGGGCGGACAACATCACCTTCGTCGTGGCCGACGTGGTCGCGAGCACCGAGGCACTGGACGCCGTGGCGCCGGTGCTGCTCGGCGCCGTCACCGACACGAAGTTCGCGCCCTCGCGCCGCGGGGGCGCGACCCCCGCTGCCGGCGCCGCCGGTTCGGGTCCGCACTGGGAGGACGACGAGTCGGACGACGACGAGGAGGACGACCAGCCCGACCGGGTGATCATCCCGGTCGATCACGAGCGCCTCCGCTACGAGCCCACCAAGCAGCACCACCGCTGGTTGTCGACGATCCTGCTCCTCGGCGCGGTGGTCGTCGTCCTCGTGCTGGTGGGGGTGGCCGGTGTCGCCTACGCGCGCACCCAGTACTACGTGGGCGCCGCCACGACGACCAGCGGCGAGCACGTGGCCATCTTCCAGGGGCTCCCCGACAGCGTGCTCGGCGTCTCGCTGTCGAGGGTGGAGGAGATCGAGGACACGCTCGTGTCCGACCTGCCGCGCTACTACCGCGACCAGGTGCACGGCACGATCAGCGCCGACAGCCTCGACAGCGCCCGGGTCACCACCCACCAGCTGCAGCTGCTCGCCCAGCAGTGCATCGCCCAGCGCACCACCAAACCCCAGCCCAGCCCGAGCCCGTCCCCCCGGCCCTCGGCGGACGCCTCGGCGCGCGCCACCGGTTCGGCATCCGCCCACGCCTCGGCCAGCACCTCCCGGTCGAGCAGTTCCGGACGCGCCTCGGCGTCCGCCCGGGCCACCGCATCGGTGAGCGCGCCGACGGCCCGTTCGGCGACCCCCACCGCGACCCCGAGCGTGCCCGCCCAGGAGGACTGCTCGTGACGGCGTCCACGGGCATCGCAGCCGGCCGCGACACGGTGATGGTCTACCGCAAGCGGCGCAACGTCGAGCTCATCATGGACCTCATCGCCGTGAGCATCGGCCTCGGCGCCTGGGCCCTCACCGGCCTCGACCAGACCGGACGCCTCCCCACCGACTGGGGCTGGGTGGTCGGGGTGTGGACGGCGATGGCCCTCGCGGTGCACCTCGTGATCCGCATCCGCCTCCCGTACGCCGACCCCCTCCTCCTGCCGCTCGTGCTCACCCTCAACGGGCTGGGCCTCGCGATGATCCACCGGATCGACCTCATCCCCAGCCCGCCGCGTCACGACGCCACCACCCAGATGATCTGGACGGGCCTCGGCATGGCGCTGTTCGTCGTCACCGTGCTGTGGCTCGGCGACCACCGCGACCTGCGCCGCTACCCCTACCTGCTGTTCCTGCTGGGCCTGGGGCTGCTGATGATGCCGCTGGTCCCCGTGCTCGGGACGACCCGAGGCGGCTCGACGATCTGGATCCACGTGGGCTCGTACAGCTTCCAGCCGGCCGAGGCCGCGAAGGTCGTACTCACCATCGCGTTCTCCGCCTACCTCGTCGACCACCGCGAGCTGCTCCTCCAGGTGGGACGCCACGTGCTCGGGCTGCAGCTGCCCCGGGTGCGCGACCTCGGGCCGATCGTCATCATGTGGCTCGCCTCGCTGGCCGTGCTCGTGTTCGAGAACGACCTCGGCACGTCGATGCTGTTCTTCGGCCTGTTCGTCATGATGCTCTACGTCGCCACCGAGCGGGCGGTGTGGCCGGTGCTCGGGGCGGTGCTCATGGCCGTCGGCGGCTGGGCGAGCTACACGTTCACCTATCACGTGAAGGTGCGGGTGGACGCCTGGCTGCACCCGTTCAACAACGTCGACCAGAACTACCAGATCATCCAGGCCGAGTACGGGATGGCCTGGGGCGGCCTCACCGGACGCGGCTGGGGGCTCGGGCGTCCGGGGCTCACCCCCCTCGCCAAGAGCGACTTCATCGCGGCGGCCATCGGCGAGGAACTGGGCATCATCGGCCTCATGGCGGTGATCATGCTCTACGCGCTCATCGTGTCCCGCGGCCTGCGGATGGCGCTGGCCAGCGAGGACGAGTTCGGCAAGCTGCTGGCGTCCGGGCTGAGCTTCGTCTTCGCGCTGCAGGTGTTCGCGATCATCGGCGGCGTCACCCGGCTGCTCCCCCTCACCGGGCTCACGACCCCGTTCATGAGCCAGGGCGGGTCGTCGATGGTCGCCAACTGGGTGATCATCGCGATCCTGCTGGTGGTGAGCCATCAGGCCCGCCGCCCCAACCGGACGCCGGCGCTCGTGCCCCAGCGCACGTTCGTCGCCGACCTCGGCTCCGACGAGACGGCGGTGATCCAGTGAACCGGCCGCTCCGCCGGGTGGCCGTCTTCGCCGCCCTCATGTTCTTCGCGCTCCTCGCCAACGTCACCTACTTCCCGCTCGTGCGGGCAGACCCCCTGGTCAACGACCCCGCGAACCGCCGGGTGCGCGACGCGCAGTTCGCCCAGGACCGGGGCGCCATCCTCGTCGGCAACACGCCGATCGTGTCCAGCCGGCCGATCAAGGGCACGACGTCCTACCAGCGGGTCTACGCCAACGGCCCGCTCTGGGCGCCGGTCACCGGCTACTACTCCTACGAGTTCGGTCGCACCGGGCTGGAGCAGTCGTCGAACGCGGAACTCGCCGGCACCTCGGCGTCCCAGTTCTTCACCCGGATCAGCGACACCCTGAGCGGCAAGCAGCCCCAGGGTGCCTCCGTCATCACGACGCTCAACGCAAAGGCGCAGCAGGCGGCCTGGGACACCCTCGGCAACAAGCAGGGCGCCGTGGTCGCCATCAACTACCACACCGGCGCCGTGCTCGCGATGGTGTCGAAGCCGAGCTACGACCCCAACAAGCTCGCCGACACCGACCTCACCAAGGCGAGCGCCGCGTGGAACTCGCTCAAGGACGCCGCCGGCGCCCCGATGGCCAACCGGGCGACCAACGAGATCTACCCGCCCGGGTCGACCTTCAAGCTGGTGACCGCCGCCGCCGCCCTCGAGTACGGGATGACCCCCGACACCCAGGTGGACGCGCCGGCGCGGCTCAAGCTGCCGGAGACCAACACCTACCTGCCCAACGAGGTGAACTGCGGGGGAACCAAGCTCACCCTCATCCGGGCGCTCGAGGTGTCGTGCAACACCGCCTACGCGAACGTCGGGCTGAGCCTCGGCGCGGACAAGCTCCGGGCGCAGGCCGGGGCCTTCGGGTTCGACGCGCCGCTCGGCGGCGACTTCACCTCGGCGACGAGCAAGTTCCCGGCGTCCCCCAACCTGCCGCAGACCGCTCTCAGCGCGATCGGCCAGTACGACGTGGCGGCGTCCCCGCTGCAGATGGCCCTCGTCGCCGCGGGCATCGCCAACAACGGGGTGGTCATGCGGCCGTACGTGGTGCAGCAGGTGCGGGCGCCCTCGCTGCAGGTGCTCAGCAACACCACGCCCAAGGAACTGAGCCGGGCGATGACCGCCGAGCACGCCCAGCAGGAGCAGCAGATGATGCGCGGCGTCGTCACCTCCGGAACCGGCACCCCCGCCCAGGTCCCCGGCGTCACCATCGGCGGCAAGACCGGCACCGCCCAGACCACCCCGCAGCGTCCCCCGTACGCGTGGTTCGTCGGGTTCGCCCAGCAGCCGGACGTCGCCATCGCCGTGTTCATCGAGAGCGCCAACATCCCCCGCAACGACATCGCCGGCGGCGCGCTGGCCGGTCCGGTGTTCGCCGCCGTCGTGAAGGCCCTGCGATGACCCCCCACCTGTATTCGCCCCACCACCCCCACGCGCGAGATACTGCGCCGGGACACCTGACGGAAAGGACGTCGCGATG
Organism: Propionibacteriaceae bacterium; assembly: GCA_036261615.1. GTDB lineage: Bacteria > Actinomycetota > Actinomycetes > Propionibacteriales > Propionibacteriaceae > JAJYQH01. The sequence goes on along the minus strand of DATAKK010000032.1, from coordinate 14,823 downwards.
ACAGAGCAGAGTCCGCTGCTCGGCGATCGCTACCGCCTCGAACGGGTCATCGGACGCGGCGGCATGGCCGAAGTCTGGCGCGCCGCCGACACCCGACTCGGCCGCCCGGTCGCGATCAAGCGGCTGCGCGTCGACCTGGCCACCGACCCCACCTTCCAGGCGCGGTTCCGGCGTGAGGCCCAGGCGGCCGCCGGGCTGAACCACCCGAACATCGTCTCCGTCTACGACACCGGCGAGGAGACCGACAAGGCGACCGGGGTCGCCGTGCCGTACATCGTCATGGAACTCGTCGACGGGCACACGCTCAAGGAGGTGCTGCGCGACGACCGCCGCATCCTCCCCGAGCGGGCCCTCGAGTTCACCCAGGGTGTGCTCGATGCGCTCAGCTACTCCCACCGGGCGGGCATCGTCCACCGGGACATCAAGCCGGCCAACGTCATGCTCACCCCCAACGGCGCGGTCAAGGTGATGGACTTCGGCATCGCCCGGGCCGTCGCCGACACCTCGGCGACGATGACCCAGACGGCCGCGGTCATCGGCACCGCCCAGTACCTGTCGCCCGAGCAGGCGCGCGGCGAGACCGTCGACGCCCGGTCCGACATCTACTCGGCCGGCTGCCTGCTCTACGAACTGCTCGTCGGCCGGCCGCCGTTCATCGGCGACTCGCCGGTGAGCGTCGCCTACCAGCACGTCCGCGAGGTCCCGACACCGCCGAGCACGCTCGATCCCGAGATCAGCCAGGCGATGGACGCCGTCGTCATGAAGGCACTGGCGAAGGATCCCGCCGACCGCTACCAGAGCGCCCGGGCGATGCGCGACGACATCAGCCGGTTGCTGGCCGGCGTCCCGGTGGCGGCGCCGCCACCGCTGCCCGTGCCGGACGCCGCCCCGACCGTGGCCACGAGCGTGCTGCCGGCCGCTGCGGCAGGGGCAGCCGCGGTCGCGCTCGACAACCCCACCGGCACCCAGGTGATCACCCGACGGGTCGAGACCGAGCCGCTGCCCGGACGCCGCCGGCGTCCCTCGGCGGCCACCGTGATCCTGGGCCTGCTGCTGGCCGCGCTCATCGGCGTCCTCGCCTACGCCCTGTACGAGTTCAACCGGCCGAGCGCACCGACCAGCGTCCAGGTGCCCGGCGTCATCGGCTACACCCAGCAGCAGGCGGAGCAGCAGCTCAACGACCGCAACCTCACCCCCGTCGTCCAGTCGACCAACGGTCCGGCCGGCAGCCAGGGGCAGGTGGTCAAGCAGGACCCGACGGCCCAGGCCACCGTGACGCCGGGCAGCGACGTGACGATCACCGTCAACCTCGGCCCCAAGACCGCGCAGATACCCACGGGCCTCAAGGGGTTGAGCTCTTCGGAGGCCACAAAAAAACTCCAGGACGTGGGGTTCAAAGTGAGCCAGCAGAAGGCGGCCACCGAGTCCCCCACGGACAAGAAGGGCACGGTCGTGCAGGTAAGCCCTGACGAGGGCGCGACCGCGGCCGTCGGCAGCACCGTGACGATCTACGTCGCAACCGGGCTCAGCAGCGTGCCCAACCTCAGCGGGCTGAGCGTCGCCGACGCGAAGACCTACGCCAACGACCAGGGGTTCACCAACGTCGTGGTCGCCGGGGAGAAGGTGACCACCCAGGCGGCGCCGGGCACGATCGTGAGCCAGGATCCGCAGCAGGGCGTGATGGCGGTGCGCACCGACCCGATCAAGGTCTACGTCGCCAAGGCGCCGAGCACGCCCTCGGCCACCGCGACCGCACCCACGTCCGCCGCGAGCCAGAGCAGCGCTCCCACCTCGGCCTCGGCATCGGCCACCCCGTGACTCGGCAGGCTGCGCTCAGCCGACGGGAACGGACATGAGCGGCGACAGGTGCGCCGCGCGGGCGGGAGCCTCGGCGTCCCCGCACACCGCCAGCCAGTTGGCGAGCATCTGGTAGCCGCCCTCGGTGAGCACGCTCTCGGGGTGGAACTGCACCGACTCGACGGGCAGGGTGCGGTGCCGCACGGCCATGATGATGCCGGTGTCGGTGCGCGCGCTCACCTCGAGCTCGTCGGGGACGGTGGCCGGGTCGATCGCCAGTGAGTGGTAGCGGGTGGCCCTGAGCGGGGACGGGAGCCCGGCGAACACCCCCCGTCCATCGTGGTGGACGAGCGAGGTCTTGCCGTGCATCACCTCCGGTGCCCGGTCGACGACCCCGCCGAACGCGACGCCCATCGACTGCAGCCCGAGGCAGACGCCGAAGATCGGTAACTCGCCGGCGTGCCGGCGGACGAGGTCGACGCACACGCCCGCGTGTTCCGGCGTCCCCGGGCCCGGGGACAGCAGCACCCCGTCGAACCCGGCGAGGAAGTCGGGCTGCTGGAAGCGGGGGTCGTCGTTGCGCCAGACCTCGACGTCCGCGCCGATCTGGGCGAGGTACTGCACGAGGTTGTAGACGAACGAGTCGTAGTTGTCGACCACCAGGATCCGAGCCACCGGCACAGTGTACGGCCGGCTCGTCCGGTGGCCCCTTCCCACGGACCCGCCGTCCCCTCTCGGGGCGGGCGATTTCGACGGATGGGCGGGCGATCGCTGCCGAGTCGGCGTCGTGAACGCCCGCAAGAGCAGAGAACGCCCGCCCCAGGAGCCGGAGCGCGGACCCGAACCGGCCAGGACGCCGGACGCCGGTCGCCGGACGCCGGACGCCAGTCGCCGGACGCCGGACGCCGGACGCCGATCAGGGCTTGGGGGTCGCGTACCCGAGGTCGGTGGCCCCGGTCCAGGCGGGCAGCTTGAGCTGGGACACCGACTGTTGCGAGTAGCCGAGCCCGTAGGCCGTCACGTACTGGCGGTAGATGGTCGCGCCGGGGTCGGACGCCAGCGCGTCCAGCATCGGCTGCTGGGGGCCGATCGCCTCGATGACGTACGGCGGGGCGTAGGGGACGCCGCCGACGATCACCGTGTTGCCGACGCACTTGATGCTCGAGGTCGAGCCGATCCGCACCCCCTGGATGCTCATCGCCTCGGCCCCGGCCCGCCAGAGCAGGTTGGTGAAGGTCTGGATGTCCTGCTGGTGCACGACGAGCATGTCCGGGTCGACGCCCACCGGCTGCACCGACAGCGGTGCGTCGTTGAGGGTCACCCGGACGCCGGGACCGCTCACCGGCACCGACCCCGCGGCGATCGCCGCCTGCGAGACGCCGGCCTGCGGGGCCGGGGACGCCTGCGCCGCCAGCTGCTGCACCTGCCCCTGCAACTGCTGCACCTGCGCCGCGAGGGCGCGGTTGTGCTGTCCCTGGCTCTCGACCAGGTCGATGAGGTCACTGTTGCGGGTGGGCCGGAGGTCCTGGCCGCCGGCCACCTTGGCGCTCACCGTGATGAGGGCCGCGGCCATGAGCAGCACGAGCGCCGACACATACCGGCGGCGTCCGTGCACCTGCGCCGACCAGGAGCGACGCAACCGCGAGGGCAGAGCGCGCCACCAGGCGACGGGCGGGCGGGACGGGGTCGGTTCGGTCACACGGGCCTCCGGCCGGGTTGCTGCGGGGGCGCCCGGCGTGTCTTTCGCCGGGACATTGACTAGGCTACCGGGGTACCACACCCGTAAGGAGTCGCGACCGTGCCCGAGTCGAAACTGCGTGCCGGAGCCGCTCAGAAGCGGAAGCAGACGTCCAGCGAGCGGCTGGCGGCCAAGCGCGCCGAACGTGAACGCCTCGGCGGCGGGGGCGACCGCAGCTGGGTGCCGTGGGTGTTCATCCCGGTCGGCCTGCTCGGCGTCATCTGGCTGGTGCTCTACTACATCATCGGCGAGTTCGTGCCGGGCGTCGCGGGCGGCTGGAACATCCTCGTCGGCATGGGGCTGATGGCGGCCTCGTTCATCATCGCCACCATGTGGAAGTGACCGGCGCCACGGAACGCGAGCGATTTCTCCCGACGAGTAGCGTGAGAATCATGCGGTTCGAGCACCTCGGGTTCGCCCCTGACTTCGTCGACTACCGCCAGGCCTGGGACCACCAGCGCGAGATCCTCGCGCAGGTCGCCGACGGCACCCTGCCCCCCACGACGCTGCTCCTCGAGCACTCCCCCGTCTACACCGCGGGACGCACGACCGAGGACCAGATGCGTCCCAAGGACGGCACGGAGGTCGTCGACACCGACCGCGGCGGCAAGATCACCTGGCACGGCCCGGGGCAGCTCGTGGCCTACCCGATCATCCGGCTTCCGGCGCCGATCAACGTCGTCGGGCATGTCCGCAACCTCGAAGAGGTGATGATGCGGGTCACCCGGCACTTCGGCGTCCAGACCCACCGGGTGGACGGCCGGTCGGGCGTATGGGTGCTCGCCGACGACCGCGGCCCCGACCGCAAACTGGGCGCGATCGGCGTCCGGGTGTCACGGCAGTGCACGATGCACGGCTTCGCCCTCAACTGCGACGCCGACCTCTCGTGGGGCGACAACATCATTCCCTGCGGCATCGAGGACGCCTCGGTGTCGTCCATCTCGGCCGAACTCGGACGCCGCGTCACCGTGCAGGACGTCCTCCCCGTCGCCGAACGGGCGCTCGCCGACGTCCTCGACCCGGTCGCGGCCGAGGGCATCCGCCGCTGGCGCGAGCTGCAGGACAAGCAGGCGGCCGAACTGAGCGCAGGAGGAGTCCGATGACCATCGACAGCACCACCAGCCCCGTCACCACCGCGCCCGACGGACGCCGGTTGCTGCGGGTCGAGGCGAAGAACGCGGAGACGCCGATCGAGCGCAAGCCGGCGTGGATCCGCACCACCGCGCACATGGGCAGCCAGTACGCCGAGTTGCACTCGATGGTGAAGTCCGAAGGACTGCACACGGTGTGCCAGGAGGCCCAGTGCCCCAACATCTTCGAGTGCTGGGAGGACCGCGAGGCCACCTTCCTCATCGGCGGTGACATCTGCACCCGCCGCTGCGACTTCTGCGACATCGCCACCGGACGCCCGCGTCCGCTCGACCCCGACGAGCCCCGCCGGGTCGCCGAATCCGTGCAGCAGATGGGCCTGCGCTACGCCACGGTCACCGGCGTCGCCCGCGACGACCAGCCGGACGGCGCGGCGTCCCTCTACGCCGAGACGATCCGCCAGATCCACCGCGTGAACCCCCACACCGGCGTTGAGATCCTGCCGCCCGACTTCGGGGCCAAGCCCGAGCTCGTCGGCCAGGTGTTCGAGGCTCGCCCCGAGGTGTTCGCTCACAACCTCGAGACGGTGCCGCGCATCTTCAAGCGGATCCGCCCCGCGTTCACCTACGACAAGTCGCTGCGCGTGCTCACCATGGCCCACGAGGACGAACTGATCACCAAGTCGAACCTCATCCTCGGCATGGGCGAGACCGCCGACGAGATCGAGCAGGCGATCCACGACCTCGCCGACGCGCACTGCGACATCCTCACCATCACCCAGTACCTGCGCCCCTCGAAGCTGCACCACCCGATCGACCGGTGGGTCGAGCCGTCCGAGTTCGTGCACTGGAGCAAGGTCGCCCGTGAGGCCGGGTTCGCCGGTGTGATGAGCGGTCCGCTCGTCCGCTCCTCGTACCGGGCCGGACGCCTGTACGTGAAGGCGATGCGGCACTACGGGCGCGAGATCCCGGAGAACCTCGCCCAGCTCGCCCAGGGCAACGACCTGCCGGCCCGCCAGGAGGCCGCGAGCGTCGTCGCCCACCAGCAGGCGCAGCCGCACGCCCACCAGCGCTGATCGGGGCCTCCCCGCGGTCGACCTATGGTGGGCATGGGTCGCCCGCTTCCCTCTCCGACAAGCCGCGTCATTCCCTGCCGGTGACCCGGCGCGCCCCCGCGACCCGCCACACCTGCGCACGACCGCACCCCCGCACCCCCGGACGAGAAGAGGACACGATGTCGATCGAGACCAGAGAGACCGCACACGGCCGCAGCGAGGGAACGAGCAACCGCGACTGGTGGCCGGACGACCTCGACCTCGGCCTGCTGCACGCCGCCCCGGCGTCCGCCGACCCGATGGGCGCCGACTACGACTACGCCGCCGAGTTCGAGTCGCTCGACCTCGACGAGGTCAAGGCCGACATCGCGAACCTCATGACCGACTCCCAGGACTGGTGGCCCGCGGACTTCGGCACCTACGCGCCCCTGTTCATCCGGATGGCCTGGCACGCCGCGGGCACCTACCGGGTGCAGGACGGCCGCGGCGGTGCCGACGGCGCCGAGCAGCGCTTCCCACCGCTCAACAGCTGGCCCGACAACGTGAGCCTCGACAAGGCCCGTCGGCTGCTGTGGCCGGTGAAGAAGAAGTACGGGCGCAAGCTGTCGTGGGGCGACCTCATGGTGCTCACCGGCAACGTCGCCCTCGAGCAGATGGGTTTCCGCACCTTCGGCTTCGGCGGCGGCCGGATCGACGCGTGGACGCCGGACCCCGTCAACTGGGGCCGGGAGACCACCTGGCTGGGCGACGAGCGCTACAAGGGTGACCGCAAGCTCGACAACCCGCTGGCGGCGTCCCAGATGGGCCTCATCTACGTCAACCCGGAGGGCCCCAACGGCGTGCCGGACGCGCTCGCGGCCGCCGTCGACATCCGGGAGACCTTCGCCCGGATGGCGATGAACGACGAGGAGACGGTCGCGCTCATCGCCGGCGGCCACACCTTCGGCAAGACCCACGGCGCCGCGCCGGTCGACAACCTCGGCCCGGAGCCGGAGTCGGCCCCGCTCGAGCAGATGGGCCTGGGCTGGAAGAACGGCCACGGCACGGGCAAGGGCCGCGACACCATCACCAGCGGACTCGAGGTCACGTGGAGCCAGCGCCCGACCGCCTGGTCGAGCCTGTTCCTCGACAACCTGTTCGGCTACGAGTGGGAACTCGAGGAGAGCCCCGCCGGTGCCAAGCAGTGGGTGGCCAAGGACGCCCCGGCGGAGGTCCCCGACCCCGAGACCAACGAGCCCGCGCGCAAGCCGACGATGCTCACCACCGACCTCGCGCTGCGCTTCGACCCGATCTACGGGCCGATCGCGCGCCGCTTCCACGAGCACCCGGACGAGTTCGCCGACGCCTTCGCGCGCGCCTGGTTCAAGCTCACCCACCGCGACCTCGGCCCCAAGTCCCGCTACCTCGGCCCGGAGGTGCCCGCCGAGGACCTCGTCTGGCAGGACCCCGTGCCGGCGGTCGACCACCCGCTCGTGACCGACGCGGACGCCGCCGAGCTCAAGCGGGCGGTGCTGGCGTCCGGTCTCGGCGTCTCCGACCTGGTGTTCACCGCGTGGGCCTCGGCGTCCACCTACCGCGACTCGGACAAGCGGGGCGGCGCCAACGGCGCGCGCATCCGGCTGGCCCCCATGAACCAGTGGGCCGCGAACGACCCCGAGCGGCTGGCCGACGTGCTCGACACCCTCGAGACCGTGCGCGGCGAGTTCAACGCGCGCGGCGGGGCGAAGATCTCCCTCGCCGACCTCATCGTGCTCGGCGGGGCGGCCGCGGTCGAGCGGGCCGCCGCCGATGCGGGTGTCGAGGTGCACGTGCCGTTCGCGCCCGGCCGCACCGACGCCACCCCCGAGCAGACGGACGAGGCGAGCCTCGCCTGGCTCGAGCCCGCCGCCGACGGCTTCCGCAACTACCGCGGACCGGCCGCGACCGGGTCGACCGAGCACCTGCTCGTCGACCGCGCCCGTCAGCTCACCCTCAGCGCTCCCGAGATGACCGTGCTCGTCGGCGGCCTCCGGGTGCTCGGCGCGACGGTCGGCGGCTCGCGGGCCGGGGTGTTCACCGACAGGGTCGGCACGCTCACCCCCGACTTCTTCACGACCGTGACCGACCAGGGCGTCACGTGGGCGCCGGCCGCCGACGACGAGACGTTCACCGGGCGCGGGCGTGGCAAGGAGTGGACGGCGACCAGGGTCGACCTGCTCTTCGGCGCCAACGCCCAGCTCCGCGCGGTGTCCGAGGTGTACGCCAGCGACGACGGCGCGGAGAAGTTCGTCCGCGACTTCGTCGCCGCGTGGGACAAGGTGATGATGCTCGACCGCTTCGACCTGTCGTAGCCGACCGCCTCCGCCCTCCCCCGTTTCGTGCCACAGTCGATGACGGGGACAGGAGGACGCATGATCAGCCGGCGCGCGCTGCTCGACCTCGCCGCCCTGGCCGTGGCCGGCGTCCCGGTGCTGACCGGCTGCTCGTCGTCGGCACCCGCGCCGGACGTCGCCCAGTACGGTGCCTGGTTCGCCAAGGACGTGCGGCGCGCGCCGGCGGCTCCGGCGACGACGTCGACCCTCGGACCGTTCGCCGTCGCGCTGCTCGACCGGCTGGGGGCCGCGAACCCGGTCGTCTCGCCGTTCTCGCTCGCGGTGGTGCTCGGGATGCTGCGCAACGGCGCGGCCGGGGTGACGGCGTCCGAGTTGCAGCGGCTGTTCGGCACGACGACGGCCCAGCTGGACGCCGAGCTCAACGCGGTGCTGCAGGCCCTCGACGCGGTCTCCGCACGCGCCAAGGTGGCGATGAGCGTGGCGGACGCCGGCTGGGCTCAGCGCGACTTCGACCTGAGCCGGGCGTTCCTCGAGGCCCTGGCGACGTGGTTCGGCGTCGGGATGATCCCGGCCGACTTCCGCGCCGACCCGGACGCCGCCCGCGCGGGGGTCAACGCCTGGGCCGCCAAGAGCACCCGCGGGCTCATCGACGAGATCCTGCCGCCCGGGTTGGTCGACCGGCTGACCCGGCTGGTGCTCGGCAACGCCGTGTATTTCAAGGGCCGGTGGAAGACGTCCTTCGACCCGGCGAGGACGGCCGGGGGCCCGTTCACGGGAGGCGCGGGGCAGAAGCTGCGGGCGCCGCTGATGCACTCCACCCAGCGCATCCGGTTCGCGTTCGGCGAGACCTGGATGGGCGCCTCCGTGCCCTTCGCCGACCCGGATCTCGAGCTGGTGCTGGTGCGGCCGATCGTCCGGGTCACCGGGGGCTGGGACTCCACCCGTCCCCTCGGCACCCTGGCCGCCGTCGGCGGCGCGGCCCCCTTCGACAGGGTGCTCGCGGCCCCTCTGGCCACGCACGAACTCACCATGCCGAAGTGGCGTGCCCGGTTCTACCGCAACCTGGTCGGAGACCTCGCGGCGCTCGGCGTCCCCACCCTCGTCGACGAGCGCTGCGACCTCAGCGCGGTGACCGACAGCCACACCCCGATGACGGTCACCGGCGTCTTCCACCGGGCGGTGTTCTCGGTGGCCGAGGACGGCGCCGAAGCCGCCGCGGTGAGCGGCGGAGTGGCGGGGGTGACGGCCGCCCCGGCCGACCCGGATCCCGTGCCGACCTTCACCTCGGCGCTGTTCTACGCGCTCGCCCACCGGCCCAGCCGCACCCTGCTGTTCCTCGGGCGGCTCGACGATCCCACGGCGTCCTGACCGGGGCGTGACCGGCGCGTGCCGGCGTCCCATGGGCGGCCGGTGACGGTTGGAGGCTGTCGCGTGCCCGACGGTAGGCTGTGCCCTCGTGAGCCAGACCCCCGACGCGAGCCAGCCCGATCTGCCCGAGCAGATGCAGGTGCGCCGGGACAAGCGCGCCCGGCTGCTCGCCGAGGGACGCGAGGCCTATCCCGCCGACCTGCGGCGCACCCACCGGGTGGCCGAAGTGCGGGCCGGATGGGGCCACCTCGAGACCGGCGAGGAGACCCAGGACGTCGTGAGCGTCGGCGGCCGGGTCGTGTTCATCCGCAACACCGGCAGGCTGTGCTTCGCGACCATCCAGGACGGCTTCACCCACGACAGCCCCGGCGAGCGCCTGCAGGTGATGCTCAGCCTCGCCGAGATCGGCGAGGACGCCCTCGCCGCGTGGAAGGCCGACGTCGACCTCGGCGACTTCGTCTGGGTGCGGGGCCGGGTGATCTCCAGCAAGCGCGGCGAGCTGTCGGTGATGGCGTCCGAGTGGCGGATGGCCTCGAAGGCGCTGCGCCCGCTCCCCGCGCTGCACAAGGAGCTGTCGGAGGAGGCCCGCGTCCGCCAGCGCTACGCCGACATGGTCGCGCGCCAGGAGGCCCGCGACATGGTCCGGACGCGGGCGGCCATCACCCGCGCGGTGCGGCGGAGCCTCGACGAGCAGGGCTTCCTCGAGGTCGAGACCCCGACCCTGCAGCTCATCCACGGCGGGGCGTCGGCGCGCCCGTTCCGGACGCACCTCAACGCCTTCGACATCGACATGACGCTGCGGATCGCCCTCGAGCTGTACCTCAAGCGGGCGATGGTCGGCGGCACCGACCGGGTCTACGAGATCGGGCGCATCTTCCGCAACGAGGGCATCGACTCCACCCACTCGGCCGAGTTCACGATGCTCGAGGCCTACCAGAGCTGGGGCGACCAGTTCACCATCGCCGAGGTCATCCGCGACGTCATCCTGGCCGCGGCCGACGCCGTCGGACGCCGGCAGGTCGAGACCCCCGAGGGCACGATCGACCTCGACGGCGAGTGGCGCTGGCTCGAGTTCTATCCCGCGCTGTCCCAGGCGCTCGGCGAGAGGGTCGACGTCGACACCCCGCTCGAGCGGCTGCGCGAGATCGCCGACGAGCAGGGCGTCGTGTACGACCCCCACCTGTCGGAGGGCAAGCTCGCGATGGCGATCTTCGCCGGGGTGGTCGAGCCCGAGCTCATCCAGCCGACGTTCGTCTGCGACTTCCCCGCGGTCGCCCAGCCGCTCGCGCGTCCCCACCGCAGCAAGCCCGGCCTGGTCGAGGCGTGGGACCTCATGATCGGCGGCATGGAGCGGGGCACCGGCTTCAGCGAACTCATCGACCCCGTCGTCCAGCGGCAGGTGCTCACCGAGCAGTCGATCCGGGCCGCGGGCGGCGATCCCGAGGCGATGCAGCTCGACGAGGACTTCCTGCGCGCCCTCGAGTTCGGGGCGCCCCCGATGGGCGGCCTCGGGCTCGGCATCGACCGGCTGGTCATGCTGTTCACCGACGCCGGCATCCGCGAGACGATCCTGTTCCCCCTGCTCAAGCCCCAGGGCTGAGGGCCGGCGTTCGCTTCGTCCTGAACTCGTCCACCTCCCGATCCGCGGGCCAGTTGGCGGGTTCCTGCTGCTGTGACCTCTCCCCCCGTCAATCGCCCGCGGATCCGGAGAGATGTGGGACGAATCGCGCGGCTACCGGCGAGTCAGTGCAGTGCAGACTGTGGGCCTGTCGGCCGCGCCCTTCTTGGCTGGATGGCGGCCCATAAGCAGACGGCGAGCTTCCTGCGTAGTGAGGTCGAACTAACAGCCACAGTATGACGGCCGCCATTTCTCCGCCCGGAGGACTCCACCTCACCATGGACCGCCCTAGGAGGGCGGGTTCCCGGCCGAGAGAACGTTGTGGCTTCTCGGGGATCTTGCGCAGCACGACGTGCAATTCTGGTTACCCCAAGGAACTGTCAGTTCCAGCCGGAATCTCTAGGGCTCCCCTTCTCAAGCTCCAGGTCCTCGTCCGCTCCTTTGAGGAGCATCACTGGAATATCTCCGCGTAGAAATTTGTGCCGCGTCTCGAGACGGAAACCACCTTCCAGATAGTCGCGCGCACAGCCGACAAGGTCCCGAAACGCCTCCGTCTGTGAAGCTTCATCATCGAGAGTCGCCCAGTCGAGCCCCCAATAACCATTCGATGCCACCAGGACGAAGTATTCATAGTCGATTTCGATTGCGAACGTCGCAGGCGAATCAGACATGGAAAGCCAGACACGCGGCCGCCCGTCGTTCGTGTCCCACTCAGCGAGAATGCCGTCCTCGTCATTGAGAACATTCAGCAACAATTCCTTCAGCTTGTCCAGAGAAAGTGCCTTGTACGCCATTGATGCTACCCCTTACCGGAATCAGAATAATACTACAGATCCGCGCTCCAGCTCGGCGTTGACGCTGCCATTTGGCTCACGCGTGGTGCAGACCAGGAGACTCAGCAGGCAACCGCCGCGCCTCCCCGCGCAGGGCTTGCCCACCACCGAATTTGCAGGCCAGTCGCCGTGTTTCGGCTGCCGTAGCCTCTTCCCCCGTCAATCTCCTGCGGATCCGGCGGTGGGGACGGCGATCCCCGGGGTGGTCGGCGAGTTCGCCCGCTGGGCCGCCAGCCATTGGTAGAGGTGCTGGCCCTGGTCGTTCACCGGGTCGTTGTGGGCGACGTAGATCCACGAGGAGTGGCCGCTGAAGGCCCGGCCCTCCCACACCACCCGGTCGTAGGCGGACAGCAGGGCGTTGCCGATCCGCTCGTAGGCGTACCCGCCGTTGTCGGCGAACGGGAGCACCGGGTCGTCCCTGCTCTGCACGATCCAGGTGGGCGTCGAGCGCAGGGCGGCCAGTTGCGCGTCGGACAGGTACCGCCGGACGCCGGGACAGACCGGCACCGCCGCGGCGAAGTCGTGCGGGTAGGTGGCCGCCAGCGCGAGGCTCTGGTACCCCCCGTTGGACGCCCCGACGAGGTAGACGCGCGCCGGGTCGACGGGGTTCGCGGCGACCAGCTCGTCGAGGAGCGATTTCAGCCGCGGCGTGTAGCCCATGACCGCGTCGTTCATCCAGAAGTCGGTCGCCTGCGGGGCGACGACGTAGGCCCCGCCGAAGATCCGCTGGGCGGAGTCTGTCGTGAAGCCGAGGGCACCACGGTTGGCGATGAGCTGAAGGTCGTTGTTCTGCGCCTCCGCCCAGCCCCCCTCGCCGCCGCCGTGCAGCCACACGATCAGCGGCCGGGGCCCGGGGACGCCGGCGACCGGGGTGAACAGGCGGTACTGCAGCCCGCTCCGCGACTCCCCGGAGGCGAAGGCGTCGACCTCGGGGTCGGCGGTGGTGCCCTGGGTGAACCCGTCGAATCGGAGGCGTCCGTGCCCGGTCGTGATCGGCGTGCGCTGGCTGATCGTGTAGCGGACGTCGAGGGCGATGGAGCGCCCGATGCCGTCGGCATGGGCGACGGTGAACGCCTCGGGAACCTCCGGCCCCGACCGCAGCGCGAGGAGGATGTCCCCGCCCGGTGTGAGGCTCACCGCGGTGACGACCCGGTCGCGGTCGTAGGTTCCCGTGACCGTTCGGGGATCGAGCGATCGGTAGGGGTTGAGGCCGGTCGCGTGCACCCGGAAGGTGCCGGTGTCGAGGCCGGCGGCGTCCAGGCGGAAACGGCTCGTGTCGAGCGTGAGCGAGACGATCTGCTCGCCGACGTCGGTGACGACGGCGTTGAGCTCGAAGGTCGTGGCGGCCCGCGACACCCTCAGCTGCCCGGACGCCGCCAGCACGAGCAGCGCGAGCACGGCCGCGCCCACGACGAGGGCGTGCAGCGTCTTCACCGGAGCTCCTGGCATGCGGGGTCGGCGCGGAGCGGACCCCGTCAGTTCAGGATATCGACGCGCACCGCCCCGGCGTCGGTGCTGAAGGTGACGTGCGAGAGGTCCGGTACGACGAGATCGGCCTCGAGGTCGCCGGCCGGCGACGTCGTGAGCACCGCCAGGACGCCGGCACCCGCCGCCCGTGCCGCCCGGACGCCGGCGGGCGCGTCCTCGACGACCAGACACTCGCCCGGATCGACGCCCAGCGCCCGGGCTGCGGCGAGGAAGAGGTCGGGTTCGGGCTTGCCGTGGGCGACGTCGTCGGCGGTGAGCACGACCGCGGGCGGGGTGAGGCCGGCGGCGTCCATGCGCGCGGTGGCGACGGCCCGGGTGCCGGAGGTCGCGACGGCGACCCGCTCGGCCGGCAGGGAGTCGAGAGCCTCGCGGGCGCCCGGGAGCGCCTCGATGCCCTCGGTCTCGAGCACCTCGAGCTCCTCGATCCGGGCGACGCCCTCGACGACGCGGTGCTCCGGCAGCACCAGCCGGATGATCGCCTCGCTGGTCATCCCGTTGACGTTCGCCGACGCGTCCGGGACCACCTCGTATTCGGTGAGCCACGAGGTCCAGGCCCGGGCGATGGCGGGGTGGGAGTCGATCAGCGTGCCGTCGAGGTCGAAGATGACCGCGGCGAAGCGGCGTCCGGTGAGTCGATCCATCTCTCCATCCAACCAGCCGGGCGGAAAAATACCCCGACCCGGATTGTGAGTGAGTGCTCACTCACTTATCCTGGGGACCATGCGTGCCAAGCCCATGCCCCCCGAGGAGCGCCGCGCCGCGATCATCGCCGCCACCCGGCCGCTCGTGCTCGAACACGGCACCGCCTTCACCACCCGCCAGGTGGCCGACGCGGCCGGCATCGCGGAGGGGACGATCTTCCGGGTGTTCGACAACAAGGAGGACCTCCTCTGGGCCGTCGTCGACGAGACCATGGACCCCACCGCCACCTGTGCCGCGATCTCCGCCCTCGAGGCGACGACCCTGCCCGACCTCGTGGCCGGGGTCGTCCGCATCCTCCAGAACGCCATCCACGACACCTCCCGGCTGTTCGCCGCCATGCACGCCCACGCCCCCATGGACGAGGACAAGCCCGCGTCGCACCGGGCCCGGCGCCCGCCCGAGCCCGAGGTGCAGCGGGCCCGCGCCCAGACCCTCGTGGACGCCGTCAGCGCCCGGCTCGCCGGGTTCGAGTCCGACCTGGGGATCCCCCTCGAGGAGGCCGCCTCCCTCATCCGGTCGGTCGCCTTCGCCACCTCCCACCCGTTCCTGTCCGACGGGCGGCTCACCGATCCCCGGCGGGTCGCCGACCTGCTCATCCACGGCCTCGCCCACCCCATGGTGGACGCCGCCCCCTCCACCAGTCACCACCCCTTCTCGTAGGACATCCATGCTCGTCAAACTCATCAACCGCTACGTGCGGCCCTACTGGCCACTGCTGCTCGTCGTCCTCGTGCTGCAGACGGTGGCGACCATCTCGTCCCTGTACCTGCCCACCCTCAACGCCCGGATCATCGACAACGGCGTGGCCAAGGGCGACACCCACT
>DATAKK010000024.1:0-2034 GCA_036261615.1 Propionibacteriaceae bacterium | reverse complement strand
CGATGACCGCGTCCGCACACCTCGGGATCGGCCGAGCGACGAGCGCCCGGGCGTCCGAGGACCAGACCATCCCTCTCGAGGAGGCAGCATGCAGCCCTCACGACGAACCATCCTCCTGACCGGCGTGTCCGCCGTCGGCGCCACGCTCGGGTCGCGCGCCCTCCCGGCGTCGGCCCACGAGGCTCCGTATCAGCGCGGCAGCGTCACCCCCTACCCCCGCCTCGACGGGGAGGCCCGCGGCCTGCTGCAGCGGGTCGCCCACGACTCGTGGAAGTTCTTCGGCGACGACGTCGACCCGACCACGCACCTGCCCTACGACAACGTCACCTATGCCGGTGGCTCGGAGCGGCCCACCTCGGTCGGCCGCTACACGAGCGCCGCCAACATCGGCGTCTACCTCTGGTCGGTGGTGGCCGCCCGGGATCTCGGCGTGATCAGCGACGCCGAGGCGGCGGGACGCGCCCGCAACCTGCTGTCGAGCGTGAAGCGGCTGAACCGCTACCGCGGATTCCTCTACCAGTGGTACGACACGAGCACGGGCAGCGTGCTGCTCAACCCCGGCCAGGGCGACGTCGCCCACCCCGGCGGCACCTTCGACAACGGCTCGTTCCTGTCCTGCGTCGACAACGGCTGGTACGTCAGCGGGCTGATCGTGAGCCGGCAGGCGATCCCCCAGGTGCGGGGGCTGGTGTCCGAGCTCATGCGGGAGGTCGACTTCTCGATCTTCTACGACGACCGCCCCGAGACCCAGTGCAACGTCAACCCGGCCGTGCCCGGGAACCAGCCGACCGGCCAGATGTACGGCGGCTACTACGTGGGCAAACCGCCGACCGAGGGCGACAACTGGCAGCACTACTACCACAGCGGCGCGCTGTACTCCGACCCGCGGATCTCCGCCTACATCGGGATGGGGCTTCGTCAGATGCCCGGGAACGTGTGGTGGCGGAGCTGGCGGATGCTCCCGCCCCCGGCGCCCTTCCCCCAGTGCAGCACCGACCCCGACTTCTCCTGGCAGGGGCAGTGGCCGCTCCCCGACACCTGGGTGACGGTGAAGGACCCGGTGTCGGGCGGCACGTTCCCGGTGTTCGAGAGCCACTACACCTACCCGGGCAGCGACCTCACGTTCATCCCCACGTGGGGTGGTGGCATGTTCGAGGCCCTCATGGCCAACGTGGTCGTCCCCGAGACGAGCTGGGGGCCGCACAGTTTCGGGCTCGCCAACCAGCGGACGGTCGAAGTGCACCGCAAGTACACCGCGGAGCAGCTGAAGCTGCCAGTGTGGGGCATGTCGCCCTCGTCGACTCCCGACGACTCCGGCGGCTACTCCACCTACGGCGTCGAGGGCCTCACCTTCCCCTACTACGGCGGAGGGGCCACGGCAGCGCACCCGAACCTCGGGCTGTCCCAGTGCCACGCCTGCGCCACCGAGGACGTCGTCACCCCGCACGCGTCGTTCATCGCCCTCGACCCGGCCCCCGAGGCGGCGGTCGCGAACATCCAGGAGCTGCTGCGCCGGTTCCCGGGCGTCTACGGTTCGCACGGCTTCTTCGACGCCGTGAACCCGACGACGGGCTCGGTCGGTCACCGGATCCTCGTGCTCGACCAGTCGATGATCATGGCGTCGCTCGCCAACGCCCTCAACAACCGCTCGATGCAGCGCTACTTCGCTACCGACTCCGTGTCGTGGGCGGCCCGCGCCGTGCTCGGCTACGAGCGGATGAGCATCTAGGGACGCCGGGACGAATGGGGGCCGTCGGCGGCGGCGGCCCCCATTCGTCTGTCCGGGGACGGCGTCCGGGTCAGCCGCGGGCCGGCAGGTGCACGGTGAGGGATGTGCCCGTTGCGTCGAGGTCGGCGAGAGTCACGGCGACTCCCCGGCCGGCCGGTGTCCAGGGTGCCCCGTCGACCCGCGGGGACGCGCCGGCGGGCAGGTCGACGAGGTAGCGCACCGGCACCGCGCCCCCGGAGGCCTCGAGGGTCACGGTGACGTCGTCGACGTCCGTGGGCAGGTCGGGGGCGAGGACCAGGCGGCCG
>DATAKK010000005.1:0-41213 GCA_036261615.1 Propionibacteriaceae bacterium | reverse complement strand
CCCATCGCCGTGTTCTGGGTGTAGTGGGTGGAGTGGTCGTAGTAGAAGGCGACCGGGCCGCCCGGCGAGGTGAAGTCGATGTTCGACCCGTTCGGGGCACCGCCCGCGCCGTAGTTCTCGGTCCACGAGTTGTCGATCGCGACCTTGTACTGCTGGGCGCCCGCCGGCACGTCGAAACTGCCCTTCCAGATCTGGTCGTTGGCGTCGAGCGTGAGCGCGGTCTGCGGGCAGGCGGGGTCCCAGTCACCGGACGAACCCCCGGTGCAGCCCAGTTCCGACTGGAAGGTGCCCGGGACGTTGACGGCGTCCGGCTGGGTCACCGAGCCGCTCACCGGCCCGGTACTCGGACCGCCGGAGGTCGACGGCGTCCCGACCTGGGCGTAGGTGGACCGGGCCGAGATGTGCCCGGCGTCGTCCTTGGCGATGACGCGGTATTCGACCAGCTCGTTCTTCGGCAGGGCCGAGACGTCGGCGTAGACCTGGTAGGGCGCGTTGTCGTCGGTACCGAGGTAGGTCCATGCGCTGGTGCCCACGGGACGGTAGGCGAAGCTCACCTCGGCGAAGGTGTTCGAGGGGATCGCGGCGGCGATGTCCGCGCGGCCGCCGATCGTCGCCCCGGCGCTGGGGGAGGTGAAGAAGACCGGGGGAGCGGCCTGGCTCACGGCCATCGGCGAGCGCGCCTTCCACACCGACACCGACAGGGCGGGGACGGTGACGCTGAGCCGGGCGTCCTTGCCGGACTTGAGGCCGGTCGTGGTGCCGTAGAGAGGCGCCCAGGTGGAGTTCGGCGTGTAGGTCTGGAAGGTCGCGGACGCCGGCGCGGTCGCGTTGTTGATCGCCACGACGTACTCGGAGTTGGTCGAGGTGTCGATCCGGCTGAACGCGTAGATGCCGGCGTCGTTGCTGGCGTAGCGGTGCACCTGCGCGCCGTCGGCGAGAGCGGGGTACTTCGCCCGGAGCGCCTCGAGGCCGGCGATGTGCTGGTAGATCGTGCCGGTGGTGCCGTAGTGCGACCCGGTGCCCATCGTGCCGCCGCCGATGAGCGGCTCATCGGCGTACTGGGTGACCTTCGTGCCGAACATGTCCTCGCGGGCGTCCTTGTCGCCGCCCTGGCCGATGAACCCCTGCTCGTCGCCGTAGTAGGTGATCGGGTTGCCGCGCACGAGGTACATGAGGTCGTTGGCCAGCAGCGTGCGCTGCAGCAGGGCGTTACCGGAGAAGCCGGCGTTGCTGAGCATCATCCCGATGCGTCCCATGTCGTGGTTGCCGAGGAAGGTCGGCGACTCGTAGACGTTGGAGTCGGTGTCGGTGAACCAGTCGTCGGACGCGAAGAAGTTGCGCAGGTCGGTCGTCGGCTTGCCCGCCGCCTCGGCCAGCGCGGCCGACTGGAAGCCGAAGTCGAGGGACGCCGGCAGCTTGCCGGTGGTCGTGTAGGTCGACTCGACCTGGGGGTTGGTGTCGTAGACCTCGCCGAACATGAAGAACTTGTTGTTGCCGTCCTTGGCCGCCTCGGCCTGGATCTGCGGCACGAACTGCTCCCAGAACTGCAGGTTGACGTTCTTCACGGTGTCGATGCGGAACCCGTCGACCCCGAAGTCGACCCACTTCTTGTAGATGTCGTCCATGCCCTGGGCGACGTCGGGGCGCTCGGTGAACAGGTCGTCGAGTCCACTGAAGTCGCCGTAGGTGGCCGACTCACCGGCGTACGTCGAGTTGCCCCGGTTGTGGTACATCGTCGGGTCGTTGAGCCACGCGGGCACCTTCTCGGTCTTCTCGGCGTCCGGGACGACCGGCGTGTACGGGAACGACTGCAGGTTGAGCTGGGGGAACGCGCTCGTGTCGGCGACGGTGTCGGGGTTGAACGGGTTGCCGTTGGCGTCCTTGTACGGCACCTGCGACATCGGGATGTAGGTGTCGTTGCCCCCGGCGTACTGGATGACGTCGGCGGTGTGGTTGGTGATGATGTCGAAGTAGACCCGCATGCCGAGCTTGTGCGCGGCGGCGATGAGGTTCTTCATGTCCTGATTGGTGCCGAGGTGCGGGTCGATCTGGGTGAAATCGGTGATCCAGTACCCGTGGTAGCCGGCGGAGGCGTCGGCGCCGGTTCCCTGCACCGGCTTGTTCTTGAACGACGGGGTGAGCCAGATGGCCGTGGTGCCCAGGCCCTTGATGTAGTTCAGCTTGTCGATGACTCCCTTGAGGTCGCCACCGTGGTAGAAGCCCTTGTTGGTGGGGTCGAAGCCGGTGACCATCGGGCCGCCGCTCAGGCCCCCGGTGTCGTTGCCCGTGTCGCCGTTCGCGAACCGGTCGGCCATGAGGAAGTAGAACCGTTCGCGGGTCTGGCCGTTGCGCAGCGAGTTCTTCGCGAGCGCCTCGTCGGCAGCGGACGCCGCCCCGGCGAGGGTCTCGGGGGTGAAGGCGATCTTGTGCGTGGTGTCGTCGTAGCTGACCAGGATCTTCGCCTCGCCGGCGAGGGTCACCGGGATGTTGGCGCCGCCCTTGGCGCCGTCTGCCCCGTAGTTCTCGTCCCAGGACTGGTTGATCGCCACCTTGTACTCGTAGTTACCGGCCGGAACGGTGAACTCCTTCGCGTACGTGGTGCCGGACACGAGGGGCAGCTCGGTGGCGATGCAGCCGGGATCCCAGTTGTCGTCGCAGCCGAGGTCGGTCTGCAGCGACCCCACCAGGGTGACGATGCGCCCGTCGGCATGGGCCACGGGGACGCGGCCGATGCTGCCGGTGACCAGAGCCAGGGCGACCGCGGTGGCGGCCGCCACCCGCCGCACGCCACGGGACATCCGCGGGCGCAGGAGGGCGCGAGAAGGCAGGGATGTGACCACAGTGACTCCTTTGACACGCGTGGGGTGGGGGGAGCGTGCATCGTCGCAGCGCTGCGGCCCGGGTGTTGTCGACTCGTGGGGTTGTCGACCAGTGTGGATGGTCCGGTTAAGGGCTTACACCAGGTGACGGGGGCAACGCTAGATCCACGGGCCGACACTTTCAGGCAATTGGCGTCGAGGTCGGAAAGTCCGCCCGCCTGCCGGTTCCGAACCCGGGCTCGTCCGCCGCGCGTCCCACGCACTGGTTCGCCGGGGCTGCCTGCGAAAATGCGCACCTCGCACCGCTGATGCCGTTCCACAGGGCTGCTCGGCCACGAAACGCCCAACTTCACCGGCCCCGGCGGCCCCGGTACCCAGCGGGAGTCGGCCGCTCGGGCATCCGTGTCAGGATGTGCCCATGGGTTTGCGCGACTACCTCACCTCGAAGGTGATGCCGAGCGGGGGCATCGGCGTCCCCGAGGCCCTGAGCCTGCTGGCGTCCGGGGCGACGCTCGTCGACGTCCGCACCCGGGGCGAGTACGAGGCCGGGCACGCGCCGGGAGCGCGGCTCGTCGATCCCAAGGACCTCACGCGGGACGCGTTCGGGGCGGTGCACGGCGACAACCCCCTCGCGGAGCCGGACGGCGCCTTCGTGCTCATCTGCGACACCGGCCTGCGCTCGGGCCACCTGGTCAAGGCGGTGCGGGAGCAGGGCTACCGGGCCGAGTTCATCACCGGCGGCCTGGCCGCCTGGCGCGCGGAGGGGCAGGTGCTCATTCCCGGGCCTCCCCGGCCTCCCCGCTGACGCCGGCGTCCGTTCGCGTTCGTCCCGCCGGACCGGTAGCATTACCGATCGGCCGTTGCCTGGTGCGTCCCGCGTCGACACGGCCTGTCCGGATGTCCGGACGCCCGCATCGCCCTCCTGCCACGGGAGAGACCCGTGGCCGCCGAGACCGTAGGAGGTGGAGTCCGCGTATGCGCAAGTACGAAGTCATGGTCATCGTCGATCCCGAGGTCGACGACCGTCAGGTGTCGCCGCTCATCGACAAGCACCTGCAGACCGTCACCACTGGTGGTGGAACCGTCGACAACATCGACGTGTGGGGTCGTCGCCGTCTCGCCTACGACATCAACAAGAAGTCCGAAGGCGTCTACGTCGTGATCAACCTCACCGCTGAGCCCGCGCTGGTCAAGGAGTTCGACCGTCTCATGACGATCGACGAGCAGATCATGCGCACCAAGGTTCTGCGTCCCGACGCTCACTGAATCCCGCGACTCGTCCACAGCCTCGGCTGACCGGGCGGGTTGTCCACACGGGAACCCCGACGTGGACCGATTGTCAGAGATCATCGACACAATCGTCAGCGTCACCCAACACCTTCCGATCATCGGAGTTCCACATGGCAGGCGAAACGCCAATCACGCTCATCGGCAATCTCACCGCCGATCCCGACCTGCGGTTCACCCCGTCAGGGGCGGCCGTGGCCAGCTTCACGGTGGCCTCGACCCCGCGCACGTTCGACCGTCAGGCGAACGAGTGGAAGGACGGCGAAGCCATGTTCCTCAACTGCTCCGTGTGGCGGCAGGCGGCCGAGAACGTCGCCGAGTCGCTCACCAAGGGCATGCGAGTGATCGTCACCGGACGCCTCAAGTCGCGCAGCTACGAGACCCGCGAGGGTGAGAAGCGCACGGTCTTCGAGGTCGAGGTGGACGAGGTCGGCCCGTCGCTTCGCTTCGCCACGGCGAAGGTGAGCCGCGGATCGTCGTCGTCCTCGGGCGGTGGCGGTGGCGGCGGTGGTTGGTCGCAGGGCGGGGGTTCCCAGGGTGGTTCTCAGGGAGGATCCCAGGGGGGCTGGTCCCAGCCTGGTCAAGGCGGATACGGCGACAACCGGTCCGGAGGCACCGACCCGTGGGCGCAGGCCCAGTCGGACGAGCCCCCGTTCTGAGCCGTTCCGTCCCCCAATCCACGCACTCCCCGCGTCGGCCGGCTGCCGGCACGGGACAGGCACATTCCGGCGTCCACCGCCGGGCTTTTCAAGGGGCATGAGCCCCGCAAGACAAGGAGAGCACCACAATGGCCGGTCCACAGCGCAAGCCTGTGAACAAGAAGAAGATCGCACCCACCAAGACGGTGAAGATCGACAAGGTCGACTACAAGGACACCGCCACCCTGCGCAAGTTCATCTCCGAGCGCGGGAAGATCCGCGCCCGGCGCGTCACCGGACTCTCGGTTCAGGACCAGCGCAAGGTCGCCAACGCCATCAAGAACGCGCGTGAGGTGGCCCTGCTGCCCTACGCCACGACCGCTCGCTGAGAAGGGACACGCAGATGAAGCTCATTCTCACCGCTGCTGTCGACAACCTCGGCCTGGCCGGTGACGTCGTCGAAGTCAAGGCCGGCTTCGGCCGCAACTACCTGCTGCCCCGCGGCTACGCGATCAGCTGGACCAAGGGTGCGGAGAAGCAGATCGAGGGCATCAAGCGGGCGCGTGACGCCCGCGAGATCCGCGGCGTCGAGCACGCGCAGCAGGTCCGCTCGCAGCTCGAGGGTCTCACCGTGACCCTCGAGGCCCGGGCGGGCGAGGCTGGCAAGCTCTTCGGCGCGATCACCGCCGCCGACGTGGCTCAGGCCGTCAAGAAGGCGGGCGGCCCCACGCTCGACAAGCGGTCGGTCGTCATCGCCAAGCCGATCAAGACCGTCGGCACGCACACCGTCGGTGTGAAGCTGCACGACGCGGTCACCGCGCACATCCCGCTCGAGGTTGCTGCCGCGAAGTGACCACGACGGTCGGACTCACCGCTGATCAGCACTCCCGCAGTCCGCAGGTGAACTGATCGGGATCCGGCCCCGTACGAGGGACCCGAGAGTTTTTCTCGGGTCCCTCGTGCTGTTCCTGCCCGTTCGCCGCAGGTTCGCTCAAGACCTGCTCAAGTGCGCGCAGGGCGGCTGACTTTCTCACCACCCCCCCGGTTTCAATCCACCCCATGATGCACACTGGCTGACATGGCTGAGCGTGATGGACGAACGAGGGTGTTGTCGACACTCCGTTCCCAGGGCCGGCCTCTCGACGTCCGCGAGGTCGCGCGGCTCGTCGGACTACACGTCAACACCGTGCGGTTCCACCTCGAGGGGTTGGTTGACGACGGCGACGCCCAGCGCACGAGCGTCCGCACCGGTGGTCGGGGCCGACCCCGCACCGTCTACTCGGCGGGCCTCGACCCCGTCGCCTCCGAGCGGGCTCACCGCATGCTCGCCGGCATCCTCACCGAGGTCGTGGCCGGGGCCATGAAGCCCCGCCGCGCCGGTGAGCTCGAGGGACGCCGGCTGGCTGCGGCACTGTCCACCGACGACCCGGACGAGGCGTTCGGCGCCGTGGCAGCCGACCTCGACACCCTCGGCTTCGTCACCGAGGCACCCTCCGAGCGTCCCGGCGAACTGCTCATCCACCGGTGCCCGTTCCAGGACCTCGCCCGCCGCAACCCGGAGATCGTCTGCGACGCCCACCTCGGTGTGCTCAACGGCATGCTGGACGCCGCCGGCGCGCAGGTCCGCGTCTCCGGCCTCGACCCGTTCGTGAGCACCGACACCTGCCGGGCGTTCCTCGTCCCGCTGGCCCGGCAGGACCCCGTCGTCCCCACGCCGCCTGCGCTGCAGCACTGACCCGAGAGGCTTCCCGGGTAGTCCGGGCGCCGCCTCGTCCCCTCATCACGCGTTCCGCCTCGCGGCAGGCACCCCATGAACGATCATGGGGGTGTCGGCCACGACCAGCGAGGTGAGTGATGTCCGACGCGTCCGGCGCCCACAGTTCTCCCGTCCCGACGTCCCCGGCTGCCATCGAGTGCCGGGGCCTCACGAAGAACTACGGGGAGGGGCACGGCCTGTTCGACCTCGATCTCGAGGTGCGGGCCGGTGAGATCTTCGGGTTCATCGGCCCCAACGGCGCCGGCAAGACGACCCTCATCCGATTGCTCATGGGCCTCATCCGACCGACCAGCGGGGTGGCGCGCGTCCTGGGCCTCGACTGCCGGCGCGACGGACTGGAGATCAAGCGCCATGTCGGGTACCTGCCGGGGGAGTTGCCGCAGTACCCCGGGGTGCGGGCCGGCCACGTCCTCACCTTCCTCGCAGGGCTGCGGGGCGGCGTCGACCCCGAGCGCATCCGCGCCCTGGCCGGGCGGCTGCAACTCGAACTGGGCCGCAAGTACGCCGACCTGTCCCATGGCAACAAACAGAAGGTCGGCCTCGTCCAGGCGTTCATGCACGAGCCCGACGTGCTGATCCTCGACGAGCCGACGCTCGGGCTCGATCCCCTCGTGCAGCGGGAGTTCTGGCGGCTGGTGAAGGAGGCGTCCGCGCGCGGGGCGACCGTGCTGCTGTCGTCGCACGTGCTGGCCGAGGTGGAGGCCGGCTGCCACCGGATGGGCCTCGTGCGCGCCGGCCACCTCATCCGCGCCGGGTCGCTCAACGAACTGCGCGACGTGCGTAGTCACCGGCTGCAGGTCGTCCTGCGGGAGCCGATCGACGCCGTGGACCTCGCGACGGTCCCGGGGCTCTCCGACCTGGCGGTCGACGGCACCCGGGTGGAGTGCACGATCCGGGGTCCGGTGAGCCCGCTGCTCGATCGGCTCGTCCCCCGCTCGGTGGTCGAGCTGGACAGCCGGGAGCTGTCGCTGGAGGAGGTGTTCCTCCGTGAGTTCGAGCGGACGCCGTGAGCGCGGCCGGGCGGCGCTCGTCCTCGAGACGCTGCGGGGCCAGTGGGTGACGGCGACCGTCTGGGTGGTGGGCGGCGGCGTCGCGAACGCCGCGATGATCCTCAGCCTCAAGCGGGAGATGGACAGCTTCCCGGGCGGTGCAGCGGCGCTGGCGGCGAGCGTGCTGCCGGCGGCGGAGGCGATGCGGCCGCTCCGGTGGCCCGCGGAGCGCCTCGACACGCTCGGCGGCTACACGAGCTACCACAACCTCACCCTGTTCACGCTGTTCCTCGCCATCTACGCCGCCATCCAGGGCGCCCGCAGCATCCGCGGCGCCGAGGACCACCACGTCCTCGAGGAGATTCTCGCCACCGGGAGATCGCGGGTGTCGGTGGTGCGTGACCGGGCGATCGGCTTCGTCCTCACCGCCTCCGTCATCACCCTCGGTCTGGGGGCCGGTGTCGCGCTCGGGTTCGTCGCCGCGGGCGAGCCGCAGACGGCCCGCGCCCTGCAGGCCCTGGTCGCGCCCGGGCTCGGCATGCTCGTCGGCTACGGCCTGGGCCTCCTCCTCGCCCAGCTGACCGCCTCGGCGCCCTCGGCCGCGGGGCTCGCGTCGGGGCTGCTCGTGGTCGCCTACGTCGTCGAGAACACCTGGGAGGACCTCGGCGCCCTCGCCTGGCTGCGCTACGCGTCGCCGTTCCACTACATCAACCGATCGCGCACGCTGGTGCCGGGACAGCACCTCGACCTGGCCGCCTCCGCCGCCCTCGTCGGCCTCGCCGCCGCGCTCGTCCTCCTCGCCACCTGGGCCTTCGTCCGGCGCGACTACGCCTCGGCGCTGTGGGTCGTGCGCCGCCCCACCCCGCCGCGCACCGCCCTTCCGGGCCGCGTCACCCGAGGTCTGCTGCACTCGATCGCGGCCGCGCTCGTCCTGCGCGGCCGGTTCGGGATCCTCGCGTGGAGCGCCGGCGCCTTCGTCTACGGCACGCTCATGCTGTTCCTCGAGCCGTCGGTGCTGAAGATGTGGTCGTGGTTCGCCACCTTCATGCCGGGCGGGGTGAGCGCGTCGGCGTCCACGCCCTCGGAGCAGTACATCGACGTCTCCACCACCCTGGCGGTGCCGTTCGTCGCCGGGGTCGTCGTGTCCCAGGCGGCGGGGTGGGTCCGCGACCTCGCGCAGGGCCGGGTGGAGGCCGTGCTGGCGGCGCCCGTCTCGACCCCCCGCCTCGTGCTCGGACGCCTCGCGGCCGCGGCCGCCGCCTCGGTCATCGTGGGCCTGGGCGCGCTGGCCGGCGTCCTGCTGGGCGGCGCGTGGTCGGACGTGCGCCTGGACGCCGGCGGGCTGCTGCGGGTGGTGGGTGCCTGCCTTCTCCTCGGGCTGGGCCTCGCCGGGGTGGCGAGCGTCGTCGTCGCGGTCTTCCCGGGCACCCTCGCGGTCACCGTCTTCGGCGTCGTCCTCGGCGCCTCCTACCTCGTCGGCTTCCTCGTCGGGCCGATGCACTGGCCGGCCTGGGTCAACCGGTTCAGCCTGGTCTCCCTGTTCGGCCACCCCTACCTCGACTGGGTTGAGGCCGTGGACGCCGCCGTGCTGGGAGGCCTGTGCGTGCTCGGGGTGCTCGTCGGCGGTCTCGTCGTCGATCGGCGACCGAAGGCGGTGTGACATGGGCGACGCGTTGACGGGCGCGGCCGTCCGTCCGCCGGTCATCGAGAAGGGCGCGTCCGACCTCGCCGTCGCCCCGCACCTCACCGAGGCCGAGCGCGCGCGGTTTTCCTGGTCGTGGGTGCGGTCCCAGCTCGAGGGCCTTCCCGGCGGCGGTCTCAACATCGCGCACGAGGCCCGTCGATCGGCACGCCTCCGGGCCGCGGCGCGACCGAGTGGCCTTCCGGTTCGTCGGCCCGGGGCTCGATCTCACCTACGCGGAGCTGGAACGGCGGATCAACCGCTTCGCCAACGTGCTCCTGGGTCTCGGCGTGGGCCGGGGCGAGCGGCTGTTCATCCTGGCCGGGCGCATTCCCGAGCTGTACGTCGCGATGCTCGGCAGCCTCAAGGCCGGGGTGGTCGTCTCGCCGCTGTTCTCGGCCTTCGGCCCCGAGCCCGTCGCCACCCGACTCGTCCTCGGCGCCGGGTCGGTGCTCGTCACCACCCCCTCGCTGTACCTCCGGAAGGTGGCACCGATCCGCGACCGCGTCCCGACCCTGCGGCACGTGCTGGTGGCGCCCGAGGAGGGCTACGACGTCGCCGAGCTCACCGGCGTCCGCGACCTCGCCGAGCTCATGGACGCCGCCTCCGACCGGTTCGACGTGGTCGAGACCCGGCCCGACGACATGGCCCTCGTGCACTTCACCAGCGGCACGACCGGGCGCCCGAAGGGGGCGGTGCACGTGCACGAGGCGGTGCTGCACCACTGGATGACCGGTCGCTACGCGCTCGACCTGCACGACGACGACGTCTTCTGGTGCACCGCCGACCCTGGCTGGGTCACCGGCACGTCGTACGGCGTCATCGCCCCCCTGCTGCACGGGATCACCTCCATCGTCGACGACGGCGACTTCGACGCCGAGCGCTGGTACGACCTGCTCGAGCGCGAGCGGGTGAGCGTCTGGTACACCGCCCCGACCGCGGTCCGGATGCTCATGCGCTCCGGGGACGAGCTCGTCGGCGGGCATCGCTTCCCGGCGCTGCGGTTCGTCGCCAGCGTCGGCGAGCCCCTCAACCCGGAGGCCGTCTGGTGGGGTCGGGAGACCCTCGGCCTGCCGATCCACGACAACTGGTGGCAGACCGAGACCGGCGGGATCATGATCGCGAACACCCCCGCCATGGCGATCAAGCCCGGCTCCATGGGCCGGCCGCTGCCGGGCCTCACGGCGGCGATCGTCCGCCGGCTCCCCGACGGCGGCGTCGAACCCGTGGACGTGGGCGAGGAGGGCGAGCTCGCGCTGCGGAAGGGCTGGCCGTCGATGCTGCGCGGCTACCTCGGCGACGAGGAGCGCTACCGCCGCTGCTTCAGCGGCGACTGGTACCTCACCGGAGACCTCGCCCGCGAGGACGCCGACGGCTACTTCTGGTTCGTCGGGCGCGCGGACGACGTCATCAAGTCGGCCGGCCACCTGATCGGCCCCTTCGAGGTCGAGAGCGCGCTCATGGAGCACCCCGCGGTCGCCGAGGCCGGGGTGATCGGCACCCCGGACGAGATCGTCGGCGAGGTGGTCAAGGCGTTCGTCTCGCTCAAGCCCGGGTTCACCGGCGACGACGCGCTGCGCCGCGACCTGCTGGCCCACGCCCGCCGGCGGCTCGGTGCCGCGGTCGCGCCCAAGCAGATCGAGTTCCTGCCCGTGCTGCCGCGGACGCGGAGCGGCAAGATCATGCGCCGCCTGCTCAAGGCACGCGATCTCGGGCTGCCCGAGGGGGATCTGTCCACGCTCGAGACGGGGGGCGGTGATGGGCGGTGACGAGGTCCGCCTGCTGGCGGACATGTACCGCATCCGGCGGATGGAGGAGACCTGCGCCCAGCTGTACGGGATGCAGAAGATCCGCGGGTTCCTGCACCTGTACATCGGGGAGGAGGCCTGCGCGGTCGGCGCGCTGCACGCGTTGAGTGACGACGACAACATCGTCGCGACCTACCGGGAGCACGGGCACGCGCTGGTGCGCGGCGTCCCGATGACCGCGATCATGGCCGAGATGTACGGCAAGGCCGCCGGCTGCTCGCACGGGCGCGGCGGGTCGATGCACCTGTTCGACGCCTCCCGGCGGTTCTTCGGCGGCACGGCGATCGTCGGCAACGGGCTGCCCCAGGCGGTGGGACTCGCCCTCGCCGACGCGATGCTCGGACGCCCCGGCCTGACGGCCTGTTTCTTCGGTGACGGCGCCGCCGCGGAGGGAGCCTTCCACGAGTCGCTCAACCTCGCGTCGCTGTGGCACCTGCCGGTGCTCTTCTGCCTCGAGAACAACCTCTACGCGATGGGCACCGCGCTCGCCCGCGCCCACGCCCAGACCGACCTCGCCTCGAAGGCGTCCGGCTACGCGATGGGGTCGGCGGTCGTCGACGGGATGGACGCCGTCGCGGTGCGGGATGCCGTCGCGGACGCCGCCGCCCGGGTGCGCGCGGGGGAGGGGCCGTTCCTCCTGGAGATGCGCACCTACCGCTTCCGTGCCCACTCGATGTTCGACCCGGAGCTCTACCGCGACAAGGCGGAGGTGGAGGAGTGGCGGCGCCGCGACCCGCTGGTGACCCACGCCGCCCGGCTGGTCGCCGCCGGCGTCCTCGACGAGGCGGGGCTGGCGGAGCTCGACCGGGCCGCGCAGGCGGAGGTCGACGAGGCCGTCGCGTTCGCCGAGGCCGCCGAGTGGGAGCCGGTGGACGACCTGCTCACCGACGTGCACACCCCGAGGGGGCAGCGATGAAGTTCACCTACCGCGAGGCCCTCCGCGAGGCGATCCGCGAGGCCCTGCTCAGCGAGCCGCGGGTGGTGCTCATGGGCGAGGACGTCGGCCTGTACGGCGGCTCGTACGCCGTGTCGAAGGGGCTGATCGACGAGTTCGGCCCGGAGCGGATCCGCGATACCCCCTTGTCGGAGCTGGGTTTCGTCGGTGCGGGCGTGGGCGCGGCGCTCGGCGGGCTGCGTCCGATCGTCGAGGTGATGACCGTCAACTTCAGCCTGCTGGCGCTCGACCAGATCGTCAACACGGCGGCGCTGCTGCGGCACATGTCGGGCGGGCAGTTCTCGGTGCCGCTGGTGATCCGGATGGCCACCGGTGCCGGACGCCAGCTCGCCGCGCAGCACTCGCACAGCCTCGAGAACTGGTACGCGCATGTGCCGGGGCTGCGGGTGCTCGCCCCGGCGACGGTCGCCGACGCGCGAGGGATGCTCGCCCCGGCGCTCGCCGACCCCGATCCCGTGGTGATCTTCGAGCACGTGCAGCTCTACAACACCGAGGACGACGTCGGTGAGGCGGCCGGGTGCGACATCGAGCGGGCAGTCGTGCGGCGCCCGGGCTCGGCCGTCAGCCTCGTCACGTACGGCGGCAACCTGCCCAAGGCACTCGCGGCCGCCGATGTCCTCGCCGCAGAGGGGATCGATGCCGAGGTCATCGACCTGCGGGTGCTCCGTCCCCTCGACTTCGGTGCGGTGGCGGCGTCCGTGGGCCGCACCCACCGGGTGGTGGTCGTTGACGAGGGGTGGAAGTCGGGCAGTCTCGCGGGCGAGGTGGTCGCCCGGGTCGCGGAGGAGTGCCTCTACGAGCTCGATGCGCCGCCGCGCCGGGTGTGCAGCCTCGAGGTGCCGATCCCGTACGCCAAGCACCTCGAGGACGCCGCCCTGCCCAGTGTCGAGCGGATCGTGGCGGCGGTGCGGGAGGTGCTGGCGTGAGCGATTTCGTGCTGCCCTCGCTGGGGGCCGACATGGAGACGGGGATGATCACCGACTGGTACCCGGCGCCCGGGGGTCACGTCGCCCGCGGTGACGTCGTCGGCGTCGTCGAGACCGCGAAGGGGGCGATCGACCTGGAGATCTGGGTCGACGGCACGATCGGGCCGCTGCTCGTCGAGCAGAACGTGCCCGTCCGGGTCGGGACCGTGCTCGCGCAGGTGACCGAGATGGTCGGGGGAGCGGCGGCTCCCACGGGGACGCCGGCTCCCGCTGTCGCGGCGACTGCACCGGTTGCGGCCGCGGCTGCAGCGTCCGGGGGACGGCGGCGGATCTCGCCGGCCGCCCGCAAGCAGGCGAAGGACTGGGGGATCGACCTCGATGCGGTGATCGGCACCGGGCCGGAGGGCGCGGTCACGATGGCCGACATCGAGCGGGCGCACCGGGAGGGGCCGGCGGTGTCCGGCATGCACGCGGAGATCTCGACGCTCCCACCGCCGCCCACGATGGTAGAAGCGGTGGAGACGATGCCGATCCCGCAGCCCGTCGACATCCGCTCGGCCATCGCCGCCGCGATGAGCCGCTCGAAGCGGGAGATCCCGCACTACTACCTCGCCGAGTCCATCCCGATGGGCGCCGCGATGGACTGGCTCACGGCGACCAACGCCGGGCGGCCGATCACCGAGCGGTTGCTCCCCGCGGTGCTCCTCATCAAGGCGGTGGCCGTGGCGCTCGCCGAGTTCCCGGAACTCAACGGCTTCTACCGCGAAGGTGTGTACACACCTTCGGACGCCGTCCACATCGGCATGGCAATCTCACTACGCCAGGGCGGCCTCATCGCCCCGGCCATCCACGACGTGGCCGACAAGGGGCTCGACCAGCTCATGCGCGACCTCACCGACCTGGTGAGGCGGGTCCGTTCCGGGTCGGTGCGCAGTTCGGAGTTCACCGACCCGACGATCACGGTCACCAACCTCGGTGACCAGGGCGTCGAGCAGGTGTTCGGAGTCATCTACCCGCCTCAGGTGGCGCTCGTGGGCTTCGGCCGGGTGGACCGCCGGCTCTGGGTCACCGGCGACTCGGTCGCCATCACGCCGGTCGTCACCGCGACCCTGTCGGCCGACCATCGGGTGTCCGACGGCGGCCGTGGGGCCCGCTTCCTGCGCGCGCTCTCGGACCTGCTGCAGCGTCCCGAGGAGCTGGATGCTCCCGTTGGAAGGAGTTCCTCATGACCGACACATCCATGCCGGCGGCCGAGCTGCGGGGACGCGTCGTCGCCCGGCTCCGCGAGGTCGCGCCCGAGGTGGACGCCGACGACCTGCGGGACGCCGTGCCCCTGCGCAAGCAGGTCGACCTCGACTCGATGGACTGGCTGGTGTTCCTCGTCGCCCTGCACGACGAGTTCCACGTCGACATCCCCGAGGCCGACTACGCGACCCTGGTGAGCCTGGGGGACATCGTGAGGTACCTGGGGGCTCGGGTGGCGGGGTAGTGAGGGCGAGGAGTCGCCTCAGCAAAGCCTTCGACTGACTAGGCCGGGCTGGGCGTTCTGGGTCTGGCGGCCGGCCCCCAAACGCCCTACGGCGCGGGGACCCCTCGCCGCCCGCCAGCCCAGGGGAAGGAACGCCCACCCAGCCCGGCCCACCCCACCCCCCAGCCGAGTTACGTTGCTATTTCAAGTCAAGAGCGCGGCTACCTTCTGGGGGACCGGCCTACCTGAAGATGGCAATGGGTTCGAGCCAAAGAGCGGGGCCTGTGACCGCCGCATCATCGTCGGTGATGGTCAAGCCCATCCCTGCAGCCGGTTCCTTGAACAGCGCGAGAATGGTCTTGAGGGTAGAAACCTCCAGATCTGTGGCGGCCACGTCCTGCGTTAGGCGCAAGGCTGGTAGCTCATCCCCCTCATTGAGGATGCGGTCTACCTGCGCCACGACCGTATACTCGCCGCCGAACTGGCCGAATTTCCCGATAAGCCACTTCAGTTTCAGGGGCATGGCAACTTTCGGCCCGAGCTCCCCATTAGGGGTGGCGAGCACAATGACCTGATCGCCCTCTTCGTCCACGTCACCTAGGAGCATTTTGAACACTCTTTCGGCTTCCTTGGTGCCTTTCAGCTCCTCGCCCTTCTGGCTCAACAAGTGCCCCTGGACCTTGGCCTTATCCGCAAACCACAGGAAGAGCCTCATCAGAGTCTGGATAGGAGCGATCTCCAGGTGCCCCCGAAACTCCAGGGTGTCCCCAGGGCTTACGTCCACCAGCGCGCGCGGTCCCCACCCATCGAACGTGCCGAGGGCCTTCGCATCCGTCAAACTGCGATACCAGATCTCGAATACGGAGAACCTCGTACGAGTTCGCACCATCTCTTCTTCGAACTCCGAGCTTGACCTCCTACCGCCTTCCACCTTCGCACCCTGGACGCCCAAGCCGCCGCCGAATCCACCCTCACGTGCGGAGTTGACTTTCGCGAAGATCTCGTCGATCTTTCCGGATTCCACCGCCGACAGCGAGTTGATCACTGTTTCATCGTCCAAGTAGAAGAATCCCCGGTGGACGCGCTTCTGCGGCCGCTTGTACGTTCCCATCCCGGCTCCCTTGAGGTCAGTGGGGCGAGGTCCACGAATCAAACCAAAGCTGGTCTGGCTGTGACAGTACGCCCCGTAGTGGGGCACCTGAGCGCGCACGCAGCCACCCCGCACGCGCAACGAGAGACACACCGGGCCGAGGGTCGCGGCAAACTGAGGGGTCGGTTTGGGATGTTGCAGTGTTCACCGCGCCTCCATCGCCCGAGCTTCTCAGTCGCGGGGCCGCTTGGAAGCTGCTGGTCGAAGGCCACGTCGAGCCATTGGCGCAACTGGGCCTCGGAAGTCAGGCCGGCGGCGACCACGGTGATCCATTGCCGACCCATCGTCCGGCCACCGGCCATTGCTGCGCCACTCACCCCGGGCAGGCCGAGGAACTCATCGCGACGCTGTGGGTCGATCCGCACGAGCAGGTCGCCGCCCGCGCGCGCGGCGACGACGATGCGGTCGTCGACCAAGAAGGAGAGGCCTCCGAACATCCGGACCTCACGCACTGGGCGACCGCCGAGGGCGGCTCGGAGGCGGGATTCCAGGGTGGCATCGGACATGTGGCGTCTGCCCTTCCGGGTGGGATGGGAAGAACCTCCGACCCTCAGCGGCGATTGTCAAGGGGTAATCAGCGGGGGCCGGGACATCCGCGGCCGGAGTAGCGCGGCCGCGAGGTTGTCGGATCGTGCGGAACCGGGGAGGATCGAACAGCAAGGCATGATCCGGCGATGGTGAGGTGGGAACCAGATGAGCGAACTCTTGGCCGTCGAGAAGCGTTCCGAGGGCGGGTACTGGCTGCGGGCGCAGTCCCTCGACGGACCGATCCGCAGCGCCCTGCTGCTCGACGACGCGGAGGAGCTGAGCGACGGGCGGCTGAGAGACGACGAGGCCACGGCCCGTGCGACGGCCGAGTTCCTCCTCGAGCGCCAGGACGCCGCCGACCTGCCGAACATCATCCAGCTGGACGAGGTGCTGGGCGCCTACGAGGACGCCGTCGAGGCCATCCTCAGCCGCCGCGCCGACTAACCCGCCACGTCCTCACGTCTCCCGACGGGCTTCAGTCGGTCTCGACGTACAGGCAGAACGGGTGACCGGACGGGTCGAGCATCACGCGGACGTCGTCCTGCGGCTGGAACTCGGCGACCCGGGCACCGAGCGCGACGGCGTCCTCGACCGCGGGCGCGAGTTCGGCGACGCCGACGTCGAGGTGCAACTGCTGCGACGGCCTGCCCGGTTCGGTGGGCCATACCGGCGGCTCGTAGTGGTCGTCGAGGGCGAAGGCGAGGTAGGTGTGGGAGCCGGGGATGCCCATGGTCACCCACGTGCGGTCGGCGACCTTGTACGGCCAGCCGAGGAGCTCGGAGTAGAACCGGGCCAGCCCTTCGGGATCGTCGGTGCTCAGCGCGGTGCCCAGGTAGTTGCTGTCGCGGCGTCCTCGAATGGTCATGGCTCCATCCTGGGGTTCGGCGGCACCCGGACGGAAGAGGCCGGCGTCCCGATCAGGCCTGTTGCCGGGCGCGATAGCTCGCCGTCGCGTCCTCGACCTCCTCGCGGCTGAGTCCCATGAGGAACAGCACGGCGTCGAGGTAGGGCAGGTTGATCGACGTGTCGGCGGACGCCCGCACCGTCGGCTTGGCGTTGAAGGCGACGCCGAGGCCGGCGGCGGCGAGCATGTCGAGGTCGTTGGCGCCGTCGCCGATGGCGACCGTACGCGAGAGGGGCAGGTTCTCCGCCGCCGCCCACTCGCGCAGCTTCTCGGCCTTGGTGGCCCGGTCGACGATGTCCCCGAGCACCCGGCCGGTGAGGTGCCCGTCGACGACTTCGAGCCGGTTGGCGTGGGCGTAGTCGATGCCGAGCTCGGCCGCGAGCGGGCCGACGACCTCGATGAACCCGCCGGAGACGACCCCCACGGCGAGGCCGAGCTCCTTGAGCGTGGCGACCAGGGTCCGGGCGCCGGGGGTGAGCCGGACGGCGTCCAGCACCTCGGCGAACACGGACGCCGGCAGCCCCGCCAGCGCGCGTACCCGCTCGGTGAGCGAGGCCGAGAAGTCGAGGTCGCCGCGCATCGCCCGCTCGGTGATCCGGCGCACCTCGTCCTCGCGGCCGGCGTGCCGGGCGAGCAGTTCGATCACCTCGTCCTGGATGAGGGTCGAGTCGACGTCCATGACGACCAGCCGGCGTCCGTGCCGCACGATGCCGGCCGGCGACACCGACGCGTCGAACCCGGAGTCGGCCGCCGCGATCGCCATCACCCGGCGCAGCAGCACGGGGTCGACCGGCGACACCCACAGCTCGATGCTGGTGAGCGGCGTCCGGGAGAGCCGGCGCGCGCGGTCGATGTTGCCGCCCAGCTCGTGGATCATCGCCGCCGCCACGGCGAGGTGGGCCGCGAGCAGCGGGCGTCCGAGCAGGGTGACGATGGCCCGCGACCGCCGGGTCGGGTTGTCGCCCTCGCCGGCGACGACGTGGACGCTGAGGCCGAGCCCCTCGCCGACGCTCACCACCCGCTGCTCGAGCGCCCCGAGTTGCTCGGGAGGCGCGGAGACGAGCATGCCGATGCTCAGCTGCCCGCGGACGATCGTCTGCTCGAAGTCGAGCAGTTCGACCTCTCCGAGGGACGCCGCCTCGGCCAGCAGGGCCGTGACCCCGGGCCGGTCGGCCCCGGTGATGGTGACGGCCAGGGTGCTCGGCTCGGGCATGGCCCACATCCTGCCATCGGGGCACCCATGCGTCCGCGCGTGGCGGTGACGCTGGGCGGTTTCCGGTGGACAGCGTCCGAGGGGCGGGCGATCTCTGCTTTTGCGGGCGTTCACAACGCGGAATTGGCAGAGATCGGCCGCACAAGCGTCGAGAACGCCCGCCCCACGAACCGGAGCCGCCCGAACCGGAGCCGCCCGAACCGGGGCCGGGGGAACCGGGCGCCCGGGCCGGACTCAGGCCTGGGTCACCGTCGTCGGGGTGACGAGCACCCGGCCCTCGGGCACGATGCGGACCCCGCCGGTGAGCGTGAGGGTCTCGCGCAGCCCGAGGTCCTCGCTCGACCGGCCGGCCATGAGGGTGATCGCGCCCGGCTCGACGATCCGGGCGTAGTCGAGGCCGGTGAACGAGAAGCGGTCGGCGTGCACATCGAAGGTCACCCGGGCCGAGGCGCCGGGCTCGAGGCTCACCTTCTGGTAGCCGATGAGCTCCTTGAGCGGACGCACCACCTGGGCCACCTCGTCGTGCGCGTACAGCTGCACGACGTCCGACCCGGCCCGCTCGCCGGTGTTGCGCACAGTCACGCTCACCCGGACACTGCCGTCGACCGGGATCTCGGCGCTGTCGAGACTGAGGTCGGCGAGCTCGAACGACCCGTAGGACAGCCCGTGCCCGAACGGGAACAGCGGGCGCGGGTCGAGGTTCGAGACACCCTCGCTGAACCAGCCGAGGCGGGGGGCGAGGTAGGTGCCGGGCTGGCCGCCCGGGTGGTTGGGGACGGCGATCGGGAGCCGTCCGGACGGGTTGATCCGCCCGCTGAGGACGCCGGCGATCGCCGTCCCGCCCTCGACGCCGGGCATGAACGCCTGGACGATGGCGGCGCACCGCCCGGCGAAGGCGCCGAGCGCGTAGGGGCGTCCGCTGATCACCAGCAGCACGGTCGGGGTGCCGGTGGCCAGGACGGCCTCGACGAGCTCCGCCTGGACGCCCGGCAGGGTGAGGTCGACGACGTCGCAGCCCTCGCCCGAGGTGCCCTGGCCGAACAGGCCGGCGAGGTCGCCGACGGTGACGATCGCCACGTCTGCCTCGCGGGCGGCGTCCACGGCCGCCTCGATGCCGCTGCGGTCGGGCTCGACGATCGGGCAGCCCTCCTCGCGCAGCCACTCCACGGTCGGGAACTCGGCGGCGAGGGCATCGGGCAGCGGGGTGATAGGCAGCCCCAGCGAGCGACCGGGGTAGCGGCCCATCACGTGGTTGGGGAACGCGTAGCAGCCCATGAAGGTGCGCACGTCACCGGCGCACGGGCCGATGAGTGCGGCGACCGAGACGCCGTCGAGCGGCAGGATCTCGTCGTCGTTGGCGAGCAGGACGATGCTGTCCTCGGCGAGCCGCCGGGCGAGATCGCGGTTGCGGGGGGAGTCGAGGTCGGTCGGCGTCCCCTGGCCGGCGGGGTCGAAGTCGGGGTCGAGCAGGCCGAGCTGGGCCTTCTGCTCGAGCACCCGCAGCGCGGCCCGGTCGACGATCGCCTCGTCGAGCTTGCCCTCGCGGACGAGGTCGGCGAGGTGGGCGTAGCCGCCGGTGCCGGGGAGCTCGACGTCGATGCCCGCGGTGATCGCGAGCCGGCCGGCGTCCGCGAGGTCGGCGGCGACCTTGTGCATCATCTCGAGGAACAGCACCGCCCAGTAGTCGCTGACCACGGTGCCGGTGAAGCCCCACCGCTCGCGCAGCACGTGGGTGAGCAGCTCGGCGCTCGCGCCCGCCGGGACCCCGTCGACGTCGCTGTAGGAGTTCATCACCGAGCCGGTGCCGCCCTCGCGCACCGCCATCTCGAACGGCGGCAGCATGACGTCCTCGAGCTCACGGCGTCCCATGGGCACCGGGGCGTGGTTGCGGCCGCCGCGGGACGCCGGGTAGCCGACGAAGTGCTTGAGGGTGGCGACGATCCCGCCCGCCTGGAGGCCCTTGACGTAGGCGGTGCCGAGGGTGCCGACGAGGTAGGGGTCCTCGCCGATGGTCTCCTCGACCCGGCCCCACCGGTAGTCGCGGACGACGTCGAGCAGCGGCGAGAGTCCCTGGTGGACGCCGAGGGCCGCCATGTCGCTGCCGATGGCGGCGGCCATCTCCTCGATGAGCGCCGGGTCGAAGGTGGCGCCCCACGCGATCGCCGCCGGGTAGACGGTCGCCCCGTAGGCGGTGAAACCGGTGAGGCACTCCTCGTGCGCGATCGCCGGGACGCCGTGCGGCGACGCCGCGACCACCTTGGCCTGGATGTCGCGCAGCGCCGCGAGCCCGTCCTCGACGCTCACCGGTTCGGTGCCGAAGGTGCGGGTGATGTGGCCGAGCCCGAGCCGGCTCGCGTCCTCGAAGGTGAGGCCGCCCGACAGCGCCGACTCCATCGGTGCGACGTCGCCCTCGATGACCGTGTCACCCTGCTTCGGGCTCGGCCAGAACGAGCCCAGTTGGTGGATCTTCTCGTCGAGGCTCATCTCGGCGAGCAGGGCGCGGGCGCGGTCGGACGCCGGTCGGGAGGTGTCGTGCCAGGTGTGCATGGCGTGGTCTTTCGTCGAAGGGAGCGCGGCCGGCCGCCGGGTCCCCACGCTCCTCCGTCATCGAAAGGTTTCGTGCCCCGCGGCTCCGCACCTTGACGCTAAAGGGCGATAGCCTCGTCCCGCAAGCGCGGAACAGCTTTTTGTTGCTGAGCCAGACTTTTTATCCGCGCCGAAAATCTTTCGGACCCGGGAGGCGATCGATGGCGAGGGTGACCGCGGGGGACGTCGCCCGGGCCGCGGGCGTCTCGTCCGCCACGGTGAGCAAGGTGTTCAACGGGCGGGCGGACGTCGCCCCCGCGACGCGCACTCTCGTCCGACGCACCGCCCGACAGCTGGGGTACGAGCGCCGGCGTCCCGGGACTCTCGACGAGGCGACGAGGGTGGCGGTGGTCGTCGAGGACCTCGAGAACGCCTACACCCCGGCCGTCCTCGAGGGGCTCGTGCGCCAGGCCCAGCGCGAGGGCGTGCTCGTCGAGTTGCACGAGCGCGACGGGGGGCGCCTCGGCGAGGCCGCCGGCGAGCCCGGCTCGACCCGGTGGTTGCAGGCGATCCGCGACTCGGGCGTCGACGGCGTCATCCTCGTCACCATGCCCGTGGACGCCGCGCAGGTGCGGGCCGCCGAGGAGCTCGGCCTGCCCCTCGTCTCGCTCGACCCCGTCGACGAGGGCGCCGGGACGCCGGTGAGCGTGGGTGCCACCAACTGGCGCGGGGGAGTGCAGGCGACCCGGCACCTGCTCGACCTCGGCCACCGCCGGATCGGTGTGGTCACGGGCCCGGCCCGCTCGCGCCCGGCGAGCGAGCGGTTGGCCGGTTTCGAGTCGGCGATGCGCGAGGCCGGCGTCGAGGTCGATCCGGCGCTCATCGTCCCCGGCGGGTTCCGCTACGAGGACGGCCTGTCCGGAGGCCGGTACCTGCTGCAGCTCGACGAGCGTCCGACCGCGGTGTTCGCCGCGTGCGACCTGGTCGCGTTCGGGGTGGCCGAGGCCGGACGCCGCCTGGGACTGCGGGTGCCCGACGACCTCAGCCTCATCGGCTTCGACGACGGGTACATGGCGCTGTGGCACTCGCCGCCGCTCACGACCGTCCGCCAACCCCTCGACCAGCTCGGCGCGGAGGCCATGCGCCGGATCAGCCGCCTCGTCGCCGGCGAGCCCGCCCCGCCGGAGCTCGAACTCGCCACCACGTTGGTCGTGCGGCAGAGCACCGCGCCGCTGAGTCCGCCCGCCTGACGCGGACGCCCCGGACCACCTCATCGGGGCCTCGAAAGTGCTTGGCGGCTCCACTAGCGTGGACGGCGTCCGCACCGTTGAGGAACATCCGACAGGAGCCGCCCATGACCCCGCTCGAAGAGACCGTCACCCTGTCCACCGGCGCCGCGATGCCGGTCGTCGGCTTCGGTACCTGGCTGCTCGAGGAAGGGCCGGAGTGCTACGACGCCGTCCGCACCGCCCTCGAGGTCGGCTATCGGCACATCGACACGGCCCGCGCCTACGGCAACGAGGCCTCGGTCGGCAGGGCCATGCGTGACTCCGGCATTCCCCGCGAGCAGATCTTCGTCACCAGCAAGCTGCCGGCCGAGGCCAAGGACCTCGACAGTGCGCGGCGCAACTTCGAGACGACGATGAGCGAGATCGGCCTCGACTACATCGACCTCTACCTCATCCACGCGCCGTGGCCGTGGGACCAGATCGGCATGGACTGCCGCGAGGAGAACAGGACGATCTGGGGGTTCATGGAGGAGTGCCTCGACAGCGGCCGGGTCAAGGCCATCGGCGTCTCCAACTTCGAGCGGGGCGACCTCGACTCGCTGCTGCCCGCCTGCCGGGTGACGCCCATGGTCGACCAGATCCGCTGGTTCGTCGGGCTCGACACGAGCGACACGGTCGCCGCCTGCCGCGAGCACGACATCGTCGTCGAGGCCTACTCCCCGTTCGCGCACGGCCTCATCGTCGACCACCCGGAGCTCGGCACGATCGCCCAGCGCTACGGCGTCTCCGCACCGCAGCTGTGCGTGCGCTACCTGCTGCAGCGGGGTGCTGTCGTGCTGCCGAAGGCCACCTCGCCCGAGCACATCCGCCAGAACGCGCAGCTCGACTTCGTCATCTCCGACGACGACCTCGCCGAGCTCGACGCCATGCGCGACACCGACAAGCAGTGAGAGAGGAGACGCGATGAGCGCCACGACCCCGACCACGATCCTCGCCGACGCCTTCGGGCGGGTGCACGAGGCGATCCCGCAACTGCTCGAGGGCCTCGACCGCGAGGCGCTCACCTGGCGCCCCGACCCGGACGCCAACTCGATCGGCTGGCTGGTCTGGCACCTCACCCGCGTGCAGGACGACCATGTCGCCGGCGTGGGCGGCGTCGAGCAGGTCTACACCTCGCAGGGCTTCGTCGAGCGCTTCGGCCTGCCTTACCCGGCGTCCGCCGTGGGGTACGGCCAGTCCAGCGCGGAGGTCGGCCAGTTCAGCGTCGACGACCCGGGCCTGCTCGTCTCCTATCAGGAGGCCGTGCACGCGATGACCCTCGAGGTCATCAACGCCCTTGTCGACGAGGGGTACGACCGCGTCGTCGACGAGCGCTGGGACCCGCCCGTGACCGCTGCGGTGCGGCTCGTGTCGGTGGTCAACGACATCACCCAGCACCTCGGCCAGGCGGCCTACGTCAAGGGCATGTACCAGCGCCGGTGACCCTCCGGCCCGGGGAGTCGCTCTTCCCCGGGACGGTGACGGCCGGGCTCAGGGGTGGGTCATGTCGCCCGGCACGACCCACGCGTCGAAGTCGTCGCCGCTGACGCCCTCGGCCCCGGCCGACTCGCGCAGGGTGAGGCCCTCCTTGTAGGCGCGCTTCGCGATCGCCGCCGCCCGGTCGTAGCCGATGTGCCGGTTGAGCGCGGTGACGAGCATGAGGTTGGCGTTGAGGTGCTCCTCGATCCGCTGCTGGTCGGGTTCGATGCCCACGGCGCAGTGGTCGTTGAACGACCGGCAGGCGTCCCCGAGCAGCCGGATCGACTCGAGCACGGCGTGGGCCATCACCGGCTTGTAGACGTTGAGCTGGAAGTTGCCCTGCGACCCGGCGAACGCCACCGTGGCGTCGTTGCCGAACACCCGGGTCGCGACCATCGTCAGCGCCTCACTCTGGGTCGGGTTCACCTTGCCCGGCATGATGCTCGACCCCGGCTCGTTCTGGGGGATCCGGATCTCGCCGATGCCCGCCCGGGGTCCCGACGCCAGCCAGCGCACGTCGTTGGCGATCTTCATGAGCGCCATCGCCAGGGTGCGCAGGGAGGCGCTCAACGCGACCAGGGCGTCGTGGGCGGACAGCGCGGCGAACAGGTTTCCGGCCTGACGGAACGGCAGCCCGGTGAGCTGGGCGATCCGCTGGGCGGCGAGGCGTCCGAAGTCGGGGTGGGCGTTGAGCCCGGTGCCGACCGCCGTGCCGCCGATCGCCAGCTCGAGCACCCCGTCCTCGGCCGCCCGGACGCCGGCGAGTGCGGCGTCGATCTGGGCCACCCAGCCGCCGATCTCCTGGCCGAGGGTGACCGGTGTCGCGTCCTGGAGGTGCGTGCGTCCGACCTTGACGACGCCGGCGTACGCGCTCGCCTTGTCCTCGAGCGTGTCGCGCAACTGCTCGACGGCGGGGTAGAGCCGGGCGTGCAGGTCGCGGGCCAGGGCGATGTGCATGGCGGTCGGGAAGGTGTCGTTGCTCGACTGGCCGCGGTTGATGTGGTCGTTCGGGTGGATGGGCACCTTGCTCCCCATCTCGCCGCCGAGGATCTCGATCGCGCGGTTGGCGATCACCTCGTTGGCGTTCATGTTGCTCTGGGTGCCGCTGCCGGTCTGGAACACGACGAGCGGGAACTGGTCGTCGAGCGCCCCGTCGGCGACCTCGCGCGCCGCCTGCTGCACGGCGGCGATCTGCTCCTCGGTCAGGTCGAGCTGTCCGAGGTCGGCATTGGCCCGGGCGGCTGCGAGTTTGAGGGTGCCGAGTGCGGAGATGATCGAGCGCCCCCACACGAACGTGTCGCGCCCGATGTCGAAGTTCTCGAGGCTGCGCTGGGTCTGTGCACCCCAGTAACGCTCGGCCGCCACCTCGATGGGGCCCATGCTGTCGGTCTCGATCCGGAAGGCGCTGGAACTCGTCTGCATATCGTCACCGTACGCCGGGACACCGCGGCGTCCCGGCCGTCGGCCGCACCCCCGGTGGCCGCCTCGTCCCGGTGGGCGTACGGAATGACTGAGGGCGTACGGAAATATCGCGCGAAACCGACAATTCCTACGCCCGACACGGCGGACTGGATCTCAGGACCGCACGGGTGCAGGGGGGATGCCGGGACCGGTGTGGCGAGCCATGCCGGCCGCCCGGTCGAAGGTGCCCCGGCGATTGAGCCACTTGACGAGTTCGAGCACCGGGACGATGGTCGTCGCCGCTCCGAGGAGCGCGGCCCACTCGGTGAACGTCAGCGCGACCGTGCCGAACGCGCGCTCGAGGAACGGGACGTACAGGATGGTGAGAAGCAGCGCCGTCTCCCAGAGGACGGCGAGGTTGAGCCAGCGGTTCGCGAACGGCCGGACGAAGCTCGAGATGCGCTCCGAGCGGAGGGCGAAGGCCTTGATGAACTCCACCATGACGAGGCAGACGAAGGTCATCGCCATCGCGTGGTCGACTCCTCGGCCGGACTGCAGCGCCCAGGCGAACAGGCTGGTGTTGAGCACCGCCGACCAGGCGCCGCCGGCCACCATCAGCCTCACCACCGGACGGGTGAACACACCCGACGTGGGATTTCGGGGAGGCCGCTTCATGAGGTCGGGCTCGGCGGGATCGACCGCAAGGGCGAGGGCGGGCAGTCCGTCGGTGGCGAGGTTCACGTACAGGATCTGCACGGCGGACAGCGGGAGCGGCAGGCCGAGCAGCATGGTGACCACCATGAGGCCGATCTCGCCGATGTTCGCCGACAGAAGGTACATGAGGTACTTCTTGACGTTGTCGAAGACCGCGCGCCCCTCCTCGATCGCCGCCACGATCGAGGCGAAGTTGTCGTCGGTCAGCGTCATCGCGGCGGCTTCCTTCGAGACGTCGGTGCCCGTGATACCCATGGCCACCCCGATGTCGGCCTTCTTCAGAGCCGGCGCGTCGTTGACCCCGTCGCCGGTCATGGCCACCACGTGTCCCCGGCGCTGCAGGGCGGTGACGACCCGCAGCTTGTGCTCCGGCGAGACCCGGGCGTAGACCGCGATCGAATCCGCCTGCCGGAACAGCTCGTCGTCGGTCATGGCATCCACCTGCGAGCCGACGACCACGCTCCCGCCCGGCAGCAGCCCGAGTTCGCGGGCCACGGCCTGGGCGGTGGCGGGGTGGTCTCCGGTGATCATGACCGGTCGGATTCCGGCGTCCCGGCACCGCGCGATCGCGTCGGCGGCCTCGGTCCGCGGGGGATCGATCATGCCCACCAGCCCGAGCAGCGTGAGACCCTCCTGGGCCCCGCCCGCCTCGGGATTCCGCTTCGCCGCCACGGCGAGCACGCGCAGCGCGTGTGCCGCGAAGTCGCCGGCGACGTCGAGAACCTCGCGGCGTCCCAGCTCGTCCAGGGACGCCAGGCCCTCGGCACCCAGAACGGCTGTGCAGCTCGGCACCACCACTTCCGGGGCACCCTTGGTGAACGCCAGCACGCCACCGCCGTGCTCGTGGAGGGTGGTCATCCGCTTGGTCTCCGAGGTGAAGGGGATCTCGTCGATCCGCGGGTGGTCGCGCTCCAGGGCGGCCTTGTCGAGGCCGGCCTTGCGCGCCGCCACCACCAACGCACCCTCGGTGGGGTCACCCGTGACCGCCCACGAGCCCTGGTCACCGCCCGTCAGCTGCGCGTCGGACGCGAGCGCCGCGGCGGTCAGCAGGTCGGACAGGCTCCGTCGGAGACCGCCCTCCACCTCACGGCCGTCCGGGGTGCGGAACTGCCCCTGCGGCTCGTAGCCGGAGCCGGTGACCTCGATCACCTCTCCGCCGACGACGACGCGACGGACGGTCATCTCGTCCTTGGTGAGGGTGCCGGTCTTGTCGGAGCAGATGACCGACGTCGATCCGAGCGTCTCCACGGCGTGCAGGCGGCGCAGGAGGGCGTTGCGCTTCACCATCCGGCGGACCCCGATGGCGAGGGAGATCGTCACCACGGCCGGCAGGGCCTCGGGGACCACCGCGACGGCCAGCGCGATCGCGAAGAGCAGCATGTCCATCGCCGGCTGGCCGCGCAGGATCCCCAAGCCCGCGACGAGGACGACGAGGATGATCGCGGCCCTCGCGAGCACCTTGCCGACCCGGTCCAGGTTCTGCTGGAGCGGCGTTCTGCCGGTCTCGACGGTCTGGAGCAACTGCGCGATGTTCCCGACCTCGGTGTCCATGCCGGTCGCGACGACCACGGCGCGGCCGCGTCCATAGGTGATGGCCGTGCCGGCATGGACCATGTTGGTCCGGTCGCCGACGGCGAGTTCCGCTGCCCCGAGCGTGGCTGCCCGCTTCTCGACCGCTTGGGACTCGCCGGTGAGGGGTCCCTCGTCCGCTGCCAGGTTGGCCGACTCGATGAGGCGTCCGTCGGCGGCCACCCGGTCGCCGGACGCGAGGACGATGACGTCCCCGGGCACGAGGGTCCGGGCGGCCACGGCCTCCTCCCGGCCGTCGCGCGTGACGGT
The DNA here is from genome assembly GCA_036261615.1 of Propionibacteriaceae bacterium. Taxonomy (GTDB): domain Bacteria; phylum Actinomycetota; class Actinomycetes; order Propionibacteriales; family Propionibacteriaceae; genus JAJYQH01. The sequence goes on along the minus strand of DATAKK010000005.1, from coordinate 13,843 downwards.
CGCCATCGGGGCAGCGAGCTCGCGCAGCGCGTCGATCGCGCGCTCGGCGCGGTACTCTTGGACGAAGCCGAGAACCACCGCGAAGAGCACGATGACGGCGATCACCAGCGATTCCACCGCCTCTCCCAGCGCGAACGAGATGCCCGTGGCAACGAGGAGGATGACGATGAGGACGTTCTTCAACTGCTCGAGCAGGATGCGCCACGGGGACAGGCCGCCTGCTGCCCGGAGTTCGTTGTGGCCGTGCGTCTCGAGTCGGGCGGCGGCCTCGGCCTCGGAGAGTCCCTGGGGCGTCGAGCCGAGTTCGGCCAGGACCTGATCCACCGGCAGCGTGTGCCAGGGTCGCTGAGTCATCGGACGGCCACCTCTTGCTCCCCGCGGGCACGGCCATGAGGCGATGCACGTGTCTTTCACGGTAGCCCGTGCCGAGTGGCGCCGGGCCGAGCGGGAATCACGCGACCTTCGGGCCCGTCCGTCCGCACCTCGGCCGGGGCTCGCGATCGTCACGCGTTACCGCAGGGCGCGGTCCCGGGGGAGGGGTCCCGGCGTATCGTCTGCGGCGTGACCATCGTCATCGAGACAAGGGGTCTCGAGAAATCGTTCGGGTCGACCCGGGCTCTCGACGGGCTCGACCTCGCGGTGAACCAGGGCGAGGTGCACGGCTTCCTCGGACCCAACGGGGCGGGCAAGACCACCACCATCCGGGTGCTGCTCGGCCTGCTCCGCGCGGACGCCGGCAGCGCCCGCGTCTTCGGGGCCGACCCGTGGACCGACATCCAGACAGTGCACCGCCGGATCGCCTACGTCCCCGGCGACGTCAACCTGTGGCCGAACCTCACCGGAGGCGAGGTCATCGACCTGCTCGCCCGGTTGCGCGGCGACCTCGACCCGACGCGCCGGGCGTCCCTGCTCGAGCGGTTCGATCTGGACCCGACGAAGAAGTGCCGCAGCTACTCCAAGGGCAACCGGCAGAAGGTCGCCCTGGTCGCGGCGCTCGCCTCGAACGCCGACCTGTTCCTGCTCGACGAGCCCACGTCGGGGCTCGACCCGCTCATGGAGGCGTCCTTCGCGGACGTCGCCGGCGAACTGCGGGCCGACGGGCGGACGATCCTGCTGTCGAGCCACATCCTGTCGGAGGTCGAGAAGCTGTCCGACCGCATCAGCATCATCCGGGCGGGCCGCATCGTCGAGTCGGGCACCCTCGACGAGATGCGCCACCTGCACACGACGAGCGTCACCGCCGACGTCCGCGGGCCGGTGCCGGCACTGGCCGCGATGCCGGGGGTCACCGGCCTCACCCAGGAGGGCACCCGCGTCCGGTTCTCGGTGGACGCCGACCACCTCGCCGAGGCGATCGCCGCGCTCAGCGCCGCCGGTCTCGACTCCCTCGTCAGCGAGCCGCCCAGCCTGGAGCAGCTGTTCCTGAGCAAGTACCAGACGGTCGCCGGGGAGGGGGCGCCGCGGTGAACGGCTGGCGCGGCCTGCTCCGGCTCGCGGGGCGCCGCGACCGGGTAATGATCTCGGCGTCCCTGCTCGTCATCTGGCTGCTGAGCTACTACTCGGCGGACGCGATGAAGACCCTCTACACGGGCACGGAGCAGATCGTCGCGGCCAACCAGGCCGCGAACACGAGCACCGGCGTCGTGGCGATGTACGGGCACGTCTACCACCTCGACTCGATCGGGGGCATCGGCGCCAACAAGCTCGCCATGCTCGACTTCCTCGTGCTCGCCTTCCTCGTCATCGCCATCGTCCGGCGGCACACGCGGGCCGAGGAGGAGTCCGGGCGCTTCGAGCTGCTCGGTTCCACCAGCGTCGGACGCCACGCCCCGCTCGGGGCGGCCGTGCTCCTCGCGGTCGTCACGTCGCTGGTCACCGGCTTCGTCACCATCCCCGCCGCGATCGCCGGGGGTTGGCCGTTCGGGGGCTCGACCCTGCTCGGGCTCGCGCTGGCCGGTGTGGGCCTGTCGTTCGCCGGGCTCGCGGCGGTCGCGGTACAGCTGTCCAGCAGCTATCGGGCCTGCGGCGCGTGGATCTTCGGCGCCCTCGGCGTTTCGTTCGTGCTCCGCGTCATCGGCGACGTCTCCTGGGACCGCCCCGCCCGGTTCCTCAGCTGGCTCTCGCCCCTCGGCTGGGCCCAGCAGGTGCGCTACTTCGACGGCGACCGGCCCTGGCCGCTCGTCGTCCCCGTCGCGTTCCTCCTGGTCTGCCTGCCCGTCGCCGGCTGGCTGCAGGGACGCCGCGACCTCGGCGCCGGTCTCCTGCCCGACCGGGCCGGGAGGCCGACCACCACGATGGGCAGCGCCGACGCCCTCGCCTGGCGACTGCAGCGCGCCACGCTGCTCGGCTGGGTGATCACGTACGTGGTGCTCGGCGTCCTGTTCGGCTCGATCGTCAACACCATCGGCGTGCTGATGACCGGCTCGGCGACCGAGATGCTGCGCAAGCTCGGCGGCGTCGGCAGCTTCAACGACATCTACCTCACCCTGGTCGCCGGCATGGCGGCCTTCGGTGCGGCGGCGTTCGGGGTGTCCGCGCTCATGCGGCTGCGCGGGGAGGAGTCGACCGGGCATCTCGAGACGGTGCTCGCGACCCGGGTGACGCGCAGCCGCTTCCTCCTCTCCCACCTGCTCGTCGCCCTCGCCGGTGCGACCCTGCTGGTTGTCCTCCTCGGCCTGTCGATGGCAGCCGCCCATCTCAACGGCTCGTCCGGCTTCTGGCGCGAGGCGTCCCCCGCCCTCGCGTACCTGCCCGCGATCTGGGTGATGACCGCCGTGACCGCCGTGGTCGTCGCCTGGTTGCCGCGGGCCGACTGGCTGGGGTGGGCGCTCATCGCCGGGGTCGTGCTGCTCGGCGAGCTCGGCGCGCTCATCGGCCTGCCCGGCTGGACTCTCCAGATCTCCCCGTTCGCCCACGTCCCCCGGGTGCCGGTCGACCCCATGGCCTGGACGCCGGAGATCGTCCTCACCTTCATCGCGGCCGCGCTGGTCGCCGTCGCGTTCGCCGGCTTCCGTCGCCGCGACCTGCCCGTCGCCTGACGGCGTCCCGCCTCGGCCCTGGGGCGGGCGATCTCGACGCTGGGGCGGGAGAATTCTGCTGATTCGGTGTCGAGAACTCCCGCCCCAGCAGAGATCGCCCGCCCCACGAACTCGAACCCCGGCGCCGGACGCCGAGACGAGCGGGCGCGGTGTCTTCCCCAGCGGGAAGCGGTGTGTGAGGGTGGAACACGGTCCGCGTCCGTGCCCTACCCCCAGGAGTCCTCGTGTTCGATCGTTCGTCGCAGGTGCTCGCCCGGCTGGACAGCTTCCGTCGCGATCACCGCTGCGACCTCTACCTGGACACCGCGCAGGTCGAGGTGGCGGCGTGGGAGGTGCCCGACGAGCCCGTGCCGTTCGCGGTGGCGAGGGACGCCGACTACCGCCCGTTCCCTGTGGGTGAGGTGTGGGGCCGCCCGTGGGGGACGACGTGGTTCCGGGTGCGGGGCGAGGTCCCGGCGTCCTGGGCGGAGAGGCCCGATACGGCCCCGGAGTTGATCGTCGACCTGGGCTTCGGCCGTTTCGACGTCGGGTTCCAGGCCGAGGGGCTCGCCTGGCGTGGCGACGGCACGGTGATCAAGGCGGTGGAGCCGGAGAACCAGTGGGTGCCGGTCGGCGGCCCGGGGGAGGTGTTCGAGGTGTTCGTCGAGGCGGCGTCCAACCCTCGGGTCACCTCGGAGGGCCTGGTGCACGCGATGCCGCTGGGTGACAAGCGGACCGCGGGCACGGACCGGCTCTACCGGCTGCAGCGCCTCGAGGTGGGACTGCGGGACGTGCCGGTCTGGGAGTTGTTCGCCGATGTGGAGGTGCTCCGGGGGCTTTCGCGGAACCTGCCCGAGGGCACCCGGCGGGCGGAGATCGTCGCGGCCCTGTCGGACATGCTGGACGCCGTCGCGTGGGGCGACCTGCACGCGAGCGCCCCCACGGCGCGGGCGATCCTGGCCCCGGTGCTGGAGCGGGCGGCGTCGGCGTCCGCGCACACGGTGCACGCGGTCGGGCACGCGCACATCGACTCGGCCTGGTTGTGGCCGGTGCGCGAGACCCGGCGCAAGTGCGCGCGGACGTTCAGCAACGTTCTGGATCTCATCGACGCCGACCCCGACATCACCTTCGCCTGCAGCTCGGCCCAGCAGTACCAGTGGGTCAAGGACGGCTATCCGGACGTGTGGGAGCGGATGAAGTCCGCCGTCGCGGCGGGCCGGTTCGTGCCGGTGGGCGGCATGTGGGTGGAATCCGACATCAACCTCATCGGCGGGGAGGCACTGGTGCGCCAGTTCCTCGCGGGCACCCGGTTCTTCATCGAGGAGTTCGGCGTCGAGCCGCAGGAGGTGTGGCTGCCGGACAGCTTCGGCTACTCGGCGGCAGTGCCGCAGATCGCCCGGCTGGCGGGCAAGAAGTACTTCCTCACCCAGAAGATGTCGTGGAACGACACCAACCGGTTCCCGCACCACACGTTCTGGTGGGAGGGGCTGGACGGCACCCGGATCTTCACCCACTTCCCGCCCGCCGACACCTACAACGGCACGATCTCAGCGGACGAGCTGCTGCGCTCGGAGCGGGGGTTCGCCGAGCGCGGCCGCGCCACCCGGTCGCTGCTTCCGTACGGGTACGGCGACGGTGGCGGTGGCCCCACCCGGGAGATGCTGCAGTCGGCGCGCCGGTTCGCCGACCTCGAGGGTGCGCCGAGAGTCGAGTTGTCGACCCCGCAGCGGTTCTTCGACGAGGCGATCGCGGAGTACCCGGACGCGCCGGTGTGGAGCGGGGAGATGTACCTGGAGAAGCACCGGGGCACCTACACCAGCCAGCACCGCACCAAGGCGGGCAACCGGCGCAACGAGCACCTGCTGCGCGAGGCGGAACTGTGGGCGGCGACGGCGTCCGTGCGCGCCGGGACGCCGTACCCGCGGGAGGCCCTCGACCAGTTGTGGCGGCAGTTGCTGCTGCTCCAGTTCCACGACATCCTGCCCGGCTCGTCGATCGCCTGGGTGCACCAGGAGTCGGAGGCCGCGCACGCCGCGCTCACCGAGGAACTGCAGGGCCTGATCGCCTCGTCCCTGCAGGCCCTGGCCGGGGACGCCGCCGGCGTCGCGGTGGCGAACCCGTCACCGTTCCCGGTGCGCGGGGTGCCCGCCCTGGGCATCGGGACGCCGCACGCCCCGGCCCAGCCGGTGGCCCTGAGCCGGGGTGACGGCGACGAGATCGTGCTGGACAACGGGGTGGTCCGGGTGACCATCGACGCGCGCGGCCTGGTCGTCTCCATGGTCGACCTGCGCGCCGGACGGGAGCTGGTCGCCCCCGGCGAGCCGATCGGGCGCCTGCAACTGCACGACGACCACCCCCTCAACTGGGGTGCCTGGGACATCGACGACTACTACCGCAACACCGTGGTCGACCTCGACGCCGACTCCGTCGACCCGACGACCGAGGGCCAGGCGGTGGTGGTGCGGGTGCGCCGGCACACGCCGGCGTCCACGATCGTGCAGGAGTACCGCCTCGACCCGGGCGATCCGGAACTCGGCATCGGCCTGGACATCGACTGGCACGAGCGCAACCGCCTGCTCAAGCTGGCGGTGCCGGTCGACCTGCGCGCCGACGCGGCGACCTCGGAGATCCAGTTCGGCCACCTCGACCGGCCGATCGCGGTGAACACCACCTGGGACGCCGCCCGGTTCGAGACCGCCGCGCACCGCTGGGTGCGGGTCGGGGAGTCCGGCTACGGGGTGGCGCTCACCAACAGCTGCACCTACGGCCACGACATCACCCGCCACACCCGCGACGACGGCGGCACGACCACGGTCATGCGAGCGACCGTGCTCCGCTCACCGGTGTTCCCCGACCCCGACGCCGACCAGGGCGACCACCACCTGAGCTTCGGTGTCGTCGCCGGCGCGACCGTGCTGGACGCGATCACCCACGGCTACCGCCGCAACCTGCCCGCCCGGGAGGTCCCAGGAGCCGCCGACGTGACGCCGCTGCTCGTGGTCGACAACCCCGCGGTGGTGGTCGAGGCCGTCAAGCTCGCCGAGGACGACGACGACCTCGTCGTGCGCCTCTACGAGGCCCTCGGCACCCGGGCGAGCGTCACCGTCTCCGTGGACGCCGCGACCCGCGGCGTGGTGCTCACGGACCTGCTCGAACGCGCGCTGGATGACCAGGCGGGGCTCACCACCGACGACGCCGGCGCACACCTCGTGCTGCGCCCCTACCAGATCGTCACCCTCCGATGGAGGCGCGGCTGATGCGGCAACGCCCCTGGCCGGGCCCCCATCGGGGCTGCCGACACGCTGAACGGCGAGTTCAGCGGACCTTCAGCGCGGGGAGGCCATGCTAAGGGGATGACCAGCCTGGGTGTGCACCGCGACCACCTGCCGGTGGCCCGGGCCGAGGCCGCCCGGCCCCGGGCGACGCGCGGACAACGCCTGCGTTCCCTGGTCGGGATCGGCCTGGCCGCCGCGCTGCTGTCCCTCGGCCTGCCCGCGATCACCGGTGTGGGCTGGACGACCGCGGCGCAGTCCCTCGCGTCGGTCCCGCCAATCTGGCTGGCCGGCCTCGTGGTGCTGTGGGCCCTCGGGCTGCTCGTCAACACCCTCGTGCTCCGGGCGTCGCTGCCCACGCTCACCTCGCGGCGGGCGCTCACGCTGAGCCTCACCGGCAGCGCGGTCGCCAACGTCATGCCCCTCGGGGGCGCGGCGGGCATCGCCCTCAACTACCGGATGCTCCGCAAGTGGGGGTACAGCGGGTCGCACGTCGCCACGTACACCCTCGTCAGCAACATCTGGGACGTCCTCGGCAAGCTCGTCCTCGTGGCACTCGTGCTCCCGTGGGTGGCGCTGGCCGGGTCGGCGGTGCTCGGGCACGTCGCCCTCACCGCCCTCCTCGTCGCCCTGGTCGCCGCCCTCGTGCTGGGCGTCGGGGTCGCCGTGCTCGCGCATCCGCCGCTCGGAGCCCGCGTGGCCGCCCTGGCCGAACGCGGGGTGCGCTCCGTGCTGAGCCTGGTCGGCTCGTCGCGGCGTCCGTCGTTCCGGGAGCGCGTCGCCGCCGTCCAGGAACGCACCCGCGGGGTGTTCCGCCGCGGCTGGGCCCAGGCCTCCCTCGGTGTCACCGGCTACATCGGCATGCTGTTCGCCCTGCTGTGGGCCGCCCTGCACGTCGCCGGCGTCGACGTCCCCGCGGTCGCCATCGTCGCCGCGTTCGCGCTCGACCGCCTGTTCACGCTCGGCGGCATCACCCCCGGCGGCACCGGCCTCGTCGAACTCGGGCTGGCGAGCGTGCTGCTGGCCGCGGGCGGCGACCCGCTGGCCGTCACCACCGGCATCCTGCTCTACCGGACGCTGACGTTCGCCATGGAGATTCCCGTCGGCGGCGTCTGGCTGGGGGTGTGGGAGTGGCACCACCGCCGGGTGGATCGCCGGGCGGCGGTCGCCGGGGGTGTCGCCGGATGAGGGTGCTGCACGCCGCGGACAGCTACCTCCCGAAGATCGGTGGCATCGAACTGCACGTCCGCGACCGGATGGCCCACCAGCGGGCCGCGGGGGACGAGGCCCTGCTCGTCACCGCCGCTCCTGGGCCGGACGCCGACGGTGTGTGCCGCGCGAACCCCGAGCGCCGCGGCACCCTCGGCGACCGGCGCCTGTGCATCGAGCGGGCCCTGCGGGAGCTCCGGCCCGACGTCGTGCACGTCCACGCCTCGATCATCTCGCCGTTCGCCTACCTCGCCGCCCGCACCGCCGCGGAGCGTGGCGTGCCCGTGCTCGTCACCATGCACTCGATGTGGTCGGGTCTCGGCCCGTTGCCGCACCTCACCGGCGCCGTGCTCGGGCTCCGCGGACTTCCGATCGCCTGGTCCGCGGTGAGCGCCCGCGCCGCGGAGCCGCTGCGCGTCATGCTCGGACCCGACGTGCCCGTGCACGTGCTGCCCAACGCCGTCGACCTCGACCAGTGGCACCCGGTGGACGTGCCGGCGTCCGGGGTGCCGACCGTGGTGTCGGTGATGCGACTCACCCGGATCAAGCGGACCATGCCGTTGCTGCGCATGCTCGCCGAACTCCCCAGCCTGGCCCCGGGGTCGCGTGCGGTCGTCGTCGGCGACGGCCCGTTGCGCGAGGCCGCGCACCGGTTCGTCCAGCGGGAGGGGCTCGAGGACGTCGTCTCGCTGCCCGGCCGCCTCGCCCACGACCGCATCCAGGCGCTGCTCGCCGAGGCGGCCCTGTTCGTCGCCCCCGCGGAGCGCGAGTCGTTCGGCATCGCCGCCCTCGAGGCGCGGGCGATGGGCCTGCCCGTCGTCGGCAGCAGCCGGTCCGGACTCACCGAGTTCATCACCGACGGCGTCGACGGCTTCCTCGCGCCCGACGACGTGACGATGGTCCGCCGCGTCGGGCAGTTGCTGCGCGACGACGCCCTGCGCACCCGGATGACCGCCCACAACCGGGCCGTCGCCCCGCGCCACGACTGGGCCCACACGACCGCGGTCGCCCGGTCGCTCTATTCGCTGGCGGCCGCCGAGGCCGCCCGGACGCCGGCACGCGCCGCCGTGGCGCAGCCCACCCGGGTGGCGGTCGGACGATGAGCCGCCCGGCGCTCGAGCACCGCCTGGTGTCCAGCCCGGCGCCGAGGACGGTCGTCTCGTTCCACGCACACCCCGACGACGAGGCCCTGTTCACCGGCGGGTCCCTCGCCCAGGCCGCCGCGGCCGGCCACCGGGTCGTGCTCGTGCTGGCGACCAGGGGCGAGGCCGGACTGAGCGACGGGGAGAGCGGCGGACTCGGTGACCGGCGCTGGCGGGAGGTCGAGGCGTCCGCCATGGCCCTCGGCGTGTCGCGGCTCGTGTGTCTCGGCTACGCCGACTCGGGGCTGGACGCCGGCGCGGCCGGGGAGTGCGGCGTCCCGTTCGTGCAGGCCGACGTCGAGGAGGCGGCCGGGCGGCTGGCCGCGATCCTCACCGAGGAGCATGCCGACGTGCTCACGAGCTACGACGCGGCCGGTGGCTACGGGCATCCCGATCACCGGCAGGTGCATCTCGTCGCCCGCCGGGCGGCGTCCCTCGCCGGCACCCCGACCCTGCTGGAGGCGACCGTCGACCGGCGCCGCATCGTCCCGGTGCTGCGCCTGCTCCGCATGTTCTCCCGGGTGCTCCCGCTGCCGTGGATCCCCGACGGGCGGGAGCTGTTCGCGTCCCCGGAGCTGATCACCCACAGCATCGACGTCCGCAAGCACCTTGGTGCCAAGCGCGCCGCCTTGCGCGCCCACGCGTCGCAGGCCACGGGCGGCCCGCGGACGGTCGACCTGCTGCTCCGGCTGCCCGCTCCGCTGTCGCGGCTCGTGCTCGGCCGGGAGTGGTTCTGCCGCGTCCCGTGACCCACCGGCACCTTCAGGGCGCGCTCAGCGCGGCCGAGACACACTGAAAGCGGCGCTCGCCTGAGCACCACCACGCCTACGGTGGGCCTAGGGATCGCCTGTAAGGAGATGAACGCGATGCGCATTCTGCTGGTCGAGGACGAGGCCCCCCTCGCCGAATCGATCCGCCGGGGCCTCGTGAGTGAGGGCATGGTGGTCGACGTCGCCCATGACGGCATCACCGGCCAGTGGCTGGCCACCGAGAACCCCTACGACGTCATCGTCCTCGACATCATGATTCCCGGCCGCAACGGCTACGACGTGCTGACCAACCTGCGCCAGCGCAAGGTGTGGACGCCGGTGCTCATGCTCACCGCCAAGGACGGCGAGTACGACCAGACCGACGCGTTCGAGCTCGGCGCCGACGACTACCTCACCAAGCCCTTCAGCTTCGCGGTGCTCGTGGCCCGGCTGCGCGCCCTGGCCCGGCGCGGCGCCCCGGAGCGTCCGGTCGTGCTCACCGTCGGCGACATCAGCCTCGACCCGAACAAGCGGCTGGTCACCTGCAAGGGCGAGCCGGTGTCGCTCACCGCCAAGCAGTACGCCGTGCTGCACTACCTCATGCGCCACGCCGACGACGTCGTGTCGAAGGCCGACATCCTCGACAACGTGTGGGACCCCGCCTTCGACGGCAGCGACAACATCGTCGAGGTGTACATGGGCTACCTGCGCAAGAAGATCGACCTCGCCTTCGGCCGCGACTCGATCGAGACCGTACGCGGCATGGGCTACCGGTTGCGGAGCCAGACCACCGTCTGAGAGTCGCGGCCGTGTGAGAGCCGCGGCTCGATCGGTCGCGGCGTCTCCTGGGCTCCCCTCCGGCCTGCCGCCCCAAAACGTGCGCCACGTGCCACACCCTCGCCCCCGGCGCCGGGGTATGGCAGGTGGTGCAAGTTTCGCAGGATCCGGGCCGCGTGTGGGGCGCCCGGCGCTCAGCCGATGGTCGGCAGGGTGAGGGTGAACCGGCAGCGTCCCTCGGGACTCCGGGTGGTGGTGACCGTCCCACCGTGCGCCTCGGCGAAGGTCCGGGCGATCGCCAGCCCCAGCCCGCTGCCCCCGCGGTCGCGCGCCCGGGCGCTGTCGAGCCGGGCGAACCGCTCGAACACCCGCTCCCGCTCGGCGATGGGGATGGGGTCACCGTCGTTGTCGACGTGCACGCTCACCCAGCCCGGTCGCGAGGTCTCCATGAGCACCCAGACGCCGCCGGTGGTGTGGCGCACCGCGTTGTCGACGAGGTTGCGCAGGGTCTGCGCCAGCCGCCCGCCGTCGCCGAGCACCTGGGCGGGTTCGATGTGGGCACGCACCGGACGGTTGACCGTGGCGCGGAGCCGCCGCACCTCGACATCGACGATGTCATCGAGGTCGACCTCCTCGATGGTGAGGGGAACGCCCTGGTCGTCCGCCTTGGCCAGGGTGAGCAGGTCCTCCACGAGCGCCTGCAGGCGGAGCACCTCGCCGCGGGTGAGTGTGCCGTCGAGGGTGACCTGTCCGGCCTCGTCCCGGGGTGCGGTCTCGAGGTGGGTGCGCAGGGTGGCGAGGGGACTGCGGAGTTCATGCGAGGCGTCGGAGACGAACTGGCGCATGGCGGCGTCCGACTGGGCGAGTCGGGCCAGCATCTCGTTCATCGTCTCGGCGAGCCGGGCGATCTCGTCGCTGCCGCCGGGCACGGTCACCCGTTCGGTGGCCCCGGCGGCGTTGATCCGCGACACGTCGCTGCGGATCCGCTCGACGGGCTTGAGGGCCTGGGAGACGATCCGAGACATCGCGAACAGCAGGCCGCTACCGAGGATCAGCGAGCCGATCGCGACGATGATGTTGGCGGTCGACACCGCCTTCGACTCGATGTCGAGGGGGCGGGCGACCACCAGGGTGTAGCTCGAGCCGCCGACGGTGATGCCGCGGGCGACGATGACGAAGGTGCGGTCGGGAACCACGAAATCGGTCTTGGTCACCGTCTCGGCTCCGGGCGCGAGCGGCTTGGGGAGGAACCGCAGCCGGGCGAGCCCGTCGGACGCCGCGACGACCCGTCCCGCGGAGTCGAGCACCTGGAGCTGCGACCCCTGCGCGGGGAGGGTCGTGACCGCCTCCTGCAGGGTCACGTCCGAGGTGGTGACGAGGGTCGTGAGCTGCGAGATCTTCGCCTCGGACTGGCTGACGGCGTCCTGGGTGAGCACCCGGTCGAGGGCCCACGAGAACCCGAGCAGCCCGAGGCCGAGGAGGAGCGCGAGCGCGGCGGCGGAGGCGACCACGACCCGGCGGGTCAACGGCCAGCCGCTCCAGATCGTGCGCAGCGCGTGCATGCGACCATCTTGCTGCACGGCCGGAGGGCGGACCGCCATCGCCGCCGCGGCGTTCGGGGCGCCGGGCATGCTGGATCCACGACGGAGGAGGACGATGAGCAACCGCACGATCGGGGGAGTGGCCCCACCGATGCTGCCCGGACGCCCGTGGATGGGCCCGGTCGTGGTGCTCGCGCTCGCCGTGGCGGGTGTCGCGATCATCGCCGAGGGAGTCCTCGAAAGCGGGGACCTCGCCGGGTACGACCCGGGCATCGGACGGTGGTTCGTCGCCGAACGGACGCCGCTCCTCACGCCGCTGGCGTCCGGTCTCGCAGTGCTCGGGGGACCGGCCCTGTGGGTGCTCATCGTGACCGCCGTCGTCTGGTTGTGGTTCCGCAGGTTCCGGGGGGACGCGGTGTTCGTCGCCATCACCACCGCCGTCGCGGGCATCGTCACCAGCGCCATGAAGCTGCTGTTCGCCCGTCCCCGGCCGACCGCCGATGTCATCGGCGCGATCGCCCGCAGCTACGCCTTCCCATCGGGCCACACGGTCAACACGACCGTGTTCGTCGGGCTGCTCGGGCTGCTCGCGTGGCGTGCCCGTCCGGCCCCGGCGTCCCGGGTCGCCATCGTCCTCGTGTGGGCGGCCGCGAGCCTCACCATGGCCGCCAGCCGGGTCTACCTCGCCGACCACTGGTTCACCGACGTGGTGGGCGGGCTGGTGACGGCGGTGGGCCTGCTCGCCGCCGCGGTCCTCGTGCGCCGGCTGGTCGCCCTGCGGCGTGGCGGGGCGGCGTCCGCGGAATACGCCCGGACGCCGGTGGCGTTGCCCCGGCATGACGACCAGCGCTCATGACACCGGGCCGGTGCGCACCATCGGCTTCATCGGCAGTGGGAACATCGGCTCCACGCTCGCCCGGCTCGCCGTCGCCGCCGGGTACGACGTCGTGATGAGCAACTCCCGCGGGCCCGAGACGCTCGCCGGGCTGGTGGGCGAGCTGGGTCCCAACGCCCGCGCGGGGCACGTGCTCGAGGCCGGCCGCGCGGGCGACGTCGTCGTCGTCACCGTCCCGCTGTACGCGATCCACGACCTGCCGCCCGAGGCCGTCGAGGGCAAGGTCGTCCTCGACACCTGCAACTACTACCCGGGACGCGACGGCGAGATCCAGCCGCTGGAGGAGGAGACGCTCACGACGAGCGAACTCGTCCAGCAGCATCTCGCGGGCGCCGACGTCGTCAAGGCCTGCAACAACATCTTCTTCCGCGCGCTCGGGGTGCTGGGCCGCCCGGCCGGGGCCCCCGACCGCTCCGCGCTGCCCATCGCGGGGGACGACGACCAAGCCAAGCGGGTCGTCGCGCACCTGCTCGACACTCTCGGCTTCGACATCGTGGACGCCGGACCGCTCGCGGAGGGTTGGCGCTTCCAGCGCGACACCCCCGCCTACGTCACGCCGTACGCCGGGCCGGACGGGGTGGCAGACCCGAAGCCGGCCGATGCGGGGGGCATCGGCCGGCTGCTGGGGGAGGCCCGTCGCTACCGCGACATGTGAGGCCCCCCTTCTCGGGGGATCTGCGCGTCAGGGGCGCGACTGCTCGAAGTGGATGAACCCTGCGAATCCGTAGGTGCCACCGGTCCACCAGGCGATGTTCGTCCGGACGTCGAAACCGTGGTAGACGAGCATGTTGTACTCGGCGACGTCGATGGTGCCGTTGGGGTGCACGGCGGTGACGTAGGCGACGTGACCCGCCGCTCCGCTCGTCCGCCAGGCGATCGACCCGACGGTCGGTGTGGTGTTCACCGGGATACCGAGGGCCTGGGCGGCCGCACCCCACTCGACGGCGTTGCCGAAGTGCACGCTGGTGCCGCGGTCCGTGTAGTTGTTGATGAAGTCGGTCCATGCCGTGCTGGTCCGGACCTTGAAGGCGGCGTACGAGACGCACTCACCCCAGTAGAAGCCCCAGGGGTCGACCCCGCCGTAGTTCGGCACCGAGTAGTAGCTGCTCGGCGTCCACGACGTGCCGTTGGAGACCGGAGTGTAGGTGGGGGCCGGGGGCACGTACGTCGAGATGGCGGGGCGGGACGCCGAGCGGCTGGCGGCCTGCTGGCGGGCGGCCTCGGCGCGGGCGGCGGCGGCC
>DATAKK010000004.1:0-38863 GCA_036261615.1 Propionibacteriaceae bacterium | reverse complement strand
CCCTCGTCCTTGAGCCGGCGCAGCGCGGGGACGGCGCCGGCCATGGCCTCGTCGAAGCGGTCGGTGGGTTCCTCGGGGTCGTGGATGTAGACGATGTCGATCCGGTCGGTGCCGAGCCGGGTGAGCGACTCCTCGAGGCTGCGCAGGACGCCGTCGGCGGTGTAGTCGCGCCGGCGGTGCAGGTCGCCCGGCACGTCGAACCCGTTGTCGAGGTCGGTCTGGGTGGGTGTGGGATTGGGCTCGATCAGCCGGCCGACCTTGCTGGAGAGGACGTACTCGTCGCGTGGGCGTCCGGCCAGGGCGGCGCCCAGGCGGCGCTCGGACAGGCCGAGCCCGTAGTGGGGGGCGGTGTCGAAGTACCGAAGCCCCTGCTCCCAGGCCGCGCTGACGGCGTCCGTGGCGGTGTCGTCGTCGACGGCACGGTAGAGGTTGCCGAGCTGAGCGGCGCCGAAGCCGAGGCTCCGCAGCGCGGGGTGGTCGAGGGGGGTCATCCGAGCCTCCGGTAGATGGTGAGGGCGGTGGTCTCCGCGACGGCGTCGCGATGAGGTGCGGGCACGAACTCGACGACGCGCGCGCACCAGTCGAAGCCGGGGTCGCTCACCGGCCAGTCGGACCCGACCATGCAGCGCCGCGGGCCGAAGCAGTCGAGAGCATGGCCGACGACCGGTGCGAACGCCGTCTCCAGCTCGAACTCGCTCCAGCACTCGGCCGGCAGGCCGGACAACTTGCACGAGACCTGCGGCAGCCCGGCGAGGGCCTGAAGGTCCTCCCGCCAGCGGTCCAGCGCCTCCGGCTCGCCGACCGGCGGCTTGCCCATGTGGTCGAGCACGACACTGCCACCGGCCGTGTCGGCGAGCAGAGAAGCCAACTCCGCGAGCTGCGGCGCCCGGACGCAGGCATCGAACGGCAGTCCCCGCCGGTGCAGCTCGTCGAGTCCGCTCACCAGCTCGTCGCGCCGGGTGCTGAGCAGGTCGGTGTCCTGCAGCAGGTGCCGGACGCCGACCAGGCCCGGCAACTGCTGCAGCCCGTCGAGCGTGCGGCCGAGGTCGCGGTCGGTGAGGTCGACCGCGACAACGAACCCGTGCACGCCCGGGTGTTCGACGGCGAGCCGCGACAGCCAGTGGGCCTCCGCGACGGCCTGGGTTGCGGCTGCGCCGGCCTCGACGAGCACCGCCCGGCGTCCGTCACCGGTGCGCGCGTCGAGCTCCACCCCGGTCACCGGCCGGTCGAGGCGGGGGTCGCCGGTGAGCCACGGGTAGCTCAGTGTGCCGGTGTCCCAGAGGTGCAGGTGGGTGTCGGTCACGGCACCCCGATCGTCACCAGCAGGTTGGAGTAGGGGCGCACCTCACCGGTGGCAATGACCACCGACACGCTGGGCGACTGGCACGCCTCGTAGAAGGCGAACCGCTCGACGCCGCTCCACGCCACCTCCCGGCCGCCCCAGTGCCGGTGCCCGGCGAGCACCTCCTGGTACTCCCGCACCGCCTCGGACGCCCGCCCCTCGGCGTCCTCCATGAACAGGGCCGCCTCGAGGTAGCAGCTGTCGGCGACCAGCTGGAGCACGTCGCGAGCCGCGACCAGCCCGGGACGCAGGTTGAGATGGATCCGCACCGCCGACGGATTCGCCCCCGTGTCGTGCGGATACAGCGCATCGGCGAGGAGCACCTGGGAGCCGTGACCGGCACCGGCCAGGGCCGCGAGCAACGGTGGGTGGAGCAGGCCGGAGCGCATCATGACAGCATCGCCATCCCGTCCTCGGGCGCCAGCCCGGCCGCCTCGGCGACCAGCCGCTGCGACCAGTAGCTGCCATCCGGGAAGGCGAAGGTCTCGAGGCTCTCGGCCCTGATCTCCGCG
Organism: Propionibacteriaceae bacterium; assembly: GCA_036261615.1. Lineage (GTDB taxonomy): Bacteria > Actinomycetota > Actinomycetes > Propionibacteriales > Propionibacteriaceae > JAJYQH01. Next base: position 37,009 of record DATAKK010000004.1, on the reverse strand, counting down.
GAGTACCCCGGCTTCGTGGGGAGCGTGTACGCCGCGTCGCGCACGACGCACGGAGTGACGAAGTGCTCGTGCAGGTGGTCGACGTACTCTGCCACCCGGTCGGCGGTCGACCCGGAGATCGCGACGAAGTCGATCATCACCAGGTGGTTCACCAGCTCGCACAGCCCGACTCCGCCGGCATGCGGGCACACCGGGACGCCGAACTTCGCCGCCAGCAGGTACACGGCGAGGATCTCGTTGATGCTCGCCAGCCGGCACGAGTCGAGCTGGACGACGTCGACCGCCCCCGCCTGAAGCAACTGCTTGAACAGCACCCGGTTCATCCCGTGCTCGCCCGTGGCGATCCGCGGGGCGACCGCGCGCCGGATCGCCGCGTGGCCCAGCACGTCGTCGGGACTGGTCGGCTCCTCGACCCAGTAGAGGTCGAACCCGGCGAGGTCGTCGATGCGGTCGATCGCCTCGGGGACCGACCACACCTGGTTCGCGTCAATCATCAGACGTATGTCGGGCCCGATGGCGTTGCGCACGAGTCGCAGCCGGTGCCGGTCGCGCTCGGGGTCGAGGCCGACCTTGAGCTTGATGTGCCGGTACCCCTCCGCGACCGCCTCGGTCGCGAGGCGCACCATCTTCTCGTCCGAGTAGCCCAGCCAGCCGGCCGAGGTCGTGTAGCAGGGGTAACCGGACGCCTCCATCCGCGCGATCCGCTCCGCCCGGAACGGCTCCGACGCCCGCAGGATGCCCATCGCCTCCTCCCGGGTGAGCGCGTCGTCGAGGTACCGCAGGTCGGCGGCGTCCACGATCTGCTCCGGCGTCATCTCCGTGACCAGCCGCCACAGCGGCTTGCCGGCACGCCGTGCCGCCATGTCCCACACGGCGTTCAGCACCCCGGCCATCGCGAGCTGGATGACCCCCTTCTCCGGGCCCAACCAGCGCAGCTGGGAGTCGGAGGTGAGCTCGCGGTAGAGCGTGCCGGGGGCCTCGCAGATGGCATCCGTGTCGCGTCCCACCAGCCGTTCGGCGATCGCCCGGATGGCGGCCAGGCACACCTCGTTGCCCCGCCCGATGGTGAAGGTGAAGCCGCAGCCGTAAACGTCCGGGTCGTCGGTGACGATCCGCAGGTAGGCCGCCGAGTAGTCGGGGTCGGCGTTCATCGCGTCGGACCCGTCGACGCTGAGCGAGGTGGGGAACCGGACGTCGACCAGTTCCAGCGAGGTGATGACCGGCACGCTATTCTCCGTAAATCATCTGATGATTGCTCGATGCTATTGGCCCCGCGGGGACGCCGCAAGGCCCGCGCCAGGGTGCGGACAGGGGCAGCAGGCCAGGAGGGGCGGATGGCGAACGGAATGTCGCAGCACGAGGTGGTGGTCAGTGCGATCCAGGACCTCGTCCTCCGCGGTGATCTGGCACCCGGCGACCGGCTCCCGGTCGAGGCCGACCTCGCGGCCCGCCTCGGGGTGTCCCGCGGCTCGCTGCGCGAGGGAGTCCGCGCCCTGGTCGCCATGGGCGTCCTCGAGACGCGGCAGGGCTCGGGGACGCGGGTCACCTCGCTCGACCCGCAACTGCTGCTGCGGCCCCTCGTCTTCTGGGCCTCGATCCAGGCCGGTCCGAGTGCGCTCAACGTGCACCTCGTACGGCGGGCCCTCGAGGTCGAGGCGGCGGGGCAGGCCGCGGCCACGATCGGGGGCGACGACCTCGAGCGGCTCGCCGGGCTGCTGGCGGACGCACGGCCGCAGATCGCCGCCCACGACCACGAGGCCGCCCTGCGGTCCGACCACGCGTTCCACCGGGCCGTGGCGGAGGCGACGGGAAACCCGATCCTCACCGCCCTCGTCGACGCGCTCGGCCGGCCGACCGTCCGCTCGCGCCTCTGGCAGTCGGTGCACCGGGCGGGCCGGATCGAGTCCGCGCACCGCGAGCACGAGGCCATCCTCGACACCCTGCGCCGGCACGACCCGGTCGGCGCCCGGGCCGCCATGTACACGCACCTCAGCGAGGTGCTCACCCACCTCGAGGCCCAGGAGCCCGACGACGGGCCAGGGACCGCCCCGGGAGCCGCGCTGTAGTGTGACTCGGGTGACCCGGCCCGACCCCGCCCACCCAGCGCTTCGGACGGCGGTGTCGGCCGCGGGCGCCCTCGTCGCGACGTTCGCCATTGCCGCGGGGCCCGTGCCCCGAGCCGCGGCGCTCCGAGTGAGCGCGCCCTCGGTCCTGACGGTCGTCGTCTTCGCAGCCCTGGCCGTGGGCGGCAACTGGGTGATCCGCCGCACTCCGCGGGCTGTCTGGCGGTGGGCGGTCCCCGTCGGCGTGGTCTTCGCGACCGCGGAGCTGCTCGGTGAGGGGCTCACCCACTCCGACTCCCACCCGCTGCTGAGCACCGACCGCGCCTGGTCGGCGATCCACTGGCTGGCCATCGCCTGGGCCGCGAGCCTCGCCACCGCCCTCCTCCTCACCGTGACCGACCGGGGACCCGGGGCACCCGGTGACACGGCCGGGCCGCCGATGCCGGCGTCCGGACGCCGGTGGGGGCCGGTGCGGCTGATCGAGGCCCTCCGCTCGTCCGACCGCCGCCGCCGCACCCGGGGCTTCCTCGTGGTCACCGGCCTCATCGCCGTCGCCGAGCTGCCCTACGTCATCTTCTGGTGGCCCGGAGTCGTGTTCTTCGACACCTTCCGCAGCTATTCCTACGCTCGGGGCACCAGCCCCTGGGAGACCTACGAGCCGGTCGGGCACTCGATCCTCATCGACGTCATGCAGTGGCTGGGCACCGCCCTGGGCCTCGGGGACGCCGGCGGCGTCGCCATCGGCTCCCTCGGCCAACTGCTCACCGGGGCCGCGGCGTTCGCGTTCATGTTCACCCGGCTCGCGGTCTGGGGCCTCGACCGGCGGGTGTGGACCGCGCTGCTCGCGTGGGTGGTGGTGCTCCCGGTGTTCGGGCTGTTCGCCATGCAGGTGGTCAAGGACCCGCCGTTCTCGACCGGGATGCTCGTGTTCCTCACCTGCGTGGGCGAACTCGCCTTCGGCCCCGCCGCCCGGCGGCGCTGGGTCTGGGTCACCCTGGCCCTGTCCGGGCTGTTCGTCATCGGCACCCGCAACAACGGCATCCACACCCTCGTCCTCGGGATCCCGCTGCTCATCCTCGTGCTGCGCCCGCTGTGGAAGCGCCTGCTCGTGCTGCTCGGCGTCCTGCTGGCCGGCTACGCCCTGTACGTCGGGCCGGTCTACTGGCTGCTCAACGTGCGGCCCGGGCCCCCCGCGGAGGCGTTCTCGGTGCCGATCCAGCAACTGGCCCGGATCGCCAAGTACGACAACGCCCACCTGTCGCCCTCCGACCGCCGGATCATCTCCAACGTCTTCGACGGCATGGCCCCGGCGGCCCTCGGCAAGCACTACGTGCCCGGGCTCGCCGACCCCATGAAGCTCACCGCGGGCCGCGCGTGGAGCCACCACACCACCACGCAGTTCCTGTCGGACTGGGCGACGGTGGTGTCGCACCACCCGCTCACCGCGATCGAGGCGACGCTCGCCAACACTGTCGGCTACTGGAGTCCGACCGGCACGTCGTACGACGGGTTCATCGTCCAGTCGTTCAACGACATCCGCGGGATCCACCTCGACATCCCCTCGGGCAAGCCCCCGGCCGGCTCCGCGCACGCCGTCGTCGACTCGTGGTTCCCCACCCTCGACTACTGGTCGGGGCTCCAGGACAACGGCTACCTCGCGGTGCCCCTCCTCGGCCTGGCGATGTCCCCCGGACCCATGACCTGGCTGTGGCTGTTCGCGCTGCTCGTCGTCGTCCGGCGCCGCGACGTGCGGGCGCTGGCGGTGTTCCTCCCGGCGGCCACGCTCATGCTCACCGTGCTGGCGGGCCCGGTGTCCGGGGGTCAGCGCTACTCACTCGTGCTGTTCATGGCGCTCCCGTTGGCCGTCGGCAGCGCCCTGCTCCCCCCGCGCCTCACCCGCCCGGCGGTGCCGGGTCAGGACCTCCCGGCCGTCCCCTCGGACGCCGACGGGGCCGGCGCACCCACCGGGCGCGAGGTCTCCGACGGTTCCTCCGCGGTGCCAGCGTCCGGCGGGGACGACGGCACGCCCTCCGCGCCCGCCCGTACGCTCAGCTGACGGGGTTCCCACCGCAGCGGGACGAGGGTGAGCCCGATCAGCAGCACGCAGCCGTAGATCGACGGGATCATGTACCGCGGCAGGGCGATCGGCCCGGCGATGAGGATGAGCAGGTTGATGAACACCGGCATGGTGGCCAGGGCGTGGAACCAGCTCCGCCGGCGCAATCCCATGGCCAGCGCGAGCAGCGGGATCCAGGAGCAGTAGAGCGCCTTGGACGCCAGCGGATCGCTGCCGTCGACCGCACCCAGCACCATGTTCCACGAGTGCTGCACGTGCTGGATCGGCTTCGGCGTGTGCAGTTCGTCCACCACCGAAACGATCTGCTCCCGCGTGGTGGTCTTGAACGCCCGGGAGTGCCAGAAGTCGATGTACCTGCTGAGGTTGAGGTTGTTCTGGAAGTCGATCGGGGTCACCGGGGTGAAGTACTCGAAGGTGTTGTTGATCGTGGCGGCCGCGTACGTGCCCGGGTAGCGGAATCCCTCGACCAGCCAGACCTTGAGGTAGGCCAGTTCCTCGCTGCGGGTGGCCTTGCCGTTCCATCGTCCCTTGACGTTGTCGGAGCGGGTGGGCACGTAGGCCTTGGCCAGCCCGTCGTAGCGGAGCACCGCGTTGATCGCCCGGCGCTCGGACGCCGGCAGGCTCGACCCGTGCTCCTTGACCGTGCGGGCGGTCTGCTGCACGGGGATGGTGAGCATGTCGGTGAGGCTGCCCGGCTTCACGTGCCACGCCGGCAGCACCACCATCGGCCAGAGGATGTTGGTGATGACGACGACCACGGCCGAGCCGGCGATCAGCCGCCAGCGGGTGCCGCGCGCCGAGACGAGCAGGAGCACGACGACGCAGAGCATCACGAGGTAGAAGTTCGGCCGCTGCGCGAGGATGAGCGGGATCATGAGCACCAGCGTCCCGATGCCCACCCACGGGCGCATGAGGACGCGCACCCGGGTGCGCAGGGCCTCGGTGAACACGACGAGGAACGGGATCCAGAACACGCCCGCGAACGAGTCCTTGCTGAGCACCGACGGCGTGGTGAAGAACACCGGGAACACCGCGACGGCCGCGGTGAGCAGCCACCGGGCCCGGGTCGGCAGGCCGAGGCGGGCGAGGTAGGCGATGACGAGGGCGAAGCCGAGCGCCGTGGCGACCTCGATGAGCAGGACGATGAGGAACAGGCCGTAGCTGTAACTGCCCAGGGCGTGACCGAGGCTGAAGAACCAGCCGAAGACCATGGTGTCGAACCACGGGTGGTGGTCGCTGCGCTGGCTCAGCTTGAGCCACTCGAACAGCTGGGTGACCGTGTCGGAGTCGATGTTGCCCGGGTAGTGCACGATGAGCCAGGGCAGCCAGCCGGCGAGCAGCGCCGCCCACGTCGGGAGCAGCCAACGGCGCACGGCCAGGCGCATCGAGGGCATGCCGGTGGACGCGACGCGCGCGGCGGCGGCGTCCCAGCGCCGGTCGAGCCAGCCGAACAGCAGCACCAGGCCGAGGTAGAGGAACGCCGCGAGGAACAGCCCGGCGAGCAGGCTGCCGACGACGGCACCCGGGGACGCCGCGAACCAGGCGGCCGTGTTGGTCGCCTTGAACGACGCGCCGATGACCACGAAGGCGGCGAGGACCACGGCCAGCACGGCGGCCACCCAGTCCCAGCCGATGCGGTCGAGGCCCCGGCGGACCGCGGCGCTCACGACGGGTCCCGATCGATGTTCGTCACGGGGACATTGTGCCGGGCGAAACTGAACGCAGGCCGCAGGCCCCCCGCGGCGACAACGCCCGCGCCGAATCGGCAGCGCGGGAGTCAGCCGCTAGGCTGGCCTCGGCCTGCCGGAGTGCTGGGAGCGCACGCGAGAAAGAGACCCGTCGATGACCAACCCGCCCGAGATCGTCGCGATCGTCCCGTGCTACAACGAGGAGGCGGCGGTCGCCACCGTGGTGCACGACCTCAAGGCGTCGGTCCCGGGGATCACCGTCTACGTCTACGACAACAACAGCACCGACCGCACCGCCGAGGTCGCCCGCGAGGCGGGCGCGATCGTGCGCACCGAGCGGCGCAAGGGCAAGGGCAACGTGGTGCGGCGCGCGTTCGCCGACATCGACGCCGACATCTACCTGCTCATCGACGGCGACGACACCTACGACGCGGCCGCGGCCCCGGCCATGATCGCCGCCCTGCAGGCGGGCCCCCTCGACCACGTGCTCGGCACCCGCAGCCAGTCCGGCGACCAGAGCGCCTACCGGCCGGGCCACGAGACCGGCAACCGGATGTTCAACCGGCTGGTCGGTTTCCTCTTCGGCGAGCCGGTCACCGACATGCTCAGCGGCTACCGCATCTTCTCCCGGCGGTTCGTCAAGTCGTTCCCCGCGCTGTCGCGGGAGTTCGAGATCGAGACCGAGCTCACGGTGCACACGATGAACCTCCGCGTGCCGCAGGTGGAGGTTCCGGTCGGGTTCAAGGACCGGCCTGCGGGCAGCGAGAGCAAGCTGCGCACCTACCACGACGGGTTCCGCATCCTGCGGCTCATCGCCAACCTCATGCAGCACGAGCGGCCGGTCGTCTTCTACAGCATCGTCTCGGCGATCTTCGCGGTGCTCGGCCTCATCTTCGGCGTGCCGGTGGTGTGGGAGTACTACCGCACCGGCCTGGTCCCCCGCCTCCCGACGGCGCTGCTGGCGTCCTCGCTCATCCTCATCGCCATCCTCAGCTTCATCGTCGGGATCATCCTCAACGGCGTCCTGCGCGCCCGCCAGGAAGCCGCCCGGCTGGAGTACCTGCGGTGGGCGCCCCCCGTGTGGGTCGAGCAGCGGTGAGCGTGGCAGCTCCGGGACGCACCCGCAGCTGGTTGCGGGACAAGGGGCCGGTGCTGCGCTACGGCGTCGTCGGCACCTTCAACTCGCTGCTCGACCTCGGGCTGTTCTCGCTGTTCTCGGTGGGCCTGCACATCACCGTGGTGCTCGCCAACGTCATGTCGACCTCGATCGTGCTGTGCGTGAGCTACGTGCTCAACCGGCTCTTCGTGTTCCGCAGCAACCGGCCGGTGCGCTCGACCGTCGTGCACTTCGTCACCATCACCCTGTTCACCGGGCTGGTCGTCCAGTCGGCGGTGATCTGGGCGGTCGTCCACCTCGGCGGCCTGGTGCTGCCGAGCCTGTCGCACGCGATCCTCGCTCCGTTCGCGAAGCTCTGCGCGATGGGTACGGCCATGGTGTGCAACTACCTCGGCTACCGCTGGATCTTCCACCGCCGCCACGAGAAGTGACGCACGGGGCCGGCACGGCGGCGATCACCGAGACCGGGCAGGGCCCTGGGGCACCCACTCCGGAACCGGCGGTTCCAGGGGCGTCGTCCCGCGGGGCGCTCACCGGCCGCCGAGGCCCTGGTGGCCCCCGGGCGTGAGACGATCGCCGGTCTGGATGGGTGGTGAGGCCTGACGTGAGCACCATCCCGCCATCTGGACCGGCGATTGTCTCACCTGGGCCTCGACCACCGGCGCATGGGCTGCTCCGGGCCCAGTGGCGGGACGTCGGTGAACCGCTCGCGATGTCCGACGCCACGACCATGCCCGGACGGCGACGTCCCCCGCAACGCCCCCTGAACGACGCGGCCGGTCCCACACCCCGAGGTGCAGGACCGGCCCCGTCACGATGTCGGCTCCAACAGCGTCACTCCGCCTCGAGCGCGGCGTGCCGGGGCCCCGTCGAGGCGCGCCGCGGCACGGCCCGGACGCCGTCGAGCTCGGTGAGCGTGTGGCCGGCGGCCTCCGCCGCCGCGGCGTCGACGAGGTCGTCGGTCGCCGTGTGCCGCGGACGCACGATCGGCTCGGCGTCCTCGACCTCCGCAGCGTCCTGCTCCTCCGCGATCCGCGCCGCGGCCGACTTGTTCGACAGCTCGAGGTTCGGCATGAAGACGAGGATGACCACGCCCACGACGCACACCAGCGCGCCGAGGAGGAACACGGTGTCCATGGCCGAGGAGAACCCCACCTTGAACGGATGGGCGAACACGGGGGCCAGCTGGTTGATGATCGACGTGTCGTTCATCGAGAACAGCGACAGGTTGTGCGCGGCCACCGCCTTGGCGAACTGGGCGTTCACCGGGTTGGCCAGCACCGACGGGTCGCGCAGGGCGGCGACGAACTGGGGGTTCTGGACCGCCTTGGTGAAGGCGTCGCTGATGCCGCCGGGCAGCCGGTCGAACAGCACCGACAGGAAGACCGCGACGCCGAGCGTGCCCCCGATCTGACGGAAGAAGGTGGCCGCCGAGGTGGCCATGCCGATCTCCCGCGGGGAGGCGGCGGCCTGCACCGCCAGGGTGAGCGGCTGCATCGTGTTGCCGAGGCCGGCACCCAGCAGGAACATCTCGGCCATGACGACCTTGATGTCGGTGTCGGCACCGATCCGGCTGAGCAGCAGCAGCGCGATGACCATGAGCGCGATGCCCACGATCGGGAACACCTTGATCCGCCCGGTGCGGCTGATCAGCTGACCGGAGACGACCGAGGCGATCATCAGCCCGAGCACCATCGGCAGCATCATGAAGCCCGACTTGGTGGGGCCGGCGCCGTGGACGATCTGCAGGTACTGCGGGATGACCATGAGGCCGCCGAACATGCCGGCGCCGACGACGAACGACCCGCTGATCGCGATCGCCATGGTGCGGCTGCGGAAGATCCGCAAGGGGATGAGTGCGTCGTCGCCCATCCACTTCTCGGCGAGGATGAACCCCACGATGCCGAGGCCGCCGATGGCGTAGGCGATGAGCGCCTTGCCGCTCCCCCAGCCCCACGTGCGTCCCTGCTCGGCGACGGTGAGCAGCGGGACGAGCGCGACGACGAGCGTGCTCGCGCCCCACCAGTCGATGCGGGCCTCGCGGCGCTCGTGGTGCAGGTGCAGGGTGGCGGTGACGACGATCATCGCGAGGATGCCGACGGGCACGTTGACGAGGAAGACCCAGCGCCAGCCGGAGATCCACAGGATCGAGGACGCCGACGCGAAGAATCCGCCGATGACCGGCCCGAGCACGCTCGACGTGCCGAAGACGGCGAGGAAGTAGCCCTGGTACTTGGCCCGCTCACGCGGCGGGACGATGTCGCCGATGATCGCGAGCGACAGCGAGAACAGGCCGCCGGCGCCGATGCCCTGGAAGGCGCGGAAGGCGGCGAGCATGTACATCGAGGTGGCGAACGAGCTGAGGGCCGACCCGAGGACGAAGATGATGATCGCCGCGAGGAAGAACTTCTTGCGGCCGTAGAGATCGCTCAGCTTGCCGTACAGCGGCGTCGTGATCGTCGACGTGATGAGGTAGGCGGTCGTCACCCACGCCTGGGCCGAGTACCCGTTGAGGTCGTCGGCGATGGTGCGGATCGCCGTGCCGACGATGTTCTGGTCGAGGCTCGCGAGGAACATGCCCAGCATGAGCCCGAGCAGGATGGTCTGGATCTGCCGGTGAGACAGCTCACCCGCGGCGTGCGCCTCTTTGAGCGCGGCGGAATGGGACGACATATGGTGCTCCCTCTGGATGTACTGCGTAGTGGGGGACGATGTGAGCCGAAGGGCTCGGAGCGCTCAGCGGGTGAGCGACGAGGCGCGAGTGCCGAGCTCGCAGCTGACCGCCTGGACCAGGCGTCGGAGGTAGCCCTGGAACTCCTGGATCTCGGAGTCGCTCCAGTCGGCGAACAGGGCGGCGAACTGGTCGAGACGTACGGCGCGCAGGTCGTCGGCCGCGCGGCGTCCGGGCTCGGTCAGCTCGACGATGGCGACCCGCCGGTCCGACGGGTCGGGCACCTTCTCGGCGAGGCCGGCCTCGGTGAGGCTGGACACCTGCCGGGACACGGTCGAGACGTCCGTGGCGATGCAGTGGGCCAGTTCGCTCACGCGGATGGGCCGGTCGCCGATGGCGAGGAGGAGACCCGCCGCGGCCGGGTCGACCCCGGGGACGCCGGAGCCGTGCGCGGACTTGTGGGCCTTCATGACGCGGATGAGGTCCGACATCGCCTGGGCGACGGCTTCGATCCGGGAGAGGTCGCGGCCGCTGTCAGAGATCGTGTCATTCATTTGCTTGTATCATACAAACATCTGCACCCGGACGCAAGAGGCCGCGGGTCACGACCGGGGGTCACGCCCAGAAGAGCTCGTCGATGACCCGGCGCGCGTGCCGGGTGGCGCGCTGGTGGTCCTCCAGCAACTGGGAGGTCGACCCGGGCGGGTAGCCGAGCAGGTGGGCGACCGCGGCCAGGTCGCGGGAGTCGGTGGGGATGGCGTCCGAGGGCCGCCCCCGGCTGAGCATCACCGCGTTGCGGAGCCTGCTGGCCAGCCGCCAGGCGTGGCCGAGCGCGGCGGCGTCCTGCTGGCTCAGCAGGCCGTGGCCGGCCGCGGCGTGCAGCGCCTCCTCGGTGCCGGTGGCCCGGAGGTCGGGCAGGTCGTGCGCGTGCCGCAGCTGGATGAGCTGCACCGTCCACTCGACGTCGGAGAGTCCGCCCGGGCCGAGTTTGGTGTTGCGGCGCGGGTCGGTGCCGCGGGGCATCCGCTCGGTCTCCATCCGGGCCTTGAGCCGCCGGATCTCGGCGACCTGCTGCCGGGTGGGACCGCCGGCCGGCCAGCGCAGCGGCGCGACGGCGTCCAGCAGCCGGCGCACCAGCTCCTCGTCGCCGGCCCCGTACGCCGCCCGGACGAGCGCCTGCGACTCCCACGTCGACGACCAGCGCTGGTAGTAGGCGAGGTAGCTCGACAGCGTGCGCACCAGCGCCCCGCCCTTGCCCTCGGGCCGCAGGTCGACGTCGATCTCCAGGGCCGGGTCGGGGCCGGGGGCGCCCAGCAGCGACCGGAGCCTGCCGACGATCGTGTTCGCCCGGCGCAGCGCGTCGGGGTCGTCGCCGTCGGGGATGACGAACATCGCGTCACAGTCGGACGCGTAGCCCATCTCCCGGCCGCCCCACCGGCCCATCGCCACGACGCCGATGCGCGGCGGGTCGTCGACCCCCCGGGAGGCGATGGACAGCGCGGCCTCGACGCTCGCGCCGGCGAGATCGGCCAGGGCGTGCCCGATCTCGCCGAGGGCGAGGACGCCGAGGATGTCGCCCGCCGCGATCCGGAACAGCTCGCGGCGGCGGTAGGCCCGCACCGCACCGATCGCCTCGGTGGCGTCGTCGTGGCGGGCCGCCGCGCGCTGCATCGCGACGACGAGCTGGTCGCGGCCCCGGGGACGCAGGTCGTCGTCGGACCCGAGCAGCTGGATCGTCTCGGGGGCGCGGCGGAGCAGGTCGACCGCGTAGCGCGACGACGAGAGGATCCTCGCGAGCCGCTGCGCGGTGAGGCCCTCGTCGCGCAGCGCCCGGAGGTACCACGGGGTGGTGCCGAGCGCCTCCGACACCTGCCGGAAGCTCAGCAGCGCGAAGTCGGGGTTCTCCCCCTCCCCGAACCAGCCGAGCAGCACGGGCAGCAGCTGGCGCTGGATCTCGACGGTGCGCGAGGAGCCGTTGGTCAGCGCGCCGATGTGCCGGAGCGCCGCGCCGGGGTCGGCGAACCCGAGCCCCACCAGCCGGTCGCGGGCGGCGTCCGGGCTGAGACGCAGCTCGCCCGACGGGATCCGCGCGACCGCCTCGAGCAGGGGCGAGTAGAAGACCCGCTCGTGCAACCGCAGCACCTTGCGGGTGGACGCGCGGAACTGCTCGACGAGGTCGGGCTCGCCGCGCACGCCGAGACCCCGCTCCAGCCGGCGGACCATCTGCCGGTCGTCGGGGAGCAGGTGGGTGCGGCGGAGGTGCCAGAGCTGCACCCGGTGCTCGAGCGTGCGCTGGAACCGGTAGGCGGTGGCCAGTTCCTGACTGTCCGCGCGCCCGATGTAGCCGAACTCCGACAGCCGGGCCAGGCTCGGCAGCGTCGCCCGCGTGCGCAACCGCTCATCGGCCCGCCCGTGCACGAGCTGCAGCAGTTGCACGGTGAACTCGACGTCGCGCAGGCCGCCGGAGCCCAGCTTGATCTCCCGGCCGGCCTCCCGGGCCGGGATCAGCGAGACGACCCGCCTGCGCATCGCCTGGCTCTCGCTGATGAAGTTGGGGCGCTCGCCGGCCCGCCACACCATCGGGTCGACGAGGTCGACGAACGCGCGCCCGAGCTCGGCGTCGCCGGCGATCGGGCGGGCCTTGAGCATCGCCTGGAACTCCCAGTTGGACGCCCACCGCTCGTAGTAGGCGCGCATCGAGGAGAGGGTGCGGACGAGCGGGCCGGCCTTCCCCTCCGGGCGCAGCCCCGCGTCGACCTGCCAGATGCTGCCGGCCGCGGTGTGGGCCGAGCAGATGCGGGTGAGGGCAGCGGCGAGCCGGGTGGCCACCCCCATCGCCCGGTCGGACCCGATGCCCTCGTGGGCTGGCTCGGCGACGAACAGCACGTCGATGTCGGAGATGTAGTTGAGCTCCTGGGCACCGCACTTGCCGAGTCCCACCACGGCGAGGCGGGCGTCGGCGTGCCCGGGGACCTCGGCCCGGGCCACCGCGAGGGCCGCCTCCATGACGGCGTCCGCGAGCGCGGAGAGCTCGAAGGCGATCGATTCGAGCACCCGCTCGGGCTCGTAGCTCTCGAGGTCGCGGGCGGCGATGCGGACGAGGTGGCGCCGGTTCGCGCGCCGCAACCGGTCGGCCGCGTCGGCCGCCGGGGCGAACGGCACGGCCGCTCCGGGGTCGGCCCCGATCCGGGCGAGGATGTCCGCGCGGATCGCCTCCGGCGTCCACGGGGTCGCGTCGGGCCGCAGGACGCCGGCGTCCTCGGGCTGCAGCCGCAGATGGGCGGCCAGGGCCTGGCTCCCGCCGAGGACGAGCGCCAGCCGGCCGGTCGCCTCCGGCGTCTCGAGGCAGCCGACCACCGCGGGGTGACCGCCCTCGACGAGCACGTGCAGCTCGGTGAGGGCCTGGTCGGGATCGCCGGTGCGCTCGAAGACGTCGAGCCAGGCGGAGGGGGTGTCGAGGGCGACGGGCGCGTCGAGTCGGGCGGTCAGCTCGAGCAGGCGCGCGAGGTGGTCGGCCGCCGCCCGGCTGTTCACGAAGCCGCGACGGGCCATGTCGCCGGCGCTGCTCGCGATGCGGTCCAGATCCATGTCACCCAGCCGTCGGGGCCGCCACCGCGGCCGATCTAGGATTGGTGCCCACCCTAACGCCGAGGGGAGAACATGGTGGCAGCCGGACGCGTCACCCGCGTGCTCGACCAGCTGGTCGCCCAGGCCGACGACCTGGCCGGGCTGATCGAGGGCTCGGGCGCGGCGCCCACCGAACTGGCCGCGCTGCGCGGCGTCCTCGACCGGCGCTCGGGCGCGGCGAGCGCCCAGATCCGCGCGGTCGGCGACGTCGTCGTGCGGCTCGTGACGCTCGCCCGCGCGGGCGGGGTCGCGGTGCCGGCGCGGACCTTCCAGACCGCGGTGCGGCACCTCGCCGACCGGCTCGCCGTCGCCCATCCCGGGCAGAGCATCGAGGTGCGGGTGCCGCCGGTCACCGCGGTGCAGATCGGCTCGACGGCCGGCCCGACGCACACCCGGGGCACGCCCCCGAACGTCGTCGAGACCGACCCCGAGACGTGGTTCGCGCTGGCGACCGGAACGCTCACCTGGGACGCGGCGGCGTCCGGGGGGCTCGTGCGGGCGAGCGGGGCCCATGCCCACGAGGTGGGCGACCTGCTCCCGCTGCCCGGTCGCTGACCCCGGAGGCTCTCAGACGATCGGCAGCATGCTGCGCAGCTCGTAGGGGGTCACCTGGCGGTTGTACTCCTCGAACTCCGCCCGCTTGTTGCGCAGGAAGTAGTCGAACACGTGCTCGCCGAGGGTCTCGGCGACCAGTTCGCTGCCCTCCATCACCCGCACGGCGTCGCCAAGGCTGCCGGGCAGCGCCTCGATGCCGAGCGCCCGCCGCTCGCGCCCGGTGAGCGACCACACGTCGTCGAACGCCTCGTCGGGAAGCTCGTACTCGCCCTCGATGCCGGCCAGGCCGGCGTTGAGCATGAGCGCGTAGGCGAGGTAGGGGTTGGCCGCGGAGTCGATCGAGCGGAACTCGACCCGGGCCGAGCTCGCCTTGTCGGGCTTGAACATCGGCACCCGGACGAGGGCCGAGCGGTTGTTGCGTCCCCAGCAGATCCACGCCGGCGCCTCGCCCCCGGCGGCCAGCCGCTTGTAGCTGTTGACCCACTGGTTGGTCACCGCGGTGATCTCGGCGGAGTGGCGCAGCAGCCCGGCCACGAACTGCTTGCCGATCTTCGAGAGCCGGGTCTCGTCGCTGGCGTCGTAGAACGCGTTGGTGTCGCCCTCGAACAGGGACAGGTGGGTGTGCATGCCCGAGCCGGGCGCGGTGCTGAACGGCTTGGGCATGAACGTCGCGTTGATCCCCTGCGCGACGGCGACCTCCTTGACCACCACCCGGAAGGTCATGATGTTGTCGGCCATGGTGAGCGCGTCCGCGTAGCGCAGGTCGATCTCGTGCTGGCCCGGAGCCCCCTCGTGGTGGCTGAACTCCACCGAGATGCCCATCTGCTCGAGCATCTGGATGGCGTCGCGGCGGAAGTCGGTGCCGCTGCCGAGCGTCGTGTGGTCGAAGTAGCCGCCCTGGTCGAGCGGCGTGGGCTCGACGCCGGGGACGACCGGGTTGGCGAGCAGGAAGAACTCGATCTCCGGGTGGGTGTAGAAGGTGAAGCCCATGTCGGACGCCCGCTGCATGGCCCGCTTGAGCACGTGCCGCGGGTCGCTGAAGCTCGGGGAGCCGTCCGGCAGCCGGATGTCGCAGAACATCCTGGCGGTGCCGCGCACCTTCTGCCGCCACGGCAGCAACTGGAACGTCGACGGGTCGGGGTGGGCCACCATGTCGCTCTCGTAGACGCGGGCGAACCCCTCGATCGCCGACCCGTCGAACCCGACGCCCTCGGCGAAGGCGCCCTCGAGCTCGGCGGGTGCGATGGCGACCGACTTGAGGAAGCCCAGCACGTCGGTGAACCAGAGCCGGATGAAACGCACATCCCGTTCCTCGACGGTGCGGAGCACGAAATCGGTCTGCCTGTCCATGGGCCCAAGTCTGCCGTGCCGGCCGCACCCGTGCATCCGCCACTCCCGTGGCGGGCAGACCGGCCGGCGGGACGGGCCGGGCGTCCGACGCCGGGCCGGTGCTGGCTACACTCGGCGCATGTCGCAGCCCGGGTGGTACCCCGACCCGGGCGGCGCGCATGGTCGATACCGCTACTGGAACGGCAGTTCCTGGTCGGCCGAGACGACCTCCGACCCGCGCGCGACGCCGGCCCCGGGCCTCTCGCCCACCGATCCGCCCGGCGGTCCCCGCGGGCGGAGCACCTGGTGGGTCGTGGCGATCGTCCTCGTCGTGGTCGCCGCCCTCGTCGCCTGGTTCGTCACCCGCTCGACCGGCCCCAGCGCCGCCCCCGAGGACACGAGCACCGCGACGCCCACGGTCTCGGCGTGGAACGAGACGTCGACGCCGTCGGCGTCCAGCTCACCCTCCGACCAGCCGCCGGGGAAGGGCACGCTCGTCGACTGCCCGGTCTCGCCCCTCGTGACGCTCCCCCACACCGCCGACGGACGCCTGCACGGCGGCCACCTGTCGGTCGAGAAGCTGCCGGCGCCGTGGTTCGACGACTTCACCGGGTTCGTCAACTGGTCAGTCGACACGAGCGGCCAACTGCTCGAGATCGTCCCCGGGTGGGTCAGCAACAGCGCCGTCGGGGGCCTGCTGAGGTCCGACGGCTTCACCTCGCCGAAGCAGGCCGCCTACGCGTTCCTCAGCTGCTACGCCACGTCCAGCTACTACCGCGGGTTCACCGGGCGCAGCGACGTCGTCAGCCAGGCGGTGAACGTCGACGGCCATCCCGGGTGGCACCTCCGCTCGCAGGTCCGGGTCGTCTACCCCGAGGACCCGAGCATCACGGGGGACGTCGTCGACATCATCGTCGTCGACACCGGCGACCCCCGGATGCTGTCGTACTGGGAGGGCAACGCGACCATCGGCGACCAGCCCGTCCAGCGCCAGATCGACGAGGTGGCGGCCAGTCTCACCGTCGGCGATTGACAGGCGACGCACAGCCGACCGCCCGCTGACCTGGGTAGTCTCGACGCATGTCGATGCCCGGCTGGTACCCCGACCCCGGGGGCGCCCCTGGCCGTTACCGCTACTGGGACGGGTCGCGGTGGTCCGCCGAGACGACGAGCGATCCCCAGCACGCCTCCGTCCCCACCCCGGACGGTCCGCGTCCGCCGCGCGGGGGGCGGGGTGGCCTCGTCGCCGCCGTGGCGGCGGTGGTGGTCGCCGTCCTCGCGCTCGTCTGGTTTCTCAACCGCGGCCAGAGCACCGCGTCCGCCCCCGAGGACACGAGCACCGCGACGCCGACCGTCTCCGCGTGGAACGAGACGTCGACACCCACGCCCAGGCCCTCGTCGACGGCGTCCCAACCCGCGCCGAGCCAGGGGACGCTGGTCTCCTGCCCCCAGGACGGCGGCGACGTCAACATCCCGGTCGGCGGCATCCTGCAGGCCGGTGCCCTCAGCGCCACGGCGATCCCGAACTGGACGCCGGGCGGGTTCTCGATGCGGTGGGCGTTCGGCACCGAGGCGGTCACCGACACCGTCTACCCCGGCTGGTTCTCGGTGGCCAGCGTCTCGATGCTCTCGAAGGCCGACGGCTTCACCTCTCCCAAGGCGTCGGCGTACTCGGTGATGAGCTGCTTCGCGTCGTCGTCGTACTACACCGGCTTCACCGGACGCCAGGACCTGCTGAGCGAGCGGGTCACGATCGACGGGCACCAGGGATGGCGCATCCGCAGCGACGTGCGGGTGAGCATCAGCAACCTGCCCCAGGTGCAGGGCGACGTCGTCGACGTCATCGTCGTCGACACCGGCAGCCCCGACTCGCTCGGCCTGTTCGTCTCGTCGTACACGATCGGCGACACGAGCCGCGGCCCGCTGGTCGATCAGTGCATCGCCTCGCTGAAGGTCGGCTGACCGGAATCTCACCGCGCCCGGCTCACTGCCGGAACGGCCCCCACCCCTCGTCGTCATCGTCCGCCGACTCCTCGTCGGCGACGTCGTCGTTGTAGCGGGGGTCGTTGTCCCACTGCTCGTTGCGCTCCTGCACCCGGTCGAGGGCGTGCTCGGCCTCGTCGACGGTGTCGTAGGGACCCAGCCGGTCGGCCGCCTTGCAGCCCTCGTACGGCTCGACCCGATGGTGGTCCAGGCACCAGTAATACTGACCTTCAGCCACCGTCTCTCCCCTCGTCGGGGCCGGTCGTCGCGACGGCCGGCGCTTCGCCTCTGTCGCATACACTGCCCACTGTGACAGCGCCGATCAAGCCCTACCCGATCAGCCCGGCACGGTCGGTTCCCGCCGGCATCGCGCGCCCCGAATACGTGGGCCGGCCCGGCCCCACGCCCTACCAGGGCTCCCACGTGCAGAGCGCCGAGACGATCGAGAAGATGCGGGTGGCCGGCCGGATCGCTGCCCAGGCGATGCACGAGGCGGCCAAGCACATCGCCCCCGGCGTCACCACCGACGAACTGGACGCCGTCGCGCACGAGTTCATGCTCGACCACGGCGCCTACCCGTCCACGCTCGGCTACCGCGGTTTCCCGAAGAGCTGCTGCACGAGCATCAACGAGGTGGTGTGCCACGGCATCCCGGACGCCCGGCCGCTCGAGGACGGCGATCTCGTGAAGATCGACGTCACGGCCTACAAGGACGGCGTCCACGGGGACAACTGCGGCACGTTCTTCTGCGGTGACGTCGACGAGGAGTCGCGGCTGCTCACCGAGCGCACCCAGGAGGCGCTCAACCGCGGCATCCGGGCGGTGCGCCCCGGCCGGCCGGTCTCGGTGATCGGCCGGGTGATCGAGAGCTACGCCGCCCGGTTCGGGTACGGCGTCGTGCGCGACTACACCGGCCACGGCGTCCACTCCGCCTTCCACTCGGGCCTGGTGATCCTGCACTACGACGAGCCCCGCGTCGACACCGTGATCCAGGCGGGCATGACCTTCACGATCGAGCCGATGCTCGCCCTCGGCGACTACCACTCCCACGTGTGGGACGACGGGTGGACCGTCGTGACGAACGACGGGTCGCGGGTGGCGCAGTTCGAACACACGATCGTCGCGACGCCGTCCGGCGCGGAGATCCTCACCCTCCCCTGAGTCGGCTGCCGCCGGCGTCCCGCGGGCGTACGACCTGACTGAGGGCGTACGGTTCGTCGCCCGAAACCGACATTCCGTACGCCCGGGGCGACGAACCGTACGCCCCACAACGGGGGCGGGGCAGAGGGGACGAGCCGGCCTGTAAGCCGGATTCTGTGCGCGTGCGCGCGGTGATCATCCATCTGTGACCGTCGTCGCCGACGGCCTCCAGCCAACGGCTGTGCGACCTACCCGGAAGCTCGGGCGGGCCGCCCTCAGTCACTTCCGCAGGCGCGCGAGCGCCCTTCTTGGTCTTGCTCCAGGTGGGGTTTACCGAGCCGTCCCAGTCACCTGGGACGCTGGTGGTCTCTTACACCACCGTTTCACCCTTACCCGCCTCGCGGCGGGCGGTCTGTTCTCTGTGGCACTGTCCCGCGGGTCACCCCGGGTGGGTGTTGCCCACCACCTCGCCCTGTGGAGTCCGGACTTTCCTCGACGTCACGTGGACGCCGCGATCACCCGGCCGACTCGTCCGAGCCGAGTGTAGCGGCAACCTCCCGGCCGGCATGCGGCTCCTCGCGGCGCTCCGCCGGCCGCCGCGTCTGCACCCGCACCTGCTGCACGAGCGACCCGATGCCGACGAGGCCGACGGACACCATGACGAGGAGGATCGGCAGGCCGAGGGTGTCGAGGTTGTGCACGGCCACCCCGGTGCTCAGCTGCGCGCTGGCGAGCCGGGGGAAGGCCAGCCCGAACAGGCCGGCGAGGACGAAGGCGGCGCCGCCCACCCCCAGGGTGCGGGCCGCGACGACCAGTCCGATGGCGCGGGCCGCGTCCGGGCCGGCCCCGGCGCGGCGCACGAGCCAGCCGATGGTGGTACCGATGAGCACCTGGACGGCCATGGTGCCGAGGCCGAACACGGCACCGGGCAGCCAGCCGAGGGCTGCGGAGGGCATCGACGGGGCGAGCACCGTGTAGATGATGGTGGCGAACGCCCCCACACCCCACCCCGCGATGAACCCGTGCACGGCCGGCATCCACGGACGCGGGTCGCGCAGGCTCGGTTCGCCGCACTCGGGGCACTTGTCAGCCGACCAGTGTCCGGTCGGGGCGAGCGGGACGTTGCCGTGGGTGTGCACGTGCACCGGGGCGCCGTGGTGGTGGGCGTGCCCGGCGGCCGGACCGGCGGTCGACGAGCGGAGCCGCGAGTGCAGGTGCAGGTCGAGGTGCCAGGGCAGGCGTCCGCCCCGGATGTAGCGGGCGGCCCACACCATGGCGACGCCCACGACAACGTAGATGATGTAGTCGGTGACCGAGCCGAGACTGAGGTACCGGCCCAGGGCCAGGTAGGCGAGTTCGCTCGCGATGGCGCGCTGCAGGGCGAACGTCAGCGAGAACAGCAGGGCGCTGCGCATGCCGGCCCGGCTCGAGTAGCCGCCCACGGCGTAGGAGAAGGTGATGGGCCAGGTGTGCTCGTCGGGCGTGACCCCGTGGATCATGCCGAGGAGGAACGCGGTGCCGAGCACGGCCCACACCGCCATGCCGATCTGGGGGTCCCACAGATTCACGCCCGCTCCCTTCGCTCCCACCGGGATACCCCCGGCCGTACCTCTCCCCGCCTTCCGGGCAACGCCTGACGGGCCCAGGTTATTTCCGACCCTGTCGGGCCGACGATCTCAGGCCTGCGCGAAGCCGATCCGACCCGTGTCGGTGTCGCAGCGGGCCAGCCGCACCGCGATCTCCTCCCCCAGCGGCGAATCACTGCCGCTGACCGGTGCCTCCACCGCGGGCTGCGCCACGGTGACCAGCCCTCGGCGGCCCCCGGCCTCCACCTCGACGACGACCCCGGTGAACGTGTCGCCGACCCGGCCCGACAGTTCGAGGGCCTCGACGAGATCGAGCACGCCCCTCTCGAACCGGTGTGCCCGCTGGTCCGACTCCGCCATCTCGGTCGGCAACTTCGGCAGGGCCGCGAGCACCCATTCCGGCACCGATACGCCGGCGCACAGCGCGACGCACACCTCCCCCACGTAGCGGTCGACGAGGCGACGCAGCGGCGCGGTGGCGTGGGCGTAGTCGGCGGCGAGTGCCGCGTGCCGGACGGCGTCCGGGTCGGTGCCGGGGCCGATCACGGTGTAGCCGGCGCCGCGGAACAGGGTCGTGCAGGCGGTGAGCATGGCGAGGTGCTCGGGCACGTCGGGATCGAGGGAGCGCACGAACTCGGGGTAGGGCATGCCGGCCGGCCACGGGATGTGCAGGCTCTTGGCCACGTGCCGCAGGTGCGCCCGGTCGTCGGGGTGTGCGGGCGGCAGGGTCCTCAGGACGCCGACACCCCCGGCCAGCATCATCCCGGCCGCCACCGTGCCGGTGAGCAGGCTGATCTGGGCGTTCCACCCCTCGACCGGCAGCGGGCGGCGGAACTCGGCGACCCACGTGCCGTCCTCGCCCCGCACCTCCTGCTCCGGAAGGTTGAGGCTCACACCGCCGCGCTCGGCCTCGACCCGTTCGCGCAGCAGGCCCACCTCGCGCAGCAGGCGGAGCGAGTCGCGGGCGGTCCCGGCGTCCAGATCGCGCTGCACGTGCCGGTAGTCGAGCCGCGCGCGGCTGCGGACGCTGGCCCGCTCGACCGCGCTCCCGGTCACCTGCCCCGAGGAGTCGAGGTCGATCCGCCAGACGAGCGCCGGCCGGGGGTGACCGTCCGCGAGGAGGCTGGCCGCACCCTCGCCGAGCACCGGCGGGTGGAGCGGCGAGCGGCTGTCCGGCGCGTAGAAGGTCTGGCCGCGGCGGTGGGCCTCCCGGTCGACGGCGTCCCCGGGCGCCACCCAGGCGGCGACGTCGGCGATGGCGTACCAGACCCGGTACCCGTGGCGGGAGCGCTGCACGCACACCGCCTGGTCGAGGTCCATGCTGCCGGGCGGGTCGATGGTGACCAGGTCGAGGTCGGTGAGGTCACGGCGTCCGGGCCGGGTCGCCGGCCCCTCGGCGGCCGACCGCCGCGCGACCTCGAGCACCTCCGGAGGGAACCCGCGGGGCACGTCGAGCCCGTCTCTCAGCCGCTCGACCCCTGCGACCAGGGGCTGCGGAACCGGGACGAGCGAGATGTGCCGGGTGCGCATCGGACCTCCGCGTCAGCGCCGGCGGCCCGCGGACGCCGCCCCGGCCGCATCCAGGGTCATGACAGGCCCGATTCGGGGGTGCGGACGAGGATCCGGTCGCACTCCTCGCACCGGATGACCTCCTCGGGGGCCGCGGCCGCGAAGCGACGCAGGTCGGCCGCGTTGATCTCCAGGAGGCAGCCGAGGCAGCGCTTCGCCCGCAGTTCGGCCGCTCCGGCGCCCCCGAGCCGGGCACCGATCCGGTCGTACAGGCCGACGAGGTCGGCGGGGAGCCCCGCGACCAGGGACGCCCTCGCGTCGCGGGCCACCGCGAGCCGGCCGTCGATCTCGGCGACCTGCTGGTCGCGGGCGGCGATCACCTCGCGGGCGCGGGCGGTGACGAGGTCACGGGCCGCGGCGAGGTGGTCGCGGTCGGCCGTGGCGTCCTCGACCTCCTGGAGGTGGTCGAGTTCCTGGTCCTCGAGGGTGGCGATCCGGCCGCCGAGGTGCTCGATCTCCTCGAGCAGGCCGCGCAGGGCCTTGGGGTCGGTGACGGCGCCCTGGTCGGCGCGCTCCTGGTCACGGACGAGGCGCTGGCGGGCGGGCACGAGGTCGGACTCGACCCGCTGCACCTCCCGCTGGGCGTCGGAGAGCCTGGTCTCGGCGGCGACCAGGGCCCGGGAGGCCTCGGTGTGCCGGGCCCGGAGCTCGGCGAGTTCGGCGTTCTCGGGCAGGTTGTTGCGGCGATGGGTCAGCTGGGCGACCTGGGTGTCGATCGCGACGAGTTCGAGAAGTCGGCGTTGGGCTGCCGGATCGGCCTGCATGGTGCTCCTCGCTGCTGTGCGTGATGCGTGGTGACGCCCGTCGGCGTCCGGTGTGCAGCCTACTGGCCCGGCCCGAGACCGAGACGTTCGAGCGGCAGCCGGCCCCGGCAGCCCATCACGTGACCACCCGCCCGCCACAGCTCCACCAGCCCGCGGTGCAGCCGGGACCCGGTGGGCAGGGTGTCGAGGAAGGCGGGATCGGAGGTGACGCCGGGGCGGGGCGGCTCGATGCCGAACCCGAAGAACAGCCCGCTGCGGTCGGACTCCCCCGACTCGACGATGTCCCACCGCTGCTGGAACAGGGCCATGTTCGAGCCGGGGACGACGGCGGCGACCTGCGGGTCGAGCAGCCACGAGTCGCACTCGAAGAACCGGGGCAGCGGGCGCACCTCGGGATAGTGCTCGGGGAAGAAGCGGGCGGCCGAGGCGAAGGCGGCGTCCACTTCGTCAGGCAGGAGCGGGCCGGTGTCGGGGATGTGCACTCCGTAGACGGTCTCGCCGTCGGGCGAGCGGGTGAGCTCGAACTGGAGTCTCCCGAGCCACGCGAACCCGTCCGACCACGCGTTCGCGAGCCACGGGCCGGTGGCGAGGCTGGGGACGCCGTGCACCCGCCGGCAAACCCGCAGCTGCTGTCCCAGGTCGGCGAGGGTGTGCCACGACTGCTCGGCGGGGATGCCGCGTCGCAGGTGCGCCGCGTGCACGTCGGGGGCGGTGGCGAGCAGCGCGAACAGCGGCAGCACGTTGTCGCCCAGGCGGCTGTCGAGCCCGACGTCGCCCGAGAACACCTCCCGGTCCCACACTCCGAACCAGTCGCCGATGCCGGCGCGCAGCCGCTCGGCCAGCTCGTCGATGCGCTCGCCGTCGGCGCCGGTGAGTTCCTCCCGCCACAGGAGGATCGCGTCCCGGTCGACCTGGTCGACCTCGAGCAGCCGCAGCACCTCGAGCAGCCGGGGAGTGTCGCGCAGCACGTTGTCCACACCGGGAGCCTAGGGCCTCCGATGCCTATGATCAGGGGGAACGGCAGCCCGCGACGACGAGGACGAGGTGAGCGAATGGCCAGTGAGGGCCAGGCGAGCGACAAGGAGCTTCCCAACCGGCAGACGCCCTTCTCCCAGGCGTTCCGCGACTTCATCCCGCGGGGGTGGGCGCCCTACCCCGCGGAGCCGCCCGAGCCGCTGCCGGCGTCCGGGGCCGCGGCCGATCACCGTCGCGCCCTCGCCGAGGCGTTCCCCGGGGAGCGGCTGGTCATCCCCGCCGGCGGCCTCACGGTCCGCTCGAACGACACCGACTACCGGTTCCGGCCGCACACGGCGTTCGCGTGGCTCACCGGACTCGGCACCGATCGCGAGCCCGACGCCGTTCTGGTGCTCGAGCCCACCGACGCCGGCCACGAGGCCACCCTCTACTTCAAGCCCCGCGCCCCCCGCACCGACGAGGAGTTCTACGCCGACAGCCGCTATGGCGAGATGTGGGTCGGGCAGCGGGAGTCGCTCGAGGAGATGCGCGCCCTCACCGGCATCGACTGCGCCCCGATCAGCGAGCTCGACCACGCGCTCGGCAAGAACGCCGAGGTCACCAGCATCCGGGTGGTGCGGGACGCCGACCGGGCCCTCACCGCCCGGGTCGACGAGCTGCGGGGCGGGGCGGCGTCCGAGCGGGACGACGAGCTGGCAGTCCGGCTGTCGACGCTGCGGATGGTCAAGGACGACTTCGAGCGCGACCAGATGCGGGAGGCCTGCCGGGTGACCGCCGCCGGGTTCGAGGCCGTCGTCGCCGAGCTCCCCGAGGCCCTGCGCCGGGGACGCGGCGAGCGCTGGGTCGAGGGGGTGTTCGGCCTGCACGCCCGGCACGCGGGCAACGCGGTGGGCTACGACACCATCGCCGCCGCCGGCGACCACGCGAACACCCTGCACTGGATCCGCAACGACGGCGACCTGCACGAGGGCGACCTGCTGCTCATGGACGCCGGTGTCGAACTCGACACGCTGTTCACGGCCGACATCACCCGCACCCTGCCGGTCTCGGGGCGGTTCACCCCCCGGCAACGCCAGGTGTACGAGGCCGTGCTCGAGGCCCAGGAGGCCGGGATCGCCGCGGCCCGGCCGGGCGCCACCTTCTCCGACGTGCACAACGCCGCGATCGCGGTGGTGGCCCGCCACCTCGAGGAGTGGGGGCTGCTGCCGGTCACGGCGGAGGAGTCGCTCGGCCCCGACGGCGGCCAGCACCGCCGGTGGATGGTGCACGGGACGTCGCACCACCTGGGCATGGACGTCCACGACTGCGCGCGGGCGCGCAACGAGGACTACCGGCAGGGCGTGCTCAAGCCGGGCATGGTCATCACCGTGGAGCCGGGCATCTACATCAAGTCCACCGACCTGCTCGCCCCCGAGGACCTCCGCGGCATCGGCGTCCGGATCGAGGACGACATCCTCATCACCGACGACGGCGCCGAGATCCTGTCCGACGCGCTGCCGCGCACGGCCGGCGACGTCGAGGCCTGGATGGCACGCGTCTGGGGTCAGGACAGCTGACGTGACCGACGGGTCGCGGCCGGCGGCGGCCATGCCGGACTCCCTCGTCGCATGGGGCTGGTACGTCGACGGCGTCCGGCAGGACGCCGACGACCTCGCCGCGGCCACGGCCCGGGCGCACGAGGGCGAGGGCTTCGTGTGGATGGGGCTCAAGGACCCCGACGACGCCGACATGGAGCAGTTCGCGCGCAGCTTCCGGCTGCACCCGCTGGCCATCGAGGACGCCGTCGAGGGCCACCCGCGCTCGAAGCTCGAGGTGTTCGGCGACACCCTGTTCACCGTGATCTCCACGGTCGACTACGTCGAGCACGAGACGATCACCGAGACGTCCGAGATCGTGACCACCGGTCAGATCATGGTGTTCGTCGGCCCGCACTTCGTGCTCACGGTGCGCCGCGGCGCGACCACCCATCTCACCGCCCTGCGGGCGCGGATGGAGGCCGAGCCCGACCGGCTCGCGCAGGGTCCGCACGTGGTGCTCTACGCCGTGCTCGACCGGGTCGTCGACGATTACGCGCGGGTGGTCGACGAGTTCGAGAACGACATCGACGCGATCGAGGCCGACGTGTTCGGCAGCCAGGACGGCGGCGAAGTGGGCCGGGTCTACCAGATCAAGCGGGAACTCATCGAGTTCCGCCGGGCGGTCGTGCCGCTCGCGCAGCCGCTGGGCCGGCTGGCCACGGAGAGCTTCCCCGTCATCCCGGAGAGCGCCCGGGCCTACTTCCGCGAGGTGGCCGACCACCACCTCGCAGCCCGCGAGGCGATCGTCTCGTTCGACGACATGCTCACCAACATCATGCAGGCCTCGATCGCGCAGGTCTCGCTCAAGGACAACCAGGACATGCGCAAGATCTCCGCGGCGGTCGCGATCCTCGCGGTGCCCACCACCCTCGGCGCCGTCTGGGGGATGAACTTCGAGCACATGCCCGAGCTGCGGCTGCGGTACGGGTATGCGGGCGCCCTGCTCGCCATGCTGCTCGCGATGGCCGCCACCTACCTGTTCTTCAGGCGTCGGAACTGGCTGTAGCCGGTCGCGGTCGGCCGAGCACCTGGATCACCGACGCCAGCCCCTGGTGACCGGAGCCCTCGAACATCCGCCGGTCGGTGATCCGGATGTCGAGGTGCAGCCCGGGCCAGTCGTGCACCACCCGCTCCCGGGTCAGCAGGGTGCCCTCGTCGGTGGGTCCCCCGCTGCCCAGCTGGCGCTGCGCCGGGGTGAACGCCTCGAGCAGCAGCACGCCACGCGGGGACATCCGGGGCGTGAGCAGCTGCGCCACCGTGCGCCGCTCCTCGGCGGGCAGGTGCACGAAGATCGACACGACGCCGTCCCACGGCCCCTCGGCCGCCGGGTCGTTTTCGAGCCACTCGACGAGGTCGCCGACGTGGGTGTCGACGACGACGCCGCGCTCGGTGGCCAGCAAGCGCGCCTTGCGCGCCCCCACTTCGGAGAGGTCGATCGACGTCACGCGATGCCCCTGCTCGGCCAGCCAGACCCCGTTGCGGCCCTCGCCGTCGCCGAGGGCCAGCACGCGCGAGCCGCGGCGCAGCATGAGCTGGTTGTCGACGAGGAAGTCGTTGGGCCGGTAGCCGTAGCGGAACGTCGGGTGCGAGTAGCGGGAGTCCCACCTCTCGCGGGCACGCTCGATCCGCTCCTGACGGGCGAGGTCACTCACCGGTCGGAGGCGCGGGCGGGACGTCGTCCCCCTGGGGCCGGCCGCCCTGCCCCGGGGCGGGCGGGTACTCGGGCTGCTGGTAGCCCTGTCGCGGGTACTCGGGCTGCTGGTATCCGGGCGTGTACTGGTACGGCGGTGGGTACGCGGGCTGCCCGGACGCCGGTGGCTGCGGCGCCCCGGGCGGCGGGTAGCCCTGCGGCGGGGCGGGGGGCGGCGCCGACGACAGGCCGGTGGAAATGGTGCCGCTGAAGGAGCCCCCGCCGAAGGCCGCCGCCCGCGCGGCCGGCATCGCCGCGAGCATCTCCCGGGCCTTCTGCACGACGTTGTGCTCCCCCAGCACCTCGTAGCGGGTGGCGACGGTCGCGGTGACCGAGCTGAAGTCGCGCTGTCCGCGTGTCGAGGCGTGCGCCATGGTGGCCGACAGCAGCCCCATCGCGATGCCGATGACGAGGCCGCCGAGCAGGGCGACACCGAGGGTGAGGCTCGGGTAGAGCAGCACCATGAACAGACCGACCAGCAGGCCGGTGCCGACGCCCGACAGGGCGCCGCTGGCGACCACCTGCGGCCAGCCGCGGCGTCCGAGCACCCGTTCGACGAGCTTGAGATCGGTGCCGACGATCGCGAGGTTCTGCACCGGGAAGCGCTCGTCGGCGAGGTAGTCGACCGCCTTCTGCGCGTCCTCGTAGGTGTCGAACACCGCGACCGACTGGGGGTACTTGAGCGGCAGGATGGCGGAGTTCGGCGCCACCTGCATCGGGCGTGACGTCTGGCTCATGGGGTGCTCCTTCGGCCTGGTGACTCCACCGTACCGGCCCTCGGCCCCCGCCCGGGGCCGGTCAGCACAGGCCCGCGGCACGGCCCTTCGCCAGCAGCGACTGCGCCACCCGGAGGCCGGCGACGTCGACCATCTCGTCGTCGACGACGATCGCCCCGACCGCTCCCCCGGCGCTGCTCGTCGCGTGCTCGTACGCCTCGACGATCCGCAGCGACCGGTCGATGTCGGCCTGCGGCGGGGTGAAGATCTCGTTGCCCGCGGCGACCTGGTCGGGGTGCAGCACCCACTTGCCGTCGTAGCCGAGGGCCGCGGCCCGGCGCGCCGACTCGCGGAACCCCGCCACGTCGCGGATGGCGACGTAGGGCCCGTCGATCGCCTGGAGCCCGTGCGCGCGGGCGGCGACGAGGATCGTCATGAGCGCGTGGTGAAAGGCGTCGCCGAGGTAGCCGGGGGGCTGGGCGCCGACCGTGGTGGTCGCCATCCCCATCGAGGCCATGAAGTCGCCGGGGCCGAACACGAGCGTCCGCATCCGCGGGCCGGCCGCGGCGATGGCGGCCGCGTGGAGGAGGCCGGCGGCGTCCTCGATCTGCACCTCGATCCCGATCCGGCCGACCGGCAGGCCGGCCTCCTGCTCGGCCTGGGTGAGCACGAGGTCGAGCGCGCGGACGTGGTCGGCCGACTGGGCCTTCGGCAGCACGAGTGCGGCGAGATGCTGCCCGGCTCCCGTGACAACCCGCCACACGTCCTGCGTCGTCCACGGCGACGACCAGTCGTTCACCCGGACCGTGACCGTCGGCGCCCGCCAGCTGCCGGAGGTGAGCGCCGCGACGATCTGCTCGCGGGCCTGCGCCTTCGCCGGTGGCGCCACGGCGTCCTCGAGGTCGAGGAAGACGGCGTCCACCTCGAGGCCCTGAGACTTGGCGATGAAGCGGTCGCTCGAGCCGGGGACGGCGAGAACGGTGCGGCGGGCGGCGGTCACGCGCTCAGCGTAGTGTCCGGGTCCGCCGCAGGTGGGTGGCGGGGGCGGCAGCCGCGAGACGCTAGCGTAGACGCGTGGTGAAGTCGACGTCCGTGTTCGTGTCCCGGCTGCGTGGCCTGCCGGTGCTCGACGTGAGCGGCGACTCCGTGGGCCGGGTCCGCGACGTCGTCATCTCGCTGCGCACCCTCGCCCGCGCTCCCCGGGTGAAGGGCCTGGTCGTCGACATCTTCGGACGCCGTCGCATCTTCGTCCCGATGATCCGGGTGCACTCGATCAGCGCGAGCCAGGTGACGATCTCGGCCCAGGTCGACACCCGCCAGTTCCGCCGGTGGGAGAGCGAGATGCTCGTCATCGCCGACCTGTTCGACCGCACGGTGGAGCGTCCCGGGGGCCCGGGCGTCATCTACGACATCGCCATGGGGCCCGCGCGGGCCCGCGAGTGGGAGATCACGGACGCCGCCATCCGCGAGGGCGGCTCGATGAGTCGCTTCCGCCTGCGCACCGGCGGCAACACGGTGATCGTGCCGTGGAACGAGGTCCCCGCGCTCGTGCTCTCGGCCGAGCGCACCACCGACACCGTCGTGGCCCGGATGGCCGACATGAAGCCGGCCGACGTGGCGCGGGAGCTGCACGACATGGACCCCGAGCGGCTGGCCGACGTCGTGCACGCGCTCGACGACACCCAGCTCGCCGAGGCGCTCGAAGAACTGCCCTCCGACGAGCAGGTGCAGGTGATCACCACGCTCGACAACGAGCGCGCCGCCGACATCCTCGAGGAGATGGACCCCGACGACGCCGCCGACCTCATCGGCGAGCTGCCCAAGGACGTCGCCGAGGACCTCCTCCAGCGGATGGAACCCGAGGACGCGCAGGACGTGCGCAACCTGCTGCTCTACGAGGACTACACGGCCGGCGGCATGATGACCCCCGAGCCCGTCATCCTCCCTCCCGACGCCACCGTGGCCGACGCCCTCGCCCGGGTCCGCGACGAGGAACTCACGCCGGCGCTGGCGTCCATGGTCTTCGTCTGCCGGCCGCCGCTCGACACCCCGTCCGGCCGGTTCCTCGGGGCCGTGCACACCCAGCGGCTGCTCCGGGAGCCGCCGTCGTTCATGGTGTCGCGGCTCCTCGACGCGGGCCTCGAGCCGATGGCCCCCGAGAGCGGCATCGCCGACGTGAGCCGCTACTTCGCCACCTACAACCTCGTCGTCGCCCCGGTCGTCAACTCCGACCAGCAGCTGGTCGGCGCGGTGACGGTCGACGACCTGCTCGACCACATGCTTCCCGAGGACTGGCGCGGCAGCCAGATGGACGGCGTCGAGCCTCGGGAGGTGAGCGGTGGCTGACCGGCACGCCCGTGGCGACCGGCTGAACACCCCCGGACGCGGCTGGCAGAAGATGTCGCTGCCCAAGGTGACCGTCGACTCCGACTCGTTCGGGCGGCTCGCGGAGTGGGTGGCCCGGGTGATGGGCACCGCCCGCTTCCTCCTGTGGATGACGGTCTTCGTCATCGTGTGGATCACGCTCAACGTGGTCGGCCTGTTCGGCGCCAAGTGGGACCCCTACCCGTTCATCCTGCTCAACCTGGCGTTCTCGACCCAGGCGTCGTACGCGGCCCCGCTCATCCTGCTCGCCCAGAACCGTCAGGACGCCCGCGACCGGATCAGCCTCGAGGAGGACCGGCGGGCCGCCGCCCAATCCCGGGCGGACATGGAGTTCCTCGCGCGGGAGATCGCCTCGCTGCGGATGAACGTCGGTGAACTGGCGACCCGCGACTACATCCGGGCCACGCTGCGCAACGAGCTGCGCGACCTGCTCGCGGAGCTCTCGCGCATGGACGCCGACGAGCACGACGACGGCGTCCGCCGCGAGCTCCCCGACCCCCGCTGACCCCCGGCAGCCGAGGGATTTGCGTCCGTTTGGCGCCGCGAGTAGACACGAGGACGTGAAAGAGCATCCCCTCGAACCCCAGGTGCGCAAGGCACTGGCCCAGGTGGTCGACCCGGAGATCCGGCGTCCGATCACCGAACTCGGCATGGTCGACTCCATCTCCATCACCCAGGCCGGCGTCGCCAC
This sequence comes from Propionibacteriaceae bacterium, assembly GCA_036261615.1. Taxonomy (GTDB): domain Bacteria; phylum Actinomycetota; class Actinomycetes; order Propionibacteriales; family Propionibacteriaceae; genus JAJYQH01. Next base: position 6,806 of record DATAKK010000004.1, on the reverse strand, counting down.
CGTCACGGTGCTGCTCACCGTGTCGACCTGCCCCTTGCGGTCGACCCTCCAGCGCGACGTCGAGCAGGCGGTCGCCGGGGTGGAGGGCGTCACGGCCGCGATCGTGCATCTGGGCGTCATGAGCGACGAGCAGCGCAGCGCCCTGCGCCAGGTGCTGCGCGGCGGCCAGGCCGAGCGCGAGATCCCGTTCGCCCGCCCCGACAGCCTCACCCGCGTCATCGCCATCGCCTCGGGCAAGGGCGGCGTGGGCAAGTCCTCGGTCACCGTCAACCTCGCCATGGCGCTGCAGGCGCTCGGCAAGAAGGTCGGGGTGCTGGACGCCGACATCTACGGCCACTCGATCCCCGACATGCTCGGAATCGGCGACACCCGCCCGACCGCGGTCGACGACATGATCATGCCGGTGCCCGCGATGGGCCTCAAGGTGATCAGCGTCGGCATGCTCAAGCCGAGCCGCGACCAGGTGGTGGCGTGGCGGGGCCCGATCCTCGACCGCGCGCTCACCCAGCTGCTGTCCGACGTCTACTGGGGCGACCTCGACTACCTCATCCTCGACCTGCCCCCGGGCACGGGCGACGTGGCGATCTCCCTCGGGCAGAAGCTGCCGAACTCGCAGATCCTCGTCGTCACCACGCCGCAGGTCGCTGCGGCCGAGGTCGCCGAGCGGGCCGGGACGATGGGCGCGATCATGCAGCAGAAGGTGATCGGCGTCGTCGAGAACATGTCGTGGCTCGAGACCGAATGCCCCCACTGCGGCGAGACCCACCGGGTGCCGCTGTTCGGCAGCGGTGGCGGGCAGGCGGTGGCCGACACGCTCACCGAGCGGCTCGGCTACGAGGTGCCGCTCCTCGCCCAGGTGCCGATCCAGCAGGACCTCCGCGAGGCCGGCGACAACGGCACGCCGCTCGTCACGAGCGACCCGGGCACGCCGGCGTCCGCGGCCCTCCTCGAGTTGGCCCGCACCCTCGCCACCCAGAAGCGCAACCTCGAGGGCCTGCGCCTGTCCGTCGCGACGTAGCCATCCGAGGGGGACGACCCCCTCGACCCCCGCACGGCGCCGCGTCCACCCGCCGGTTTCTGCGAAATTCGCACCACCTGCCACACCCACGCTCCAGAGGCGGCGGTGTGGCAGGTGGGGTCAATTTCGCAGAGACCGGGAGGCGACGTCGGCAGAGATCGCCGGCCGGAGCGTCCAAGTGGCCGGCCGCACGAGCCGGGCCGAGGGGACGCCGGTCAGGTGGCTTCGCTGTCGAAGGCGATGTGGCGGGGGGCCATGCCCGCGAGGGCGCCCTCCTCGTCGTCGCCGTGCCCGAACTCGCCCGCGGCCTTGGCCTCGAGGCTCAGGTCGTCGCGGATGTCGTCGATCTCCGCGCGCATCGAGTCGAGCTCGGCCTGCACGTCGTTGAGCAGGTGCTTCTGCACGAAGGTCTTGGGGTGCAGGTCGCTCAACTGGAGGTCGGCGTACTCAGGCCCGAGTTCGGAGCGCAACTGCGCGGTCGCGTCGTTGGCGATGTTGCGCAGGAAGAAGAGCACCCGGGCCGCCTTGCGCGACAATTCGGGGATCTTCTCGGGCGGGGTGAGCACGATGGCCAGCACGAGCAGCCAGCCCAGCTCCCAGCCACCGATCCCGAACACGGTACGAACCCTAGCCGACGACTCAACGTGCTACGACATCAGCGTCCGGCCAGACGCTTGAGCCCCCGGGAGACGCGCTCGGCCAGTGACTGGCCGGGCACCGGGGCGTGGGGCAACTCCCCCTCGGCGGTGGTGGCCAGCAGCAGCGAACTGGCGCTCACGGCGTAGCAGGTGTCCCCGTTCTGCCAGGCCAGGCTCGGGACGGTGACGTCGCGGGCGGAGGGCCCCTGGTCGTCGAGCACTCCCCACTGCTCGGCGACGGCCACCACCGACCCACCGGCCGCATACAGCAGGAGGACGGCGTCCCCGCTCGCGGTCACCGCGACGAGCGGCAGGCCGGCCAGCTGCGCGGGACAGGTGAACATGGCCGGGCACTCGGAGGGGTCGGCCGACCCGGTGCTCGACGCCGCCGCTGCCGCCTGCTCGATCGCCATCCCCCGCACCGAGTTCGCCCGTGGGAGTGTCGGCGCGAGGGTCCAGCCGACGCCGAGGACGAGGCTCACGACGACGAGCACGGTGCCGAGCGACACCGCGGTGAGCCGCTGCCGCCGGCCGCGTCGGCTGGGCAGGCTGGCGGGGCCGTCGGCGGCGAGCCACGCGGTGGCGGAGGAATCGGCGCCGATCGACATCAGCCGGTCGGAGAGCGCCAGCGGCGGGAGCACGAGGGTGTCGGCGCGCATCTGCGCCCGGAGCCGCGTCTCGAGCTCGACCTCGGCCCGGCAGGTGGCACAGGCGGCGAGGTGCCGCTCCATCCGCTCCCGGACGCCGGCATCGAGCGTTCCGTCGACGTAGTCGCTCACCCGGGCATGCCAGCGGGCGCAGCCGTCACCTCCCGACGGCCGCGCACCACCACCGGGGAGTGAGACCACCCCGGGCCTCAGTCCTGAACGAAGTCTGCGGGCACACCCAGATAACGTTCGTGATCGGCCCGCGGTTCCCGGTGGGCCAGGGCGGCGCGCATGGCCGTGCGCCCCCGATGGATCCGGCTGCGCACCGTGCCGCTCTTGACGTCGAGCACGCGGGCCACCTCGTCATAGCTGAGGCCTTCGACGTCGCACAGGACGATGGCCGCGCGCTGCTGCGGGGGCAGGGCCGCGAGGGCCCGGGCGAGGTCGGGCGCGAGGCCCGCGTCGTCGACCACCGTGTCGGGCCGTCCGGACGCCGTCGCCTGCCGGGTGCCGGTGTCGGCGACCGGGTCGATCCGCACCCGGGCCCGCCGCCGGGCCTGGTCGAGGAACTGGTTGGTCGTGATCCGGTGCAGCCAGCCCTCGAGGGTGCCCGGGGTGAAGGTGTGCAGGCTCCGGAACACCTTGACGAAGACGTCCTGGGTGAGGTCCTCGGCGTCGTGCTGGTTGCCGGTGAGCCGGAACGCGAGCCGGTAGACCATGGCGGAGTGCTGCTGCACGAGCTCCTCCCACGTGGGCGGAGTCCAGTCGCCGGGGGTCGCACGGACAGCGGGCTTGAGCGCCGATCGGGTGATCATGATGCTCCTCTGGCCGAACGGTTCGGCCGACACCACAGCAGTTTCCGCCGGCAAGCTGTGCCAAACCTGTGCACACCCGCACGGGCGGGTGAACATCGGGGCCGGTCCAGGGGCGCCTACTCCTGGGGGCGTGGGGGCCGACGGCTCAGAGGTCGGCCGCGTCGAGGATCCGGGCGAAGCGCGACGCCTCGTCCGCGGACGCCGCCAGCAGCGGGCCCCGCACTCCCCCGACCGGGAACCCCTGGTGGTCGAGCCCGGCCTTGACGAGCATGACCCCCTGGGTGGCGAAGACGCCGGTCATCACCGGCAGCAGCGCCTGGTGCAGGGCGAGGGCCTCGTCGAGCCGCCCGGCGACGAACGCGTCGATCATCTCCCGCATCCGCCGCCCGGTGAAGTGGGTGGCGGTGCCGACCACGCCCACGCCGCCGACCGAGAGGAGCGGCAGGGTGATGGCGTCGTCGCCCGCGTAGAAGGCGAGGTTGGTCTCGGCGATCACCCGCGACGACGCGACGATCTGCCCCTTGGCGTCCTTGACCGCGACGATGTTCGGGTGGTCGGCGATGGCGAGGAAGGTGGCCGTCTCGACCGGGACGCCGGCCCGGTGCGGGATGTCGTAGATCATGATCGGCGCCTCGGTCGCGTCGGCGACCGCACGGAAGTGGGCGACGAGGGCATCCTGCGGCGGACGCGAGTAGTAGGGGGTGACGACGAGCAGCCCGTCGGCGCCCGCGTCGACCGCCTCCCGGGCCAGGTGGATCGTGTGCGCGGTGCTGAACGTGCCGACGCCGGCGATGACCTGGGCCCGGTCGCCGACCTCGTCGATCACCGTCTCGAGCAGGTCGCGCTTCTCGGCGTCGGTGGTCGTTGGCGACTCACCGGTGGTGCCGTTGACGAGCAGGGCGTCGTTGCGCTGCTCGTCGACGAGGCGGCGGGCGAGCGCCCGCGCGGTGTCGAGGTCGAGCGTGCCGTCGGAGGTGAAGGGGGTCACCATGGCCGTGACCACGCGCCCGAAGACGGGGTCCCCGAGGCCCGCGGCGGCTGGCGATGTCGAAGCGGCGGGCACGGCCGGCATGTCGGGATCCATGGCGCCCATCGTAGGCGAGCGCCTCATCGGCTCCCGGGACAAACCCGCTGATAGTGTGACGCCGTGACGCAGCGTCAGACTCAGCAGGCCCCCGGTCAGTCCACCCCTAGCCAGGCCGGTCTCGTGCCCTCGACACCCGCCGACGACGCGGGCGTCAGCCCGGCGTCCTGGGGTTTCGCCGAGGACTTCGTGCCGCTCGACGACGCGATCAGCCGCTCCCGTCAGGCGGCGGCCGGCATGGGCCTGGAGGCGCCGAGCGGGGGCACGGTGAGCGTGCTCCGGCTGGTGGCGCGGATGGTGCAGGCGCACGCCGTCGTCGAGATCGGCAGCGGCGCGGGCGCCACCGGTCTCGCCCTGTTCGAGGGCATGGACGCCGCGGGCGTGCTCACCAGCATCGACACCGAACCCGAGCGGCAGTCGGCCGCCCGCCAGGCGTTCGCCGCGGCCGGCCTCAAGCCCCAGCGCTTCCGGCTGATCTCCGGCTCGCCGCTCGACGTGCTGCCGAAACTCCGCGACGGCGCCTACGACCTCGTGCTCATCAACGGCGACAAGCTCGAATACGTCGAGTACCTCGCCCAGGCACTCCGGCTGCTGCGCCACGGCGGCGTCGTCGTCATGAACGACGCCCTGTGGCACAACCTGGTCGCCGACGAGGGCAACGACGACGACGAGACGCTCATCATCCGCGAGGCGCTGCAGTCGGTGCAGGACACCGAGGAGTTCACCTCGGCGCTGCTGCCGGTGGGCAACGGCCTGCTCGTCGCCGTCAAGGGCTGAGCCCTCGCCGTCAAGGGCTGACCCGAGGGGTCAGCCCCGGCGGGAGATCACCGTGTTCTTCCCGACGACGGTGATGCCGCCCTCGGACACGAAGAACCCGCGGGCCCGGTCGTGCTCGTGGTCGACGCCGATCTGGACGCCGTCGGGAACCACCGTGTTCTTGTCGAGGATGGCCCGGCGCACCACCGCGTTGCGGCCCACCCGCACCCCGCTCATGAGGATCGACGAGTCGACGGTCGACCACTTCTCGATCCACACGTTGGGGCCGAAGATGCTGTGGTCGACGTCGCCGCCGGAGATGATGCAGCCCGCGTTGACGATCGAGTCCTCGGCGGTGCCGCGCAGGGTGAACTTGGCGCCCGGCAACTGGGGCAGGCTGGTCCAGATCGGCCACTCGGAGTTGTAGAGGTTGAACTCCGGCTCGACCGTCACGAGGTCCATGTGGGCCTCGTGGTAGGCGTCGATGGTGCCCACGTCGCGCCAGTAGTTGAGGTCCTTCTCAGTTGCGCCCGGCACCACGTTGTCGCGGAAGTCGTAGACCTGGGCGTCGCCGTCGCCGACGAACCGGGGGACGATGTCGCCACCCATGTCGTGGCGCGCCGTCGGGTCGTTCGCGTCGTCTTCGAGCGCGGCGACGAAGGCGTCACGGGTGAACACGTAGTTGCCCATCGACGCGTACGACTCGTCGGGCGAGCCGGGCAGGCCGGGCGGGTCGGCGGGCTTCTCGAGGAAGCTCTTGATCCGGTGGTCGGCGTCGGCGTCGATGATGCCGAACGCCGAGGCCTGCGAGCGCGGCACCCGGATGCCGGCGATGGTCGCACCGAGACCCGAGTCGATGTGCGCCTGGAGCATCTGGCCGACGTCCATCCGGTAGATGTTGTCGGCGCCGAAGACGACGACGTAGTCGGGGTCCTCGTCGTTGATGAGGTTCATCGACTGGTAGATCGCGTCGGCGCTCCCCTGGTACCAGCGGGGGCCGAGGCGCTGCTGTGCGGGCACCGGGGTGACGTAGTTGCCGAGCAGCGTCGACATCCGCCACGTCACGGAGATGTGCTTGTCGAGGGAATGCGACTTGTACTGCGTGAGCACGGCGATCTGCCGCAGGTCGGAGTTCACCAGATTCGACAGGACGAAGTCGATGAGGCGGTAACTGCCGCCGAACGGCACGGCGGGCTTGGCCCGGTCGGCCGTCAGCGGCATCAGCCGCTTGCCTTCCCCACCTGCGAGGACGATCGAGAGCACCCTTGGTCTTGTCGCCATGGCATCAACTTAGTGCCGCGGCTAGGGGCGCACAACGAAACTCGCGAGTTCATGGCGGCCGCCCGAACCCCTCCCCCCGGCCGGGGTTCTATGGAACGATGCCGCTATGCGCGTGTCGATCTTCACCCGGGAATACCCTCCGTCGATCTACGGCGGCGCCGGCGTCCATGTGGCTCAATTGGTCCCCCAATTGCGCAAATTCATCGACGTCGACGTGCAGTGCATGGGCGAGCCGCGCGAGGGCGCGACGGCGCACGCCGAGAAATTCCCGCCCAATGCCAACGCCGCCCTGCGCACCTTCGGCGCCGACCTGTCGATGGTGGCGGCGATGCCCGAGGTCGACGTCGTCCACTCGCACACCTGGTACGCCAACCTGGGCGGCCATCTCGCCGGGCTGTTCCACGACATCCCGCACGTCACCAGCGCCCACTCGCTCGAGCCGCAACGGCCCTGGAAGCGGGAGCAACTGGGAGGCGGGTACGCCCTGTCGTCGTGGGCCGAGCGCACCGCCTACGACGGGGCGGACGCCGTCATCGCGGTGAGCAAGGGGCAACGCGCCGACGTGTT